>CAZPVX010000070.1:300-1510 GCA_964590135.1 uncultured Anaerolineae bacterium | reverse complement strand
ATAAAACTCGTTTTTTGCAGGGTCTCAATTCTATGGCGCTATCTAGAGCATTTGCAGACTCAGCATTTGTGCGTCATTTAATGTCTTTATTTGGACTAGTTCAACCCGTTGAAACATTCGACGAACCTTTGAAGATGGAACATAAGAAATTCGAGGATAAATGGGAGAAAAATAGTCTATTAGTCGCAACACCAACTTTAAAAGATATTCTAACAAGATATCCCAATGCTGCAAGAGCTATATTCACAAATGTCACCACGAATCATAGTGGGCATTTAAGAATCTCCACTCATGAAGCATACAATAATGGCACTGAAGAGAAATTTGAGAATCCGACTACTTCTCATACGATGGCTGTAGATTTAGGAAGATACTATCGTGAAGATGGGGACAAATTTGTATTTAAGGCAACGAATCCTAAACAAGATTTGAAAGTTGAATATGATCGACTTGACCTGGTATTTCCACTACATCATATGCAAAAAATGAGCTTTAGGTTTGGTACACAGGGTGTCATTGCTCCATTACCTGCATCATTTGAATTAACCAACTTTTCTGGTAAAGAACCCTCACAACAATGGGTTCAAGGTCCCAAGGCGACAATCCAATTCCCTGTCCTTATTGATGGTCAACGGGTTTCAAAAGTTGTGTTTAACACACACGCTTTCGTGTCGGATAAGCATCCCGAACAAAACGTGAACGTGTATCTCGGTGAAAGACATGTTGGAAACTATACCTACGTGTTCGTAGAGGATGTACCGGAAGCTCGCGCACATCAAATCGAAGTGCCAGTGCCGAGTTATTTGAAAGGTCAAGCATTGATCACATTAAACCTTCCAAATGCCAAAAGCCCTGCAGAAGTATCGGGTCAGCCAGGGGATAATCGACCACTGGCAATCGCGATTAACTCCGCAGAAGTAACCTTCTTAAAACCTTTAGAAGAGCCAGGTTGGTACTAAATCATAATAAGACAGAACAGAATCTCGGAAGTCTATAAGCCGGGTTCTGTTCTGGCGAACCAGAGACGGTCATTTATCTAGGATTGATGTTGCCATCAACCTCAAGCGACCTACCCAGATGACCGTGCAGAAACCCACGTTTGGACGAGCCAAGTGTCATCTCTATTTGGTCTTGCTCCTGGTGGGGTTTACCCTGCCCTTGCTGTTACCAACAAGGCGGTGCGCTCTTACCGCACCATTTCACCCTTACC
>CAZPVX010000070.1:0-290 GCA_964590135.1 uncultured Anaerolineae bacterium | reverse complement strand
CCGGACTTTCCTCCAGAAGCTTGCGCTTCCAGCAACCGTCCAACTTCCGAGATTTTTATCTTATATAGGAATTTTTTAAGTTTGTCGACTTACCACGCTACAAAGGACTATTCCTCATTCTTCTCGAGGAATTTCTTGAAGAACTTACTATCTTCCAATTTGGTTTTTTCTGTCGCGGATGCTTCTTGCAAGGCGTTGACGATAATACCCGTAAACGTGCTAACCAGAAGGAAGGTCACCAGAATCAAAAAGCTAATAAAGTAAAATGCGGCATAGGGATAAACCGGGAG
>CAZPVX010000069.1:0-1522 GCA_964590135.1 uncultured Anaerolineae bacterium | reverse complement strand
GCCATCGCACAGGCGCAGATGCCACCCGCGCTCGTGAACGCGGAACGCGCGAAAATCCTCGAAGGTGTCAAATCGGTGCCCAAGGCGGGCGCGCCTGGGCCGATCGGCATCTGGGGCAATATCGCGTTCCCGATTCTCTCCGCGCCGGACAAGGACGGAGTCGAGATCGCCGTCGCTGCCGCAGCGGGTTATGGCAAAGGGCGCATCATTCTCTTCGGCCATAACAGCTATCTCGGCGGCAACAGCGGCGGCGATCATGCGCAGCTCATCGAAAACTGCGTGAAGTGGGCGGGCAACAAGGCAAAGCCGCGTGTGGGCCTCAAAGGGGTGAAGGGCGATGTGCTGGCCCAGCGTGGCATCAAGGCGGAGGAATTTGGCACGGTGGAGAAGAAAAATCTCTCCGACTACGACGTGGTCATCATCAACATCCAAGGCATCACCAGTGCCGAGGAGGGGGCCGCGCTGGCTGAATACATCAAGGGCGGTGGCGGCTTCATCGGTGGCATGACCGGCTGGGCCTACAGCCAGACCAGCGGCGGCAAAGATCTCGCCATCTCCCACGGCGTGAATCAGGCGCTGATGCCCGCAGGCGTCGCAATCACTGACATGAGCGCGTTTGACCGACTTCGCGGTTTCGACGCGCGCGTCGAGTTACCGCAGTTCATGAACGCCTCCGACGCCATCAGCGCGATCAAAAAACAGCGCGATGGCGGCCCGGCGCTCACCGCCGAGCAGATGAAGCAGGGCATGAACGCGATCCAGATCGCCATGGCCGCGCAGCCGCCGGATCGCAGCAATTTGAAAAACGCCGTCACCGCCGCGCTCGGCAACGCTGGAGCCGACGTGCCAGTGCCCACAGCTAAAGAACCTCTGACAGACACAGCGAACGCCGCCGCCCGCCTGCGCCTCGGCATGGAAACGCGCGTGCTGCGTCTCGCCGCCGCCGAAGGCATCAAGGCGCATCCCGCGCACGCCGAATTCCCCGGCAAGGCACCCGCCGACGCGCCACGCATCACCGGCGAGATCAAAATCACACCCAGCATTCCCGGCTGGACCAGCACCGGCCTCTATGCCGCCGCAGGTGAGGTCATCACCGTCACGCTGCCGGAAAAATACGCGGACAAAGGCTACGCCGTGCGCATCGGCTGCCATAGCGACACGCTTTACCATCTCGACAAATGGCAGCGCGCTCCCGACATCACCCGCAGCGACACTTTGGCCACTGCAACAACGAAAACAGCCAGTGCCTTCGGCGGATTGATCTACATCGAAGTTCCCGGCCGCGCGAAGGACGATGAACCATTCACCGCGACGGTTCAGAACGGCATCGCCGCGCCACTGTTCGTGCTCGGCCAAGATGACGATGTAAAGTGGAAGGAAATTCGCCAACGTCCGGCACCGTGGGCCGAATTTGCCTGCGACAAGCTAATCGTAAGCTGCCCCACTGAAGTCGCACGCAAGGTTAACAATCCCACCGAGCTCATGTCCTTCTGGAAAAAGGTCGTCGAAGCCCAGGATGACA
>CAZPVX010000068.1:0-1540 GCA_964590135.1 uncultured Anaerolineae bacterium | reverse complement strand
CACTACTGTCCGGTTAAATAAGCTACGACAAGCCCGAGAGTAAGCATTGGCGCTGGTTTTCGGCCGATTTCATTTGGTGCCGATTTGAATTTTGATTCTCAGAAAACAGGTAGTTTCTCGGGGTTGACATCCCCGAGGAGTGCCTGTGAATGTTGGAAAGACCTTGTTCGCGCAGATCATGGAGTTCGTGCCGTGGACGAGCTTTGCGCGCATCGTGCATCGTCACAACGGCAACGCTGGTGTGCGCACGCTCAGTTGCGCCGAGCAGTTCCGCGCCATGGCTTTCGCACAACTGACCTGGCGCGAGAGCCTGCGCGACATCGAAGCGAGCCTGTCGGCCAATGCCAGCAAGCTGTACGCGATGGGCTTTCGCTCGGCGGTCAAGCGCTCCACACTGGCCGACGCCAACGAATCGCGCCACTGGCGCATCTGGTCGGACCTGGCCGCGCTGCTCATTCGCAGAGCCCGCAAACTCTACGCAGGCGATGCGCTGGTTGTTGGCTTGGACAACACGGTCTACGCACTGGACTCCAGCACCATCGATCTGTGTCTGTCCCTGTTCGACTGGGCGCCGTTTCGCTCCACCAAGGCGGCCATCAAGCTGCACACGTTGCTGGACCTGCGCGGGGCGATCCCGGCCTTCATCCACATCAGCGACGGCAAGCTGCACGACGTCAACGTGCTGGACCTGCTCACCTTCGAGGCCGGCGCCATCTACGTGATGGATCGCGGCTATGTGGACTTCGCGCGGCTGTACGCACTGCATCAGGCCGGCGCCTTCTTCGTCACGCGTGCCAAGTCGCCCATGGACGCGCGGCGCGTGTACTCGGCTCCCACCGACCGCAGCACCGGCGTCATCAGCGACCAGCGGGTGATGCTGGGCGGCTACTACTCGGCCAAGAAGTACCCCGAGCATCTGCGCCGCATCAGGTTCAAGGATCCCGAGACGGGCAAGACGCTGGTGTTCCTGACCAACAACACAGCGCTGCCGGCGTTGACGATTGCCGCGCTGTACAAGAGCCGCTGGCAGGTCGAGCTGTTCTTCAAGTGGATCAAGCAGCACCTGCGCATCAAGCGGTTTCTGGGCACCAGCGAGAACGCGGTGAAGACGCAGATCTGGTGCGCCGTAGCCACCTACGTGCTGATTGCCATCGTCAGGAAGGAGCTTCACCTGGATGCCTCGCTCTACACATGTCTACAGATCTTGTCGGTGTCGGTGTTCGAGAAAACCCAGCTTTCATGCGCCTTGCAGGCCGATGACTCCGCAGTCGAGCCGCCTGGCAACGCTAACCAATTGAATTTGTTCAACATTTAACCGGACAGCAGTGATGACAAATGACGAATGACCTCGCTGCGCTTCGATGACGGCGGCTGCGCCGCCATGGCCTTGAATGCAGCGTGACGGCCCAGTCATTTGTCATCGAAGCGCAGCGAGGTCATTTGTCATCGGATTGATCCGCCCCTCATCCAACCCCCGAACCCCCCCCATGAAACACGACAAGAACGTCACCGCCACCGTCGGCCACCTGATCGACGGCCA
>CAZPVX010000067.1:0-1559 GCA_964590135.1 uncultured Anaerolineae bacterium | reverse complement strand
TGCATGACGCGGTCTGCTGCGTTGTAAATCCTCGCCATAGCTACGGCTATGGCTGCGATTTACGCCTTGCATCAGTAGTGTCCGGTTTATTTGAAGCCGACCGGCTACAAAGCCAATGATGACGCGGGTTTGGACGGATTCATGGGTGTCCACGATTTGATTTTCGGATCACCGGTTTGCGATGCTTGCGGGTTTGATAGACCCGAGGTGGTGCATGAACGTGGGCAAGACGCTGTTCGCGCAGGTGATGGAGTACGTGCCGTGGAAGACCTTTGGGCGCATCATCGAGCGGCACAAGGGCGATGCCGGTGTGCGCACGCTGGGCTGTGCGGACTTGTTTCGCATCATGGCCTTCGCCCAGCTCACCTGGCGCGAATCGCTGCGCGACATCGAGGCCTGCTTGGCAGCCAACCACAGCAAGCTCTATCACATGGGGCTGAAGGCGGCGCCGGCGCGCTCGACGCTGGCCGATGCGTTGAACCTGCGCGACTGGCGCATCTATCACGCGCTGGCTCAGCGGCTGATCGCCCGCGCCAGGGTGTTGTACGCCCAAGAGCCTGCCGTACTGGATCTCGATGCGACGGTCTATGCGCTGGACTCCACCACCATCGACCTGTGCCTGAGCCTGTTCGACTGGGCACCGTTTCGCTCGACCAAGGCCGCCGTCAAACTGCACACGCTGCTGGATCTGCGCGGGGCTATTCCCGCATTCATCCATATCAGCGACGGCAAGCTGCACGACGTGAACGTGCTGGACATCCTGCCCGTGGAGGCGGGAGCCTTCTACGTGATGGATCGGGGCTACGTGGATTTCGCACGCCTGTATGCGTTGCATCAGGCAGGCGCCTTCTTCGTCACGCGCGCCAAGGCGGGCATGGATGCGAGGCGCGTGTACTCGGCATCCACGGATCGAAGCAGCGGCGTCATCTGCGACCAGCGCGTGATGCTGGACGGCTTTTATTCGGCCAAGAATTACCCCGAGCATCTGCGGCGTATTCGTTTCAAGGATCACGAGTCGGGCAAGACGCTGGTCTTCCTGACCAACAACACGAGCTTGCCTGCGCTCACGATCGCCGCGCTGTACAAGAGCCGCTGGCAGGTCGAGCTGTTCTTCAAATGGATCAAACAGCACCTGCGCATCAAGCGCTTCCTGGGCACCAGCGAGAACGCTGTGAAGACGCAAATCTGGTGCGCCGTAGCCACCTACGTGTTGATCGCCATCGTCAAGAAAGAGCTTCACCTCGATGCCTCGCTCTACACATGTCTACAGATTTTGTCGGTCTCGGTCTTCGAGAAAACCGAGGTTTCATGCGCCTTGCGGGCCGATCGCTCCCGATCAGAACCCCAGCCCATCGCTAACCAATTGAATTTGTTCGATTTTTAACCGGACACTACTGATTTGAACCATAAAATCACCGCTCGGTACCTCACGCCTTAAACGGCTTCTGCGCCTCTACTCGCTCCACGTCCCCCAGCACATCGGCATTCTGCGCCGAGCACAGGTGCAGCAGCATGCGAACGCTGGGGCTGCTACGCCCCAGTTCGATCAGCAACAGGTA
>CAZPVX010000066.1:1043-1606 GCA_964590135.1 uncultured Anaerolineae bacterium | reverse complement strand
ACGCAAACTGAACGCGAAATCGCCTCATCTGAGTACGACCGCCATAAAGAGCTTATGCCTGTCTTATCAGCATCAGAATGTACCAGCTTCTTATTTATTGCGCGATTGGTTTCCTTTTCGTTCTTTTCTACTTTAATTGTCTATTCCCATCAGTCATGTGTCAGACAATCATGGTCATGATAGTAACTATTTAGCCAAATGAATTATAATTTTAGGCAATCCGTCAGTCCTGCTTCGGCCGCTGCTATTTACTATGATCAATCACGAGCATTAATCGGTTTATTGACTTCGTGCTCATTATCAATATCTCTCTTTCAGATCATTTCTCAGCTCTTAATGACAATCAGTAATTCATTCAGTGTGACAATTGATTTTTGGAATTGGAATTATTCAATCAACTGAGTGACATTCATTTGGTAATTTCATCTTCTGTCATGTGAACGGTACTAAGCACTCCCTGCTGGTTTTATTATCCTCTTTACTCGAATTAAAATATTGCTTTCTTCTCGATTCAATTCCAAGTCACTTATGGCCTTGAGCAAGAATCTCGGGACTGGCGTGAA
>CAZPVX010000066.1:0-1033 GCA_964590135.1 uncultured Anaerolineae bacterium | reverse complement strand
GCACAAGTTGCCAGCCGGAGCAAACTTCACGAAGTAAACTGCAAAATTATCCCGGAAATTCATCTTTACATATGATTCATATCTGAGCAACACGGAAGAGAAAACGTCGTGTATATATATGAGAGGCAAGGCTCCAGAGTGAAGCAAACAGCATGCTATTACACACATACCTATACACTCTCCAACTTGTAGATATTCTGTAGATATTCTATGAATGACGGTGAAAGAGCAAGGAAAAGTCAGTGTGATTTGCGAATGAGTCAAAGTGAAGATATATCGAACTGATCCCAACAGCTGCCCATGCAGCTGCCGGCTTGAAACAACTAAACAACATCAGTCTGTCTTAAAGCAATGGGAACTGGGAATGAAGCAGCTGCAAAAATTAGAGCAAAATATTGAAAAATAAAAATCAGTAATTTGGCCAAAAAATGAAGACCAAGTGAATTAGAAAACGTGCCGAAAAAAAAATAGCATCAAACTCGCAGTCTTCTTGTGTAACTTAAGGATATGATTATTCGTTTTTTGTGTGTAACTAAAGGTTAGGGTATATCATCCCCGACCACGGCTTGCCTGATCGAATATAATTTTGCGATTATAATTGGGGGAAAATCATCACGTTATATTATTGATGGAAACTATAATCACGTTTAATTACATATAAAAATAAATAGTTAATGATGAATTAAATTATTAAATAAGTCAGTAATCACTATGATTGGCACTTAGTTGAACTAAATTACGCGAGAAACTAAGATACAAGGAACAGCTGCGATACTGAAGAAAAAACATAGTGAGAGATATACATAGTGTGAGCGCCTTTATCACACAAATACACGCATATACACACGTACACACACACACACACACGCGCACACACACGCACGCACACATGCACATGCTCATGCACATGCACACACACATGCACACAAAGATAACAGCCGCACAAAGTCACACATGCGTATACAAACACACACACGCACACAAAGTGGAAGTGAGAGAGAGAGCGAGAGAGAAAGAGAGAAAGAGAGAGAGC
>CAZPVX010000065.1:325-1648 GCA_964590135.1 uncultured Anaerolineae bacterium | reverse complement strand
CATCGGTGCCTAGTGTAGTGTTTCGTTCTGTCTGGAACTTAAGCGCGCATTGGCCCGAATGACCTTCTGCAAGATGTCACGCGCGCACTTGGTCCAGATGAACGGCTTGGGGTCGGTGTTGTGATGGGCGACATACTCATCGATGGCCGTCACGAGTTCGGGCACGCTGGTGAACACGCCTCTGCGCAGCCTCTCCGTGGTCAGGTCACGGAAGAAGCGCTCGACCATGTTCAACCACGACGCCGAGGTCGGCGTGAAGTGCATGTTGAATCTTGGGTGCTTGGCCAACCACTGCTGTACCGCAGGATGCTTGTGCGTGGCGTAGTTGTCGGCGATCAGGTGCAGCGTCTTGTCCTTGGGTGTATTGCGATCGATGGTGCGCAGGAACTTCAGCCATTCGACATGCGTGTGCCGCTGCTGGCACTGGCCGATGACCTGCCCATCGAGCACGTTGAGCGCCGCGAACAGCGTGGTGGTGCCGTGACGCTTGTAGTCGTGCGTCATCGTTTGCGCACGCCCCTTCTTCAGGGGCAGGCCCGGCTGCGTCCTGTCCAGCGCCTGCACCTGGCTCTTCTCGTCGCAGCACAGCACCAAGGCGTGCTCTGGCGGCGCCATGTAAAGCCCCACGATGTCTTCGAGCTTCTCGACGAACTTCGGGTCGCGCGAGACCTTGAAGCCACGCACCAAGTGCGGCTTCAGGCCGTTGGCCTGCCAGTGCCGCATGACGGTACTGGCACTCACGCCCAACTCGGCCGCCATCTTGCGCGTGCTCCAGTGGGTGGCTGCAGGGGGTTTGCTCTGCGTCGTCAACTCCACCAGTCTTTGCACATTCACCTTGACTGGCGGCGCCCCGCGCGGCAGGTCGCGCTCGATGCCGGCCAGGCCCAATTCGATATAGCGATCGCGCCAGCGCCCCGCTTGCACTCGACCCACGCCCGCCTTCTCGGCGATATCTTTGTTCGTCAGTCCCCGCGCGGCCAACAGCACGATCTGTGCGCGCTTGGAAAGCCTCACGCTGGTTCGCCGCGAACGTACCAGCCGCAACAGTTCGGCCTCCTGTTCTTCACTCAACTCGACCACCGAAGCAACTCGCATGTACTCGCTCCCATCCGAACCCATGTAAAGCATTCGAGCGCATGGCTGCATTTAAGTTCCCACAAGAATCAAACACTACACTAGCCTCCGCCGAGATAGGCGCGCTCCAGCGCCGGATCGTCGCGCAGATCGGCCGCGGCCCCGGCGTGCACGATCGCCCCCGAATCCATCACGTAGCCGCGGTCGGCGACCGCCAGCGCCAGCGTGGCCATCTGGTCGACGAGCAGC
>CAZPVX010000065.1:0-315 GCA_964590135.1 uncultured Anaerolineae bacterium | reverse complement strand
TCGAGCGCATGGCTGCATTTAAGTTCCCACAAGAATCAAACACTACACTAGCTGCTCGTTACCGTCGTAGTGCGTTCTCCGATGAGTTTAACGCACGCATGAAGGCCAGCAGGCTGGATGAGCGCCTCGCAACAATCCTCGACAGGCATGGCAAGGTCGTCACCACAATGTTCTTCCTTGTGGACGATGGCAAGGACATTGATCGAAGCGATGGAAGCACATATGAGCTCGCCATCATCCTTGCGTACACCCCTGGCGAGGACCCGGAAGCAGCGGCAGATATTGCAGAGAGGGCCGCAGGGGAAATCTCGGATG
>CAZPVX010000064.1:0-2547 GCA_964590135.1 uncultured Anaerolineae bacterium | reverse complement strand
CGCTGCCAGCGACGAGGTTCAGCACGCCCGCCGGCAAGCCCGCCTCAATCAAAATCTCAACCAACTTGAGCGCAGAGTGCGGCACCAGCGACGCCGGCTTGAACACCACCGTATTGCCGTAGGCCAGCGCCGGCGCAATCTTCCAGGCCGGGATGGCGATGGGAAAGTTCCATGGCGTGATGAGTGCAATCACACCGAGCGGCTCGCGCTGCGTGAAGAGCAGCGTGTCAGGTGTGTTGGCCGGCAGCACATCGCCGCCGGCGCGAAAGCCCTCGCCGGCGTAATACTTGAACAGGTCTCGTGCGCGGGCGACTTCGCCGGCAGCTTCAGCCAGCGTTTTGCCCTCTTCCTGCGTCAACGTTTCGGCCAATTCGCGCGCGCGGGCAGCGGTGATTTGACTGGCCTTGTCGAGGATGGCCGCGCGGCTGGGACCAGGCAAGTTGCCCCACTTCGGCAACGCGACTTTTGCAGCCGCAATCGCCCTCTTTGTATCCTCGGTTGTTGCCGAGGCGAAATGACCGATGGTCTCGCCGGTGGCCGGGTTGGTATTCTCGATAGTCTTGCCGTCGCTGGAGTCAACCCATTCGCCGGCGATATAGTTTTTGAAGTGCGCCATATTAGCGCTATTTTAGTGGGAGCTTGCGGCGTTCATCCATCCTCATCACCTCGCCACTCCTACAATGGCGGCGATGAGGTCGCCTTTTTCAGGCATGGATCCATATCTTGAGTCGCCGGATTTATGGCCGGATGTGCACGGCAGCCTGATGCACGTCATCCGCGAGCAACTCACACCACTCCTCACGCCGAAGTATGTCGCCGAAACGGAAATGCAGATCGTTATCGAGCGCTATGACCCTGAAGCCTCGCTCCTCGAAACGGGATATACCCTGCCCGATGTTGCCGTCACGCAACTGCGTGAGGCCGCTGCTGTGGCAGAGCCGACTGTGGCGGTCAAACCCATGCGCCTCAAAGTGCCGATGGGCGTCACGACGCGCCTGGTCAGTGTTTACGTGCGCCTGCGCGAAAATGCAAAACTGGTAACTGCCATCGAGTTGCTGTCGCCGGTCAACAAGCGGCCTGGTCAGGGGCAAAAGGAATATGTGGAGAAACACGAATCCTTTCTCGGCTCGCCGGTTCATCTGGCCGAGATTGACCTGCTGCGCAAGTGGCCGCGCATGCCGTTTGAAGGCAAGGTTCCCAAGTCCGATTACCTGGCGATGGTGAGCGATTTCTACGAACGCCCGAATTGCGACGTGTGGCCGATCTCACTGCGGCAACCGCTGCCGGACCTTCCCATCCACCTGCTCAAACCAGATCCACCGGTGACGCTCGATCTCAACGCCGCCCTGCGCACGGCGTTTGAGCGCGCCCGCTACGATCTCCGCATTGACTACAGCAAGCCGCCCGATCCGCCGTTATCGGAGGTGGATGCGGCGTGGGTGGTGGGACTCATCGCGACGCACGCGTAGCTTCGTGTGCGGCACTTTGAAATACGAGTCGCCGCGAGTCTTAGCTCGCGGCACTCAATTCACAACCAGCCGCATGACAAACAAAGCCGCACAGACCAGCGCATGTCCATGAGCGGTTGACTCATGTTGATGCGCAGAATCTCAGTTCGGTCTTACTTTCCGTAGGGCGGCCCGGAGATGCCTTCGATCTTCAGGACACCCCCTGCGAGCGTGGTGACATACGCCGTCGCGCCAATGAACTGCAATGTGGTCGGTCTGTCCAAACCCGTCACAACATCGCTAAACGTGCCGTCTTTATTGATCCGCACGAGCTTGCCTGTCTTGGGCTGCGCCGGCGTGCCCGCTTCGGTGCCTTGGCCGGGCCACTGACCCTGCGAAATCGCATAGAGTCCCCGCTCCTTGTTGAATTTCACGTCAACAACAAGCGGCGCACCGGACGCCAACTCCTTGACGGCAGGCGCTTTCGGTTGTTTGGGCTCAAGTGTGATCACTTTGCCAAACTGAGGCGAATGCGGTAGGGGACCAGACTCAGCGATATACACGTTGTTGCCTGAGACGGCAATTCCCGTGGGCACAACATTATCGAACGCGACCACTTGAGAAACTTTCCCGTCGCGCGTGACGCGCAGCACGCGATTGTGGTGTCCGTCGGTGACGATGAAGCCGCCCTGATACGGCTCAAAGGCGTACTGCAGGCCCGAAGGCACCTCGATGGTCGTGGTGGGCGGATGAGCCACCGACCACGCGCCGAGGTCGGCGATGACAGTCGCTTTGGTCGGGCTATCTATGCGGTAGATGCCATCCTTGCTGCTGCCGCCGCCGGATGCTTTGCTGACCAGCGTTGCGAGCGCGTAGGCGGTGTTACCGATGAATGCGACATCCATCGTTCCACCACCGAGGCCCAAGGTCGAAGTCGGCAATCCGCTTGCAAAGAGCGTGATTGCACCTGACTTCGGATCAATGCGCAGGATTTTGCCGGTTGAACTTTCGGCGACGTAGAGCGCCCCACTAGGCCCTACTGCGCTACCCATGACATCGTGCAACCCGGAAGCGATCACGGTTACTTTTGGCTGCTCAG
>CAZPVX010000063.1:0-2741 GCA_964590135.1 uncultured Anaerolineae bacterium | reverse complement strand
TCGATCCCAAGAAGCTCTCGCTGCGCGAGTTGGAGGGTTTGACGCGCCGCTACACCACTGAGATCACGCCGTTCATCAGCCCTGAGGGCGACATCCCGGCGCCGGATATGGGGACAAACCCACAGGTGATGGCGTGGATCATGGACACATATTCGATGCATCGCGGCTATTCGGTGCCGGCGATTGTCACTGGCAAGCCAACCAACATCGGCGGGTCAGCCGGCCGCTTCGAAGCGACGGGCCGCGGCATCATGTTCACCGTGCGCGAGGCCTACCGCTCTTTTGGCTGGAACTTTGACGGCGCGACGGTGGTGGTGCAGGGCTTCGGCAACGTTGGCGCGATCACGGCCTTGAGCGCGCATGAGATGGGCTGCAAGGTGGTGGGCGTGAGCGACATCGATGGCGGCATCTACAACCCGAAGGGCATCGACATCCCGCGCCTGCGCCGCTACATGAAGGAACATCGGACGATCGTCAATTTCGACGGCGTGGACAACGTGTCCAACACCGAACTGCTTGGCTTGCAGTGTGATGTGTTGATCCCCGCAGCGACCGAGAATCAGTTGACCCGCGTGACTGCGCCGCACGTGAAGGCGCGCCTGGTGGCGGAGGGCGCCAATGGCCCAACCACGCCCGAGGCCGACGAGATCCTGATGGAGAAGAACGTGCAGGTATTGCCGGATATCCTGTGCAATTCTGGCGGGGTGGTGGTGAGCTACTTCGAATGGGTGCAGAGCTTGCAGCAACTGTTCTGGGAGGAAGATGACGTGACGCACCGATTGGAGCGTATCATGGTGCGCAGCTTCCACGATATCTATGAGCAGTCGATTCGCATGGACCTCGACCTGCGCACGAGCGCGCTGGTGCTGGGCATCGGTCGTGTCGCAGAGGCCACCCAGACGCGCGGGCTGTATCCGTAGCCGTGCCGCGAATCCCTTGCGATATTTGACGAAACCTCAAGCCGGCGACCTGCAACGATCAACATATAATACGGCGTTTTGAATGTCGGGCCATGACGCGCGCATTCTTGCGTTGCAAATCCCTGTGCAACGCGATGGTTGAACTTCAGGAGGCTTGATCCATGACAATTCTTGAATCCGCGCGCCCCTCAGCGTTGGCGCAACACGAGCAAAACGGCAAGGCGCCCCAAACTACAGAGGACAGCGCATACGCAACGGCGCTGGCGCAATTTGACCGCGCCGCAGATATTCTATGCCTTGACGCCGGCATGGCGTCCATCCTGCGAGCGCCCCGCCGCGAACTCACGGTCACCATCCCGGTCAAGATGGATAACGGCGAAGTGCGAACCTTCACCGGCTACCGCGTCCATCACAGCACTTCGCGCGGGCCGGCGAAGGGTGGCATCCGCTACGCGCCGCAGGTCAGTCTGGAGGAGGTGCGCGCACTGGCGATGTGGATGACGTGGAAGTGCGCTGTGGTGAACATCCCTTATGGCGGCGCGAAAGGCGGCGTGATCGTCGATCCCAAGAAGCTCTCGCTGCGCGAGTTGGAGGGTTTGACGCGCCGCTACACTTCCGAGATCATACCGTTCATCAGCCCTGAGGGCGACATCCCGGCGCCGGACATCGGCACCAATCCGCGCGTGATGGCGTGGATCATGGACACATATTCGATGCATCGCGGCTACTCGGTGCCGGCAGTCGTCACCGGCAAGCCGATCAACATCGGCGGGTCAGCCGGTCGCTTAGAGGCGACGGGCCGTGGCGTCATGTTCACCGTGCGCGAGGCCTACCGCGCTTTCGGTTGGAACTTCTCGGATGTGACGATGGCGGTGCAGGGCTTCGGCAACGTTGGCGCGATCACGGCCCTGACAGCGCAAGAGATGGGCTGCAAGGTGGTGGCTGTAAGTGGCAACAAGGGTGGCATCTACAACCCGAAGGGCATCGACATCCCGCGCCTGTGCCGTCACCTGAAGGATCAAAACACCATGGTCGGCTTCGATGGGGCGGACAGCGTTTCCAACACCGAACTGCTTGGCTTGCAGTGCGATGTGCTGGTCCCATCGGCGACTGAGAATCAATTGACCCATGCAACCGCGCCGCACGTGAAGGCGCGCCTGGTGGCGGAGGGCGCCAATGGCCCAACCACGCCCGAGGCCGACGAGATCTTGAAAGACAAGAACGTGCAGGTGTTGCCGGACATCCTGTGCAACGCCGGCGGGGTGGTAGTGAGCTACTTCGAATGGGTGCAGAGCCTGCAGCAACTGTTCTGGGAGGAAGATGATGTGACCCAGCGGTTGGAGCGCATCATGGTGCGCAGCTTCCACGACATCTACGAGCAGTCCATCCACACAGGGCATGACCTGCGCACGAGCGCGCTGGTGCTGGGCATCGGCCGCGTTGCCGAGTCCATCGAGACGCGCGGACTTTTTCCGTAAAAGCTTGACAGACGTGGCGCAATTCGATAACATGCTGAGGCTCTAGCGCCGATGTAGCTCAGTTGGTAGAGCACACGACTGAAAATCGTGGGGTCGTCAGTTCAAGCCTGACCGTCGGCATGTTTATCGATATGGGTGGTGTATAATTTGCGCCACGTTCGCGGGAGTGGCTCAGTTGGTAGAGCGATTCCTTGCCAAGGAATAGGTCGCGGGTTCAAGTCCCGTCTCCCGCTTGAAGTGTCGAATGGCGAGTGTCGAAAATTCGGCATTCGCCATTTGATTTATCAAGGGCCTGTAGCGCAGTTGGGAGCGCGCCTCAATCGCACTGAGGAGGTCAGGGGTT
>CAZPVX010000062.1:0-3048 GCA_964590135.1 uncultured Anaerolineae bacterium | reverse complement strand
AAAGAGGTTTACGACCCGAAGGCCTTCATCCCTCACGCGGCGTTGCTGGATCGGGGTTTCCCCCATTGTCCAATATTCCTCCCTGCTGCCACCCGTAGGCGTCTGGACCGTGTTTCAGTTCCAGTGTGGGGGGACGTCCTCTCAGACCCCCTACCCGTCGTAGCCTTGGTAAGCCCTTACCTCACCAACTAGCTGATGGGACGCGAATTCCTCTCGTCAGGCCTTTCGACTCTCATCCTTGCGGATGCTTTTGGGTATTAGCCCCACTTTCGCGGGGTTATTCCCTCCGACGAGGCAGATTTCCACGTGTTACTCACCCTTTCGCCGCTCTTTGTATTGCTACAAATCGCTCGACTTGCATGGGTTAGGCACGCCGCCAGCGTTTATCCTGAGCCAGGATCAAACTCTCCATAAAAGTTTCTGTAGACAGATCTTCGATCTATCTCAAAGCTCTAACGGAATGAACCCGAACTCTTACCGTTCTCGAATCTCTTTGTCACTCTTTAGTTGTTAAAGTGCCTTGCTGAAAGCCCGCTGATACTATCAAAAACGTTCGCGCTTGTCAATACCTTTTTCAAATTTCTTTGAAGATTCTTATCGACTTCCGTCTGTTTGACTCGCGCGTCGCGCTTCTTCTCGCGTCGCGGGTCAGCATCCTACCGTACCCACTTTGGGAAAGTCAAGGGCATTTCACAAGTTTGTTTCAAATTTCCCTATTTCCTTTTCTGTTGTGCTTCGCACTGCATGCAAGCGCATTCATTGGCCTTGTTCACCGCTGGGTTTGACCATTCACACAGTGCAATGGATCATCGATTTGCGCAGGGCACGGCTTGCCAAAATATGCGATGCACGCCGGCGCGCTAGCCGGCAGATGCGGCAACCGCGCATGCACATGACACAACGCCAGCCCAATCACATTCAGCGGACAACCGCAAATCTCCTTCACCGGGTTGAATTGTGGATGCTGCACGGCATAGCTGCCGGCTTTATCGAACGGGTCACCGGTCGCAATATACGCTTCGATCTCTTCGTCGCTGTAACCGCGCATGACGACTTGCGATGCAACAACGTCAATTGTTTCTTCGTCGCCGCAACGAACAACGATGACGGATTGCACATCATGCGCGCGACCACGCAGCCGGCGCAACATGCAGCGCGCTTCATTGATGTCCGCCGGCTTGTTCAGCATCTCGCCATCCAACAGCACAGTGGTGTCACAGGCGATGATGGCTTGATCCCTGGTTTCTGTTCTCAGGTTTTCGATTGCCGTGCGCGCCTTCTCCTTTGTGATGCGACACTGCGTTTCGAGCGGGGTTTCGTTGGGCAACGGATCCTCGTTCACATTCGCCGGCATCACGATGAAGTCAACACCCATCGCAGCCAGCAGTTCGCGCCGGCGCGGTGATGCAGAAGCGAGGATGATCTGCGGTACATCAGACATGGCGCACGAGTGTAACAAAAAAGCCTCTCGAATTGATTTCGAGAGGCTTGCAACGATCACCAATTGGCGCTACAAAATAAACCCTGTCCGCTTCAACACCTCGATGTTGTCCAGTGCGCGACCTGTGCCGAGCGCCACGCATGCCATCGGCGCATCAGCCACATAGGCAGGGATGCCGGTCTCCTTGGTTAGAAATTCATCCAGCATGCGCAACTGCGCAGTGCCGCCGGTGAGCGCCATGCCGCGATCAATGATGTCGGATGCCAGCTCCGGTGGCGTCTTTTCCAGCACACTGCGCACGCACGCGCTGATCTGCGCCAGCGACTCCTGCAGCGACTCGACGATTTCATTCGAGGAGACTTCAATCGTGCGCGGCAGGCCGCTCACCTGATCGCGGCCCTGCACCTGCATATACATCTCCTCTTCCAGCGGCATCGCGCTGCCAATCTTCACCTTGATGTCTTCGGCGGTTGGCTCGCCTATCGCGAGGTTGTATTTGCGGCGAATGAAGTTCTGGATGGCAGCATCGAGCTTGATGCCGCCAACGCGCACACTGTTCGACACGACGATACCGTTCATCGAGCACACCGCGGCCTCTGCAGTGCCGCCGCCGATGTCAACGACGAGATTGCCAGTGGCAGTGTCGACTGGCAGGCCGGCGCCATATGCCGCTGCCAGCGGCTCAGGCAACAGATACGCCTCGCCGGCGCCCGCTTCCAGTGCCGCCTCGCGCACGGCACGGCGCTCCACGCTGGTCACGCCCACCGGCACGCCAATCACCACGCGCGGCGGCAAAAAGGCAAACCCCTTGGCCTTGTTGACGAAGTGGGCCAGCATCTTTTGCGTGACCTGATAATCGGCGATCACGCCTTCGCGCACCGGCCGCGCAACTTCGATCTCTTCGGGGGTGCGGCCATACATTTGGCGGGCTTCCTCACCCACTTCGACGACCGTTTCTTCACGTGTGAGGATGGCGACGACTGACGGCTCCTGAATCACAATACCTTTGCCGCGCACGTAGACCACCACGGTTACTGTGCCAAGGTCGATGCCGATGTCCGCGCGAAAGATACCCATGTTGTTTGACACATGATGCTCGTCATGCGTCATGTGCCGTCAACTAACCCTGCACATGTATGCGGCTGCGGCCGCGCTGGCCCACTTGAAGCCGGATTCGGCTGCGACGCAGCGCTGCCTCAAGTTTGTACAGGTCTTCTTTGTTAGGCGGCGGATTTTTCAGCAGATCTTCAGCCCGCGCGCGGGCCGCCTCGGCGCGTGCGATATCAATCTCATCGGCGCGTTCGGCGCTGTCTGCCAGAATGATCACTTTGTTGTCGTGGATATCGACGAAGCCGCCGCCAATGGCGAATTCGTGCACGTCGTTGCCGATCTTAATGCGCAATTCGCCGGCCCGCAGCGTGGACAACACCGGCGCGTGATTCGGCAGCACGCCCATCACACCGCCGCCGCCAGGCACGGTGACCATATCAGCTTAACCGCTGAAGACAGTGTGCTCGCTGGTAACGATTTCTAGTTGGAGTGGCATGAATGACTGCTCAATTTTGAATGCCGAGCTTCAAATCCGAAACTCAGCAATCAAAATCTTT
>CAZPVX010000061.1:0-3908 GCA_964590135.1 uncultured Anaerolineae bacterium | reverse complement strand
TACCTAAACCATTTGATAAAATTGCCGTGTAACTAGTTTTTAATTTTTCCCAACTGACATCCACATCTTCATTGTATGAACCGAGATTAATTAGTAAAAAACGTGTCCCATCAATCCCGAATTTTTCAACTAGCTCACTAGGAGAAATTACATTACCCAGACTCTTGCTCATTTTTTGACCATCCACATTAATAAAACCATTAATCAAAATTTTCACGCTATTAGGTAAACCAGCACTCATCAGCATAGCCTGCCACATCGCAGATTGTTGACGTAAATTATCTTTACCACAAACTTGCACTGCTGGCCAACCAGCTGGCTTCGGATCTTCTGGCCAACCAAAAGTGCTAATATAATTAGTTAACGCATCAAACCAGACATACATGACTTGCTCAGGATCGTCTGGAACCGGCACTCCCCAGGGCATTTTTTCGGCTAAGCGAGAAATACTAAAATCTCTCAAGCCACTTTTAGCAAGACTCTCGATTTCTTTCATGCGACCGGCTGGACGAACAAAATCATGATTTCTGTCGGCGTAGAGTTGAAGAAGACGGTCGGCGTAGCGACTCAAACGGAAAAAGTAATTCTCTTCACGTCTAATTTCTAAATCACGATCAGGATGAAGTGGACAACGACCATCAACTAATTCACTCTCAGTTTTTTCCATTTCGCAACCGACGCAGTATTTGGTTTCGTATTCTTTTTTGTAGATATCACCCGCCTCTAAACAGCGTCGCCACATTTCTTGACTGGCTTCGAGATGATGGGTGTCGGTAGTCCGCACGAAATTTGTCCAACTAAGATTGAGAGTTTCACGTAAAGCTTTGAAAGGCTTGACGAGTTGATCGCAAAAAGCTTGCGGGGTCAGGCCAGCTTCTTTGGCTTTGAGATAAATTTTTTGGCCATGTTCATCAGTGCCAGTATTAAAAAAAACTTTTTCATTAAGTAAATCTCGATGATAGCGGGCTAAAACGTCGGCGCCAATAATTTCATTAGCAAAACCGATATGAGGTTCGGCATTAATGTAAGGAAGAGTCGTAGTGATAGAAAAAGTTTTTTGAGTCATCTGGATATTATAGCATGTCTTGAAAACGACAAAAGAGGAAAATAGCGATAATTAGAGAAAAAATCGCTCCCAGAGATTTTTTTTGAGTTAAAAAAGTAAAAAAGAAAAAATTACCGCCAGCGAGTAAAAGTTGAAAAATTAAATAAGTATCGGTGAGAGGAAAATTAGCCACCTGAGAGGGATGGACATTGGTCATGAGGAGAAAAGTTAAAAAATAGAAAAAGAGAGCAAGAATCAAAACTTGAAGATAATCCCGAGCAGTGGCGAGGTATTTTTCAAACATGAGATTTACATTTTAGCATAGGAAAGAATCTCTCGACAATCCCTCGATTTTGTTTTCGACTTGACTTGAGATGATATTTTTCTTGATTTTGTTCAAGAGCGATATTCTTCGATTTATTTTGTAACATAAATGTCTTATTTATGTGGATAATAAAAACAATTATTGAAAAGATTGACAGTTTGTATGAAATTTAATACAATAGAACTGAAAAATAAAATTGAAGTTATCAAAACCGATGATTTTGAAAATTGGCTTCAAAGTTTAAAAAACCAAACTGCAAAATCAAAAATTGTGGAGCATATTTATAGAATGATGAATGGTAATTTAGGCAAGACAAAGAGTGTTGGCGAAGGAGTTTTGGAAAAAAAGATAAATTATGCTGGTGGTTTTAGACTTTATTATTTTTTTAAATTAAAAAATATAATAATTGTGCTTTGCGGAGGTGATAAATCGACTCAAAAAAAAGATATAAAAAAGGCTAAACAAATAAAGAAAGAACTAAATGAAAATTAAAACTTCTCAATTTAATCCTCTTGATTATTTAGATAATGACGCAGCGATTCAAGATTTTTTGAATTCTGCGATTGGAACCAATGATTCGGAATATATCATGAAAGTTTTGGGTTTAGCCATGCGAGCTAGAGGTATATTAAAAGTTTCTCGAGAAACTGGATTAAATAGAAGTGCGCTTTATCATTCTTTTTATAATAAAAATAGTAATCCGGGAATATTAACAATTTTTAAGGTGGCCCATAATTTAGGATATAAAATTGTTTTAGTGCCGTTAAATAATTGCTAAACAGAATATGATATACTAGATGTACTTTATGTTGAAAAAAACTAATTCATATGTTGGCATTTCTGGACAAGCTTTTGGAAGGACTTTGAGGTCGACTGTCCCCCAAAAATTTTTAAGTAGAACAGCGATCAAACCGACTTTGATTTCACGCTCAGCAACGAGAAGTTCTTTGACTGATCACGATACTTTCCGTCAAAGGATGGAAATTAAAAAAATGGCAGTGGCCAGAGCTTCTGGAGTTTACGATAAAAATGAATTACTGAGAGACCGCTTAGAGAAAAAAATGGCTATTCAAAGCGAACGATCATATAATACGAGTGCGAAGAAAATTGAAGAATCATTGCGCCGACAAGATGAGCTAGCGACAGACCCACTGCTAAGGAAAGTTAATCAACCAGTGAAAACAGGAACAGATCTCCCGACAAGTTCAAGATAATTTTTCCCCTAACAACCTAGTTTTTCTTTCAGGTAGCTCCCTAGCTCTTCAGTCTTAACTTTTTCTTGCTTCATAGTGTCTCGATCACGAACAGTAACTTCACCTTTTTCTAAACTTTCAAAATCGACTGTCACGCAATATGGTGTGCCAATTTCATCTTGACGACGATAACGCTTGCCGATAGTTCCGGTTTGATCGTATTCGATTTGCCAATGACTACTCATTCTAAGATCTGAAGTAATTTTATGCGCTAAATCAACTAATTCTGGTTTATTTTTTAATAAAGGCAAAATAGCGACTTTAATAGGAGCTAGTCTTTTATCAAGCTTGAGAACCAGTCTTTCTTTGCCTTCACCAAGATCTTCACGATGATAAGCAAAATCAAGGAACATAAAAACTAAGCGATTTAAACCAACTGAAGTTTCCATAATGTGAGGGGTAAATTTTTCACCAGTATTGCTATCAAAATAACTAAGCTCGGCACCACTAAATTTTGAATGTTGACTTAAATCCCAATTACCTCGAGCATGAATACCTTCGATTTCTTTAAAATCATCGCCCATAAATTGGAATTGATATTCGATATCATAAGCAGCACTGGCGTAATGAGCCAGTTTAGTATGTTTATACCAACGAATTCGGCTTTCATCCATCCCATATTCCAGATACCAAGCCCAGCGAACAGCTCGCCACTGTTCGTATTTTTCAGTCATCATTTCTGGAGCGAGGAAATACTGCATTTCCATTTGTTCGAATTCTCGAGTGCGGAAAATCCATTGTCGGGCGACAATCTCATTACGGAAGGCTTTACCGACCTGAGCGACTCCAAAAGGCAAACTAGGATGAAGACTATCCATAATATTTTTATAATTTAAATAAATTCCACCACAAGTTTCTGGTCGAAGGTAAGTCACATTTTCTTCACTTAATTCATCAGTAGGAGCGCCAATATTTGATTTAACCATCAAGCTAAAACGTCGAGCCGGAGTTAAATCATCACTGCCACAACTAGGACATTTAAGTTTGCCTGCAGCCATTAAAGTTGAAACTTTTTCATTAATCCAATCAATACTTTGTTTGTCGGCATTAATGTCAAATTTTTCGAGGAGATGATCAGCTCGCCAGCGAGCTTGACATTGACGGCAATCGATTTGAGGATCATCAAAACTAGCGACATGACCACTAGCCTCCCAAGTTTTAGGATGCATAAAAATTTGGCTGTCTAGTCCAAAAATATCGTCTCGCTTTTGAACCATCGCTTGCCACCAAGCTGATTGAAGATTATTTTTAAGTAAAACTCCATAAGGGCCATAGTCATAAATAG
>CAZPVX010000060.1:0-8238 GCA_964590135.1 uncultured Anaerolineae bacterium | reverse complement strand
ACGCTGGCGTGCCGATCAAGGCGCCGGTCGCCGGCATCGCGATGGGCCTCATCACGGGCGCAAACGGCGTGCAGGACGGCTATGCCATCCTCAGCGACATTCAGGGCTTGGAAGATCACATCGGCGACATGGACTTCAAAGTGGCCGGCACGCAGAAAGGCATCACTGCCCTGCAGATGGACATCAAGATCGCCGGCCTGACCACCGAAGTGCTGGAGAAGGCGCTGGCGCAGGCGCGTGAAGGCCGGCTGGCCATCATGGAACGCATGATGGAGACGATCAACGCGCCGCGCGAATCGCTCAAGCCGCAGACGCCGCGCATGTTGATCATCAGCGTCGATCCCGAAAAGCTCGGCATGATCATTGGCCCAGGCGGCAAGACCGTGCGCGGCATTCAAGAGCAGACCGGCGCGAAGATCGACATCGAGGACGACGGTCGCGTGTTCATCTCGTCTGCCGGCGGCCCCAGCGCCGAGAAGGCGCGCGAGATGGTCGAGAGCATGACCGGCTCAATCGGCCTCGGCAACATCTACACCGGCAAGATCGTGCGCATCACAGACTTCGGTGCGTTCGTCGAGATCATGCCGAAGACTGATGGCATGGTGCACGTCAGCCAGCTCAGCGATCACCCCGTGAAGAACGTGGGTGACGAAGTGCAGTTGGGGCAGGAAGTGACGGTGATGGTGATCGGCAACGACAACGGCAAGATTCGGCTGAGCCGCAAGGCTGTGCTGGAAGGCATGACGCTGGAAGAGGCGCAGGAATCTGATCGCGGCAGCCGCGGCCCGCGCCGCGATGGCGGTGATCGGGGCGGAGATCGCGGCGGTGACCGTCGTGATCGCCGGCCGCCCCTTCGCCGCAGCGGTGGCGGCAGCGACCGCGGTCCGCGCCGAGACTGAACGGGGCTTCAATAAAGGCACAAAGGCGCCAGGAGGTTGAGAAAATCCCTTTGCGCCTTTGCAAAAGACGAAGATGAAGACCTGACGGGTTCAAAACCCGTCAGGTCTCTCTTTTCTACGGGCAGACCTGCCGTGACCGTGCCGTGGCAGCCGGCGCAGGCGGGCTTTGTGGGCAGGATGCAAACAGCACTGTTGCAGCCGCATACTTCGATTGCGACAAACAGGATGCGCGCCGGCCTCACGCGTGCTGATCGTTTAGCACGCTCTCACGCCGGTGGTTTACGATTCTGGGCTGCTCACCCAGGTCTCTGCATATTTCATGAACACAGAAATTCACCTCAGCCGGCAACGCCTCACCGCTGTCTTCTGGCTCGCGGCCGCCTCGTGCCTGTGCGTCGGCATCCTGGCCGCGCGCATGGTCTACATGCAAAACACCATCTATCGCTTCATGCTGTGGAATCTGTTTCTGGCATGGATTCCGCTTGTCTGCGCGCTGGCTGCCGAGCGCATGCGCAGCGCGCCGGCGATGTTGATCTGCGGCGTGGCATGGCTGGTGTTCCTGCCCAATGCGCCCTACATGCTGACGGATCTGGCGCACCTGAGCAACCACAACAGCAACTGGCTGTGGTATGACCTGATCATGTTGTTGTCATTTGCCCTGACCGGCATGTTGCTTGGCTATGTTTCGCTCTACGCCATGCAGAAACTGGTCGCGCGGCGCTTCGGTCACGTCATCGGCTGGACCTTCGCCGTTGCCACGCTCACCCTGTGCAGCTTTGGCATCTATCTGGGCCGCGTCGAGCGCTTTAACAGTTGGGATGTGGTCTTCGATCCGATCAACCTGTTGCTCACGGTTTGGGTTCGCATTCGCCACCCCTTCGATTACCCCTGGACTTATGCGCTGTGCCTCATGCTGTCGGCGCTGCTTATCGCGGTATATGCCGGCCTGCACAGCTTTGCGCGCACCATGCGCGAGCCGGCGCTGCAGCGCAGCGCATAGGCAGCTATTTGTAATTTGAGCCGCTCGCCACGATCATAGGTGAGGGTGCGCCCTGCGATAAGTTCAGGGCCGCATCCAGATCATCATGAGCAACGAGCGCTATTTCGATCCCAATCCTGCCGTCCGCGCCATCGCGCTTGAGCTATACGCCGGCGTCGCGTCCTTGCCGCTCATTTGCCCGCACGGGCATGTTGACCCGCGCGTGTTCGCCGACCCGGATTACAGCTTCGGCTCGCCAGCGGATCTCTTCATCATCCCCGATCACTACGTCGTGCGGATGTTGTATTCGCAGGGCGTGCCGATGGAGTCCCTGCTGCCCTCAACCACCACCTCTCTTCCGGCGGATGAGGGGATGCATCGCGCCATCTGGCAAACCTTTGCCGATCACTTCCACCTCTTTCGCGGCACGCCCAGCGGCATGTGGATTGTCGATGAGTTGCGCAGCATCTTTGATGTGGAAGAGAGGCTGAATAGCGCCAACGCGCAGGCGATCTACGATCATGTTGCAGAGCAATTGGCGACGCCGGCGTTTCGCCCGCGCGCGCTCTACGAGCGCTTCAACATCGAATCCCTCAGCACCACCGACGCCGCCACCGACACACTTGACCACCACCGTCGCATCCGTGAATCGGGCTGGCCAGGGCGCATCCTGCCCACCTTCCGCCCCGATACCGTGATCAACATCGATGCACCGAACTGGAAGCGCAACATCGAGCTGCTCAGCCACATCAGCGGCATTCACATCACCGGCTATCACGCATTCATCATGGCGCTGGAGCAGCGCCGCGCCTTCTTCAAGCAGATGGGCGCGACGGCCACCGATCACGCCGCCCTCACTCCGCACACCGAGCAATTTCATGCCGGCGAGGCTAATGCCATCTTCGAGCGCGCGCTGTATGGCAATGCCACCCCAGACGACGCTGCCCGCTTCACCGGCCACATGCTGATGGAGATGGCGCGCATGAGTTGCGAAGACGGGCTGGTGATGCAGTTGCACGTCGGCGCATTGCGCAGCCACAACCGCGCGGTGCTGGAGAGATGGGGCCAGGACAAGGGCGCGGATATCCCAGTGGCGACCGAATACACGCGCAACCTACAACCGCTGCTCAACGCTTTCGGCAACGATTCGCGCTTCTCGCTCATTCTGTTCACGCTGGATGAGACCTCGTACTCGCGCGAGTTGGCGCCGCTGGCTGGCCACTATCCAGCGGTGAAGCTCGGTCCGCCATGGTGGTTCTTCGACTCGCTCAATGGCATGCGGCGCTATTTTGACGCGGTGATGGAGACCGCCGGTATTTACAACACCGCCGGCTTCAACGACGACACGCGCGCGTTCTGCTCCATCCCGGCGCGGCACGATCTGTGGCGGCGGGCGGCGTGCGACTGGCTCGCCGGCCTCGTTGCACGGCAGATCATCGACACGGCCGCTGCTCAGGAGATGGCGCGCGAGATGGCCTACGGCCTTGCCAAGCGCGCCTACAAACTTTGATTTTTGCCGGCAAGACACCGCGGGGATGCCCTCAAAAGGCACTCGCATTGGGTGAAAATTGTATTCTGTGCGAAACTTTGATTGCAATTGCAATTGAATTTTTGGGGTCGTCAGATTGTTTGCAGGCGCAATAAAGATTTCCTAACAACTTTACATCTCCCCGATGGCGCGATCAAGATAAAATGATTGCAAATCTGCTTGTACAAACACAATCATTTTGAGTGACGCGATAACAATGTGGACAACATGACATCAAAAGTATCTCCTACTCCAGCGGCACGCGGCGTCATTGCCGCCTCTTGGCTGCCGCTGGTCATCATCGTGCTGGCCCAGTTGCAAATGGGCATCAATATCAACGCGCTGCCGGTTTCGCTGGGACCAATCATTGCTGACATCAATGCGCCGGCGACGTCTGTTTCCACTGCGCTGGTGTTGTATTCGCTCTTCGTCGCAGCCTTCGTGATGCTGGGCGCGAAGATTGGCAAGATGTTCGGCGAGCGGCTGGTCTTTCAGGTCAGCGCGCTGGCGCATGGCGGCTCCATGGCGCTGATGGCGCTCAGTCCAGATGCGAACACGATGAACACCGCGCAGGCCATCGCCGGCATTTCCGCCGCCTTTCTGGTGCCGACGCTGGTGGTGTTGATCGCGGCCAACTACCATGAGCGCCAGCAGGAGCAAGCGCTCGGCATCCTCGCCAGCATCCCCGCCATCGCCAGCGGATTGGCCTTCGTCGTTGCCGGCGCCATTGCCACCCTGTTGAGCTGGCGCTACTCGTTTGGCCTGATCTTCATCATGTCGATCGTGGTGTTCATCCTCAGCTTCCGGCTGAAGCCGCTGCCGCGCACGAAGGGCATCAGCATCGACATTGTTGGCATCATCCTCTCGGCGGCGGCCCTCGCGCTCATCCTGTTCGGCTTCAACAACCTGAACAACTGGGGCCTGCTCATCGCCAAAGACGGCGCGCCATTTTCGCTGATCGGCCTCTCGCCGGCGCCCATCTTCATCATCCTCGGCATCGTGATGGGGCAGGCGTTCTTTGCCTGGTCGGAGAAGCGCGTGATGATGAAGCGCACGCCGCTGCTGGCGATGGAAGTGCTGGATTCGAGCGAGGAGCGCAACGCGGTGATCGCCTTTCTGTTTGCCGGCGGCATTGGGCCGGCGGTCAGTTTCCTCATCCCGCTCTACATTCAAATCGTGCTGGGGCGCACCCCGCTGCAAACATCGATCTCCATCGTGCCTTATGCGCTGGCAGTTGCCGCAGCGGCCATTCTCTCGGTGCGGCTGTATGTGCAACTCACGCCGCGCCGGCTGGGTGTGCTCTCCTTCATCTTGATCGCCATCGGTCTGGTGCTGCTCGGGCTGACCGTGAGCAATGAGTGGTCCACGCTGATGGTCATCCTCGGCCTCATCATCGTCGGCCTGGGTGAAGGCGCGATGCTGACGCTGCTGTTCAACGTGCTGGTGTCGGCCTCGCCGAAGGAATTGGCCGGCGATGTGGGCGCGCTGCGTGGCGTGGTGAACAATGTCTCGTCGGCGCTGGGCGCGGCGTTTGCCGGTGTCATCGCCGTCGGTCTGCTCAGCCTCGTCGTCACCACCAGCTTCAACAATTCGAATCTGCCGGCGATCCTGGCGCGCGAGATCAACTTCGACAAGATCGATTTTGTGACCAATGCGCAACTGAAGGACGTGCTGGCCCAAACCTCGGCCACGCCAGAGCAGGTGGATGAGGCCGTTCGGATCAACGAAGATGCGCGCCTGCGGGCATTGCGGGCAACGTTCTTCCTGCTGGCGGCGCTGTCGCTGCTGTCGATCTTCCCGGCGGCCGGGCTGCCCAATTACAAGGCCGGCGAATTGCCGGTGGAAGAGATGCTGAAGGATACGCCGATCGAGCCGATCGGTGAAGCGGCACAAACCTAGTTTTTCGAAGGAGACTCATGACACCCACAAGCGATGCAGCGCGAAAGTTTTCGCGCGAACAAGCCGACACATTCAAGCAGCAGCTGTTCGAAATGCTGCGCATCCCAAGTTTGAGCGGCGATCCGGCCCGCGCCGGCGATGTGCGCCGCTGCGCTGAATGGCTGACCGCGCACCTACAAAGCCTGGGCCTGGAGAGCGCGCGCGTCATGGAGACCGCCGGCCACCCGGTGGTGTATGCCGAATGGCTGGGCGCGGGCCCCGACAAGCCAACGGTGCTGGTGTATGGCCATTACGATGTGGTGCCGGCATCGATGGAAGACGGCTGGCTCACCGACCCCTTCGAGCCGGTGGAAAAAGACGGCAAGATCTACGCGCGCGGCGCAACCGACGACAAAGGCCAATTGCTCATCCATGTGAAGGCGCTGGAGTCATATCTGAAGACTGCTGGCGCTGCGCCGGTGAATGTGAAGCTGCTGATCGAAGGCGAAGAGGAGGTCTCCTCGCCCAACCTCAAGCCATTCATCCTTGCAAATCAGGAGCTGCTCAAGGCTGATGTGTGCGTCATCAGCGATTCATCGATGGCGACCATCGACATGCCGGCCATCACACACAGCTTGCGCGGCATGACCTATCTTGAAATTCACGTTGAAGGGCCGAAAGAAGACCTGCATAGCGGCTTCTTCGGCGGCGCGACGCACAACCCGGCCGTTGCGCTGGTCGAGATTTTGTCGAAGCTCTACAACGCCGATGGCACGATTGCTGTGCCAGGTTTCTACGATGATGTGGCGCCGCTGACGGATGCCGAGCGCGAGATGATCGCGAAGAATCCTTTCAGCGAAGCGCAGTTCAAAGAGGCGACTGGCTCGCCGGCGTCGTGGGGCGACAAAAATTTCACCCTGCGCGAGCGCGTCTCGGCGCGCCCGACGCTCGACATCAACGGCATCTGGGGTGGCTACAGCGGCCCGGGCCCGAAGACGATCATCCCGCAAAAGGCCGGCGCAAAGATCAGCTCACGCTTGGTCGGCAACCAGGATCCGCACAAGATCTTCGACCTGATCAAAGACTATGTCGCCTCGATCACGCCGGCGACAGTGAAGGTGGAGGTGAAGCTGTTGACGACTGGCAAGCCGGCGCTCATCCCCTTCGATCTGCCGGCGATGCAGGCGGCTGCGCGCGCCTATGAAAGAGGCTGGGGTCACACGCCAGTATTCACGCGCGGCGGCGGCAGCATCCCCATCGTTGCCGACATCTATGACTTGATGAAGATTCCGGTCGTGATGATGGGCTACGGCCTCGACAGCGACGGCCTGCACTCGCCGAACGAACATTACAGCATCGAGATGTTCCAGCGCGGCATCGAAACCGCCATCGTGTATCTGGAGGAATTGGCGCAGTTGCCGCGTTGAACCATACTCTAAGCAGGCCGGCGAAGAAAAAGTTGGCTTAATTCAGATCGCATTCAACCGTATTCAAAGGAGCAACAACATGATTCTCAATATCCTCGGCGCCATCATCCTCGCCCTGGTTGGGTTTGCGCTGCTGGCCAACGGCTACGTCTGGTTCCGGCTGCTGCTGCCCATCTGGGCCTTTTTCGTCGGCACAGGCGCGGTCACGGCCCTGTTCTCTGGCATCTTTGGCCAGAGTGTCTTCGTCACGGCGCTGGCATGCGTGCCGGCGGTGCTGGTGGGACTGGTGTTTGCCGTACTGTCGTATGTGTGGTTCTCCATCGCGGTGCTGTTCTGGGCCGGCACGGTGGGCTATGTGCTGTTCGCCGGTCTGCTCAGCGCACTCGGGATCAACGGCTGGCTGCTGCTGTTTTTGGCCGGCGTGGTCGGCGCGATTATCTTCATCGGCATCGCTTCGCGCGCCGAGTTGCGCAAGTTCCTGCCGATCTTCCTGACCGCCGGTGCCGGCGCAACCATGCTGCTGAGCGCGGTGCTGCTGCTCTTTGGACAGCCAGTTGATCAGATGAACTGGGGCACCGTGTATGGCCCGCTGTCGAGCAGCGCGAGTGGTTCATTCCTCGCCGTCGTGGCCTGGCTGGTTCTCACCGGCGTCGGCATCGGCATCCAATCCGCCACCAACAAGAGCCTTGAAGTAAACATGGCGCGCTATGGCGCAGTGAAATAAGACATGACGACATCCTACAACGCAGAACTTGAAGAGCGCTTCGTACGTTACGTGAAAATCGATACTGAGGCTGATCCGGCCTCGAAGACTTCGCCCAGCACCGAAAAGCAATTCGACCTGCTCAACCTGCTGGTCGATGAGTTGAAGGCCATTGGCGCGCAAGATGTGACATTGACCAGCTACGGTGCAGTGCTGGCGACCTTGCCGGCGACCGTGCAGACCGACGCGCCGACGATTGGGCTGCTGGCACACGTGGATACTGCCCCGCAGTTCTCTGGCAAGAACGTCAAGCCGATCATCCATCGCAACTACGCCGGCGACGACATCACCTTCCCCGACAACGCCGAATTGGTGCTTTCGCCGAAGGAATATCCATATCTGGCGAAGAAGCAGGGCGACGACATCATCACCGCCAGCGGCGCCACACTGCTCGGCGCGGACGACAAGGCCGGCATCGCCATCATCATGGCCGCCGCGAACCACCTGTTGCGCCACCCTGAAATTCCGCATGGCCGCATCCGCATCGGCTTCACGCCGGACGAGGAGATCGGCCGCGGCGTCCATGTGGATTTGCCGAAGGATCTGGACGCAACCTTCGCCTACACGCTCGACGGCGCGCATCTTGGAGAGATCGTCTACGAGACCTTCTCGGCGGATGCGGCGGTGGTCAACGTGAAGGGCGTGTCCATTCACCCGGGCTGGGCCAAAGACAAGATGGTCAACGCTCTGCACCTTGCGGCAAAGATCATCGACACGCTGCCGCAGGCCACGCTGACGCCGGAGACGACCGAGGGCCGGCAGGG
>CAZPVX010000059.1:7966-8488 GCA_964590135.1 uncultured Anaerolineae bacterium | reverse complement strand
GGCGATCACGTCAACCTCTTCGGGCCGCGTCAGCACCTGCTGCAGGGTGATGTCGGCGATGCTGTCCTTCACCATCAGCTTCTTCTTCCACTGGCCGGCGCCGTGCGTCGGCATCAGCTTCAGCGTCTCCTCGACCTCGGCGCGAATCTCAGCCTGCTGGTCGGGGGTCATCATGTCATAGCCCGGGTCGATGGCCTTCGCATTGTCCTCGATGCTGATGCCGGCCTTGCGATCGGCGTTGTCGATGATCCAGCTTTCGCGCTGGGTCACGATTTTGTCGCGATACTCGCGCTTTGCCAGCGCGTAGCCCCAATCGCGGAACGCGCCTTCGGTGAACTTCATGATGTTGCCCTTGTGGACGAAGGTCACGCCCTTGCGATTGAAGCGCAACGCGTAGTCGATGGCGGCGCGCACCAGGCGCTCGACTCCGGGCCGGCTGATCGGCTTGATGCCGACGCCAATTTGGTCCAGCGCATCTGCGCCAAAGCGGACTTTCTTGAACTCCTTCGGCATCTCAGTCTT
>CAZPVX010000059.1:0-7956 GCA_964590135.1 uncultured Anaerolineae bacterium | reverse complement strand
CCAGCATCTTTTTGGCCTCGGGCGTTCCCGCGGCATATTCGATTCCCGCATAAATGTCCTCCGTATTCTCACGGAAGATCACCATGTCCACCTTTTCAGGATGCTTCACTGGAGACGGCACGCCGTCGAAATACTTCACCGGTCGCAGGCACACATACAGATCCAGCAACTGGCGCAGCGCTACGTTGAGCGAGCGAATGCCCTTGCCGACAGGCGTGGTGAGCGGGCCCTTGATGCCGATGAGAAACTCGTTGAATGCATCGACGCTTTCCTGCGGCAGCCAATCGCCAAATTTGCGGAAGCTCTCCTCGCCGGCGTAGACCTCCATCCAGTGAATCTTGCGCTGGCCGCCATAGCATTTCTCGACGGCGGCATCGAACACGCGCACGCTGGCTGCCCAGATGTCGGGGCCAGTTCCGTCGCCGCGAATAAAGGGCAGAATGGGGTTGTCTGGCACGCTGAGGGTGCCGTTGTTGATCGTGATCTTTGCGCCGGCCGCTGGCACGGTGACGAGCTTGTATGCCATGGTGTCTAGTTGCTCCTGCTTGAATTTGATTGAGCAAATTGTAATCGGAAGATTCGACCATCCTGGGTGGACTTTCACCATCACGACAAACAGCAATGCGCCTCAGCGCCGTGGCGAAGGCAGCAGAAGTGCGCGCAAACCCCGATTTGCGCGTTTGGCTGTTTGCGGCTTTCATCCCACCCGCGATCATGATCATCCGGCTTTCGCCATTTTGTGCCTCTTATTTCCTATCATGCCCTTTACCCCTGAACAACTGATCTTCGGCGCAGTTGCCGCGCTGCTCATTGGCTTTTCAAAGACCGGCGTCCCCGGTGTCGGCATTCTCGTCGTCCCGCTCATGGCGCTTGTCTTTCCAGGCCGCGCCTCCGTCGGCACCACCCTGCTGTTACTCATCGTCGGCGACCTGTTTGCCGTGCGCTGGTATCGCCAATACACGCGCTGGGACAAGCTGTGGCAACTGATGCCGTATGTCATCGCCGGCATGATCGTCGGCACGGTTGCGCTCTTTCTCATCGGCGAAAACGCGCGGGGCAAGGACAACATGAACATCGTGATTGGCGTGCTGGTGCTGGTGATGCTGGTAGTCTATATCGCGCGGTTGAAGTGGGGCGAGCGATTGAATCCCACGTCGCGGGCCGGCGTCATCAGCACTGGCGCGTCTGCCGGCTTTGCCACCACTGTGTCGAACGCTGCCGGCCCGATCATGACGATCTACATGACCAGCCTCGGCCTGCCCAAGAGCGAATTCATGGGCACGACGGCGTGGTATTACCTCATCTTCAACGTCGCCAAAATTCCCCTGTATCTACTGTTGATCTGGCTCGCGCCCGACAAGCCCATGTTCACCGCGCAGGGCGTGCTGTTCGATGCGCTGATGCTGCCAGTCATTGTCGCCGGCGTGTATCTGGGCAAGTGGATGCTGCCGCGTGTGCCGCAAGCCGTGTTCAACCTGATTGCGCTATCGCTGGCGGCGCTCTCCGCATTGCGACTCATCTTTTCCTGACCTCGCTTGCTTTCCCTCCCTGAATCCGCAGTAATGTTGCGCACACGTCACAATATTGCGTAAAATGTAGGCGCTCATTTGCGGCCTATGCCGCAGGTTGCCGTTATTCATCGACGCCTCATCGAAAGGGAGCTGAACGCAAGAGGGAGGGCAGCACCGTGATCCATTCACATGCAGCAGGCGAGCGTCTGCTGAAATTCATCACCGGCGCGGCATTGTTGTGCGCCAGTTGGTTGGTCGTGCCACAAGTCGTTTTGGCGGAGCCGCAGATAACGCAATACTATGTCAGCAGCGCCGGCGCGGACACATCCGGCTGTGGCACACTGGGCAATCCATGCAAGACTATCAGCTATCTTCTGCCTTCAGTTTCCGCCGGCGATCAGATCAGCGTCACCAACGCCATCACAGACAATTTCACGCTCGAAATCAACGTGGCGATTGCCGGCGCGCCTGGCGCATCGATTGATGGCAGCGGTGCGCGCATCATCACGGTGGATGCTGACGTTAGCGCCTCACTCAGCAATCTCACCCTGCAGCATGGCGGTGGCTCGCAGGATGGCGGGCTGATCCACAACGCCGGCGCGCTCGCCATCAACAATGCCATCCTGACAGGGGGTGTGCTTAATGGCAGGAATGGCGGTGCGATCTACAACACGGGTATCGTGACGATTACCGGCAGCGTCATCACCGGCAACGAGGCGTATCAAGGGTATGGCGGCGGCATCGAGAATCAAGGCGTGGTGTTCATTTCGAATAGCACGATCTCGAACAACCGCGCTGATTCTGGCGGCGGCATCGACAATTTCGCCAGTGGTAAGGTGCATGCGCAGCGCGCGGTTGTGATGGGCAACACGGCGGCATCTGGCGCCGGCATCTACAATGACCTTGGGCCGCTCACGCGCGTGTGGCTCACCGATACAGCAGTGGTCAGCAACAGCGCCTCGAATGAGGCCGGCGGCATCTTCAATGGCGGCCACCTCTCGCTCGTCAACGTCACGGTTGGCAACAACTACCTGAGTAACGGCGAGGGCGTGGCCATCGATCATCGCTCTGGCTGGTTGTCCATGCTCAATGTCACCGTCGCTGCCAACACCGTCGCCAATGTGGATGACTCGTCGGCGGTCAATTTTGCCGGCGCTGGCACGATCCAGAATTCGGTGATTGCCAACGGTGGACTGAGTAATTGCAGCGGCACCCTCGGCTCTAACGGATACAACCTCAGCAGCGACAACACGTGCAGTTTTCTGGATCAAGCGACAGACTTGGAAGGTGTTGAGGCGCAGTTGGGTGGATTGCAATATTCTGCGATTGGATACGATACCTACACCAGCATGCCACTTCGCGGCAGCCCGCTCGTCAATCGTATCCCTGTGGCGATGTGCGGCCTCGCCGGCGATCAGCGCGGCGTGTCGCGCCCGCAAGGCAACGATTGTGACGTCGGTGCGCACGAAGTTGTGCCGGCTGATCTCAGCCTCGCCGCTACTGCCTCGCCGGCCTCATTGCCCGCCGGCACGCCGCTCACCGTCACGTTGAATGTGACGAATACCGGCCCGACCATCGCCACCGGCGTGGTGGTGACGAGTGCTTTACCGGCCGGCGTTGGGCTGCAAGACTGCACTGGAATCACTGGAACCATTCCGTGTGTTGCTTCCGGCAGCCAGATGACCGCCACGCTCGGCACACTGGGTGTGGGCGGCAATGTGTCGATCAGCGTGAGGCTCATACCGCAGCAGAGCGGTGAGCTGGCCATGGACTTTGTGAGCGCCAGCGACGCGTGGGATCCGCAGACAGCCAACAACTCCGCAACCACCAGCGCCAGCGTGATGAAATCTGCCGACCTCAGCGTGAGCCTGCAAGGCGCGCCGGTGGTGCAACCGAATGCCATCTTCACGCTGACGGCGGAAGTGCAAAACAGAGGTGATTACCCTGCGGACTCAGCAGCGTTCACGATAACCTTGCCGGCGGATGTCAGCTATATTTCGGCGATAGGCCCGAGTTGGGACTGCGAACTGGACAGCAGCACGGTGACGTGTGATGCACAAACATCACTTCCAGCAGGCGCTGTCTCGCAGGTGGTCATCACCTTGCGGGGTAAAGAGGTGCCGGCGCAACTCCACTTTGTTATCAATGCCGCATCGATCACTTTTGATCCAGACATCACCAACAACATCACCGCAATGACTATGACCGTCCGCAGCGGATCGACAATTGCGCTACCCATTGTCTTGCGCTGAGATCGCTTGCCGCGCGTCGTCATCGGCCATCATGTGCAAAGAATGGCCAATAGAGCCGGCTGGTGAAGGGCGCAAGGGTGACGGTTGCCTGCGTCAATCGCCCGCTGCGATCGTCGGCCAGCGCTGCTGCCTGCAGCCACATGTTCAGCGCATGGGTGTCAAGCGCCGGCATCTTCCCGGTCACATCCAACGTGAGCGTTTGACCTTGTGGAATGTCGCCTTGCCAGATGATGGCTGAGGCCGTCTTGGCGATCTTGCCCGGCAGATTCGTGGTGATGGATGTGACATTCAACTTGACACTGGCCGGCACAACGGTGGTGATGACGGCATCCCGCGCGTCGCTCAGGCCGGCATTTTTCACCCTGGTCTGCAATGCCATCTCGCCGCTCCAGTGGGATTGCTGGGTTTCGAGAATGGCGGGTTCGAGCGCCGGCGCGTTCACGCGAATGATCTGCGATTGGGTGAAGCGCAACATCAGATCATTGAGCGCAATATGTGCGGTCATGGTCAGAGATGTCATTGCGCCAACGCCATTCTCCACCGCCACTGTGAAGACCCATGTCAGCACATCACCGCCGTTGATTGCGCCCGACCATGCGCCGGCGACGTTGTCCGTTGTATTCTGCATCGACGACGCCACCAGCGCCAGGCCGGCGGGCATCGTTACTGAGATGCTTGCTGCGTGCGGCACGCGCGGCAGCCGCGCAATGACGTCGTCTGCTCGCAGCGTGTACGTGATGTTTGTCGTTTGGCCAGGCGCGAGCGTTGCCGCATCTGCGTGGAATGAAGAGTGTCCAAGCGGCGACAGCCAGCCGAGGATGCGGTTGGTCACATCGCGCATGTTCGCCGGCTCCAGCGCTTCAAAGGCGAAGGGCATGAAAACTGTGCGCCACACGGGGCGGTCTTGTAGCTGCGCTGATTCCTCGCGCGTCAGGCCGGCCGGCTGCGCGCTATCGCCACGCAAAATTGTCTGCGTCCCGTGCGTGGGCTGAACAGCCGAACTGAGGTTCCAGTTGTAGGGGAATGGCAACAATGTGCCGCCAAAAAATCCATCGCCCAACGGCGTGCCGCTGGCGCCGATCACACTGCTGAAAACGTCATTGAAGTCAATGTTGGCCACCCCGAGGTAACGCTGCGTGAATGAGTTGAGTCCAAGATATGAGAGCGCGGCCTGCGAGGTGAAGAAGAGCCGGCCGCCGGCATCGAGATACTGCATCAGCATTTGCTGCTCTGATGTTTTGATCGGGTCATACCAGTCGTAGCCGTTCTGCCAGACCACAACTGGATACTGCTTGAGAAAAGTGATCGGCGGCGAATAGGCGATAGAGGTGCTCCATTGTGTGCTCCAGCGATCGACAGCGCTGCCCTGCGCAACGAGCGCATCAAGATAATCGCTCTCGCGGTTGAAGAAGCGGTCATCGTCGACCAGCAGGATGCTGGCTGGCGTTTTGCTGGTCATGCTGATGGTGGCGCGCGTGGTCGGCGCGGCGTCTGCCAGGGCGCCTACCACGATCATATCGCGCTCATCCACGCCGGCGCTGGCGGGGATCGACACCGAGATCGTGATATTTGCACTCGCGCACGGCGCGAGCGTGATCGACGACTGGCTCAGGGTTGACGGCCAGCGCTGATTTTCCAGAAACAAGCTGAATGTCTGCGTCGTGCCGCCATCGCCGGTGTTGCGAATGCGGACAGTATGTGTCACAGTTTGGCCGGCCTGGCCGATGGCTGCCGCCGTAAAGAGCGGATCCGCCGAAACCAGCGATATGCCAAACAGCGGGCGCGGCGCAACGAACGCATCGAGTGTGCGCTGCATCACACTCGCGCGATCACCCAGCGCAAGATTCTCCAGCCCGAAAGCGAAATATGCTGAGCGATGCTTGACGCAACGATCCGACCATACGCCGGCGCCGCTGTCACCATTCACAGGGCTGTCGTAGTTGCCGATCAACAGCGCGGCGTTGGGTCGCATCATCTGCACCACATCCGGCGCGAATTGGTCTGTGGCGTGGGCGAAAGGCAGCGTCATGCCGGCGACGGGCGTGTCGTCGACGCCGATCGCGTGCTGCGCAGCGCGGTTCTTCGCCATGTACACCGCGTTGATCTGGTTGAGGAAGTAGGGTGAGTAGGTCAGTGCGCCGCCCCCGTCGTAGAGTGCGATGTTCTGGCCGGTGAGCAATAGATTTTTGCCGGCGGCAAGATAGCTCGATAGCACGTTGCTGGCGCCGACGAAGGATGGCGCATCATACGGTGCGCTCCACACCACCGCGTCATAGGTCAGCATCTCTGTGATGGTCGGTGTGTCCTGCGGGATGTGTTTGATGCGGAATTCGTCGAAGCCGAGTTGCAGGACGTCAAAGGTCTCGTGAAAGGCCGGCGCGGCGCTGCCATAGAACGCTGCGCCGGAATCGACGAAGGCGATGCGCGGAGCCGGCGCAAGCGCAAAGTCCAGCGTTGTCGTTGCACCTTCTGCCACGGCTACGGTTTGTGATTGCACGCGATAGCCGGCCACGCGCACCTCGATGACATGCGTTCCCACCGGCAACGACAACTCGTAGCGACAGGCTGGACAATCGAGATTTGAATGCGAGGTGCGCGGCGTGCCTTTTGCGCCGACCGTTGCGGTGATGAATGCGCCGCTGCCGGCATCTCGCACCGCGCCCACCACCATGCCCACCGGCTGCGCTTGCAGATCAAAGTCCTGCTGCAACAATGAGCCTGTGACGATCAGGCGCGGTCCGATCGTTTGGGTGATGAGACCGAATGCGCCGGCGCTGATCATATATGCGCCGGCGGTCATGCGCAGCACAAAACGTCCATCTCCATCGGTCGTCGCCTGGGCGCGCAAACCATTTGGCGCATCCTCGGCAATCACGCTGGCATTGGCGATGGGTTGCCCGCCGCTTGTCACCACGCCCGACACCACACCGCTTGTCATCACCCCCAGCGTTGCGCTGTAGGCATCGATGCGCCCCCAGCCCCATGCGTTGTTTGGCACGGTGCCTGTGGTCAATGCCGCTGCTGTGCTGGTGATGGTGTAGAGCATTTGCGCGATGTCGAGCGTGGGGTTGGCGCTCAGCATCAGCGCGGCCACGCCGGCGACATGCGGCGCGGCCATCGACGTGCCATTCAGCAATTTGTAACCGCCACCGGGGAAGGTGGATGTGATCTGCACGCCCGGCGCGACAATGGTCGGTTTTGACTCCCCGGTCAGGGGCGATGGCCCCCGACTGGAAAAATAGGCCACATCGTCATCGCTGTCGCTCGCGCCCACCGCAATCACATTCGGATTGCTGGCCGGCGATGACACGCTCCCCGTCTGAGGACCGCGATTGCCGTTCGAGAAAACGACGAAGACGCCGGCTGCCCGTAGCGCCGCAAGATCCTCCTTGAATTCCTGGTCGTAGCTGTTGATCGTGCCCCATGAGTTGTTGAGGATGTTGGGCATGTAGGATGGATCGCCGCCCGGCGCGAGGATGAACTGGAATGCGCTATGCAGCCAGCTATATTTGCCTGCGCCCTCCGAGTTCAAACCCTTCACCGCCATCCAGTGCGCGCCTGGCGCAACCCCCACGCCATCCTGCCCAACCATGATGCCCATGACGTGCGTGCCATGTCCAAAAGGATCGGACGGATAGATTGCACCCTCATCGGTTGCGTCATACCAGTTGTGAAGGTGATCGGCGACTGGGCCGCCGGCGAAACCACGATAATGCGCTTGCAGCGCCGGATGATTCCAATCTACGCCGCTGTCGATGTTGGCGACGACGACGCCCTCGCCCGTCACATTCAAGCTGCGCCAGGTTTGGTCGGCGCGAATTTTGTTCACGCCCCAAATCGCGCCGGCCACCGGCGCCGGAATGTTCTGCGTCAGCGGCTCACGAGTGAAAGGGAATGTTGCCGGCGCGCGGTTATCCATTTGCATGCGCGCGCGAATACTGTCTGGCAGCGACGACACATCGAGAGGCTGCGGCCCATCGTCTTGCGTCGCCTGCACCGTGCCATCCAGCCGCACCGAAGCGACATCTGGCCGCGCCGCAATCTCGTCGATCACCTGCGGCGTGGCTTGCATGGCGAAGCCGTTGATGATCCAGTAGGCGCGCAGCCCGTCTATTTGCGCTGCGACTGCCGGCTGTTGCAGCCATGCCATCATCGCTGCCTGTGATGTGCTGGCTTGCACCTGCAGGCTCGAA
>CAZPVX010000058.1:0-12037 GCA_964590135.1 uncultured Anaerolineae bacterium | reverse complement strand
GGCATTCTCGTCAGCTTGTTTGCCGCCATGTTTGTCACCCGCACGATGATGCGGCTGGTGTTCTCGGAATCCACCACTGAAGCCGTTGAGGAGCGCCGCACGCTTTTGGGCGTCTAGGAGCAGTATGTTCAATATTTTCAAGATCGTCGAGAACCGCCGGTATTACTTCATCCTCTCGTTGATCGTCATCATCCCCGGCATCATCGCGATGATCTACAACGTCATCACGCTGCCGACGCACACGCCGTGGAAGCTCAGCCCAGACTTCCTCGCCGGCAACCGCTTCGAGCTTGCATTTAGCGGCCCGATCAGCGAAGACCAGATTCGCGGTGTGTTCAACCAGTTTGGCATTACCAACCCGGCCGTCACCCGGCTGGGCGTCGAGGCCGACAACATCTGGCAGGTGCGCACCATCTTCATCGAAGGTCAGCAGGCGCAGCAGATTCGCACCGCGTTGAATGCAATCGCCCCGCTGGATGAAGGGCGCTCATCCGTGCAATCGGTCAGCCCGACGGTGGCCTCGCAGGTGACGCAAACAGCGTTGCTCGCCATCGTGGTGGCGTCGCTCGCCATCCTCGTCTTTATCTGGTGGTCGTTCCGCAAGGCTGAGCATTCGATCCGCTATAGCGTGTGCGCGATCGTTGCCATGATTCACGACGTGCTGGTGGCCGCCGGCCTCACTGCCATCTTCAGCATCGTGTTCAATTGGGAGATCGACGCGCTGTTCATCACCGCCATGCTCACCGTGCTGGGCTTCTCGGTGCAGGACACCATCGTGGTGTATGACCGCATCCGTGAGAATTTGACGCGGCATCGCGGTGAATCATTCGAGAACATCGTCACGCGCAGCGTGGTCGAGACATTGCACCGCTCGCTCACCATCTCGCTGATCAACATCCTGGTGATGGTGGCGCTGTTGCTGTTCGGCGGCGCGAGCATCAAGCAGTTCATCGCAGTCATGCTGATCGGTCTGGTCAGTGGCACCTACTCATCGGTGTTCAGCGCCGTGCCGCTGGTGGTGGCGTGGTTCGAGCGCGATCTGTGGGGCACGAAGCACCGCATGGCGCCGGCCCGCGCGCCGGCGGCGAAGTAGTTGTCGCAAATCAAGGAGCGGATAACGGGATGCGAAGACCTCGCATCCCGTTTTTGTTGTGTTCATGGATATTCACGCCATCACCTCAAACCTGCTCAACCCGCCGATCCTGTTTTTCTTTCTCGGCATGATCGCCGTTGCGTTGAAGTCTGATCTGGACATGCCACAGCCGTTGCCGCGATTGCTGTCGCTGTATTTGCTGCTTTCGATTGGCTTCAAGGGCGGCGTGGAATTGCGCCATAGCGCCGGCGGCTCCGAAGTTGTCTTATCTCTGCTGGCGGCAATGGGCATGGCGCTGGCAGTGCCGCTGGTCTCGTTCACCATTCTGCGCCGGCGCATGGATGTGCCGAACGCCGCTGCCATCGCCGCCACCTATGGCTCGGTCAGCGCAGTCACCTTCATCACCGCCAGCGCTTTTCTCGATCAGTTGGGGATGAAGCATGGCGGCCATATGGTCGCCGGCATGGCGCTGATGGAATCGCCGGCGATCATCGTTGGCGTGGCGCTGGCGCGTCTGAATCACGCCGGCGACAGTGAGCATCATCATGGCTGGGGCGAGCTTTTGCGCGAGGCCATCTTCAACGGCTCGGTGTTGCTGCTGATCGGCAGTCTGCTCATCGGATTCGTCACTGGCAATGAGGGCGGCAAGGCGCTCATGCCATTCACTGACGGCATCTTCAAGGGCATGCTGTGCCTGTTTCTGCTCGACATGGGGCTGGTGAGCGCGCGCCGGCTGGCCAATCTGCGCCAGGTTGGCGTGTTTGCGACCGGCTTTGCGTTGCTCATGCCGCTGTTCAATGCGGCGGCGGCGATGGCAATTGCGCGGATGATCGGTATTGGCGCCGGCGATGCGCTTTTGTTCACGGTGCTGTGTGCCAGCGCGTCCTACATCGCAGTGCCGGCAGCCATGCGCCTGGCCGTTCCCGAGGCCCACCCGGGCGTGTATGTTTCGATGGCGCTTGCACTCACTTTCCCCTTTAATGTGGCATTGGGCATTCCGCTCTACATGTTCATCATCAATCAGTTCTGGCGATAAACCATGCAAAGCATCAAGCGAGTGGAGATCATCACCGACGCGATCGAGATGCGCGAAGTGCGGCGCGTGCTGGAACGGCATGGCGTTGCCGGCTACACCATCATCCGCGATGTGGAAGGGAAGGGCGCTCGTGGCGCGCGCACCGGCGACGACCTGACCGATGTGTTTAAGAACAGCTATCTGCTCACCACCTGCGAGGCTGATCAGCTCGAAACCCTGGTTGAGGCCGTTCGCCCCATCTTGAAGCGGCGCGGCGGCATCTGCCTTGTCTCCGATGCGGAGTGGGTGATTCACTGAAACCCGTTCACTCTGTCAACGCCAGAAGCTGCGCGTCGGGATTGATGCGGAACAGGAAGGCGTTAGCAATGATGACAAGCCCCATCCCCGCAAACAGCGCCGGCAATGACCACTCCGCCAGTGCCCCAATCGGCACGCCGGCGACTGCCAGATACAGCGTTGTAAGCAGCGACATCAGCGACAGCGCTGTGGCGCGATAACGCGCATTGATGCGCTGGTTGGCATAGGCGCCGAGCAGCGGCTGTGCGGCGTTCATCGTCGCATATTGCGCGATGAACAGCGTGAGCGCCGACGCTGCGCCATGCTCGAACCCCATCAGCAGATACAGCGCGCCGGGCAGCGCAGTCAGGATGAGCAGGGCGTGGCGGCGCGGCAGCAGGCGCTCGATGCGCTCGATATTGGCATTCACCCACGCCGCCAACAGCGTGCCGAGCGCGAGCGCCGGCCCAAACCACGCCGCCGGCACATGCGCGCGCGCCAGAAACGGCTGATAGAGCGCGATCCAGTACCAGCCGAAGGAATTGGCAAAGATGCTGAGCAGGACGATGCGGCGGAAGGCGCGGTCATCGCGCAGCAGATTCAGGCTGGATTTCAACAGCATCAGCGATGAGGCGTGCGCATGCGCCTCGGAGTGGGACTGTGGCTCGCGGGCAAACGACACGATCAGCGCAGCCAGCCACAACATGCCGGCGGTCAGTGCAATCGGGATCATGAAGCGTGTGAGTTGCACATCCGGAAAGAGCAGGCCGGCCAGCGTAAATGAGATTACGAAGCCGATCTGCGACGCTGCGCTGAGCCGGCCAAGTGCGCGCTTCACCTGCGCCGCGTGATCTGGCGCATCGCGTGGCAGGCTTTCGATCAGCAATGCCTGCTGGCTGCCAGAGATGAACGCAAAGCCAAACCCCAGCACGACCTGCAGGGCGATGAAATGCCACAACTGCGTGGAAATGAGCATCATGGCTTCCGAGATGCCCATCAGCGCCAGCCCGATGACGACCGAGCGCTTGCGGCCAAACTTGTCACCGAGGATGCCGGTCGGCACTTCGGCGATGAACTGCGAGGCGATGCCGGCAATCTGCAGTAGATTGACATCGAACAGGTTCAATCCGCGCCCTTGCAGATAGAACACATAGACCGGCAGGTAGAAATGCAGGCCGGCGACGAATGCGCCGAGCGTGACGATGCGCACGGTGCTGAGGCGCGCGATGCGCGAGCGAATTTGAAGCATTTGGAATCAACACGAGAAAGAGAAGGCAACTGGTGCGGCGCGCCGCGCGTTCAAGTGCGCGAGTGGCAATTCAGGCTGTGAATTGCCAAAGGGGGCTAGTGTGTGCCTGCCATGGTGTTGATCCGCTGTGAGTCCGGCTGACTGCCGGCGTGCCTGCATGTTATCACGTGGGAAAATGGCTGACGTGTCACCTGAACTATCGCTCTTCCATCGCGGCTTTGACAAGCTCTACCCGCTCATTCGCTTCACGTATGAGCGCGTGCTGGGGCATGACTGGTTCAGCGAGATCGCGCCGGCGTTGTGGCTGGGCGGCGCGCCGTCGCTGCAGCGCGATTACCAGTTTATCCACGAGCAGGGCATCAATGCTGTGATCAACATCCGCGCCGAGCGCGCCGACGATGAGGCGTTTTATGCGCGGCACGGCATCCATCACATCCGCTTCAGAGTGCCGGATGTGGGCGTGCCGGATTGCGACATGATCGACGAGGCAGTGGCGTGGATGAAAAACGAGGCCGGCGCCGGCCGCAGCATCCTCGTGCATTGCGCCAAAGGGCGCGGCCGCTCTGCCACCCTGCTGGCAGCCTACCTGATGGATGTCCATGGCATGACGTTTGAGCAGGCGCGCGACATGATGAAGGCCAGGCGCAGGTTGGTGAAGCTGGAAGCGCGCCACCAGCGCGCTCTGGCAGAATGGCGCGCAGCAGCGCAGCGTGAAAAAGCAGGCAAAGCACTTTGAATCGTCGGCGCCATTTTGGCCGGCGTAGCGTTGGATTTGCGCAAACTGACCGCCCCACCCAGGATGCCTTGCTGATTCAACTCGCCAGATATTGCTTGTCTTTGTCGAGCTTCACTTCTTCCAGGGCTTCGAGCTGATCGCGCAACACTTTGGCCTGCTCATCCACTTCCTGCGACAGATGGTCGTAATCGGCGATCTTGTCAGTCGATTGGATGGCGAGCGCCTGCGAGTAGATCGTGCCGATGGCGGCGATGGTGCTTTCCAATTGCACTTCGGATTGGCGGATGCGGCGGTGCAGGGTCTCAAGCGACTTCAACTGCGCAGCGCGCGCATTGAGCGTGCGCTCGATCTGGCTTTGCACGGCGGGGTCGTGCTCATCTGCCAGTTGGCGCGTAAGCGCGCGAACAGCTGCCGGCACGGTGCTCAGGTCGTTCTGAATCACCTCGTTGCGCTTGAAGTCGTCCACCTGCTTTGCCATCTCCTCGACCGACTTGACCCAATCGTCCACCTGTAAGGCGAGGTCATTCAAGCGCGATCTCCTCAGCGGGGTTTTGGCCGCCTGCGCCATGCTGCTGATTTGTTTTTGATACGTTCGCGCAGTGTTGACCTTTGCTTGCAACGATGCGCTCACCGCCTCGCCGGCGAGCTTCGCTTCGCGTTGGGCCCGTTCGGCCTTGCGTCTGGCTCGTGCCGCCGGCGAATTATCTTCCTTCAGCACGATGCCGGTAAAAATGATGAAGATGGGGATGAGGAATGCTGCAACAGGAAATAAAAACCATGGAACGAACGAGCCGCCAATGATGGCTGTCATCACGTTGACCATGAACAAAAAGAGCGTGATGCCGATGAACGGCGAGATCGCCATGATGAACTTGCGCCATTTTGAATCCATGTCACATCCTGCGTTGATATTGTACGGTCTGCACGAAATCGCTCACACATCCATCCGGCTTGCAAAGGCGAGGATATAACCGTCAGGGTCCAAACTATAGGCAGTTCGATCGCCCCAATCGCGCGGCGCAAATGGGCTGAGTTCTCGCGCGCCAGCGGCCAGCGCGCGCTGATGAAATGCCTCGGGCGATGAGACGGATAGATATATCTCGCCGCGAATCGCCCCGCGCGCCAGGCCGGCTTCGTTCAAGTTGAGCAATCGGGCGATGCCGCGCTCAGGCATCAGGCCGATGACCACGCCATCGGCGATGCTGAATTCGGTCATCCCCGGCACGTGGAGCGTGGGCGGGCAATCCAGAACATGCTCGTAAAAATCGCGGCTCGCTTGCTGATCGCGCACAAAGAGGATGAAGTGAACTTTCATGCGGCTGCAACCTCGGCAGATTATTTTCGTGTCGCAGCGTATTGCCTCATCGCTTCCCACAGCGGCGTCGGCGTGAAGTCCGGCTCCAACATGCGGAAGTAATACCACGATTGATTCTTCTCGGTGTCGCTGGGGCGCTTGAAGAACCACACGCTCATCACGCCGACCCACGGCCATTCTTCGCGCGCGCGTTCGAACACCTCTGGCACGAACTTCGCCTGCTCCGCCGGCGTCACGATACCGAAGCGGTTGACGTCGGCGATCTCCTCAGGCTTGTTCGGCACGGCATTCCAGTTCACCTCGCTCAGCCAGATGGGCTTGTGCGCGTCGCCGTTGCGCACCATGATGTCGCGCAGCAGCATGTGGCGCGTGATGTTGGTTTGCAGTGGATCGGTGCGGCGCTCAAACGGCCCGCCGAACAGCCCATAGCCCTGGGCCGAGCCAATGTCGAAGCATTTGCCGGCGCCGGCGCCATACATGCGTTGGAAGAACACCAGGTCGTTCAGGCCGCCGCCCGGGTAGCCGCCGCCATCCTGCCCGATCGTCGGCGCAAGCGCAGCCGCGATCACCACGTTGTTTGGATCGACTTTCTTCAAGCGGTCGTGCGCCAGGCACAGCAACTTTGTATAGTCTTCGGGGTTGGCGCGCTGGTTGCCCCATTCGGGGAAGATGTTCGGTTCGTTCCAGATTTGCCAGTGCGTGATGCGGCCCTTGTAGCGCTGCGCGATCACTTCGACGAAATCGGCAAAATCCTCAAAGTTCGCCGGCGGTCCAAAGTCGCCGAGGTCGGCGTAGCCGGCGTGCGCCCAGGCTGGCGGCGCGCCCAGCCGCGCGATGATGTTCAGGCCGTTTTGTTCAGCCAGGTCGACGATGTTGTCATATTTGTCCCATGCGCTGCGGGCGGGCTGGTTGCGGCGGTCTTCGAAGTCGCCCTTGCCGTGGATCTCTATGTCCGACCATACGAAAGGCTGGCGAATCCATTGGAAGCCGGCGTCCGCGATCATCTGCAGGCTGCGCGCGCGCTTGGCCGGCTCCACCTCGCCCTCCAGGAACGTGTTCACGCCGAGCGGATTGGCCGGCAGGTGGTCGATCTGCGCATCCGGCGCGAGTTGCAGCGGCGGGCGGAACTGCTGCAGCGCCAGGTTCCACAGCGCGCGCAACTGCGGGAAGCGCTCGCTTTCGCCGGTGACGGTGTAGAGCGACTGCGCGGTCGCTGGCAGCGCAAACCACAGCGCGAAGAGAGCCGCCACAACAAGCATGGCGATGGCGATGAGGGTGGGGAGCCGGCGCATGGTGAGGTGAAATGATAAATGATGCGTTACTGCGCGAACTGGTTGATCGGCTGCAATCCGTCACGGTCGTCTCAGCGCTTTTTGATTTGTGCAACAAGACCCGCGCCGATCACTGCTTTTCCAGTGCGAGCGCAACCGCTGCGGCCCACGACAGCCCTTTGAACGCGCCGGCCAGCAGCGCGGCCTTTACTTCCTCGCGTGTCAACAGCAGCAACTCTTGCTCCTCCAAATCGTCGGCGTCGATCTCGGCCACCTTGTGTGCGCCGGCCGCCAGCCACAGGTGCGCTACGCCGGCGCCGCGATTCCCATCCACTGCAAAACTGCCGAGATGGGTGAATTGTCTGGCGCGGTAGCCGGTCTCCTCCATCAGTTCGCGCTCAGCTGCCAGACGGTGATCTTCGCCAGGCTCGCAATAGCCGCCGACGGTCGCCAGCGTTGTGCCTTCGATGGCATATTTCACCTGCCGAAAACAGAGGAAGCGGTCGTCATCGGTGATGGCGACGACATTGACGAATGCCGGCGTTTTCACCCACGCCCAATCAGAGATGACGCGGCCATCAGGCAACGTCACTTCGTGCAGTTCAAGTTCGATCCATGGCGGCTGGTTGAACACAGTGCGGCGCGATGCTGTCTTCCATGCTTGCATTGCCATGTGATTATCCGTGATAAAAACATGGCCGGTCTCGAGGAGGTTGCCAGGTTTGTGAATCTCGATCAAGGCAACCCCGTGTCTTCGCGTTCTTCCCTTCCTCCCCTCTTCTTCCAGCGTTCCAGCAGCGCGTAGACTTGATAGGCGTTGTCGATGCGCTGCTCTGGTGCGCGCTTGGCGCAAGGATGCAGCAAAAAAGCATCGCACTGCTCGCCGCCCAGGCCGCCGTGCGAGCCAACCAACTCTTCAAACGCAGCCACGCTGCCATCGGCAAAAAGCGTGCTGTTGAGAATGAGGTCGCCGGCGACCTGAAAGCGCGCCAGCCGCAACACCTGCTCTGCGCGCTGCTGCGCGTTGCCAAATGGCGCAAGGGGATCTTCACCGCTGATTGTGCCGTCGCTCAGGTTGCGCGCGCCGCGCTTGCCCATCACCAGCACATCGCCATCCTCGTCATAGCCCGCCACGAAGCCGATGCCCGCGTGATTGACAAGCGACTGGATCAATTGCGGATGCGCCTGCTCGATGTCATGCAGAGATACCTTGTTGTTGCCTAGCGCGTTGAAATAGACGTGCGCCAGGCAGCCCGATACGCATACAACCACCTCGGCGTCGTGCGATCGCTCCGCCGGCGCTTTGCGATTGATCTCGCCCAGGGTGCGGGCGGTGGCGCGCATCGACGCGCGGCGGATGCGCGTGTTGGGGCGCTTTGCCAGTTCGGCGCTGGCTGCCTGCAATTCCGCTGTGAGCGCGCGCACAAAAGAGTGGCCGGCTTCCACCGTCTGCATCTCCTCGACCGATGTGTTGGGGCGGGTGAGCGCGATGATGTATTGCGTGAGCGATTGGCCATAGCGCTGGCGAAAGGTCGCGCCGGCGCTTTGCCCATGATCCGAGAGCAAAAACAGATCATACGGAATCGGGGCGAGTTGTTCGATGGTCCGCAACACATGCCGCACCTGCTTGTCGTAGCCACGCAGCGTGTCGAGGGCGTCAGTTGTGTCGGGGCCGGCGTGGTGCGCCACTTCATCGTAGCCCACGAAGGTGGTGTAGATGATCGGCATGCCGCGCATGATCTCCTGCATCACGGCGAAGGTCGCCAGATCGCGCAGGAAGACATTGGTCAGAATGCGCAGCAGTGGATAGCCGGCGCGCAGCCGGTTGATGCGCGGTTGTTTGTCCGTCAGCACTTGCCTGGCGGCCTGGAACAACTCTCGGAAGAGATCGATGATGCTCAGCGCAACGGCGCGGGCGAAGGTGTAGGGATTCAGCCAGAAGGTGCTGAGGTCGTCGGTGGCGCGCTCGGTTGGGTGTTTGTTGTTGCCGGCGATGGTGCTGAGCGTGAGCAGCGAACGCGCTGCATCGCCGTTAATCAAGTTATTGATCGACGCGCCGCCGCGCAACAGGCCGCGCCCGTTGCTGAAGAAATCGTTGATGGCGCGCGCGTCATCCAGATGATTCGAGACGAACATGCGGCCGGCGCGCTTGTCGTACCAGCGAAATGCCGGCACGTCACGGTTGTCGCCGAACAGAATGCCGGCCTGCGAGGATGACGTCTGCGATGGCAGACCGCTGTCGAAACGCAACAGGCAGTGGGTGCCGCTGGCCACCAGTTTGGCCACCGCCGGCATCAACCCGTCTGCCAGCGCCTGTTTCAAACGCCGGTGCGACAATCCATCGATCTCCAGCAACACCATGCCGCGCTGTACGGCGTTTTTGCGCCGGCGCGCAACCCGGGCGCCATGCCGGCGCAGCGCGCCCAGCGCAAACTGCATGTAGCCATAGTCGTCATCCATTGCCACAAAGGCAGTCAGCAGCGTGTTCGCAATCGACAGCAACACCGCACCGATGAGGCCATCCTGGATGAGCGAGCGGATTTGAAAATCCGGCACCAGTTGGGCCGCCAGCGCCAACAGTCCAAAGTTCACCATCAGCAGCGTGAGGCCGGCGGTCGCCACATTCAGCGGAATACGCAACGCGATCAGGGCCGGCCCGATCGCCAGATTGACCACGCCGATCAGCAGCGCGGCCAGCATCTCACGCACGACGGAGCCGGCGGAGATGCGATTGATCGAGAAGCCTGGCAGCGCAGAGATCAACAGCCAGAGCAGCGCAATCTGGACGAGCCAGACCAGCAACAACTGGAGCGCAAAACGAACTGCCGGGTGAAATGGACGCTTCATGCAGAGAATTGTTTGGAGAATAGCACGCGCGGCTGCGTCGATTCTGTGCAGCGCATGTCCATCGCGGCTAAAATTCCTCACAAGATTGCAAACGGGCAAGGGCGCAGATTTACCCTTGTGTCAACTAATCACAGGAGCAGCATCATGTCGAATTTCACCGTGCTTTGCATCAGCAGCGCTGTCAAAGGCCAGCGCATCATGCAGGAGTTGAAGCAACAGGGTTGCCGCGTTTTCCTCTTGACTGAGGAACGTTGGCGCGGCGATGAGTGGCCATATGAATCACTTGACGGTGTGCATTACATGCACAGCATGTCGAACCGCCCGCATGTGATCAATGCGGTCAGCTATATGGCGCGCGGCTTGAAGTTCGATCTCATCATCCCGCTCGACGAATATGAGGTGGAAACCGCCGGCATCCTGCGCGAGCATCTTCAGATGCCCGGTATGTTGGCCTCTGAAGCGCGGCCATTCAATGACAAGCTGGCGATGCGGGTGAGGGCGCGCGCCGCCGGCATCCCCGAGCCAGACTTCACGCCGGTGCACAACTATGACGCGTTGCGCGAGTGGATGGCGCGCGTGCCGGCGCCGTGGCTGCTCAAACCGCGCCATGAGGCCGGTTCGATGGGCATCAAACGCTGCGAGAGCGCGGATGAGGTGTGGCGCTGGCTCAACGAGCTTGGCGACCAGCAGTCGTTTCGCCTGCTTGAAAAATTCGAGTTGAGCGACGTCTTTCACGTTGACACGATTGTGTGGCAGGGCAAGATTCAGTTTGCGGTGGTCAGCGCGTATGGCAAGCCGCCACTGACGGTGTCGCACGGGGGCGGTGTGTTCACCACGCGTCTGCTCGATCGCAACTCGCCCGAAGCGATCGCTGCGCGCGACTTGAACGCCAGGGTGATTCACGCGCTGGGCGGTCAGCACTTCACCGGCATCGTGCATGCCGAATATCTGCGCACGCTTGAATCGCAACAGTGGCTGTTTCTTGAGGCGGCCGCGCGGGTGGGTGGCGCGAACATCAGCGACATGATCGAGTATGGCACTGGCGTGAACCCGTGGGTGGAGTGGGCGCGCATGGAATTGGCGCATCTGCACGGGGAGCACTATGCGATGCCGGCGCCGCGTGATGATTACGCCGGCATTCTGGTTTGCCTGGCGCGACAGGAGCATCCCGACCTCTCAGCCTACACCGACGCAGAAATCGTCTGGCGCATGCACAAGAAGCACCACGCCGGCTTGATCGTGGTGTCGCCGGACGCGCAGCGCGTGCAGGCATTGCTTGATAGCTATGTGTTGCGCTTCAGCGAGGACTTCCTCACCCGCGCCACGCCGATGGAGACCGGCCGGCAGGCGTAAGCGTGTTTCTGTTCCATCTCGGCCTCTCCATCAGGAAGAGGCCGAGATGTCGCTTGTGGCGAAAATGCTCAATCGCCCATGCACAAGCCGACTTCGCGCGCCGACTGAATCCAGGGGTGGTCGAGCGGCACGGTCTTGCGCTTGCCGACGATGTCCTTGAGCGGCACGGCTTCGGTGCCTTCGCCGCGCGCAGCCACCAGCACGCCGAACACGCCATTCGCGATGTACTCCACTGCGGATGTGCCAAGCCGCGTGGCCAGCACACGATCCGCCGGCGAGGGTGTGCCACCGCGCTGCACATGCCCCAGAATCGTCAGCCGCGTTTCCAGGCCGGTGAGTTCTTCGAGTTGCCGCGAGAGTTGCAGCGTATGGCTGGTGCGGCCAGCTTCGAATGCGGCCAGCGCCTGCTCGGCGCGGTTGCGCGCCTTCTCGGACTTCGCGCTTTCGATCTTCGCTTCAAGTTGCTTTTGGGTCTTCGCCATTTCCTTTGAGGCCGCGCCCTCGGATACGGCGATGATGCTGAAGTAGCGGCCGCGCCGGCTGCGCTCACGCACGGCCTCGGCCACGATGTTCAAGTCGTATGGAATTTCGGGGATGAGGATGACATCGGCGCCGCCGGCGAGTCCTGAACCTAGCGCGATCCAGCCGGTGTTATGGCCCATCGTCTCCACCACGATGATGCGGTGGTGGCTATGGGCTGTGCTGTGCAAGCGGTCAATGGCTTCCGTCGCGATGTTCAGCGCCGTATCGTAGCCGAAGGAGATGTCGGTGCCGCTGATGTCGTTGTCAATGGTTTTTGGCAGCGTCAGCACATTCAATCCCTTTTTGTGCAGGCGAAACGCATTCTTGGCCGTGCCGCCG
>CAZPVX010000057.1:0-13428 GCA_964590135.1 uncultured Anaerolineae bacterium | reverse complement strand
TCGTCACCTGCGACGGCGCATTTGTCAGCGGCAAGGTGATCGAATTGAAGCAGATCGTCGATGACGCGATCAAGGAAGCGCCAATCGTCGAGAAGGTCGTCGTCTACAAGCGCACCGGGCGCGAGGTGGGCTGGGTGGAAGGCCGCGACCACTGGTGGCACGACTTGATGAAGGATGCCAGCGCAAAGTGCGAGACCGAGCAAACCGACGCCGAAGACCCGATGTTCATCCTTTACACCAGCGGCAGCACCGGCAAACCGAAAGCCCTGGTGCACACCCACGCCGGCTACAGCGTCTTCATCCACACCACGCTGAGCTATGTGTTCGACGTGCAGGACGACGACCGTTGGTGGTGCGCCGCCGACCCGGGCTGGATCACCGGCCACAGCTACATCGTGTATGCGCCGCTCATGGCCGGCGTCACCAGCATCATGTATGAGGGTGGTCCAGCCTTCCCGGCGCCAGATCGCTGGTGGAGCATCATCGAGCAGTACGGCGTGACAATTCTGTATTGCGCGCCGACGGCCATCCGCGGACTGATGCGCTTTGGTGAAGCATGGCCGAACAAGCATGACCTGTCGTCGCTGCGTCTGCTCGGCTCCGTCGGCGAGCCAATCAACCCAGAGGCCTGGCGCTGGTACTACGAGCACATCGGCGGCTCGCGCTGCCCGATCATGGACACGTGGTGGCAGACCGAAACCGGCGGCTTCATGATCACGCCGCTGCCGGTCACGCCCCTCAAGCCCGGCAGCGGCACCAAGCCATTCTTCGGCATCAAGGCCGAGGTGGTGGATGACGCCGGCAACCCCGCAAAGCCGAATGAAGAGGGCTATCTCACCATCCTTGCGCCCTGGCCCGGTTTGGCGCGCACCATCTATGGCGATCCACAGCGCTACAAACAAACCTACTGGAATCGCTACCCGGGCCGCTATTTCACCGGCGACAGCGCGCGCCAGGATGAAGATGGCTACTTCTGGATCATCGGTCGCGTGGATGACGTGTTGAAAGTCAGCGGCTATCGCCTCGGCACAGCGGAGGTGGAGAGCGCGCTGGTGTCGCATCCGGCGGTGGCGGAAGCTGCGGCAATCGGCCTGCCACACGAGGTGCGCGGCAATGCGATCTATACGTATGTGATTTTGCGCGCCGGCTACGAAGGCTCGCCACAACTGGCTGAGGAGTTGCGCCAGCACGTAGGCAAGGTGATGGGACCGATCGCCAAGCCAGAGAAGGTGGAATTCGTGCCAAAACTACCCAAGACGCGCAGCGGCAAGATCATGCGCCGCGTGTTGAAGGCGCGGGCGCAAGGATTGCCGGAGGGAGATCTGACCACGCTGGAGGAGTAACCGCAGTATTCGTCGACGTCGACGACAACGTAGACGTCGACGTCGACGAACAGTGCACGGTGTTCTATGGCAGACGAGGAACCTCAACTCGCACACGAGCGGCTAGATGTATACCGGCTGGCTATTGAGTTCCTCGCATTAGCCACAAAGCTGACAGAAAGCTTACCCGTAAACAATGCACTTGCTCAACTGCGCCGCGCGTCTCTTTCTATTCCTCTGAACATCGCGGAAGGCGCAGGAAAGCCAAATGGAGGCGCCGACGCCAAGCGTTCCTACAACATCGCTCGCGGATCAGCTATGGAGTGCGGAGCAATCCTGGATGCTTTTCGAGTGATGAAGCGAATCGAGGATCAGAATTTCATGCATGGAAAGCGATTGTTAGTCCGCATCGTCAGCATGCTCACGAAGATGTAGCTGCAGTTGTCATCGCCCAAGCGTAGCCTTCGCGTTCCTGCCTCAAACAGCGCCGGCACGGCAGATTTGATACAACTGCGGCATGCTCAAGCATTTCCAGTTGATTGCAAGCCGGGCGCGCGATCGCCAGACTCTGTGTGCGCTCGCGCTCATCGGCGCCCTCCTGTTCGGCATTGGCAGCGAGAATGTGGCGCACGCCAGCCCGCTGGGTGCGATAGACCCGCGCGGGCGCGTCGCCGGCATCCCCGACTTCACCTGCCCGCGACCACGCACAGCAACCACGCGCTTTGGCCACGGCATCCAAAGCAACTGGCCCGTCGGCGACATCGGCTACTGGAACAGCGTGATGAGCAGTCAGCTCAAGCTGAACTGGACGCGCGCCAAAGTGAACTGGTATGAGTTCGAGCCGGCGCAGGGCCAGCCCAACATCCATCAGTTCCAACTCTTCGATGCCTTCGTGGCCGACGCAAACAAAAAGGGACTGAACATCGTTGCGACCATCACGCAGCCGCCGCAATGGACGCGCACCACACCGCCGCACGATGCCGGCCAGCGCCCCAGCCCGCCAGAAAATACAGGCGAAGGCGTGCGCTTCTTCCAGTTGATCGCTGCGCGCTACAAGGGCTGCATCCAGGCCATAGAGGCGTTGAACGAGACCAATCTGGAGCGCGAGTGGGTGGTTGCATCCGGCGAGCTGAAGGCGGCAGACTATGTCGCATTCCTCAAATCTGTGACACCGGCGCTGCGCGCAATAGACCGCAAACTTGTGATCATCATGGCTGCGCCCTCGCCCACCGGCGCAAATATCGCTGGCGTGGCGCAGGATGACTTTGCCTATCTTGAGGATTTTGTCAGCGCCGGCGGCCTGAGCTACGTGGACTGCATCGGCGTGCATCTGAACGGCTACAACCTGCCGCCAGATCAGCGCTGGGATGCCGGCTACAACAACCCCGCCGCGCGCTTCCGCGGTCCCTTCGACAACCCGCATCATTCGTGGTCGTTCATCAGCACCATCGAGGGCTATCGCCAGCGCACCAACAAGCCCATGTGCGTGACTGAATTTGGCTGGGCGTCCATTGAAAACCTGACCCGCAAGGATGGCGCGCCGATCACCAGCGCGCCGCCCGGCTTCGATTTTGCGCTGGACAACACCGAGCAGCAGCAGGCGCAGTGGATCGTGCAGGGCTTTGGGATTTTGCGCCGGCTCGGCTATGTGCGCTTTGGCACGGTTTTCAATCTCGATTTCATCCAGAAGATCGGGCAGAACCCCGATGAGCCGGGCGGCGACCCCGCGCTGTATAGCGTGATTCGTCAGAACGGCGCACCGCGCCCGGCCTTCGAAGCCATCCGCGACATGCCACGCAGATAAAGCTGCAAAGCGCGCCAAGCCGCAGAGAGGATCAACGGCACAAATCTTCGCTACGACCTCATCCCTCTCGCGCATGCCGCCGCTCTTGCCAGCAACAGCGCGCGCTCGCGCTCGTTGCGCGCGAGTGAGGCGGCGCGCGCAAAGGCGACGCCGGCCTCTGCATAGCGTCCCAACTTCGCCAGCAGATCGCCGCGCACACTCGGCAAGAGGTGATATCCCACCAGCGCCGGCTCATCCAGCAGCGCGTCAACAATCTCCAACCCTGCCGCCGGCCCATACGCCATCCCCACCGCCACCGCGCGATTGAGTTCCACGACGGGCGATGGCGTGAGTTGTGCCAGCGCATCGTAGAGCGCGGCGATTTTTGCCCAGTCGGTGTCTTCGGCCCTGCGCGCCCGCGCATGGCATGCGGCGATGGCCGCCTGCATGCCGTACGATCCAAGTGTTCCCAACGCTTCGGCCTTTGCCAACGCCCTCAGACCGCGCTGGATCATCAGTTGATCCCAGCGCGCACGGTTCTGATCGAGCAGCAGAATGGGTTCACCCGCAGGTGTGACGCGCGCCTTCATCCGCGAGGCCTGGATCTCCATCAACGCGAGCAGGCCATGCGCCTCGCCGTCGTTGGGCGCCAGGCCGGCGAGGATGCGCCCAAGCCGCAAGGCCTCATCGCACAGCGCCGGCCGCATCCAGGCATCGCCGGCAGTGGCTGCATAGCCTTCGTTGAAGATCAGGTAGATCACCTCCAGCACCGATGCCACGCGCTCGGCGCGCTCACTGCCAGCCGGCATCTCGAATGGCACGCGCGCTTCGGTCAGGGTGCGCTTAGCGCGCACGATGCGTTGCGCAATGGTCGGCTCCGGCGCGAGGAAGGCACGCGCAATCTCGTCTGTCGTCAAGTTGCCCAGCAGGCGCAGCGTGAGCGCGATTCGCGCCTCCTTTGGCAATACCGGATGGCAGGTGATGAACATCAACCGCAAGAGGTCGTCGCGCACCACATCGTCTGCCGCTGCCTCAAAATCGGCCTCGGTGAGTTGGTGCTGCAACTCAACATCCCGCCCCATCGATTCGAGCTTGCGCTGCTGCATGACGTTGTGGCGGATGCGATCGATGGCGCGATGCTTGGCGGTGGCCATCAGCCAGGCAGCCGGGTTGTCAGGGATGCCTGTGTGCGGCCAGCGCTCCAGCGCAATGACAAGCGCGTCCTGCGCCAGATCCTCAGCCAACTCCACATCACGCACGATGCGGGTGAGGCCGCCGATCAGCTTGGCGGACTCGATGCGCCAGACGGCTTCAATCGCGCCGTGAATGTCGTTTGACATTGGATGACGAGCATTCTGAACGAAGTGCGGCCTGAGAACGCAGATGGAAAGCATCCCCTGTCCGGTGAAACGGCACAGGGGATGGGATCGGAGACACTCAATTTGTCTTACGCACCGTCATGAGCGCGCTGCAATGTGGCAATGTCGAACTTGCTCATCTGAAACATAGCCTGCATCACGCGCTGCGATTTCGCGGGGTCGGGATCATTCATCAGCCGGCTCAGCACCGCCGGCACGATCTGCCATGACAGGCCGTATTTGTCCTTCAGCCAGCCGCACTGGCTCGGCTCGCCGCCCTCGGTCAGTCGCTGCCAGTAGTAATCCACCTCTTCCTGCGTTTCGCAAAGCACTTGCAGCGAGAAGGCTTCTGTGAATTTGAACGGCGACGGGCCGGTGCTGATGACCAGGATATCCTGACCATTCAGGTGCATCGTGCCGGTGACCATGCTATTGGACGGCCCGGGCAGATTGTCGGTGCGCGAGACTTCGACGATCTTCGAGTTGGGGAAGATCGCAGTGTAGAACTTCATCGCCTCACCGGCGTCACCATCGAACCACAAAAAAGGCGTGATCTTTTGCATGGGACTCCTTGAAAGTCTGACAGATCTATATTGACAACAAACCTGTCAGGCTTGCATGGTTACTTCTTTGCATTCGCCGCCGACTGCTCACGCAAGCGGTGTTCCTGGGCGCGGATTTCACCCGTCGGGTCGCTGGCGGCAAAGTCTTCCGTCTCGAACACGGGCCGAAGCTCAAGTTCGCCCTCCTGAAATGGGCTGCGCTTGATCCACTCGACGGCTTCGTCCATGTCTTTCACTTGCCACATCCAGAAGCCGGCGACCAACTCCTTGGCTTCGGTGAACGGGCCGTCGATGACGGTGCGCTTCTTGCCCTCGAAGCGCACCCTCTTGCCCTTCGAAGAGGGCTGCAGGCCTTCGCCGGCCAGCATGACGCCGGCGTTCACCAACTCCTCGTTGTATTTGCCCATCTCGCGCAGGATTTCCTCGCTTGGCATCGCGCCGCCCTCGCTTTCTGGGTTCGCCTTCACAAAAACCATGACTCTCATTTCAGTTGCTCCTTCTGTGTGTGATTGCGCGTGTTCTGTCGCGCTATGAATACGTCGAATGGCACCCCGGCAAAATCGACACGCGCGCAGGGCAATTTTGACGTGTTTTTACAGCGACTGCAGACGAGCATCCCCGTTGAGCGCGCTGAAAAATCACAGCCGCCCCTTGCATACATTATGCAAGGGGCGGTTTTCGGTGGAATCGTTACTGCGCCGGTGGCTGGATAATCTTGAAGTTCGCGCCGTGTGGGTCAACCACTGCAGCCATGCGGCCAAAGGGCGTGTCCTCGATGTTGCCCATGATCTTGCCGCCATACTTGAGGAGGGTTTCCACAGATTGATCGGTATTCACCACTGAAAAGTAGATGGCCCAGAATGGCGGCATGTTGCCCCAGGCTGGGTCGATCTGCATGACGCCGGCTTGCATGTCCTCGCCGCGCTTGAGGATGTAATACTCCAGATCGCCCGGCATGGCGTCAGCAGTCATGCCGAGTTGCGCCGTATAAAAATCGCGCGCCTTCTTCGCATTCGGCGTGTACAGCTCAAACCACGCGGTCGAGCCTGGGTCTTCGGTGACCTGTGAGCCAATATGCGTGCCGGCCTTCCACAGATTGAATGCCGCGCCGGTGGGGTCGCTCAGGGAGACCATCGTGCCGAATGTGCCAACCTGCGCCAGTGGAAATTCCACTTTGGCTCCGAGCTTTTCAGCTTTGGCGATGTCGGCCTGCGGATCATCGGACGCGAAATACAGTTGCCAGAACGCCGGCATCGCTGGCGCATCCGGCATCTGCCCGCCGATGCCGGCGACGCTGCGGTTGCCGATGCGCGCGGTGGCATAGCCGCCGAACTCCGGCCCGCCGATATCGTATTCCCAGCCGAATAGCGCGTGGTAGAAATTGCGCGCCACCTCCGGGTCAGGTGTGAGCAGATCGACCCAAGTGGGCATGCCGGCAGGCTTTGCGTGCGAGTAAGTAGCCATAGATCCTCCTGTGTGCCTTCGTCGCCCTGTGTGTGAGTGAGCAGCGAAGGGTGAAACAAATGTTCTACCAGTATACACGGGTTGAAGATTTATGCGGGTGAATCTCAGCCATTTGACCTGCTTGATGCGCGGGGTTATATCCGACGAACAAGGACGCAGAACCCATGTCAAACATCCACGCAATGTCCATGCGCGGGGTCTTTCCCATTCTGGTCACACCTTTCGATGAGCAGGCGCGCATCGATGAAGACAGCCTGCGCCGGCTGGTCGAATTCAACATCGCCGCCGGCGTGCACGGCCTCGGTGTCGCGCTCGGCAGCGAGATTTTCAAATTGAGTGAGGCCGAGCGCGATCGCATCACACGCGTCGTAGTCAGCCAGGCGCGCGGACGAGTGCCAGTGGTAATCAATACCGGCGCGCCCGGCGCCGACCTGGCAGTGCTATACAGCCGGCGTGCCGAAGAGTTGGGCGCAGATGCGCTGATGATCCTGCCACCTTCATTCATGCCAGCCGGCGCCGGCGAGATACGCGAGTACTACACGACGATCAACGCTGCGGTAGGCATCCCCATTTTTTTGCAGGACACGCCGAGCGCGCCAATTTCGGCCAGCCTGGCAAAGACGCTATCGCTGGAATGCGAGCATGTACGCTACATCAAAGTGGAGAGCCAGCCGATCACCGCGAAGGTGTCCGAGGCGGTGGCGCAGGCCGGCGACTCACTGATTGTGTTTGGCGGCGCCGGCGGCGGCTATTTCATCGAGGAGATGCGGCGCGGCTCGCAAGGCACGATGCCGTTCTGCACGCAGCCCGAGGCGTTCGTGGCGGTGTGGAATCACTATCAGGCCGGCGATGTGCGCGCCGCCCGCGCGACGTTCAATCGCTTCATCGACCCGATCAACCGCATTGCGGCGCAGGGCAATGGCATCTTCTACCATGTCCACAAGACGCTGCTCGTGCATCGCGGCATCATCGCATCGAGCAAGGTCCGCAACCCCGCGCCGCCCTGCGATGACTTGACGCAGCGCGAATTGGATGCGCTTCTGGATGAACTGTATCCTGAAGTTGACTCGTGAATCGTCGCCGAGGTGCAAGCCCTTGCAACACTGCGACTTTGCGCTAAAAAAACAGCCATGAAAATCGTCGACCTGCAAGTGATCCCGTTTCGCTTCAAACAGCGATCCTTTCACAACGGCCAACTGCTGCCCGAAGTTGAAACAACCCAGACGCTAACCAAGATCATCACCGATGAGGGCGCTGAGGGTTATTACTTCGGCGGCCGCAGCCACGGCGATTTGGACGGCCTGAGCGCCGAACAGCGCGAGGCTTTGACCAAACGCTTCAAACCGATGCTGGTGGGGCAAGACCCATTCGACCGCGAGCGATTCTGGCACTGGCTGTGGGTGGCGAACGTGGATGAGAACTTGCTCAGTGTGATCGACTTGGTGCTATGGGATTTGCAAGCGCGCGCGTTCAACCTGCCGCTCTACAAATTGCTTGGCGGCTGCCGCGACAAGGTAAAAGCCTACGCCAGCACCTATCCAAACATGGGCACGCCGGATGACTATGCGCAGCACGCGCTGGCCTGCAAACGACGCGGCTACACCCATTACAAGATTCACCCGTACTACTTCTGGGATCCTGTGACGCAGAAGCCCGACCCAGGCCGGCCCTCGCACATCAATCAGGATATCGAGGTGTGTCAGGCGGTGCGCGCCGCAGTAGGCAACGACATGGTGCTGAGCTTCGATCCGTGGGGCACCTATCGCACCTACGAAGAGGCGTATCGTGTTGGGCGTGAGTTGGAGCGCCTGCATTTCTACTGGTATGAGCACCCAATGCTGGAGTATCGCGTCGGCACATATGAGAAGCTGACGCGCGAACTGGACATACCGATCCTGTCGCCGGAGATCGCCGCCGGCAGCATCTACACCCGCACCGATTGGATCCGCCGTGGCGCAGCAGACATGAGCCGGATCGACGTGCTGCGCGGCGGCATCACCGGTGCAAAGAAGATGGCGGCCGTCTGCGAGGCATTCGGCGTCAAGTGCGAGATGCACATGAGCGGCTTTGCCAATCTGCAAGTCCTCGGCTCGACCAGCGAAGACGTGTGCGAGTATTACGAGCGCGGTCTGCTTGCGCCAGAGGTGGATTGCGAGACGCCGCCGCCATATCTGGAAGCTATCGGCGATGAGATGGACGCACAGGGCTATGTGCACCTGCCGCAGGCGCCGGGCATGGGCTATCGCATCGTGTGGGAGTACATCAAGGACAACCGGCTGTAAGGGCAGAGTCGAGCTTCAACGGCACTTCCCAAGATGCTCGACGTTGCTGCCGGGTTCGGCGCGGCAGACAGCGCATCAACGCCAAACGAAACAAAACAGCGCCGCGAAACCCACGGCGCTGCCATGATCTTTGCCAAACCCCGGATCAATTCAGGCTGGCCAGATACTTCTCCGCCTCCAGCGCGGCCATGCAACCGAAGCCGGCGCTGGTGATGGCCTGCTTGAACCAGTTGTCATGCACCTCGCCGGCAGCGAACACGCCTGGCACGCTGGTGTGCAGCCGGCCATCCACCTGCAGATAGCCTTCCTCATCCATTGCAAGTTGCCCTTTGAACAGGTCGGTGTTTGGCTCATGACCGATGAAGACAAAGAAGCCGTCCACCGGAGTGGTCGTCTCCTCGCCGGTCTTCACATTCCACAACACCGCCTCGTTTACCTTGCCATTGCCCTTCACCCGCTCGACAACGGTGTTGGTCACCAGCTCGATCTTCGGGTTGTCCATTACGCGCTGTTGCAGTGTGGGGCCAGCGCGGAACTCATCGCGCCGATGCACGATGCGCACGTGCGAGCCGAATTTGGTCAGGAACAAACCTTCCTGAAAGGCGCTGTCTCCGCCGCCGACAACCATGATTTCCTTGTTGCGGAAGAAGAAGCCATCGCACGTGGCGCAGTAGCTCACTCCGCGCCCGATGAATTCGTCCTCGCCTGGGATGCCCAGTTTGCGCGGGTTTGCGCCGGTGGCGATGATGACCGACTCGACTTCATATTCACCTACCGCGGACCACAGCTTGAACGGGCGCTGGCTGAAATCGACCTTTTCGATGGTCTCTTCAACCATGCGCGAGCCAAAGCGCTCGGCCTGCTCGCGCATGGCAACGGTGAGTTCCGGCCCTTGCAAGCCGCTTGGGAAGCCAGGGAAATTCTCGACCTCGGTGGTGGTGGCGATTTGTCCGCCAAACGCCGGCCCCACAAACACCAGCGGCTCCAAAAAGGCGCGCGCCGCATATAGCGCAGCGGTCAACCCCGCCGGCCCCGACCCAATGATTGCCAACTTCTCTGCCATCGCTGTGATTCTCCAACACAACGCGGGCTGGTGAGGCCCGCGTTGAACATTCCAGATGCGCCGATTCTACCGAAGCGGCATTAGTGTTTTGTTGAAAATTAGATGCGCCGGCAGCGATTTGGTTACAGCAGCTTCTTTTGCAGCGATTGATAGAACAGGCTGAGGGGAAATTCGTCGTCCAGCACGCGGTTGACCCACTCTTTTGGTTGACTTTCGTCACTCACCACGCGCGTCTCGCGCGCCCACTTGCTGGCAAGATTCGGGCGCACATACTTCGCCACGAGGTCGTGCGCAGCGATCCAGTATTGCACCTTCGTCATGTCGATGCCGGCGCGATACAGATCATCGACCTGCCGGCGCAGTTCGGCCACGCCGGCCGGCAGCGCAGCCCAGTCGATGCCGAGTTGATTGTCGCGCCACGTCACAATGCCCTGCTGGTGCAAAAAGGCGAACAACAATTGCCCGCCCAACCCATCGTAGTTGCGCACGCGGTTGCCGCTGATCGGGAAGCGCAGAATGCGGTCGAGCAAAATGACGTATTGCACGTTGTGCGCAAACGGAAATGCTTTTTCAAGTTCCACCGTCTCGCAAAATGTCCACAGATCCACGCGCAATTCCTCAAGCGAGTACATCCAGTAGGGCAGGCGCTGGCGGATCATGAATGGGTCAAAGGGCAATTCACCGTGGCTGTGCGAGGTGTCATGGATGAGATCCCAGAGCATGTAGGTTTCGCGCAGCAGATCGGGCGATTGGAGCAGCGCAGCCAATTGTGGCGGCAGAGTGAGTTTGAGGATGCCGGCAGCTTTGCTGATTGCGCGTTGATAGCGCGTCGACTCACGATCGCAAAAGATGCCGCCAAAGTTATTTGTTGCCCTTGCCGCCACCGACACCGTTTCGGGGAACAACACTGCGCACTCACTGTGATAGCCGTCTGTGCAGTCAAGCATCATCAGCGGCACGAATTTGCTGTTGTGATACTGCTTGCGCTCAAGCTGATCGAGCCAGGCCGGCCACGGCGCCTGCACCCACAACGCCTCGAAGCGCGTGTCGCTGCTGCCATTGGGCGTATAGAGCGGGAAGACGATCACATGCTCGATGCCGTCCTGCCGCAATCGTTGCGGATTGAAAGCGGCCAGCGCGCGCGAGAAATCCGGCTTGCCGCAGCCGGCTTCAACCCATTGGCGCAGATCAGCCGCCACGCAGGCGTGATATTCCTGCAAATGCGGAAAGTGCGGTTGCAGCGCGGCGATGGCTGCGCCAGCGGCATCGACCTGCCGCGCCACATCATCCAACGATGCCTTTTCCACGTTGAGCGAACCGTCGGCGTTTTGCCATTGGCGCAGGGTGTTGACGGCGGCTTTAAGTTGCTGCCACGCTGCTCCCGTCTCTCCTTTGATCTTCTCTTGCAGAAGAGGTTGGGCGTTTGAGGCGAACGCGCGCTCCCCGGCCCAATAGACCATGTTGCGCCACAGTTGCGCGTGATGGTGCGCGTTGAAAAATTCATCGCCTAGCCAGTCTGAGTCAGCGGTGACGATGATGCGGCCCTTGCCAAAAGTTGCCGCAGCCATCACTGGCCGGCGCGCCGGCTGTGCGGCGTCTGAGGTGAGCAGCAGCGGCTTTGCATCGCCATCCAGTTTCAGCACGCCGGCGCGATACAGGCATACATCCTGCACCTGCGTCAGCAGGCCAGTGACGTTGATGCCGTTGGCCGACGGCACAACCTTCACCCAGCTTGGCACCTTCTCAAAATTTGAGTAGTCCCACACCGTGGCCGTCTCGATGCCGATGCCAAAGGGCGCGAGCAGATCATTCAGATTGTTGCCATATTTGGCCTGCTCGGTCTCACCCAGCACGATCAGCCCGCCGCCGGTTTGCACGAAGCGCTGGATGGCCGCCATCTCATCGCGCGTGAAGATCGGCGAGGCGCTGCCAGTGGTGTGCTCCCACATCTGCTCGGAGGGGTGGGCGATGACGAGGACGCCGGCGCCGGCAAGTGTCTCTGATGTGATCGGCCCAACAGCGTGGCGCTCGACAACAAACCCTCGTCGCGCCAGATCCTGTGCGGCTTTGCAATACGAAGAATCGAACGGCGCATTCGGCTGCATCTGCGCTGCCATTTGCGGCGAAATCGACCACGCTTCGCTGTGCGCCTCATCGAACAAAACCCTGACTGGCCGGCAGTTAACCTGTGTCATGATGCTCCCTCCACGCAAAATAGATTGACACTGAAAGTAAAACCACTATATTGCTAATGATTCGTTTGAAATCAAATTGTATCCCAAAGGATGTATTTGCAGATGGAAATGGACGAGATCGATCGCAAGATTTTGAAGTTGCTGCAGAGGGATGGCCGATTGGCGCATGCAGCGATCGCGAAGAAGGTGGGATTGACCGGACCATCGGTGCTGGCGCGCGTGCGGCGCATGGAAGAAGCAGGCGTCATTCGCGGCTACAGCGTGCAGCTGGACGAAGTGGCGCTGGGCCGGCCATTGACAGCATTCATTCGCGTCACGCTGTCGGGGGTGCCGGCGGTAAAGGGCGAAAACGCCTTCGAGGCGTTCGTCAGGCACGAACCACAAATCACCGCCTGCCATAGCGTCGATGGCGAGGACAGCTACATGCTGCTGGCGCGCACTGCCTCCACTGCATCACTTCAGGCATTGCTCAACCAGATGCGCGCCATTCGCAACGTCTCTCGCACGGTCACATCTATCGCGCTGGGCTGCGTGAAAGAGGGTTGATGGCCGGCGGTGCGCTGGCGCCGGCAACTCCGGCTGCAACGATGGCTTCGATCCACTCGCTGGGATGGGGTCGGGCTTGTAATGACGGACGGAGGCGTGCTGGTTGAGCTGATCTATGACGGCGTTTGTGAGGGGCATGCCGGCGATTGTATAGACCTCCGTTTAGACCTCCGGGGTCTCGGAGCCCTCGGAGGTCTTGCATCAAGATTTGGCAGGTTTGCTGGTTGGTTCTGCTTACCTCAACACCAGCTCGCCGTCCTTCGCATCCACCTTCACCTCGCTGCCCTCGCGGTATTTGCCTTCGAGGATGGCGATGGACAGCGGGTCCTGCAGTTCGCTCTGGATGGCGCGCTTGATCGGGCGCGCACCCATGGCCGGGTCCCAGCCCGCCTGCGCCAGATGCTTCTTCGCCTTCTCACTCAGCGTCAGCGTCATCTTGCGCTCGGCCAACAACCTGCGCAGCCGGCCGAGCTGGATGTCGAGGATCTTCATGATGTGCGACTCGTCCAGTGCGTGGAACACCACAATGTCGTCCACGCGGTTCAGGAACTCCGGCCGGAAGTGTTTCTGCAATTCCTTCACGATCCGCTCGCGCGTCATCGTGTCCAGCCCCACCACGCCGGTCAGCAGATTGCTGGTCATGATGATCACGGTGTTCTTGAAGTCCACCGTGCGGCCCTGGCCGTCGGTCAGCCGGCCGTCGTCCAGCACCTGCAACAGCACGTTGAACACTTCCGCATGCGCCTTCTCGATCTCGTCGAACAGCACGACCGAATACGGCCGGCGGCGCACGGCTTCGGTGAGCTGTCCGCCCTCGTCGTAGCCGACGTATCCAGGCGGCGCGCCGATCAG
>CAZPVX010000056.1:11076-13666 GCA_964590135.1 uncultured Anaerolineae bacterium | reverse complement strand
CATCTCTAGGATTCTCAAACACAACATAGAGGTTGACTGTCATCGGGTCGCAAGCCATGTCCTCGATCTCAAGTGAACTGTTCACAGGGATGGTGACGAAATCGGTATTGCCGATCATCGCTCCAAGGACAACCTTGCCAGTGGTTTTGTCGATCTGAAAGAGGTAGTTGTCATTGGTCACGCCATACATCTTTCCATTGAACGGATTGAGCGTGATGCCAGTGACGCGGTTATTGCCTGAACCTTCGTTGCCAGTGCCAACCACACCGAAGGCCAGCGTGAAGGGGTTGGTCACTGTAAGCAACCCGCCCGTGCCAACTTCATTAGCGGTGGTCGATCCACCGGAAGCGAGTGTGACTTCCACCAGCCGGTCTGGTCGCGTGTATTGATCGAGAATGTAAAACGTAGCGTTAGCTGGATCAAAGCTGCTGGCTTCATTCGTGCCGCCCTGCAGGCCAGTCACAGTCGAGGTGTAGGCGGACATGCCAGTGAATCTATTGACCACATCCACCATCGCGCCGTTGTCATTCAATCCATAGCAGTAATCGGATTGGATCGCGCCGGGCGGCAGGTTGGGGTCATAGGCCAGTGCGAGGGACGGTGCGCCAAGAATTGGATCGAGCGCCGGCGTGCGCGCTACGGCCAACACGCCGGCCGCAGCCGCGCTGCCGGCGACGAGAGCAGCCTGTCGCAGCGCTGGCGTGGATGCCGGCGCCAGCGTCAGCGCTGTCGCCAAAAGTGCATGTGCCCATCTCTGGGCGCCACTGGACAAATGATTGAGTATCTTCATAGAGTGGGCTCCTTGTGATTTGATGAGTCTTGAAGGGCTGCGACGCAATTGAAAAAGCTACACGGGAAGGGGCGCGCAGGCGTATCGCCTGCGCGCCGGCTCTAAAAGGCTTGCGATTTAAGGTTGTCCATCCGATGCGTTTAAGTAGTTACGGTATGACGCCGGCTTGCACCGTCACATCAGTGAACACAGCCTGCGCAAGCGTCGGATTGTTGTGCGAAGTGACCGCCAACCCCGCACGCGGCGAAGACATGTTCACGGTGACGCCGTTTCCCACCTGCACCCATTGGGCGCTTGTCGGGTAGGATGCTGCGGTGCTGTAGTAGGCGCGGATGACATTGCCGCTGCGCGTCAGCTTCACCCACTTGATTGCGCTGGTGCCGCCGGCCAGTGCGCCGGTCCAACTGGCGCTCTTGCCCGCGCCCGTGCGCCATTGAAACGCCACCTGACGATCTGGCCGCATGATCAACATGGCAAAGGCGGCGTTGGCCGCTGTGCCGTTGCGGAACATCACGCCGGCCTTCGCCCACTCATTCGTGTTCTGCACGCTGTTCACGCGCGCGACAATCGTCGTATTGCCGCTGACTGTTTGATAGGTGTAGCGGAACTTATCGCTCCTGCCCCAGATATCCGTGCCGCTGCCAAAAATCGTCCACGTAACGCCATCAAATTGCGCCGATCCGCTCGCTCCAGGCGAGCCGATATCCTGGGATGTCCAACCGGCCGGCAAGCCTGGTGTGGCGGTTGGGAGCGGCGTGCTCGTCGGGGTCGGCGGCAACGGTGTGCTGGTCGCAGGCGCAGTTGGGACGGGCGTGGCTGTTGCGCCAATAAACGAAGCGCTCAGGCTCAACTCAAATCGCAGGTCAGTGCTTGTCACCGCATTTTGATGAACCTCAACCGCGACGACGTTTTCACCTTGCACAAACACGTTCGATGGAATGTTGAACGTGAAGACGGTATTGCCATCATCAGCCGCGTAGGTGGGCGCAAACGTTCGATAGCCAATGACGCCGGCCGGCATGTTGTCGCGCACCACCTCGACGCCATTGATGTAGACCACGATGCCGTCATCGCGCCGCAGCTTCATGACCCAGTTGATGTAGTCGGCAGGATTGCCCAACAGAAATTTCTGCCGAAAGTAGGTTGTCACATATTTGTTGCTGGCATTCGGCCCATAGCTCACGGTCGTGCTGACGGGGTCGCCATAACCCAGCGGCGACGCACCAAGCGCCCAGGTGGAAGCATCAAAGGTCAATGCCTGCCATGACGTTCCCAGATCTGTCCCCTGATCCCAATAGCGCCACACGCTGGGCAGGTAGATCAAGTGGACGGGTGTGCCAGAGGGCGTCGGCGTCGCCGGGATAGGCGTGCTGGTCGCTGTCGGCAAAGGCGTGCTGGTGGCGGTTGCCGGCATCGATGTGCTGGTGGCAGTCGGCGCAGGTGTATTCGTTGCCGCGCTGGTTGCTGTCGCCGTCGGCTCGGGCGTGTTGGTCGCTGTCGCCGTCGGCTCGGGCGTGTTAGTCGCTGTCGCCGTCGGTTCTGGCGTATTAGTCGCAGTCGGCTCAGGTGTGTTGGTCGCAGTCGGCTCAGGTGTATTTGTCGCTGTGCTGGTGGCGGTCGGTGTTGGGGTAGCCGGCGCCTGCCGCGTCGGGCAGGCAACCGTCAGGTTGTTGATGATGGAACCCGGAATCGTTACGCTCAGGCCAAGCCGGCGCAACGCACAATTGCCGCCATCTCCGTTGCGAATGGGCTGGCCGACGCCTGACACAAAATCGACACGGCTTGTGCCAGGATCCGTGC
>CAZPVX010000056.1:0-11066 GCA_964590135.1 uncultured Anaerolineae bacterium | reverse complement strand
TCAAAACGTATAGATCTGTGTTGGCTGGAATGTCCGGCCCCCAAAGCATGAACTCGATGGTGTAGTGCTCCGCATTCGTCACCGTGCTGTGATTGGTGCCACTCCCGCCGTGATCGGCGCTGAGGATGATGGTGGTGTTGCCATTCATCTGCGGGCTGTTGGCGATCAAGTTGAAGAGCTGACCCAGCTTGGCATCCACATTCATCAAAGCAGTCTGATACTGGGTGCTGCCCCAACCATAGGAATGGCCGGCTGTGTCGGTGTCGTTGAAGTGAACAAACGTGTAGTTTGTCGGGTTGGCGGCCATGTTCGTGAGGAAAGTGTTGAACATGGCGGTCGAGTTCAAATCGTTGTTGACGTAGACATCGATCTTGTTCCGGCCATTGTCTGGCCCAGTGACATCGGGCGCGCCGTTGGTGGCGTTGTAGGTGTCACGAAAGACGACGAACTTGTCTTTGCTGGCATACAGGCCGGTGCTGAAGCCGTTGTCGTGCGCGACGTCGAATGCGCTGGCAATGTAGTAGCCGGCGTTGCTTTGCAGCGTCGTGCCGGCTGGCGGAGTGGTGTTTGTCGTCCAGTGATGTCCGCTGTTTGAAATACCGTATTTGTCGTTCACGGACCGGCCGGTCAACATGTCGGTATGGTTTGGCAGCGTGATGGTGTAATCGTAATCGGTGCGCGCGTTCAACGTCCACGCACCCTCATTCATCAGCTTCTGAAAATTCGGCGCCTGGCCATTCGTCAGCAGCTGCTGCAGGACCTGAGGCTTCAGACCGTCCACGGAGATATGCACCACATAGGGGTTGAACCCGCCGGTATCGCCGTAGGCGCGTTGCGCGCCCAGCCCCAGCGCTTGAATGGTTATCAAGGCCAGCACGGTGACAAGCGAGGTTGCTTGCAACACGCGACGGAGCGACGCGCCTTTGGAGGTGGAAGCGGTGGAAGCAGAGGGATGATTCATGATCGCACTTGAGACTGTTTGCCTTATCTTGCCCATTAATCTTTTCACTATAGGAACTCATACCGGCAAGACCACCAACAAAAGCATTCAGGGGTGCCCATCTTTTGTTTCTTTTCAAGGTGGCTTTCCGATGTCGTACAAATGAATGTGTTTGCAGGATGGCAGCAGCAGCAATATTCCAGAGGATGCCCAGTCATTGTGTAGTGAAATTACACATGCAATCCATCGCCGGCGTTGCGACACAAAACAAGCCGGCGTCAATGGATGACGCCGGCTTTGAATTTGCACCTTGAATCCGCAAAGAAATCGCACCGAAGGTTGGCGCGCTGCGGTTTAGTCACTCACCGCGTTGGCCGCAATCACATCACGATAGAAATATCCGCTGTCCTTCACCGTGCGCTGCTGCGTGGCATAGTCGACATGCACGATGCCAAAAAACTGCTGGTAGCCCATTGCCCATTCGAAGTTGTCCATCAACGACCACACGAAGTAACCGCGTAGATCGGCGCCGTCCTGGATGGCCTGATGCGCGGCTGCAAAGTGCCCGCGCAAATACGCGATTCGCCGCTCGTCGCGAACACGGCCATGCTCCAGCGTGTCTTTGAAGGAGTTGCCGTTCTCGGTGACATAGAGCGGCGTGCGGCCCTGCGTGTCGCGGTGCAACTTCATCAGGATGGCATGCAGCCCTTTCGGGTTGACCGCCCAATCCATGAGGGTGTATTCGGCGGATTCGTCGCGCACCACGCCGGCGCCGGCCTTCACCAGCGCAGAGGTGTAATAGTTCACGCCGATGAAATCATTGCGCTGCGCAATGAGCGCCATGTCGCCGGCGTGCATGTCGGCAGCGCCGGCCATGCGATCCAGCATGCGCTGCCCATACGCGCCGGTGATGATTGGCTCGGCAAAGCTTTCATACAGCCAGTCGAACTCAGCCTCAGCGGCGGCCTTGTCCTCAGCGCTGTCGCTGAAGGGCAGGCGCGGCTCGAAGTTGAGCGTGATGCCAACGCGGGTGTCGCGGTCGCCGGCGGCGCGCATGGCCTGCATCGCCATGCCATGCGCCAGCAACAGGGTATGCGCGGCCTTCGAGGCGGCAGCACGATCTCGCACGCCAGGCGCATGCGCGCCGATCTCGTAGCTGAGATAGGCGCTGCACCATGGCTCATTCAATGTGGTCCAATCTTTCACGCGATCGCCGAGCGCGTTTACCATGACGCCGGCGTAGTCCGCGAACCAGCCGGCGCAATCGCGGTTGCTCCATCCGCCGCATATCTGCAGCGCGCTCGGCAGATCCCAGTGATATAGCGTAACGTAGGGGGTGATGTCGTTGGCGAGCAGCTCATCGACGAGCCGGCGATAGAAGTCCAAACCTTTTGCATTGATCGCGCCGGCTCCATTTGGCAGCACACGCGGCCACGCCACCGAGAAGCGATAGGCCTGCAGACCAAGTGATTTCATCAGCGCCACGTCTTCCTTGTAGCGATGATAGTGATCGCAGGCAACGCTGCCATCGCTGCCATCCGCAATTGCGCCCTTCACGCGGCACAGATCATCCCAGATCGACAACCCACGCCCATCTTCATCAACCGCGCCTTCGATCTGATACGATGAAGTGGCTGCACCCCACAAAAAACCCTTCGGGAAAGTCAATGTTGTCATGATATTTGTTGCTGGCCGCTGAGCGGCAACCTGCGCCACCTGTGATCAAAGATCCCCGGCGTCAAAGGGAAATGCCCGCGCAAAGCCGGCGATGTATCTCCCGCCAGCGGCGTGAATGCGAATCAAATCGAAGTCTGCAAGGTCGAACATCAATCTGCTTGCCGGCAAGCGCGCCAGATATAGCGCCTTTGCCTCAGCATAGTCCGCGCTCTCCTTCTCGATCTTCGCCGCCCGGCCTTGCAGCGTCACGCGCGCCAGCGACATCACTTCAGCGCGGCCATCGTCAGGCTCGGCGATGAGCAGACTGCACTGCGGGTTGGCGAGCAACATGCGCTTGTGCGGGGCAAGGTTGCTGAGATGAACCAGCACGCTGCGCAGCGCCGGCTCAGCCACGTATGCCGTCATCGCCGTGAAAGGCACATTGCCTTCACTCACAGCGAGGGCAGCTTGACGGCAGGCAATCATCAAATGCCGAAGTTCAACCCGGGTTGATTCATCCATATTCACATCTCAGCGCAATCATTGCTGCAACATGCATGTTGCAACGAGAAGGCAGATTCACTGTCATGCAAACTGCGGCAGGTATTTGGCGTGCGCCTTGAGCAGATCGTCGAGCAGGTGCGTGGCCTGCGCATACGAATGAATGTGCGGGTCGAGCATGAGCGCCTGCAGCGCGGCGTTGCGGTCGCCATGCACGCCGGCTTGCACCACCAACTCCTGAATTTCGACCTCGCGCCGCATGATCGCCGCGAGGCCGGCCGGCATTTCGCCGACGTGGATACCATGCACGCCGGTTGCGTTCACGCTCGCCGGCACTTCCACAATCGCATCAGCCGGCAAATTGCTGATGCAGCCATCGTTCAGGATGTTTGCCGACAGCTCATGCTGGTTCAGGTCGCGCAGCATCGCGTTGATGATCGGGATGGCGCGCTCGCCAGTGCGATGCACCGAGGCCCTCACACTGTTCAGATCTGTTGAGCCGGCAAGTTGCTTGATGCGCGCCCACTGCTCGCGGCCGCCCTGCTCATATGCGTTGAAGTCGTAGCCGGTGAGCGGCATGGTCTCGGCGGCAAAGCCCACATACTCGCCGGCGTGGCCGTCGCCGGTGGCGCAGAACAGCCCGAATACATCCATCATGCGGCGCGACATCAACTCAAAGTCCAACGGCATCTGTGCCAGCCTTGCGCGCAGCGCCGGATACAAATCCTGGCCGGTTTGCAGGTCGCGAATATCCAGGATGAAGGTGAAGTGGTTGAGGCCGGCGGCGGTGATATGAATGCGCTGCTCAATCGCATGCACCAGATCGTGCCACGCTGCAGTGGCGTGTGCCGCATCCGTCGGCACCACCTGCAATGCCTGATTCACGATGCGATAGCCTTCGCCAATCTGGTGGCACAGGCCAACGAACTTCACGCTCGTCTCACGCTGCACAGCCATGCACAGCCGGCTCATCGGATTCGTAAAGTTCAACAACATCGCATTCGGGGCGAGCGCTTCGATGTCTTTCGCAATGGCAACCAGCAGCGGGATGTTGCGCATGGCGTGGCTGAGGCCGCCCGGCCCGCCGTTCTCGCCCAGCACGTGCCGCACGCCGTGCCTGAGCGGGATCTGCCAGTCCAACTTCCACGCCGCCAGCCGGTCGACCGCGATGCTGACGATGACAAAGTTCGCGCCGGGCAATGCCTTGCGCCTGTCATTCGTCGCGTGAATGGTGAAGGGCTGGTCGTGCGCCGCATTGAGGTTGCCGGCATAGCGCGCCATCACGTCGAGTGACTCGGCATTGATGTCGACCAGCCACAATTCGCTCTCGCGCAACTGCTCGGCAAAAGAGAACAGATCGCCCAGAATCGCCGGCCCAAAGCTCACGCTGCCGACGCCAATAATGACAATTTTGGTTTTCATGGTCTTGTCAAGCTTGACGCAGGATGCGTCATACAGCGCGAGTGTACACTCGCGCGATGGCCGCAAACAACGTCCTGTACCTCTGCCCGCTCGGCAAGCAGCATCAAGCCTGGCGCCTGCAAGCTGCGCCGCCTGAATTGCGCATCATCATGCGCCGCAGCACAGACACCCCGCGCGACGAGGTGCTGACGCTGCTACGCGACGCCGATGCATTGATCACCGAGCGGACGGGCGACATCGACAATGCGATGATCGACGCTGCTCCAAACTTGAGGCTTATCCAGCGCATCGGCTCGCTGTATCACGATATTGACCTCGCCGCGGCGAAGGCGCGCAGCATCCCCGTTTGTGCGCGCCCCATTCGCGGCACAATCGCCGTAGCCGAGAACCTGATGCTGCAAATGCTGGCCGTGCTGCGTCGCGCCATGCCCTTGCAACAGGTGATCCGCATGCCGCCAGAGCAGTTCATATCCGCCGGCGCGCGCCGCACCAGCGAGGACGTGTTCGCCTTCAACTGGAGCAAGCAAACGCGCATCGCACTGCTGCGCAACAAAACCGTCGGCATCCTCGGCTTCGGCGAGATCGGCGCAGAGTTGGCGCGGCGCTTACAGCCATGGGGTTGCCGCGTGCTGTACGCCAAGCGCAATCGACTGCCGGCGTTCATCGAGGCGGAATTGCAAATCACCCATCGCGAACCGGAGCCCCTGCTGCGCGAGAGCGACATCGTGGTCTGCCTGCTGCCCTACTCCCAAGAGACCGATCAGTGGTTGAACGCCGAGCGAATTGCGATGATGAAGCGCGGCGCCTGGTTGTGCGAAGCCGGCAGCGGCAGCGTAGTGGACGAGCGCGCCGTGGCGAATGCGCTGCTCAGCGGGCAGCTCGCCGGCGCGTCCTTCGACACGTACGAGTGGGAGCCTATCACGCCCGACAACCCGCTCCTGGCTCTGGCCGGCGAGCGCCCCGACGCGAACATCTTTCTACTCCCGCATATCGGCAGTTGCAATGACGCCGGCGCATCTGAATTCACTGAGTTCTATGGCAACGTGTTAAACGCGCTGCGCGGGCTGCCGTTGGAAGGGCGCGTTGCGTAAAGCATCGCATCACTCCCCTGAAGGGCGAAGCCAGACCGCCAGACATCAGGCTTTTGTCGCTTGCGTGGCTCCTTGCCGGCGCTAACATCACGCCAGTTTGTGCAATTGGCACGCGCGACTAAAATCCAGCCGATTGGCCGGACATGCATGATTGCGTAGCAGCGATGCCGGCCGCATTGGGCAAGGTTACTGAGCTTTGACAAAATCCTGTCCGCTCAACAGAATGTTTACTGTCATTCCCGCGAAGCTTGTCCTCGCGTAGGCGGGGAGCGGGAATCCAGCCATTTGCGGCATTCTGGATGCCTGCGTAGGCGGGCATGACGAGTTCAGCTAGGGATATGATTTATTCAAGACTCAATAAATCGGATTAAGCAGGGAAGAAAAACCATGATCGATATCGGACGTGCATTGCAGCATCCTTTTCAGGATCAGAGCTGGCTTTCCAAACTCGGTATCGGCGCGTTGATCGACATCGTGCCGATTCTCAACTTCGCCGGCGTCGGCTATATGGTTGAGCACGAGAACAACGTGAAGCAGGGGTCGGATGTGCCGTTGCCCACATGGGACAACCTCGGCAACCTGTTCATGCTGGGGTTGAAGTTGGTGGTGGTGTTCTTCATCTATCTGCTGCCCATCTTGGCGCTGTTCTGTGTTTTGACTGTCATCGCTGGCGGATTCGCCGCGCTGGCGCAGGGTGGCGACAGTGTAAGTGCCGGTGATGCCGCCAGCGCCGGCTTTGGCATCCTCTCCATCACCATATCGTGCCTGTCGATCATCTACGTCGTCTTCTTTCAGTATCTCTATCCCGCCATCTTCATCCAGTTTGCGCGCACGAAAGATATCGCCCCCTGCCTGCGTCTGGGCGAAATCTTCGCCATCGCACGCAAGAACAGCGGCGATTACATCTTGATCTTCCTCGTGCTGATCGGCATCAGCCTGGTCCTCAGCATCATCGCTTCCATCCTCGCCATCACAGTGGTGGGGCTGTGTCTGCTGGTGCCGCTGGCGTTGCTGGCCACACCCTACCTCAACGTGGTGATTGCGCACCTGTGTGGGCAATACGATCGCAACGTCGACCCAGTGACCACGCCGCGGCCCGACTTTGTGTCGCCGGCCTGATCTCTTTTTGTCGGTGATTCATCCAGCCCAGCTGGATTCACAAAATCAAATCCCCCATTCATCAGGAGAACCTTCATCATGGAAAGCCCGACTCTCATGCAACGAATCATGGGCGTGATCACGCTCAAGGCGCCGGTATACAAGGACATTGCCGACGATCCCAACGCTACGCCACAAGCCCGCAACGTCGTCATCATCGTCGCCATCCTGGCTGCGATTTTTAACGGCCTTGCCCAGGTCATCTTCGGCAACGGCCTCGTTCCCGGCATCGTAATGGCCGTGGTTGGGTTGATATCGGTGCTGATCGGCTGGTACATCGGCGCATGGGCGCTGGCCTTCGTCGCCAAGACCATCTTCAAGGCCAACACAGAGACCCCCAACATGCTACGCGTCACCGGCTTCACATCGGTATTTCAGATCGTCACTTACGTGCTGGGCCTGATCCCTTGCGTCGGCGCGATCGCCGCGCTGGTCGGCGCAATCCTGCAGATCATCGGCAACATCATCGGTGTGCGCGAAGCCAGCGGGCTGGACACGACGAAGGCGATCCTCACCGCGATCATCGCCGGCATCGTGGTGTTCATCATCGCCAGCATCCTCGCAGCCATCGCCGCTGCCATCGGCATCGGTGGCGCGGCGCTGACGCAGCCTCAATAATCGATCAACCAGCGAAGATCAACGACAAGGCGGGCTTCAGTATGAAGCCCGTTTTTATTTTTCAACTGGGCCATTCGGTGGGGGATTCCTTATCGATACTCCCCCTTGCCCAACGAGCGATTGACCAGCTTGCCGACCGTCATCTCATTCACAAAGCCGATACCCTCGCGCAATTTGATCGGCGTGAGGCCGAACACGCTCTCTGTCGCGTTGTTCGTCGCGATGTTGTCCACGCCCAATTGCGCGAGCAGGCTTGGCGTTACTGGCGGCTTCGGCAAGGTCGCGTCCATCGCGCCCACGCCCACCTTCAGCAAGCTCACCGGCATGTGCATCTTCACGCGGCTGATCTTCATCTCGGCCATGATGGCATCGATGATGCCTTCCAGCGAAATCACATCGCTGCCGCAAATTTGAAGGCGCTTGTTGATGACCTCCGGCCGCCACAGGCACTGCGCCACACAGTTCGCCACGTCTTGCACAGCAATCGGCTGAAACTTGGTCTTGCCATCGCCTGGCACCACCATGACCGGCGGAATGCGCGCCAGGCCGGCGAGCGTGTTGATGAACTCATCGCCTGGTCCAAAGATGACCGATGCTTCCAGGATCGTGTAGGGAATGCCACTGGCGATGATCGCCTCGACGCCGCGCCCTTGTGTGTGGGCTAGCGGGTAGGGCTTGCGCGAATCCGCGCCAAGGCCGACGAGGGCGATGATATGGCGCACGCCAGCGGCCTTCGCGGCTTCGACCACGTTGATCGTGCCTTGCGCATTCACGCGCTCCATCGTCGAATCGCCCTTGTCGCGATTGACCGCAGCGAGGTGAATGACGCGGTCGACACCCTGCATGGCCTTATGCAACGAAGCGATGTCGGTGACATCGCCAAAAACGGGTTCTGCGCCGGCATTGCGCACTTTGGCAGCGCGGTTTTCATCCCGCACCAAGCCAAGCACCCTTTCATTGCCCAGCTTTGCAGCAGAAGATTGAAGTTGCTTGAGGGTAAACCCGCCGACATATCCGTTTGCACCTGTGACCAGAATCATTTCACACTCCTGCGTTGCCCGATTTTCGCCTGAGTGTCAGTTTAAGTCGTGACTATTCCACACAAGGACCATTGAGCCACTCACTGTCGTGACCAGCCGCACAATTGGCACAAGCAACGTTGAAGCAAGTTTCCGAAATAACACGTCCAGCCCCGTTCATCAAGCGCAAGCTGTGATTGGGAAAGTGTATACCGGCTCATCATGTTTGAGGTTCGGGCCTCCAGATTCCAATGGCTTTTCATACGTATATCCGCCTTATGCCATCGCATCTCTCGTCAAGCCAGATGAAACCGTGACTTACACCTTCCCTGTCGGCACTTCCATACAGCGCTGGGTCATCTTTGCACAAGGCGTCGTCTCGCCCTAAACATTAGCGCCTGCCGCGACATGATGCCACCAGGTGATGCACGAACACACCTTCAGGACGCGCGTTGCATCACCACGCCGCCGGCCACATCGAACAGCGCAGCATTGCGCACGAAATCTTCCTCGAAGCGGTTGATGTCGGTCGTCGTGACGATGGTCTGGTCAGATTGACCGATGCGGGTGAGCAGGCAGCGCCGGCGATGCGGGTCGAGTTCGGCCAGCACTTCATCCAGCAGCAGCACCGGCTCCTCGCGCGTCTGCTCACGAATCCACGCCACCTGCGCCAGCTTCAGCGCCAGCACGGCGGTGCGCTGTTGCCCGCGCGAGCCAAAGTCGCCCAGGTCCATGCCGTTGGCATCGAAGCGCATCTCGTCGCGGTGCGGGCCGACCAGCGTCATGCCGCGCGCGATCTCTTCGCGCCGTCTTTCGGCCAGCGCCGCCTTGAACGACTGGCGCAGATCGGCGTCGTCCATACCGCTCGGCGGTTGCGATTCGTCGAAGCTGATCTGATAACTTTCTGCCGTCGGCGGCCTGGCTGGGTCGAAGTTTGGCTGATAGGTGATGCGCAGATATTCGGCACCGTTTGAAAGCTCGCGATGAATCGGCATGGCCAGCCGCGTCAATTCGGCCACGGCCTTGCGCCGGCGCGTGGCGATCTCGACGCCGGCGGGGATCAATTTGTCATCCCAGATTTCCAGCTCAAGCGGATCGAGCGCGCGATCCTGCGCCTGCCGCAACAGCGCGTTGCGTTGCGCCAGCGCGCGGGTGTAGGTGTCGAGCGCGCGCACATAGCTGGCGTCCACCTGCGACAGCGCGACGTCCAGAAAATCGCGTCGCAGCGCCGGCGCACCGCTCACCAGCTCCACATCGCCGGGCAAAAACAGCACCACCGCCAGCTGGCCGACGAGATCGATGCCGCGCTTGCTCGTGCGGTCGATGCGAATCTCTTTCTTCAGCCGGTTGAGTTCGCCCTTTTGCAGCGCCATTTCCAGCAGGTGCGCGCCGTTCGCGCGTTCCACGTTTGCCTTCAGCACCGCATATGGGAACGGCCCCTCTTCCTCCGCGCCCCAGCGAATGACCTGCCGGTCGGCGTTGGTGTGCGGCGAATGGGCAGTGGCGAGAAAGTAAATCGCTTCGAGCAGCGACGTTTTGCCCTGCGCGTTGTTGCCCTGAATGACGACCAGACCGCGCGGCAAATCCAGCTCCAGCCGTGCATAGAGCCTGAAATTGGTGAGGGAAAGGTGGCGGACGATCACAAGCGTTAATGACGTGCAAACAACCCTTTTCAAAGGTGAAATACTGATCTTAAACACATTGTAAGTGGCAGCGTTTGGCTTGGGCAGTGCTTGACAATTCCACCAAAGTGTGCACCTTGACTGCGCGTTACACCTGCTCCACCGCTTGCGATGCCTTAAAGACCAGCATGTCTAGATGAGTGTCCTGACAATAAGAGTGACCTGCGGGGAATCTTGCGTCCAAGCAGAAAGTAACACTTCCGGCACAATAGCAGGAAGGAATGGCAAAGAAATATCAGGCTGAGCAGATCATCACGCTGTTGCGTGAGGCAGAAACCGGCGGTGAAACAGTCGAAGCCTTCTGCCGGCGCAACGAGATTTCGACCGTGAGTTTTTACCGCTTGTCAAGGCTGGCGAGCCAAGTATGGCGGTCTGGAGGTTGCTGAGGCGAAACGGCTCAAAGAACTTGAGCAAGAGAACGCGCGGCTCAAGAAGCTGCTGGCTGACACGCTGCTGGCCAACGACGTGCTGAAGGACTTTCTGGCAAAAAAAGCTTGAGCGGCGATGACAAGCGTGCTTTGATGATGGCCATGACCGATGCCGGCTTGTCCAAACACCGCGCCAGCCAATACACCGGGATTGGACGGCAAATCGATGATTACAAACGGGTGCAGCCAGTGCGTGACGCCGAACTTGAAACAAGGCTGATGAATGCGATCCATGCGGTGCCCGAGTTTGGCTACCGCCAAATGGCGCGCTGGCTGGGTGAAAGTCATGATCGGGTGCGACGGATGTGGGAACAAATGGATCTGGCGGTCAAGCCGGCTAAGAAGCCGTTTTTGCGTGTGTCGGCTGACGAGTCAGGTCAAAACCCGCAAGAACGATTGACCTGTGCTGAACATCTGGACCATGTATGGACCTACGACATGATGCATGATCGCTTGATGAACGGTCGTTCATATCGCATCTTGAACGTGCTGGACGAATATGAACCGTTCCCGGTTTAGTGGACACACAGTTAGGTTACACCGGCGGCATG
>CAZPVX010000055.1:0-14145 GCA_964590135.1 uncultured Anaerolineae bacterium | reverse complement strand
TGCCATCGTCGATAACATGTTGACGGGCAATCGCGCCAATGTGTCAGCTGGCGCGCGCTTCTACGAGGCCGACATCCGTGATATGGCTGCCCTGCAAGACATCTTTGCACGAGAGCGGCCGGCGGTCGTGTCGCACCAGGCTGCGCTGGCCGACGTGCGCGCCAGCCTTGAGCATCCTGATGAATATGCCGAGGTCAACATCATCGGCACGATTCGCCTGCTGGAAGCAGCGCGAAGGCACGGCACGCGCAAGTTCATCATGGCCTCGACTGGTGGCGCGATCTATGGCGAGCATGAGCAAGTGCCGACGAGCGAAGACGCCATCGCACACCCGCTCGATTGCTACGGTGTGAGCAAGCTGGCAGCCGAGCATTATCTGTTCAGCTATCGCCACAACCACGAGCTGGATTATTGCGCATTGCGCTATGGCAATGTGTATGGCCCGCGCCAGAACAACAAGGGTGAGGCTGGTGTGGTGGCGATCTTCTGTAGCCGTCTGCTGGCCGGCCAGCCGGCAACCATCTTCGGCGATGGCTTGCAAGAGCGTGATTTTGTATTCGTTGAGGATGTGGCGCGCGCGAATGTGCTGGCCGCCCAGAAAGGCAGCGGCATCTACAACATCGGCACCGGCACGCGCACCAATATCAATCAGGTCTTTCATCTGCTTGCCGAGGCTGCCGGATCAACGCAACCTGAAATGCACGCTACGGCCAAGCCCGGCGAAGTCCGCATCAGTTGCATCAACCCGGCGAAGGCCGCGCGCGAGTTGGGCTGGCAATCCAGCGTGGACGTTCGTGGAGGGCTTGTGCAGACAGTGAGATTCTTCAAGACACAACTGACTGGGGTGCAGTAACCACCATGTTTGCGGCGGGGGTTTTTCGTGGCATCGCGCCTGCGCGGTGATTGCAAATAACATGATGGCGCTTTATGCGGAGTAGATTGCGGGGCGCGACTAATGAAGCGTATGAGGCGGCTCCGCATTGCGGTTTATCACAATCTGCATTCTGGCGGCGCGAAGCGTGTCACGGTTGAACATTTGCGCCGACTTTCGGCGCATCATGATGTAACACTTTTCACGCTTAACACCGCTGATCTTGCATTTGCCAGCACCGATGAACCTGCGATCGACACGGTGGTGATGCCTTACAGTGCAGCAGGAGTGCTGCGCAGCCCATTTGGTCGGCTGAATCCACTCATCGTCATGCGCAACGTGCAGCGCATGGATCAGACATGTAGAAAAGTCGCCGGCAAGATTGACGCCGGCTATTTTGATGTGGTGCTGGTGCATCCTTGTCAGATGACCCAGGCGCCCCTGCTTTTGAGCGCCCTGCACACACCTTCGCTATATTACTGCCATGAATTGCCGCGCCGGCTCTATGAGCCGGAGGTGCAGCGCCCATACAAGGTCGACAAAGCGCGGCGCGTCTTCCTTGACCGCTATGATCCCATTCGAAAGCGCATGTTGGATGCGATGAAGGCATGGGATTACGAAGCTGCGACCATGGCGACGCGCATCGTCGCCAATTCACAATACACCCGCGCCAATGTTGAGCGCGCATACCGCCGCACAGTTGAAGTGTGCCCGCCAGGAGTAGATGCCAACTTGTTTCAACTGCGCGGTCTGAAGCGCGAGCCAGTGGTGCTCTCCGTGGGCGCGTTGACGCCAAACAAGGGCTTTGATTTCATCATTCGGGCCGTTGCCACCATCGAGGAGAGGCAGCGCCCCAACGTTGTCATCATCAGCAACTATCAGGAGCCGCAGGAGTTGGTCTTTTTGACTGATCTGGCGGAGCAGAACAAGGTGCACGTGACGTTCAAGACGCGCGTGAGCGAAGCTGAACTGCGCGATGCGTATGCGCGCGCCGGCTGCCTGGCCTATGCGCCAGTGCGCGAGCCGTTCGGCCTGGCTGCGCTGGAGGCGATGGCCGCCGGCGCGCCGGTGGTGGGCGTCAATGAGGGCGGCGTGCGCGAAACCATCGTGGATGGCGTGACAGGCGTGCTGGCGCCACGCAATGCAGCCGAGTTCGGCCAGCGCATTCTGGAGATGCTGCGCGATGAAGATCGCGCAGAGCGCATGGCTGCTGCCGCGCGGAAGCATGTGGTCTCGCGCTTTAACTGGGAAGGACACATGGTGCGGCTTGAAGCCATGTTGCTGGAAGTGGCACAGATGCGCAAAGGTGCGCCGGCGCGCGCGATGGCATGATGGGTAAATAGACAAGAGGGACAAGAGGGAGCGAGTGAAAAAGAACAATATTCTGGTAACGGGCGGCGCCGGCTTCATCGGATCGCATGTCACCGAAGCGTTGATTCAGCGCGGCCACGATGTCACCGTGCTTGACGACCTGAGCGGGGGCTTCAAGGACAACGTGCATCCGCAGGCTGAGATGGTGGTGGGCAGCATCACCGACGTGGAGCTGGTCAACAACCTGTTCGAAGTCGGCAAGTTTGACTATGTCTATCACCTTGCCGCATACGCTGCGGAGGGCCTGAGCCACTTCATCAAGCGTTTCAATTACAACAACAACTTGATGGGCAGCGTGAATTTGATCAACGCAGCGGTGAACACTGGTGTGAAGTGTTTCGTGTTCACCTCGTCGATCGCGGTGTATGGGGCGTCTCCGGATTTGCCGCTGCGTGAAGAAACACCTGCGCACCCAGAAGACTCCTATGGCGTGGCCAAGTTGGCCGTGGAGCATGAGCTTTTCGCCAGCAAGCACATGTTCGATCTGAATTACATCATCTTCCGGCCGCACAATGTGTTTGGTGAACGGCAAAACATTGGCGACAAGTATCGCAACGTTGTCGGCATTTTCATGAATCAGATCCTGCAAGGCAAGCCGATGACTGTATTTGGCGACGGCGAGCAGACGCGCGCCTTCTCCTACATTGGTGACATGGCGCCGATCATGGCCGAGGCTATCGAGAAGCCGGAAGCCTACAACCAGATTTTCAATATTGGCGCAGACAAGCCATATAGCGTGAATGAGCTGGCCACTTGCATTGCCAGGGCAATGGGCGTCGATCCTGACATCATTCATGTGCCGGCTCGCAATGAAGTGATGCATGCCTACTCGGCCCACGACAAGATCGATTGTGTGTTTGGTGATCGTCCGAAGACGTCGCTCGAAGCGGGATTGAAGCGCATGGCGGAGTGGGTGAAGCGACACGGCGCGCGCCAAAGCAAGAAGTTTGACAATATCGAGATCGAGAAGAATTTTCCAAAGGCGTGGCTGAACTGAGTCATAGCCGCCGGCGCGACGATTGCTCAACTTGTTGCGTGAAAGAAAGGCCTTTCCCGCAGCGGTGTCGTTGTTGCCGGCAACATCGGCAGTGAGGGGAGACGTGGACGAACCGCTTCTGTACATCATCATCCTGAACACCAACCGGCGCGAGGACACGCTGGCGTGCATTCGCACGCTGGAGATGAATGCCTATCGAAACAAGGCAATCGTGGTGTTGGACAACGCCTCAACAGATGGCTCGCCGGCGGCTATTCGCCAGGCGTTCCCCCATGTGCAGGTGCTTGCGCTGGAGAAAAATCTTGGATATGCCGGCAACAACAACGTCGGCATCGCTTATGCCATGCAGCATGGCGCGGACTGGGTGCTGGTGCTGAATGAGGACACGCTGCTTGATCCCGATTGCCTGCGACTGATGGTCGAGGCGGGCGAAGAGGATCCGAAGGTGGGCATCATTGGCCCGCTGGTCTATCACGCAGACGAGCCGGCAGTGATCCAATCTGCTGGCGGACAGCTCGGCCCGCACTGGAGTTCCATCCACATCGGCCAGAATGAGCTGGACGCCGGCCAGTATGCGCAGCCGGCCTTTGTGGAATGGGTGTCGGGGTGCGCCATCATGGTTCGCCGCGCTGTCATCGAACAGACTGGCGTGCTGGATGAGCGGTTTTTTTACTATTGGGAAGAGACCGAATGGTGCCTGCGCGCCACGCGCGCCGGCTGGAAAGTGCTGAATGTTCGCGCGGCAAAGTTGTGGCACAAGGGCGTGCAGCGTAATTACAAGCCTGCCCCATCCGTGTCGTACTACGGCACGCGCAACCGCTTTCTGACATTCAGCAAGCATCATGCGCCGGCGACGGTGTGGGTCAGAGCCATGCTCGACACCATGCGCACGCTGGTCAGTTGGACAGTGAAACCGCGCTGGCGCAATCAGCGCGGGCATCGCGATGCGATGTGGCGCGGCATGGTCGATTTCTTCCAGCAGCGCTGGGGCAAAATGCCGACATGAAGCAGCACCTGGTGAAGCGCCGGTCTGCTCCCGCACGCTGCCGGCCTGCCAGTCTCTTCGCGCCACACATTGGGCGGCCATGTTAACTGCTCGGCTGCATATGCAGGCTCAGGTTGTCGGGAATGGCTGGCAGGCGGAGATGGAAGGTGATAGGAGGAGAGGGGAATGATGGAGCCAAGCACAAACGCAGCGATGCGCCAGCATGAACGAAGGATTCAAATCCTGCTGTTTGTGCTGTTGTTCGTCGCCTATATCTTTGTGTTGCCGCGCTGGGCTGAATGGAGCCAGAACTCGCGGTTAAACCTGACTTTTGCAATTGTCGATGAGGGTCAACTCTCAATTGACACGTACTATAAAAACAGCGGTGACTATGCGCTGTTCAATGGCCGGCATTACACGGACAAAGCGCCCGGGCCATCGTTCTTTGCTGTGCCGGTGTATGCTGCCGTGCGCCCCATTCTGCGCATGCCCTTCGTGCAGAGCGCGATCGAGCGTATCTCGCGCAGCCCGGCCTTCGCAAACACGCTGAACCAGGACGGCAGTGGTCTGATGGCTGACAAGATCTACTACTTCATTGTGCTTTATATCAGCACGGTGATGGTGGTATGTCTGCCGGCAGCGGCGCTGGGAGTGCTGGTCTATCGCTTCGTCAGGCATATGGGTGTGCGCATGGGCTGGTCGTTGGCAGTGGCCTTGATCTACGGACTGGCCACGCCGGCATTCACCTATTCCGCGGCCTTCTTCAGTCATCAGATCGTCGCGTTCTTGCTGTTCGGCGCCTTCACCATCGGTCATAGCGTCAGCCGCGGCGGGCGATCGAACGCATGGTTGTTGCTGGCCGGCTTCATGATGGGGTTGTCACTTATCTCCGAATACCCGACTGCGCTGATTGTGTTTGGCGTCGGCTTGTACATCTTGCGCCATTTGTGGCGGACAGCGCAATTGAAGTGGGCCATTCCCTTCATGGCTGCAGCTGTGCCGCCGCTGTTGTTGCTTGCGGCCTACAACTTTTCGATCTTTGGCACGCCGCTGCCGGTTGGCTATGCCTATTCCGAAAACTACACCGCGATTCATTCGCAAGGTTTGATCAGCTTGACCTACCCGCACATAGACGCGCTGTGGGGCATTACCTTCGGTTCGTTTCGCGGGTTGTTCTATGTGTCGCCGGTGTTGTTACTGGCGGTCGCTGGTTTCTGGGGCTGGTGGCGCATGGGCAAATTGCGCGCCGAATGGGCAGTGTGCGTGTGGGCCACAGTGAGTTTCTTTTTGTTCAATGGTTCATCGGTGATGTGGGAAGGTGGCTTCAGCGTTGGCCCGCGCTACCTGGTGCCGATGCTGCCTTTTTTTGCGAGCGCGCTTGGCGCATTCGTGCTGTGCTGGGGTCAACGATTGTGGGCGCGCGTGGTCACGACTGTGCTGGCCGCATGGTCGTTCGTCGCGGTATGGGCGCTTACGCTGGCAGGACAAAACTACCCCGATTGGACGCCGGAACCGCTGGTGAATTACGCGCTGCCGCGCCTGCTGCAAGGCGATCTGGCGCGCAACCTCGGCATGATTGTCAACCTGAAGGGCTGGCTCAGCTTCGCGCCGCTGGCGGTAGCGCTGGGCATGTTGTTGTTCGTGCTGGCGCATCTGGCGCGTCAAGTTGATTCCATTGAAAGGCAACCAGCGCATGACGGACAACCGAGCTGGATCAACACCCATGAACCCGCAGAAGCGTGACACGCGTAGCGGTGACGGATGGGTCATCGCCGGCCTTGCGCTGGCCGCGTTGATCCTGCGCCTGCCGTTTATGACGCGCTATCTCTATCACTGGGATTCAGTGAACTTTGCGCTCAGTCTGAGCCATTACGATGTGCGCATGCATCAGCCGCATCCACCAGGCTACGTGCTGTATTCCGCTCTGGGCGCGCTGGTGAACGGCGTGTTGAATGACCCCAATGCCAGCCTGGTATGGCTAAGCGTGGCGGGTGGAATGGCCGGCGTGGTCGCGTTGTATTGGGCCGGCGGTGTGTTGTTCAGCCGGCGCGTGGGTTTCATCGCCGCGCTGCTCGGGCTTACCAGCCCCTCGCTTTGGTTCCATAGCGAAATTGCGCTGACCTATGCGCTTGAATTTGCGCTTGTCACCGTGATTGCAGTGTTGTGCTACAAGCAACTCACGGGCGATGCGCGTATCTGGCTGCTGCTGGCGGTTGCGCTGGGTATTACCGGCGGTGTGCGCCAAAACGATCTTGCGTTTCTGCTGCCGCTCTGGCTGGTGAGCTTGTGGCCGCTGACCTGGAAGCAGCGTGCGCTGAGTGCGCTGGCGCTGGCCGGCGTATGCCTCGCGTGGCTCGTGCCGATGGTCGCACTGTCCGGCGGCCCAAGCGGCTTTCTGGCAGCGTTCAGCAGCGCCAGCGATGTGGTCTACACGGAGTCGTCCATCTTTGGCGCCGGCCAATCCGTGGTCAACGCCGCGCGTCTGCTGATCTATATCGGCTATGGCGTGCTGCTGGGCGGGCTGGCGCTGGCGATTGCGCTGGTTGCACATCTGCGCCAGATTCCGGTCTGGCTGCGCGATCGGCGTGCGTGGGTGCTGGCATTGTGGATTACGCCGGCACTGTTGTTCTACCTGTTCATTCATGTGCGCCAGCCCGGGCACGTGTTCACATTTCTGCCGGCGGTTATTTTGCTGATCGCGGTCGCGATTGAAGCGCTTGCTGATCGCTGGTTTGGCAGACAGCAAAAGCTGGCCTCAGCGGCGATGGCGGGCGTCATTGCTGCGACAAATGTCGCCTTTTTTCTGTTCGCGCCGGCGTCGCTGTTTGGCTCCGGTCAACTGCCCCTGCAAACGATGTCACGCCGGACGCTGACACAGCGTGATCAACTGCTCGCTGAGCGCCTGACCTTTGTGCGCGAGCGATTCGATCCGGCCACAACGGTGGTGTTTGCAGGCGGGCTCGACTTTCGACATATGGATTTTTATCTGCAGGATTTTCAGGCGCCATCCATCTCGCATGAACTGGGGAGCCAAACAGTGACACTGCCGCCAGCAGTGAATACGCTGGTGCTTTTCAACGAGCAGTCGTTGCCGGCCCTGCAGGCTGATGTGCCGGCGGAGATGGTGACAACGCCCGGCGGCGCAACGCTGCGTTACTATCACTGGGCTGCCGGCAGCGTTGCATCGCTCAGCCAGCAACGCTTGACCACCCGTGCGGAGGCATCGCGGCGTCCATGAAGATTTTGTTTCTCTCGCGTTGGTATCCGTTTCCCGCCGACAACGGCGCGCGCCTGCGCATCTTTAACTTGATCAAGCAATTGTCAAGCGCGCACGAGGTCAGCCTGGTGTCGTTCACCGAAGCGAACGCGGATCATGCGTCTATGCGCGGGTGGTGCGTAAATGTGCAGTCAGTGCCGTATCGCGCTTTCAAGCCGGGCAGCATGAGGGCCATCGCCGGCCTGCTTTCGCCCTTGCCGCGCTCGGTCATCGATACGCATAGCGAAGCCATGCAACAGATGGCAGCCGCTGAAGCGAGACGTTTCAAGCCCGATGTTGTGATCGCTTCACAGAGTGATATGGCGCTGTACGGGTTGAACACAATGGCGCACAGGCGCATCCTGGAGGAATTGGAAGTTGCAATCATTCGCGACCTGGCTGTGCAAAAAGGCAACTGGCGCACGCGCCTGACCTGGATGAAGACATCCAGCTACTTCCAGCGCATATTGTGCGGCTATGACGCGTGCAGCGTGGTGTCGGAGGTGGAGCAGGCGAATGTGATGGAACTCGCGCCGGCCGGCAAACCCGTTGAGGTCATACCCAACGGGGTGGACGTTGCGGCCTGCTCGCGCTATGCACAGACACCCGCGCCGGATACGCTGGTTTACAGCGGCGCGTTGACCTACCATGCCAACTTCGACGCGGTTGATTATTTCCTGCGCGAGATCATGCCGCTGGTTCAGGCGCGCCGGCCCAATGTCCGGCTATTCGTCACTGGCAAGCTGGAAGGTGTGCCGCTGGAGCGGCTGCCGCAACTTCCAAACGTCATCTTCACCGGCTATCTCGATGACGTGAAGCAAAAGATTGTTGAAAGCTGGGTCACAGTGGTGCCTCTGCGCGTGGGCGGCGGCACGCGATTGAAGATTCTTGAGTCGCTGGCGCTGGGGACGCCGGTGGTGGCGACGAGCAAAGGCGCAGAGGGATTGGTGTTGCAGGCCGGTCGCGATGTGCTGATTGCTGATTCGCCGCAGCCGTTTGCCGAGCGAGTGATAGAGTTGCTGGAAAGTCAGTCACTGCGCGAGCGAATGAGTGAAGCCGGCCGCTGCGCAGTGACACCCTATGATTGGCAGGTCATTGGCGAACGCATGAACGCGTTTGTCGAACACATCGCGAGGGGAGTATGAGAGCGATCCGATTTAAAGGGCCGGTGCGATTCAATCGCGCAAAGGTGGCAATCGTGCTGATTGTCTGTGGCGCAATTGCGCTGTCCGTTGTGCTGGCACAGATGATTGCTGACGGCTTCGACCCCATGTTTTTGTTGGCAGGTTTTGTGGCAGCCGCCGGCGGACTGGCTGTATACAAGTTGGGCCGTTTCGAATATGGCTTGCTGCTGGTTCTCATCACCGCCGGATTCATCAATTTCTTCACCCTGCCCACTGGCCGCGACAGCCGCATCGTCATCAGCCTGGCACTCTCTCTTGTGTTGCTGACGATCTGGGGATTTCAGTTGCTTTTTCGCCGTAGCACTGGTGTGCGGGTGCAGCCCTCACCCATCAACAAGCCTATTCTGGCCTTCGTACTGGTGGTGTTGATTGGCTACGTGTGGAGCCTGTTTATGCGCGATCCGATTCTTAAAATCTGGTCGTCGTTTCCCATGGTTCAAGCTGCGTCGCTCATCGTGAATATTTCATTGCCGCTGGTGGCATTGATGACGGCGAACAAGATCACTGAAGTGAAATGGCTGAAATGGCTTTCGTTGATCGTCATCGCCATCGGCGTCACAGAGTTAGCCTCGCGATTCCTCAATCTGCCAACCATCATCCTGGTCAGCAATGGCACAAGAGGCATGTTTACGGTCTGGCTCGGAGGCATTTTGTATGCCCAAGCCCTATTCAATAATCGTTTGAGCCTGGTGCGGCGCGCAATGTTGCTGGGGCTGCTTGCGGTGCTGATCTATCAGCGTCTGATTGTGGATACATCGTGGGTGTCGGGCTGGCTGCCGTTGGCATTGGTGTGCGCTGTCATCACATTTGTGAGATCCAGAAAGCTGTTCGTGGTGTTATGCGTGCTGGCTTTGATCGTGGTGGCTTTGAAGTGGGACTATGTGATGACGTCGTATGAGGCGGAGATGGCCGGCGGCAGCAACTTGCGCGGCGGGTTGTGGGCCAAGGCGTTCGGATATGTGCTGCAACACCCGCTCTTTGGCATGGGGCCGGCAGGCTACGCCGTGTACTACATGACCTATCAGCCCAACGACGCGATGGCGACGCACAACAATCTGTTTGATGTCGTTGCGCAGCATGGTTTCATCGGCATCGCCGCATTTTTGTGGATGTTCGGGGTGTTTTTTGTGGTTGCCTTCAGGTCGATGCGGCTGCACAAAGGCGGGGGTGATTTTGAGGAAGCTTTCTCGGTGCTGGGATTCGCCGGCGCCGTTGCGTCATTTGCCGGCATGATGCTCGGTGACTGGCTGCTCCCGTTCGCCTACACGCAGACGATCTCCGGCTTCGACAATGCCGTGTTCACCTGGATGTTCATCGGTTGCGCAGTGGCGCTGTATCACATGCGATTGCGTGCCAATGTGGAGACCAAGCCGCAAAGCATGTTGCTGGCAACGTCAGCTTCATCCGTTCAGGGCTTTCGCAGTCATGCCTGATGTCTCCATCATCCTGGTCAATTGGAACACGCGTGATCTGTTGCTGCGCAGCCTGCAATCGATCCATGACACGAAGGGCGATATTGAGGCCGAAGTGATCGTGGTGGACAATGCATCCACCGATGACAGCGTGGCTCAGGCGCGCGCGCATTTTCCAACCACGATCATCCTGCAGAACGAAGAGAACACTGGCTTTGCGCAAGCCAACAATCAGGGCATGGCAATTGCAACTGCGCCGTTCCTTCTGCTCTTGAACACCGACGCCTTCTTGCATGCCGGCGCGCTTGCGAATATGTTGTCACATCTGCGCAGCCAGCCTCGCGCCGGCGCGCTTGGCTGCAAGTTGCTCTACGAAGATGGCTCGTTGCAGCGATCCTGCAGTGCCTTCCCGACAGTTGCCACCGAATTGTGGCAGGCGCTTTTTCTGGACCGGTTGTTTGCGTCCAGCCGCATCTTCGGCAAGTACATGATGACCTGGTGGGACATGAATGATGCGCGTGAAGTGGATGTGGTAATGGGCGCATGCATGCTGCTGCGGCGAGAGGCCATCGAGCAGGTTGGCGGGTTCGACACCGGTTTCTTCATGTATTCTGAAGAGGTCGATCTGTGCTACCGTCTCAAGCAGGCTGGCTGGCAGGTGCACTATACGCCGGATGCCGTCGCCACGCACATCTGGGGTGGCAGCGCGCGCAAAGTGCCGCGTGAAACATTCTTGCGTTTATATGCAAGTCGCGTGCGTTTTTTTCGCAAGCACTACGGCGCAGCAACTACGTTTTTGTATAAAGGCGTGCTGCTGTTCAGTTCGTTGGTGCGCGCGGTAGGCGGGGCATTCTACGCCGCGCTCACGCAAAGCAATCGTGCCAGGCGCAGCGCCGGCAATTACGGCAGCCTGCTGTGCGCGCTGTCTGGCTTGTGAGCAAACGATGCGATGCGGCGCATCGGTAAAACGTAGGCGCGCAACATGCAGGATCGCGCTGGATCGGTTGTCATCGCGCAAGCCTTTGATTGTGCTACGCCGGCGCAAGTAGGGTGGGTGAAGTGGAAATGCGCGTGTGGAAGTCATAGAATCGTTGCTGCCCCGTGTGGAGTGTTGCAAAGTTGAAAGGCCGGCAATCATCATCGCTGCGCCGCTTGCCTGCCAATACTGGAGTTTCAAATGGTGCAAAAACTGTCTCTCCATCCGTGGGCCGGAGGATTCATGGATTCAGAGAAAAACCGGCGCAACTTGTGGCTTGCAGTCCTGTGTGTCCTGCTAGCCCTGTGCATGAATGTATACGGCGCATATGCCTTTTCGAATGGCCCAAATGGAACCATCTTTCTGCCATTGTTGTCTTCGCAGGAATACAGCGCCGAAGGCATTCCCAACCCAATCGTGTTCGTTTCGCGCAGCATCAACGACAACGGCAGCGTCTATTGGAATGCCGCGAAAGATCAGCCAGGGGTTGGCGCGCATAGTCGTTTTCGTCCCGCTGCGCCGGGCAAGTTGCTCATCCGCGAGTTGAGTGGAGCAATTCGGGTGCTGGTGGATGGATCGAAACCCACGCCGGCATCGTTGAATCTGATCGATGTCAATGCGCCGGATGTTTCCTACAATGGCAAGCAGATTGTCTTCGCCGGGCTGCCGAATGGACAGTACGACATCAGCCCAGCCTCTCACCCCGGCGCATGGCGCTTGTACGTCATCAACGTTGATGGCACAGGGTTGCGCCAATTAACCTTTTCAGATCAGAACCTCGATCTAGCCTCGCGGAATCTTCCGCAATTTCTCGATGGATATGACGATACAGACCCGGCCTGGCTGCCAGATGGACGGGTCGTCTTTTCTTCCACTCGTTATCCCAGCTACGGTCAATATAGTGGCGTGAGGGCGACCAACCTGTTTGTGGTCAATGCTGATGGCGCCGGCATGAGGCGCATCACCTCGGAACGCAATGGCGCTGACCGCCCGACAGTAGACCCAAAGACTGGCCGCATCGTGTATGCGCGCTGGTGGCGCAATCATCGTTTCGCGCTCAATGACATGAGCACGGTGACGGATCCTGCCGGAGGCTTTGTGCGCAAGGATGGTCTCTCTGCAAAGCGCGATGTGCAGATAACTGGCGATTCGCAGTATGCAGATCTGTTATGGCGCAACGCCTGGCAAATCGCCACTATCAATCCTGATGGCACCGACGTGAAGATGTGGACTGGCGTATATCGGCTCGAAGAGGCAAATCACGCCTATGGCGGTTCGTTCACGCCCAGCGGCGATTTTGTGGCCAACTTCTTCCCCATGTATAACATGACTGAGGCAGCTGGGTTCGGCGGCCTGCGGTTGTATGCGCGTAGCGGGGGCATCTACAAGCCGCTGATGGGAGCAACTCGCGTCATGGACCAGGACTATGCGCATTGTCCAACGCCCAATGATTGCTCGTTTGGCATTTACAAGACGCCTTACTTCACCGAGCCGGAGGCGTTGACGGATGACCGGCTGATCGTTTCGTATGCCAAAGATTACAAACAGGACTATGGCCTGTATGTGGTCGATATGGATGGACAACATCTGACGCGCCTCTATGATGTGGCAGGCCGCAGCGAATTGCGCGCGCGGCTGGTTCGCCCGCGCGCCTTGCCGCCGGTCATCGTAGATCGCATCACGGCACAGCCCAACCCCCTGCCGCCTCCAGCTGCCGGCCCATATGATCAGGACGGCACTTTTACCTTCAGTGCACTCAATGTGTATGGCAATGGCCCGGTTGACATGGATATCGTCAATGCGCCGGCGGTCGGCTCAGCGGCGCGCATCCGCTTCTTTATCGATCACCAGCGCCAGTCTAGCGGCTCCTTCCCCAACCTTGATTGGCCGATCTTGCTGGCTGACATGGCTGTAAGCCCCGCCGGCGTGGCGGTCAACCCGCAAGCGCCGGCAAATGTGCCGCTGTTTGAACAGATTCGGTCGCCGCAGAACACGGTGCCGTTGACGAGCGGGCCGGGCGGCACAGGCCAGGATGGCAGCGGCGCGGCGCATGTGGCCGGCATGAACTACGGCCGGCCAGGCGAACTGGTGCGCTGCATCGGCTGCCACGCCGGCCACAGCATGATCCCGCTGCCTGTGAATGACGCCGACGCTCTCTGGTCGAATGTCGCACCAGGCGCTGCGGTCAGTGTGTCCTCTTCGCGTGATTCAAATTACATCGATGGCGTGAATGATCGCCGCGTGATGAAGGGTGAGATCTGGCGCTACTGGACCAGCGCCTCGGGACAAACGCAAAACCAATGGGTGCGTCTGACCTTCCCGGTGCCGGTCACGGTGCGCAAGGTCAGGCTGTATAACCCGCGTCAGGGCGATGAAGCGCAGTCGACATTGCAGGTGCAGGGCGCGCAAGTAGTGTTGTATGCTGATGCCGGCGCGACGCAGCAGGTGGGCGCCCAAAGTGCCGGCGCGCTCAGCGTCTCTGGCACCGACGTCGATTTTCAAGATGTGCGCGCGAAGGTGGTGCAGGTGAATATCACCGGCATGACAGGCACGTTCTACGGCGCACAGGTCGCGAGCATCGCCGAGATCGAGGTCATCGCGCGAGCCGAAGCGCCGTAGCAGCCTCATGGGGCGCAAAATTGATTTGGTGGCGCCGGCTGCTCCATGGAGCAGCCGGCGCTGTTTTGGGTGCTTGTAATTCGATAATTGTCGAACTGCAATTTGTATGCTTGTCGGCGAATGTTGTCTGCTGCCACCTTGCAGATGTTTGCATTGCTGACGACTAATAAAAAGGGGATGCGCAACCCGTCAAACAATAACGACAGGGCGCGCTCTGCTGCTTCATGCAACTTTTTTGGACGACGAGAGGGGTGTGTTTTGGTTGAACCTATGTTACAAAATCAGGCAGCGCCGGCGCTGCAGCATCTGGCAGATGAACAGCCGGGCGCGCTGCAGGAACTGATTGCTTATCGTGAATTGCTCCTCATGTGGACGCGCCGCGAGTTTCGTGTGCGTTATAGCCAGTCTTTTCTCGGCGCAGCCTGGGCCGTTTTGCAGCCGCTGGCGCTCATGGTCATCTTTAGCCTGGTGTTT
>CAZPVX010000054.1:0-14457 GCA_964590135.1 uncultured Anaerolineae bacterium | reverse complement strand
CGACGTGCAGAAGTGGCTGGACATCATTCGCGGCGGGTATACGCCCAAAGCAGCGGAATACCTCAAGACCGGCACACGCCCGCCCTTTCCGTATTCTGATGTGCGCTTGCTGAAGTATCTTCAGCATTCGTTTTGGTTCCTGCCCAACGTCGCGGCCTGCCAAGCAATGGCAAATCTGCTGGCCGAAAGGCAGAATACATTCTGGCATGACTACGAAGTGATTGTTGCCGCAGGGCCTTCTGCCGGCATTGGGTTGGATGCGCTGCCGCCGGTGCGGAAGGCTATTGGCAATGGCTTCGACACCAAGACCATCACGCTTTCGTGCGGCAAACTCACAACCGGCGTCACGGTGCCGCAGTGGTCGTCGATCTTGATGCTGCGCAATCTGAAATCGCCGGAGACTTATTTCCAGGCAGCATTTCGCGTGCAATCGCCGTGGTCGATCAAGAACCCCAACGGAGATGATCCAAACGAAGAAGCCATTCTCAAGCCGGTATGTTTCGTGTTCGACTTCGCACCCACACGCGCGCTGCGGCAACTTTCTGAATACGGCATCGGTCTTTCGCCGAACGACCCAAACCCGGAGAACGCAGTGAAGGATCTTGTGTCGTTTCTGCCGGTGCTGGCCTATGACGGCGCGAACATGACGCAAATCGACGCCGGCGGCATTCTCGACATCGCGATGGCCGGCACCTCGGCCACGCTGCTCGCGCGCAAGTGGGAAAGCGCTTTGCTGGTGAATGTGGACAACGACACCCTGCGGCGCATTCTGGACAACCCTGAAGCGAGAGACGCGGTGGATCGCATCGAGGGCTGGCGCTCGCTGGGCGACAATGTCATCGAAACCATCATCAACAAGAGCGAGAAGATCAAGGCGCTCAAGAACAAGGCCAAAGAGAAGAAGCTTACGGCTAAACAAATGGAGCAACTGACACAAGAAGAGAAAAACTTAAGGGCGGAGCGCAAGCGCGTGCAGGAGAAGCTCATCAAGTTTGCCACGCGTATTCCGGTGTTCATGTATCTCACTGATTTTCGCGAGAACACTTTGCAAGACGTCATCACCAAGATCGAACCTGAATTGTTTGAAACCGTCACAGGTTTGACCGTGAAAGACTTTCATCTGCTGGTGCAACTCAAGGTGTTCAACACCGAGCAGATGAATCAGGCTGTGTTTGCGTTTCGGCGTTACGAAGACGCTTCACTGAGCTACACCGGCATCGAAAGCCATGAAGGGCTTACGCACTACGGTCTATACGACACTGTTGTGGCGCGGGAGTGAGCGAAGTCGTTTCGAAATGCGGCAAACGGCAGCATTTTATCTGCCGCGCGCAGTGCACTCGTTTTGGTCTACACTCGTCTGCAAGAGCCATGAGCAATAACGCTTCCCCCCTCAACGTTCACGATCTGACGTGTGAATATTTTGAAAGCCCACTGGGCATTGATGTGGCAGCGCCGCGCTTGAGTTGGAAGAGCAGCAGCAGCCGGCGCGGTGCAAGGCAAAGCGCCTATCAGCTTGCCGTCGCCGCGAGCGAGACCGCGCTGAACAGCAACGACCTGCTGTGGGACAGCGGCAAGGTGGCGAGTGATCAATCGCTGCATGTGCCGTATGGCGGGCCGGCGCTGCAACCGCATCAACGCTGTTGCTGGCGCGTGCGGGTCTGGGATGAGCATGATGCGCCATCGACATGGAGCGCGCCGGCGTGCTGGGAGATGGGGCTGTTGGGCAGCGCGTGGCCGGCCGACTGGATCGCGCCGGCGCAGGACGACGACCCTGATGGCGCGCGCCCATCGCCGCTTTTGCGCCGCGCCTTCACCACGAGCGACGTCGCCTCGGCGCGCATCTACGCCACCAGCCTCGGCCTGTATGCGCTTCATCTGAACGGGCAGCGCGTCGGGGAAGGGGTGCTGACGCCTGGCTGGACGAGCTATCAGGAGCGCATTCAGTATCAGACCTATGACGTGACGGACTTGCTGCGCGACGGCGACAACGTGATCGGCGCGACGCTGGGCGATGGCTGGTGGCGCGGCCACATGGGCTTTGAGGGCCAGCGCAACAACTATGGCGAGGGTGTCGCATTGCTGCTATGCCTGCGCATCGTGCATGGCGATGGCCGCGTCGAGGTGATTGGCAGCGATGAAGCCTGGCGCGCATCCACTGGCGCCATTCGCGCGAACGACATCTACATGGGCGAGACGGTCGATGCGCGTTGCGATCAAGCCGGCTGGGCCAGCGCCGGCTTCGATGACAGCGCGTGGCAAAGCGTAAAGAAGATCGAGCACAGCAAGGACGTTGTGGTGGCGCAGATCGGCCCCTTCGTCACGCGGCATGAGCGCATCACGCCGGCGCGCGTCTTCACGTCGCCGAAGGGCGAAACGATCCTCGACTTCGGCCAGAACATGGTGGGCTGGGTGCAGGTGCGCGCCAACGGTCCCGCCGGCACCACCATCACCCTGCGCCACGCTGAGGTGCTGGACCAACAGGGCAACCTCTACACCGAGAACCTGCGCCGCGCCAGGCAGACTACGCAATTCATCCTGAAGGGCGAAGGCGAAGAGGTGTTCGAGCCGCAATTCACCTTCCAGGGTTTCCAGTTCGTGGCGGTGGATGGGTATCCGGGCGAGGTAAAGCCGGAAAACTTCACCGGCGTGGTGCTGCATTCCGACATGCCGGTCATCGGCGCGTGGGAGTGCAACAACCCGCTGCTCAACCAGTTGCAACACAATATTGTGTGGGGGCAGAAGGGCAACTTCGTCGATGTGCCGACCGATTGCCCACAGCGCGATGAGCGGCTGGGCTGGACCGGCGATGCGCAGGCTTTCATTGGCACGGCCTGCTACAACATGAATGTCGATGCGTTCTTTGCCAAGTGGCTGCGCGACGTGGCCGCCGATCAAACTGACAACGGCGCGATCACCTTTGTCGTGCCGCAACTGCCGCGCAAGCCGGGCGGCTTCAACCCGATGACGAGCGCCGGCGCGGCCGCCTGGAGCGACGCCGGCGTGATCTGCCCGTGGGTGGTGTATCAGCATTACGGCGATGTGAAATTGCTTGAAGCGCAGTTCGACAGCATGGCCGGCTGGGTGAACTACATGCGCGATCATGCCGATGAAGACCTGATCTGGCGCAAGGGCTTTCAGTTTGGCGACTGGCTGGACTATCGCGGCAACTTCTCGCTGATGCCATCGCCAGTGACCAACAACGAGTTGATCGCGACGGCGTATTTTGCCTATAGCGCCGGCCTGCTGGCCAGGGCGGCGCGCGTGTTGGGCAGAGCCGCCGACGCAGAGGTTTATGCGGATCTGTCGGCGCGGGTGAAGGCTGCCTTTGTCAGGGAGTTCGTGACCGAGAGCGGCCGCGTTGGGCCAAACTCGCAGACCGCCTACACGGTGGCCCTGCACTTCGACTTGTTGCCGGAGACGCTGCGGCCACTGGCTGCGCAGCGATTGGCCGACGAAATTCGCAAGGCGAACTATCACATCACCACGGGCTTCGTCGGCACACCCTACATCTGCCACGCGCTCAGCAACCACGGTCAAACCGATGTCGCATACGAATTGCTGAATCAGGAGAGCTTTCCGTCGTGGCTGTATCCGGTGAAGCGCGGCGCGACGACGATCTGGGAGCGCTGGGATGGCATCAAGCCGGACGGCAGCTTTCAGGACGCCGGCATGAATTCGTTCAACCACTACGCCTACGGCTCGATCGGCGAATGGATGTTTGGCGTGGTTGCCGGCATCGCCACCGATCCCGATGCGCCGGGCTTCAAGCATGCGCTGATTCAGCCGCAACCGGGCGGCGGGTTGACGCACGTGAAGGCATCGCTCGATACGCCCTACGGTCGAATCGAATCGGAGTGGCATTTGACTGAGCGCGACATGCATCTGCGCGTGGTCGTGCCGGCAAATGCGCGCGCCACCGTGCGACTGCCGGCATCTTCGCTCGATGCCATCACGCTGGATGGCAAGCCGTTCGAGACAGGCAACGGCGTCCATGCTGGACGCGTGGCCGGCGCCGGCGAGGTTGCTGTCGAGATCGGCGCGGGTGAATACATGTTTGTCACGACCGGCCTGAGCGCGCCGGCGATGATGGCGAAGGTCAAGCACGTGGCCGGCCGGCTTGATCGCTATAGCACGTTGGGCGATCTGTTGCGCAACCCGCAGGCAAAGGCCATGCTGGTGAGCGCAACGGGCTTTGACCCATCGACGCTGCCGATGGCCGGCTTCATCCTCGGCTCGCCGCTGGAAGGGCTGGCGACCTTTGCGCCGCACTTGTTGACGCCGGCGAAGATGGATGCGCTTGAGGCGCAGTTGCTGGCGCTATGAAACCTGGGACGATGGAACGCAGAACGGGTTCGAGCTCCAACGTTCTGCGTTCTAAAATCGCCGGCATGAAAGGACGAGCGATGCTCCTGTTTTGCTGGTTTGTCGTTGCAGCCTTCGTCGTCACCCTGTTCACGCCGGCGGTCAGCCACGCACAGACGCCCGCGCCCGAAACCTGGATCGTGCCGGGCCGGCAGTATTACTTTCCGGTGCAGCCGCCGGCCATTGCCCGCTATGCCAATGTGCATCACGACTATCCGGCCACCGACATCTTCGTGCCGGTCGGCAGCGTCGTCGTCGCAGTGACGCATGGTGTGGTCGATGAGGTCAGCCGCGTTGATCTGTGGAATCCGAAGACGAACAACGGCGCGCAGCGCGGCGGGCTGTGGGTGACGATCATCGGCGATGATGGTGTGCGCTATCACACTTCGCATCTGTCAGCAGTGCTGTCGGGAATCGAGGCCGGCGTGCGTGTCACCGCCGGCCAGCGCATCGGATTGTCGGGCAAAACAGGGAATGCGATCACAACGCCGGCGCATGTGCATTTCGGTATTTCGCGGCCCACGTTAGCCGGCGATTGGAAGGCAAGGCGCGGGCAGGTGAGGCCGTTTGTCTATCTCAACGCATGGAAGCGCGGCAAAGACATGAAGCCGGTGTTGCCACAGGGCGTGAAATGAAGATCGCCTCGCGCATGCTTACCCTCGTCTGCCTGCTTTGTGCGCTGGGTATGCCGGCCGGCGCGTCTGTCGCACAAGCGTTGCCGCCGGCCATCGAGATTGGCCGCACCACCGAAGATCGACCGATCCTGGCCTATCGTTTTGGCGATGGGCCGGTGAAGCGCGCCATCATCGGCGGCATTCACGGCGGCTATGAGTTGAACACGATTCGCCTGATGAGCGAAACGATGGCGTTTCTCGGCGCGAACCCGGGCACGATACCCGAATCTGTGACGCTGTATGTGGTGCCGGTGATGAATGTAGATGGCTTTCATGCCGGCGTCGATCGCATTCGCGGCCGACTGAACGCGAATCGCGTCGACCTCAACCGCAACTGGGATTACAAATGGAGCGCGCAGGCGTGGCACGGGCAATCGCCCGTGTCGGGCGGCGATGCGCCCTTCTCGGAGCTGGAGACGCGAGCTGTGCGCGATTTCATCATCGGTCAAGGCATCGACGCGGTGATCTTTTATCACAGCGTCTATCCGGCAGTGTTCGCCGGCGCAAACCGCGAGCATTCGGCCGCTGAGGCGCTGGCGAAACTGGTTGCCGAAACAACGGGCTACCCATTTCGCCCCAACGGCATCCCCGGCCAGGTCATGACCGGCAACGCCATCGACTGGCTGACGTCGCAAGGTGTAGAGGCGATTGAGATCGAGCTGAGTGATCGCGAGGATATCGATTGGCTGCAAAACCTGCGCGGCCTACGCGCCTTCTTGCGGTGGCCGGCGGAAGACACCGCGCCTGAGGCCGCGACCCATGCACAAGCGCAGTGATTCTGCGCAACTCTATCGCCATGCTTGAAGCGCCAAACCTTCCGCTCGACCTGCTCGCCGGCTTTGTGCAGCGCGTATACGGCTTGAGCGTCAGACAGCTCGATTTTCTGCCGCTGGGCGCCGACGTAAACACGGCTGTGTATCGTGTTTGTGCCGGCGATGGCAGCTATTTCCTCAAACTGCGCAGCAGCGACTTTGCGGAAGCATCCGTGGCCTTGCCGGCGCTCCTCGTGGCGCGGGGCAACGCGCACGTCATCCCCATCGTGCCGACGGTCACGGGTGAACTGCACTCATCCATCGCACCCTACACAACGATCTTGTATCCATATATTGAGGGGCGTGACGGGTTCAGCGAGAAGCTCTCGCCGGCGCAGTGGCATGATCTCGGCGCGGCGTTCCGCCACCTGCACATGACGGATGTGCCGGCGGGCTTGCTCGAACGCATTCCTGCGGAGCGCTATTCATCCATCGCCCGTGACGCCGTGATGGCGGCGCTTGAGATGGCGGATGCGATGGATGCCGTCGCTGCAAAGGATGCGATCACGCGAGAGGTCGTTGTGCTGCTGCGCGACCAGCGCAGGGTAATCGTCGATCTGGTTGCGCGCGCAGGTCAGCTCGCCCGCGCGCTGCAATCACAACTGCCGGCGTGTGTCATATGCCATGGCGACATTCATGCCGGCAACATCCTCATCGACAACAACGACCACCTTTTTGTCGTTGACTGGGATACCCTGACGCGCGCGCCGAAGGAGCGCGACCTGATGTATTTCGGCGGCGGGCAGGGTTTTGTGGGCTACACGGCGGAAGAGGAGCGCGCGTTGTTCTTCGCCGGCTATGGCGATTGCGCCATCAACGAGGATGCGCTCGCGTATTACCGTTACGAGCGCATCGTGCAGGACATCTCCGCCTTTTGCAGCGCGTTGCTCTCGAGCGAGGGCGATGGTGATGATCGCCGGCAGTCGTTGAAGTGGCTGGCGGGCAACTTCGCCGCCGGCAGCGTGATCGATGTCACCTATGCAGCCGACCGTAGTCCGAAGACCAGGCAGGTTTGAGCAGGTGCTGTCGAGCTTTTGTGGCTTGTTCAGCTGCGCGTCATCCACGCCGGCTGCAATGCCGCAATACGCGCGAAGGTTGGGCAGCTTTCCACATGCGCGCCGCGCAGATAGCCAATCGACATGAGAAACTCGTTGACGATCTCGCCGCCGGTGAACACGAACGTGTGCTTGAAGAGCTTCACCCACTCGGCCTTGTTACGCGGATGCTGGTGCGCGAGCCAGCCGGCGAATGAGCCATGCACGTCGCGCAAGGTTTGAATGCGCTTTGCGTTTTCGATTGCCGCATTGATCTTCAGCCGGTTGCGGATGACGCCGGCGTCGTGGAGCAGTCGCAGCCGATCCACGTCGCCATATGCCGCCACCGTGTTGATGTCAAAGCCATCGTAAGCACGCTCGAATTCAGGTTTGCGCTTGAGGATAAGTTCCCACGATAAGCCAGCCTGGTTGATCTCCAGCATCAGCCGCTCGAACAGCGCGTTGTCGTCGTGGAGTGGGAAGCCATATTCGTGATCGTGATAGTGCTGATGCACTGTGCCCTGGCCCTTCGTCGCCACAAAGTCGCAGTAGCTTGTCATGCCCGAATGATATTCAGGAATTGGGAATAGACGGAACTTGCAGGATTGTCAAGGTCGCTGAACCCTATTCATCCTGTGAATTCTGTCAGAACCGTCATGCTGTGCGGAGCCACACGCGCATTTCGCCAGCAGCGCGGTTATCCCAAGCATAATACGGAATGGCAGTGATGTTCACAGATGCGCGTGACGAAGGCTGATCGTAGCGATACAGCAAGCCATCCCAGCCGGCGTCGGTCAACTTCTCGCCTACGCCCTGCAATACCGTCACGCCGTTTAAGAGATCAGGTCGATGTACGATCTTAAACTGGCTTAGCGCTGCCGGATCGATAGAGATGCGCTCCAACTCGGCGCCCTCATGATCCACACCTTCAACACAATATATCAGCGGGCCGCGCTGGAGAGCGATACGCCCCTGCATCTGCCGCACTGATGGGTGTGCATACACGGCGTGAACCGGCATGTCCATGTTGAATGCCACGCTGTCGCCAGCCTGCCATTCGCGGGTGATGGCGATGTAGCCGTGTACTGGCATTGTGTTAATGGTTTCACCGTTTATGCTGCACGACCATTGGCTGCACCATGCCGGCACACGCAGGTGCAGGGTGAATGTTTGTGGTGTTTCCAGGATGAATTGTAACTGCACCGCACCATCCCATGGATATTGTGTTTCCTGTCGCACACGAATGTGTTTGCCGGCGATGTTCAGGGTTGCCTCATTCTGACCATACAAATGCAGCCACAAGTTATTTGCGCCGGTGGAATAGAAATAGCCGGCGACGCTGGCGATAGTGCGTGCCACATTCGGCGGGCAACACGGGCAAATGAACCATGGCGTGCGATGATGATTGCCGATGCTGGCCAGGGGGTTGTCATAGAAGAAATGTGTGCCATCCAGCGATACACCGCTAAGGACACCGTTGTAAAGTGCGCGCTCCACTACATCAGCATACTTGCTGTTGCCGGTGAACTGCAACATGCGGCTGCTCCACAACACGAGTCCAATGGCTGCACACGTTTCTGCATATGCCGTCTCGTCAGGCAAATCATAATCGCGGGTAAACCCTTCATTGTTGTGCGACGGACCGATGCCGCCTGTGAGGTACATGCGACGACTCACCATCGCATCCCAAATGCGTTCGGCGGCTGTCAGCAATGTCGCGTCGTCGTATTCATCAGCTAGGTCAGCCACTGCACTGAACAGATACATAGCCCGCACGGCATGACCGACGGCTTGTGTTTGTTCGCGGATGGGCAGATGCGCCTGACAATACTCGTAGTTTTTGGCCCAGAACTTCGTTGGATCGTCGCCACGTTCGAGGGCTTCGATATCGTAGTAGTGCGGCTGCTGACCACGCTCGTCGATCATGTATTTCGACAAGTCCATGTATTTACGGTTGCCAGTGGCGCGCGCCAATTTTACCAGCGCCAATTCGATCTCGGGGTGGCCGCCGTAGCCGCGCTTCTTGCCCGGTCCGCGACCAAAAGTATTGTCGATGTGGTCAGCGTTGCGCGACATCACATCCAGCAATGTGTGCTTGCCAGTGGCTTGGTAATATGCAACCGCAGCTTCCATCATGTGGCCGGCGCAATACATCTCGTGCCAGTCGCGGAGATTTTTCCATTTCATCTCTGGCTGCGTTACCTGAAAATGAGTGTTGAGGTAGCCATTTGGTTCCTGCGCCTTCATGATGCGCGCAATCTCTTTGTCAACCAATGCCTCAAGTTTCGGGTCGGGGTGGTTTGCGAGTGAATAGGCTGCAGCCTCGATCCACTTCGCTGGGTCCGAGTCGCCAAAGATCAGAACGATTGGAGAAGGCACAGCCCGATCGAAGTGGAGATCGAACGCGGAGAAGCGATTTGTGTCCTCGCACATCTGCCAGATGTGTGGAATTGTTGTCGTGCGATTCACTTCTATCTTCGGTGCCCAGAATGAGTCGTCGAGTTTGACCTGTGTGAATGGGACAGGCATCAGTTGCTTTTTTGCAGTCAGGATAGTGGTCACGATTGGACCTCCAGAAAGTTAAGGGAGCGAGAATCACCCTTTCAGACCGCTAATGGCAGCGCCTTGAATAAAGTAGCGTTGCGCAGAGAAGAACAGAATAATTGCTGGCAGAACCATCGCCGTTGATGCAGCCATCAACAAATCCCAGCGCGTGCGCATGACGCCGCGGAAGGCAGCTAGGCCGATAGAAACGGTGAAAAGGTTGGGTGATTTGATGTAGAGCAGTGGGCCGATAAAATCATTCCATGTGCCAAGAAACGTGAAGATTGCGATAGTTGCAAGTGCCGGCTTTGCCAGTGGCATCATGATGCGCCAGTAGATGCCGAACTCGGTGCACCCATCTACGCGCGCTGCATCTGCCAGGTCTGCCGGGATACCCTTGAAGAACTGGCGCAGCAGGAAGATGTTGAACGCACCGCCACCAAAGAATAGTGGCACAGTGAGCGGCAAATATAGCCGCGTGTCGATCCAGCCGAGCCGCGTGAACATCACGAACTGAGGAATCATGATGACAAAATAAGGCACCATCATGGTTGCTAGCACCACGCTGAACCAGAAATCGCGTCCCTTGAATTGGATACGCGCGAAACCATAGGCGCAGAAGGATGAAGTCAGAAGCACCGCGATTAGGTTCAGCACAACGATGATGAGTGTGTTGAACACATAAAGCGGAAATGGCTTATAGGTCAGCGCAGTGATGTAGTTGCTCCACATCACAGGGTTGGGGATGAACTGTGGCGGATATTGAAAGACGGCTTGCTCTTCCTTGAGCGAACTGCTCACCATCCAGATGAAGGGTAGGATGAAGATCACTGCGCCGATGAGCAGAATCATCCAAACGATGATTTGCCAGATGCGCTCGCCCTGCTTCTTCGAGCCGCGATGGGGAGCGGCCGGCACAGTCGATTGCAGATTAGCGACAGCCATATTTATCTTGACTCCTCATAATATACGCGGCTGCCGAGGTACTTCACGACGAACAGCGTCAGCACCAGCACGATGAAGAACAATACCCAGGCCAGCGCAGCGGAATAACCCATGTCGAAATAGCGAAAGGCGTTGCGATAGATATAGAGTGTGAAGAACAGCGTGGCGTTTTGCGGCCCACCATCAGTGAGCAAGAAACCGGCGGTGAACACCTGAAACGAGCCAATAATGCCAATGATCAGGTTGAAGAAAATTACCGGTGACATCAATGGAATGGTGATACCCCACAGCTTGGCCCAGCGGCCAGCGCCGTCGATCTCTGCCGCTTCGTAATAGTCCTGCGGAATGCCCTGCAGTCCGGCGAGATAGATCACCATGCCACCACCCAATCCCCACAGACTCATCAGGATCAACGCTGGCATTGCCCACTTCGGATCAATAAGCCAGTTTACTTTTGGGATGTCAAAAGCGCGCAAGATGGCGTTGAGCAGACCGAATTCCGAGTTAAAAATCCACGCCCATAGCACCGCATTTGCCACTGCTGGCACAATCGTTGGCAGATAGTAAATGGTGCGAAAGATGCGGATGCCCTTGATGGAGTGGTTCATTAGCAGTGCTAGCGCAAACCCAAGCACCAGACTGAGCGGCACCGAGATCAGTGTGTAGTTGACGGTTACTTTCAGGGCCTGCCAGAACAGCGGATCAGCAAACATCTTCTCGAAATTTGTCAGGCCATTTGGCTTCGGCGGTGAGATCAGGTTCCAATCCTGAAAGCTGAGCCACGCAGCGACGCCGGCGGGAATCACCAGCCAGAACAACACACCCAGAATGAATGGCAGGATGAAGATATAGCCCAGAATGTTCCGGCGCTGCGCGGTGGTTAACTTCGCGCCAATGGCAAGGCGCCCTTTGTTTGAGATCGTTGCCATGCAAAAGTTTTACCTTAAAATCCCGAAAGGGTGACAGAAGCAGACAGATAGAGGCAAACCTGCCTGCTTCTCATTGCGTGACGACTGATCAAGTGGAAGTGCAGACTAGCTGTTCTTCGCTTCTTCTGCAAGAATCTTGTTGCCCTCCGGCACAGCCTCTTTCATTGCGTCGGCAGCGGTCGCATCGCCATTGCGAATCTTATCGAAGGCAGGTGCCAGCACCTTGTCCACTTTCGGATAACCTGGCGGCATGTACAACACTTTGCCGTACTTCGGTACATATTTAGTCACAATGTCGATGTAGCCCTCAGGATGCACGCCAGGGGTTATCCACGACTTCAGACCTTCCTCAGTCATCAACGCAGTTTGGCTGGGTAACCACAAGCCGATCTTACAGAACTGTGTCTGGTAGAACGGCGTGGATAGGAAGCGCACCCATTGCCACGCTGCATCCGGATTCTTTGTTGCTTTTAGCGCGCTGTGTAGGTGAGCTTGCATATCAGTCGCCGGCATCTTCATCTTGGGCAGCACGGCCGTGCCGAGCGGCGCCTTGATCTTATAGAGCCACGACAACGCCCACGAGCCATCAATGGCGATCGCCAGCTTGCCGTTCTCCAACATCTGCGCTACGCTCATGCCCAATTCTTGCGTGGTCTTGTCATTTGGCATCACCTTGTCTTTCAGGAAAAGGTCGAAGACGCGCTGAATGGCTTCGCTTGCCTCCGGTGTGTCGAGCACCAGCATGCCGGTGTTCGGGTCGATCCATGCGCCACCATTTGATTGAATCGCAGCGTGTAGCGGAACGGACCAATTCGGCCAACTGACGCCAAAACGATCTATATTATTGGCGTCGAAGCCGGCTTCAGAGGCGTTCTTGCCGTTCTTGTCGATGGTCAGCTTCTTGGCATTGGTGATGAATGTATCCCAATCCCACGCCTTTTCCGGGTCGTTGCTAGGCAATTCGACGCCGGCTTCTTTCAAGCGATCGGCGTTGTAGTAGATGTGCGGCGCAACCCAGCACGAGCCGATGCCATACCAAGCACCGTTGAAGGTGCAGCGATCCTGTTCCTGCGGTTGGATGAAGTAGTCTGGTTTGCCAAGCAACGGGTCGGCCTTGATGTTGTTCGTGATGTCGAGCAGCAGGCTATCACGTGCATAGGTGCGGAAGTCACCACTACCGATGAAGGCCGTGTCAGGTGGCGTACCAGCGGCCACATTCGCTAGGAACTTTTCGGTATATTGCTCTGGTGTGTGCTGCCATTCCACCTTGACGCTGCTTTGTTCGCTCTCAAATTGTTTGATGGCCGCCTTGACACCTTCGTCTTCCTCCGGCGCGCCCCAACCCATAAAGCTGATGGTGACAGTGCCAGCTGCTGCCGGCGCTTCAGTTGGCTTGGTCTCGCCGGCAGCAGGTACAGCGGTGGCCGCGCCTGATGTGGACTGACTTTGTGGTGCGGACGGTGCTGCACATGCGGCCAACGCTCCGGCAAGGGATGCGCCGCCAGCTAACTTGAGGACATGTCTGCGGGTGATCTTGTTTGACATTTATTGCCTCCTACTGGATTCGAGAGAACTTGGGCCTTGTATGCAGCCGACGCAGATAACCTTTGTGAGGTGAAAGGGTCGCGACGACTCGATACATTTATAGGACTTTAGTCAGTGCATGGCTAGCGATTTTGTGCCAACGTTTTGCCAATGCTTGCGCACTTTTCCCGGTTCACCGCATTTGCGCACCAGGTTGCTTATCGCTAAAATTCTATTTGCGCAGCAGTCGTTCTATTAGCTCGCGCAAAGTGCATGTCCGAACCTGTCATGCTTGCCCCGTCCAAGGCTTTTGCCAATCTGGTGCGCAGCGCGCTGGCGCATTTGTTTGATGTCGCCTATCTGCAGACACATCCGTTCGGCGCGCTATTGACGGGGCCAGATTCATTCGACAGTGTCACACGTGCCCAGCGGCTACGAGTGGCATTGCTAGATTGTGTCGAAACCTTGCGGCCACAAGATTATGTGAGACCGGCGTCTTCAGCTGCGCGCGCTTATGCCATTCTCACCCATCGCTACATCGATGAACTGTCAATGGAGGATATCGCCGGCAGGCTCAGTCTTAGCCGGCGACAGGTCTATCGCGAACATGAGCGCGGCATCGATGCCATTGGTAGTTTGCTACTCGAACGTTATCCACGCCTGACTCAGCTGCAATCTGGGCCAACTGCGGGCGCCTATGCCGTCGAGCTTGCTACGGCGGAAATCGACAGGTTGAAATTGCTGTCACGCGCCGAGCCATTGGCGCTGGAAGATGTATTAGACGATATCCAGGGCATGTTTATCGACCTCAAAGCGCAGGCCTCGATTGAAATTCATATCGATCTACAAGTAGAGACCGGCATGGTAATGGCCGATCGCGTGTTCTTGAGACAGGCGTTAATCAATCTATTCACTTATGCGATCGAGATTGCCCGCGCGGACGTTAATTGCGTTGTGAGGAGCGATTTGCAGGCTGGAGTGATATGGCTTTCGATGAGTGTCCCGTCTACGCCAGCACAATTCTGTTCTGGAAATGAGCAGGGTGGGTTGTGTGTAGGATTGGCTGCTTCGCGCGCGTTAATCGAATCACAAAAGGGCGAATTGAGTATCACAACAGATGCCGTTACGGGTGAATGGTCGGCGCGTATTTTGCTGCCAGCGGTTTCGCATCAAGCCAGCGTTCTCGTGATCGATGACAACCTTGACTTCGTCGATCTCTTTCGCCGCTATCTCAGTGCTTATCAAGTCAGCGTATTTCAGGTGTCTGATGGTCAGCAAGCGTTACCATTTTGTCTGGCGATGCACCCTACCCTGATTACGCTCGATTTGATGATGCCGTATGTCGATGGTTGGGACATCCTGCAACAACTCAAGCGCACGCCGCAGACGTGCGATATCCCGATCATCGTATGCTCAGTGCTGAATGAAGTGAAGCTTGCCCGCAGTATGGGCGCGAGTGGCTATCTCACTAAGCCGGTCAATCAGGCAGATTTTCTTGCGGTGTTGCAGCCGTGGATTGCCAGATTGCCGGCGTCAGCCTAGCTTCATCAATGATCATGCTAAGCCAGCGAAGATTGCGCCCATCACTTTTAGCACTTCGGTTGTGCTGAAGCCATCGTGTTTGTTCACTCGC
>CAZPVX010000053.1:7052-14568 GCA_964590135.1 uncultured Anaerolineae bacterium | reverse complement strand
AATCACGCACGACCGGCTGCACACTCGGGCGAATGCCATCCGGGATCTCATACAGACCGCTGAAGAAGCCCCCATCGACATACAGCCAGAGCTGACCGTCGGGACGTTGCGCCAGGCCGGTCACTTCCAACACCATGTCGGCGGCATTGCCGCACACACCACGCCCTGGCTCCAGAAACACGCGCTTCGCACCCGGCACACACTCATCCATCACACGCTTTACTGCATCTGCAATTTCGTGCGGGTGCGGCACCGGGCCGGTGTAGGGCGCGGGGAAGCCGCCGCCGAGGTCGATCATGTCAAGATGAATGCCCTCTTCAGCGGCCATGCGCCACGCCGGCGCAATCTCACGCAACGCGTCCGCCCACGTGTCTGGGCGCGTGCATTGCGAGCCGACGTGAAAGGCAAGGCCGACAGGCTTGAGACCGCGCGCCTTCGCCATGCGTAGCAGGTCGACAGCGCGGCGCGGCTGCACACCAAACTTGTGCGTCAGTGGCCACAGTGCGCCTTCATGTGAGACGGTCATGCGAACATACACTTCCAGCGGATCGTCGGGGTTGTTGTGTTGCGCCAGCTTTTCGATCTCGGCTTCGGAGTCAAAAACAAACAACTTGATGCCGTGCTTGACTGCGAAAGCGATGTGCGCCGGCTGTTTGACCGGATTACTGAAAAAAATGCGCTCGCCGGTCACGCCAATATCCAAGAGCGCCTGAATCTCGGCCTTCGACGCCACCTCAAACCACGCGCCCTCCACCCGCGCCAACGCCGCCAGCAAAGATGGATGCGGGTTGGACTTCATCGCATAGCCCACATTCGCCCCTGGAAATGCGCGCTGAATCGCCTTGAAATTATCGACTGCGCGATGGGGCGAAAGGATCAGGGAAGGGGTTGGCACCTGCCAGATCGGGTGAGTCGCCGGAAAGGCAGGGTATTCGCTCAGCACACCCAGAGGCATGCGGGCATGAGCGGTGTTGGTGTTGATCGAGTTGATCGTGGTTACGTTCGTCTTTGCCGCGCGCGGCGCGTTCACACGCTGCACAGTCTTGTTCATCTAATAAAGAAACTATTCCTCCTTCGCGGCCCCCGCCCCTTTCAACAGGCCGTACCGCATAGAAAACCCATTTGCAAAACGGTGCGAATGTTATCAACATCAGCCCGCTTGTAAATCCTCTCAACCTTAAATTTTGCCTGTTGAACCTTAAAAAGATGCTTGAATGTTGATTGCTCTGCGCCGGCGATCTTCCCGCGCGCATTCGCGCCAATCGTCGCGAGGCAATGTGTCTGCGTACAATCGCAGGCGCATGTCCGATCTTGACGCTTTCTGGGAGAACATTCTCAGCGGGGACGCAGCGCGAGTAAGTCTGGCCTTGCGCCAACTAAATGATGAAGAGCGCGCGGCAACACGTGATCTGCTGCGCGCCATCGCCGGCGACGACGAGCGCGCCATCGCGCAGCGAATTGCGGCGCAGTTCGCGCTGGGTGTGCAGGCACAGTCGCTGCCAGCGCCCCTACCCGATGGCGCGCTCCGGTTTGCGCGCACCCTCGCGCACGACACCGCACAATTCCTGCTCGCCACTTTTGGTGAAGGCAACGCCGACACCAAGCGCGACGGCACGCTGGTCACACAATCCGACCTCGAATCCGATCGGCGTCTGAGCGAAGCCATCCTGTCGCGCTATCCAACGCATCACATCTTGTCTGAAGAGCGCGACCACGTTTATCAAGGGCAAGAGTGGTGCTGGGTAATTGACCCCATCGACGGCACGACAAACTACACGTGGGGCTATCCATGCTGGGGTGTGCTGATCGGACTGCTGCATAACGGTTATCCGGTGCTGGGCGTGGCCGACTTTCCGCACACACGCGAGCAATTCTCCGCCGTGTTGGGTGAGGGCGCATGGCTCAATGGGTCAAAGCTGCAATCCCTGCGGCTTGAGGCTGATGCGCAAGGCCGGCCACAATTCATACCCACGCACCTGTTTGCCTGCTGCACGCGCACTTTGCAACGCGGCAACCTCAACCTGCCGCTCAAAGTGCGCCTGCCCGGCTCCACAGGCTACAACTTGGCGCTGGTGGCAAAAGGCGCTTGCGCCGGCAGCCTCGATGTGCGGTCCTATGTGTGGGACGTAGCGGCGCTGTGGCCTGTCGTGGAGATGGCTGGCGGGGCGCTCAGAACAACGCATCCCGTGTTCCCCTTGCGTAGAGGCGCTAACTATGCCGAGGTGTCGTTCGGTGTGCTGGCGGGTTGTTCGCCGGCAGCGGCAGATGCGCTTGCAGAGAGGTTGAGCGATCGCTTTGCTGTCTCTGCTATGCCGATCCACTCTTGAATCGTTAGCGTCTCTGCGCGACGGGATGGGGCGATGCCGGCGAATTGCAGCAATGCATCGGCTGCATCCTTGCGAATACCGGCGCCAGCGGCCAGCGTATTGCGCAATTGCTTGCGCGGCTGGCTGAAGCCGGCTTTCACCCATTTGAAAAACCAGGCTGCATCGTCATAGCGTGGTTGTGGATGCGGCAGAATGCGCAGCACGGCGGAATCGACCGCCGGCGGCGGGTAGAACTGCCCAGGCGGGATGCGAAACAACACCTCAGAGGTGCCATAGAACTGAATGCTCACTGCCAACAAGCTCATATCCGGCGGCCTGGCTGCCGCGCGTTGCGCCACTTCCAGCTGCACTGTCAACACGATCGATGCTGCCCGCACGCCACATTCCAACATATGCCGGATGGCAGCCGAAGTGATGTAGTAGGGCAAATTGGCAACGAAGCGGATATGCGCAAAGTCGCGCTTCAAGCGAGTGGCAGCCTCTATGGCGGCTTTTGCAAAGTCAAATTCCAGCGCGTCAGCACGAACAATCTCGACATTGGTTGCGCCGGCGATGGCATCCTGCAGGTGCGGGATGAGCGTTTGATCCAGTTCAATGGCGATCACATGCGCCGCGGCTTGCGCAATATGTCCAGTCAACGCGCCGGCACCTGGCCCAATCTCAAAGACAAGGTCGTCAGATTGGATGCCGGCGCTCTCCACAATCCGGCGCGCGGTGGCATCATGGACGAGAAAGTTCTGACCGAGGCTCTTGCGTGGAGTGATATTGCGCGAGCGGAAAGGCGAGCCGAGGCTATTCAAGGCGATATTGGATGTTGGCAGGCGCTGGCGCGAGCAGGTAAACATCCACCCAGCGGTACCACATCTTCAAATTGGTGTCATCGTAACCCAGATCAATGCGCTTGCCAAGAATGGCGCTCCCTGTGTCACAAGCATTGCCAACACCATAATCCGGAACATAAACACTAGATCCGAGACTTATGACACGCGGGTCCACTGCAACGATGCCAAAACGCATTGTCACGCCACATCGCGCGCGACCGTACCACGCCTTGTCTCGTGAGACGCCGGCGGTGCTGGCTGAATAGGACGTTGCCAGCATCCTGATCTTGCGCCAGTACTGCACCGGCCCATTTGGCGTGTCGAGGGTGCGCAGAACGACCTTTGTGCCATATTTGTAAATGCGCGGCAGCGGCTCGCGCGCAACAAAATCCGCGGTCAACTCGCGCTTCACTTCCAGGCCATCTTCGTAGGTGACCAAGCTGCGTTGCTCGCGCACACCAGGTGCGCCATCCTGCGCCAACACCTGATTGTCCAACTCCAATTCGGGATCAGGCTGCCAGAGCGTTTCGAAGGGAATAAAGTCCTGTTGGATGGCAACCTCACGGCGGATGCGCACCACACGCACCTCGGTGTTTGGCTCCACTGGCGCATTCAAGTCTGGCTTGGCGTAATCCTGCTCAAAGAGAACGATGTTCATCTCGGCCAGCACATCGCTGACCTTGTCGCTGAGGGTGCGGGTGCGCACCTGCCGGCCATCCACCCAGATGGTTACCGGCTTGGCACGCTCAATGGTGATCTGCATGTCGGGTTGAATGCGCTCGCCTGGCGCCGGCGACACGCGATCAGCGAGGTAGATCATGACGCCGGCTTGCAGCAGCGCTTCGCCGACAGTGCGCGCTGTGGTCTTGATTCGCGCCGGCGGCGCAGCGTCTTCGACAATTGTGACGGGCAGGGCGCGTCGCAGTTCCAATTCGGCCAGCGGTTTGGCAGAGATCCGCAGCAGATCGTCGCCCGATTCTCCATTAACCACCACCGCATCTTCAACAGATGTCGCGTAGCCCAGATCCTTCAGCACCTGCGCCCCGTGATCGCGTTGCGTGCGGATCAACTTGGGTTCATCGCCATCGACATATAGCTTGACCAGTTTGGCGCGTTTGACAATGACCGTATCATTGTGCTGCAGCGTGGCATCACCAGCAGGCAGCACTGTATCCTCGGGCAGCAACGAAATATTGGCCTCCCGCAACACGCCTTCCACATTGGTCTGATGGGTGCGTAGATCGATGATCCTGTCTCCGTCAACGATTTTGATTGGCGTGAAGGAATTGAGGTAACCCACCGTCATCAGGCTGAACAAGCCAAGGATGAAGGGGATGGAAAGCCAGCGAACCTTGCTTTTCCAGCGACGCGGCAGAGCGCTGTGGGGGGGCTCTACAGTCGACTGAGATTGCATAGTTGATTTTGCGAGAGAACCCAATCGTGTTGCCGGGCGACCTTACGACACCCGAAAGAAACTCCTTACCGTTGCTACCTTCCGGTCCTGGCGGGGTTCGAAGGCCTTCGCCGCGCAAGACCCAGCAACACGCAAAACATCATACCAAGTTGCCCTGATCTGTCAATTGTGGTAGATTGCCTCAGTCTCAAGTCGTGCGCCCATAGCTCAACTGGACAGAGCACTTGACTTCGGATCAAGGGGTTGTGGGTTCGAATCCTGCTGGGCGCGCTGTTACCTTGTTTCACGTGAAACAGGTTGTTGCACGTGAAACATCTTCCAGCCATCCTCGAGTGTCCCCATCATGACCGATACAACGCCGGCGAAATTGCGCGAACTACTGCTGAATGAATTCTCCGAGGAGGAGTTAAACACGCTCTGTGCCAGCCTAGGGATTGACTATGACAAGCTCGCCGGCACCGGCACCTTCGGCAAAACGCGCGCCCTGATTGACACCGCAAAATCGCAGGACAAAATGCGCGCTCTGCAGGCAAAGGTGCGCGAGTTGCGACCAGTCGCCTACGAGGCGGTTGGCTTCACAACGCCGACAGAGTCAGCAGCGATTGAAACGCCGGCAACCGCGGCCGCAACTGGCGCACAAGCCAGCTCTTCCAAACGCGCATCAGTGTGGCCGTGGCTCGCGCTGGCATTGGTCGTGCTACTCTGCACGGTTGCCGGCATGCTGTTCCTACTGCCGAGGCTCCAGGCTGCCAACCAGCCGGCACCAGCCATCGCCAGCCCCGTCTCAGCCGCATCGACGCAGCAAGTGATTGCCACTGCCACCGAGACACCGCCGGCCATCGTAGAGGCCACGGTTTCGTTGGACAAGGGAGCTGGCGTGCTGACTGACACCGAAGCGGCGCTCGACGTCACCGCGACAACCACTGATACACCGAATCAACCGGCGGCCCAAAACACCGCGACCGTCGCTGCTGTCGTCATCACCGCGACTGCCACGCCAACGCCGGCATCTGCAAGCTCCACCCTCACAGCGACGGCAACCGCGTCTGACCCTCACCCATCCATCGGGGTCATTCGCGGGCTGAATGAGCAATTACCCAAGTTCTACACGGGCGAGATCGAAGCGCAGAGCTTGCAGCAATTCTGGACGGGGGAGGCACTGCGCAGCGTCGTCGCCTTTGGCACTGTGCGCCTGCCGCGCGCCATGCGCATTCAACCCAGTCAGCGCAACACGATTCAGGCGACCTTTGAATATCGGCGTCAGCCAACGCTGGTGCGCACAGCCGGCGACACTGCCGTGGTGTCTTCGCGTGAGTTTTGGCGCTATTCCACCAGCGTCAATGAAACGACGATCTGCGAAGTCCGCGACTATGTCTACAATCTGGTGCAGACGGATGGGAAATTCAGAGTGAGCACATTCAATAGTCGAATCGTGGAGTCCGGCTGCACCCAGTAATTGCCAGGAAAATAAAAAGCACCCCTGTGTCGGCTGACACAGGGGTGCTTTTTGCCTGCTACGACTTCACCTGATAGTTTGGCGCTTCCTTGGTGATGATCACCGAGTGTGGATGGCTCTCAATCAAGCCGGCGTTCGTGATGCGCACAAAGCGAGCCTTCTCCCGCAACTCCTGCAGGTTGCTTGCTCCCACATAGCCCATCCCGCTGCGCAGCCCTCCGACAAGCTGATACACATAGTCTCGCAGTGAGCCTTTGTATGGCACGCGGCCCTCAATTCCTTCTGGCACCGTTTTGCCGCCGGCTTGGCCGCTGCCGTAGCGGTCGCGTCCCAACCCTTGCATCGCACCCAACGATCCCATGCCACGATAGTCCTTGAAGCGCCGCCCCTCATACAACACCACATCGCCTGGCGATTCATCCAACCCAGCCAACAGGCTGCCCAGCATCACCGTCGATGCGCCGGCCGCCAGCGCCTTCACTGCATCGCCGCTATATTTGATGCCGCCATCGGCGATCAACGGCGTGTCAGTGCGCGCGGCCTCTTCGGCGCATTCCATGACTGCGGTGATCTGTGGCATGCCAGCACCACTGACGATGCGCGTGGTGCAGATGCTGCCGGCCCCCACGCCTACCTTGACCGCATCGGCGCCAGCGTCAACCAACGCTTTCACCCCCGCTTGTGTCACCACATTGCCGGCAATTACACACACCTTGCCCAGCCTCTTGATGGCCGGCAGGGTGCTGATGACACCCTTTGAGTGACCATGCGCTGTATCGATGGCAATCACGTCAACGCCGGCGTCGATCAACGCCTTCGCTCGCGCTTCAGCATCCTTGCCCACACCAATCGCGGCTGCACATAACAATCTACCGCGCTGATCGGTGGCTGCACTCGGATAATCGCGCTTTTTCTGGATATCCTTGACTGTAATCAAACCTTTCAAGTGGTTATGCTCGTCCACCAAGGGCAGCTTTTCGATGCGGTGCTTCGCCAAAATGCGCTTGGCCTCATCCAACGTAGTGCCGACCGGCGCTGTCACCAGCCTCTCGGATGTCATAAAATTCGAGAGGGGCTGGTCATAATCCGCCGGCTCCACAAAGCGCACATCGCGATTGGTCAGAATGCCAACCAGCACATTGTTGCGGGTAATCGGCACGCCGCTGATGCGGTAGCGCGCCATCAGATTCTCGGCGTCGCGCAGGGTGTGTTCTGGTGAAAGTGTGATCGGATCGACGATCATGCCACTCTCGCTGCGCTTGACCTTGTCGACCTCTTCGGCCTGCTGGTCGATGGGCATGTTGCGGTGGATGACGCCGATGCCGCCCTCGCGTGCCAGCGCAATCGCCAGCCGCGCCTCAGTCACGGTATCCATTGCCGCGCTCACAATGGGTATGCTGAGCGTGATCGCCCTGGTCAGGCGCGCGCGCACATCCACATCCGCCGGCAACACTTCGGTGTAGCCCGGCGTGAGCAGCACATCATCGAACGTCAGCGC
>CAZPVX010000053.1:0-7027 GCA_964590135.1 uncultured Anaerolineae bacterium | reverse complement strand
ATCATTTCTGCTCCAAATTGCAGCAAGGGCGACCAAAAGTGGTCGCCCTTGCATCGCTTTTCTCGGTTTGTGGGTCAGATTAGCGCAATCGCCTCGATTTCCACCAAACAATCTTTGGGCAGGCGCGCCACCTCAACGGTGGAGCGCGCCGGCGGCGCAACGGTGAAATACGTCGCATAAATCGCGTTCATCGCGGCGAAGTCGTTCATGTTCTTCAAAAAGACGGTGGTCTTGATGACCTTGCCATAGTCTGAGCCGGCAGCGCGCAGCACCGCACCGACGTTCTTCAACGCCTGATGCGTCTGCTCTTCCACGCCACCTGGCACGAGATTGCCCGTAGCAGGGTCCATGGGCGTCTGGCCCGCACAAAACACCATGCCGTTCACGGCAATGGCTTGAGAGTAGGGGCCAATGGCCTTCGGGGCTTCGTCGCTGTGGATAACAGTTCGTGTAGTCATATCGTTGGGTGTGAATGGAATCAAGGCGCCGGCGTGGTGATGATTGCAGATGCCACCATGCTAATGATAACGGCTGCGATGATTAAAAGGCCGATGATGGAATAGGTGCGTCGCTGGCGCTCGCGATCTTGCTTCATCGCGTATGATTCTAACTGATGCAAACGATCATTGATTGCGGCTCATTGGTTTTTCAGGGTGAACTGGCGCGCGACTTGCGCGTGCTCATTGAAGACGACGTGATCCGCGCAGCAGGCTCACGCCTGGAAGCGCCGGCAACTGCAGTCACCATCGACGCTCGCCAGCACATCGTGCTGCCGGGGTTCATCGACATCCATGTGCATGGCGCGATGGACGCCGACACGATGGACGCAACGCCGGCAGCCCTGCGCGTCATGGCGCAATTCTTTGCATCGCGCGGCGTGACCAGTTTCCTGCCCACCACCATGACCGCATCGAAGGAAGAGATCGATGCGGCAATCTTCAATGTGGGCGCCGCAATGGATGACGCCGGCGACACAGCCAGCGACACACCGCACGCCAGCATCCTCGGCGCGCATGTAGAGGGGCCATTCGTCAACCCAAAGCACTGCGGCGCGCAGCCGGTGCAGTTCATGCGGCCGGCGACGCCGGAAGAATATCTGCCCTGGTTCGACAGCGGCATCGTCAAGCTCATCACCGTTGCGCCAGAGATGGACGGCAGCATGGAGTTGATCGCCGAAGCCAAACGACGCGGCATTGCAGTGGCGCTCGGCCACACCGATGCGACCTATGCGCAGGCGATGGCCGCCTTCGCCGCTGGCGCGAATCAGGCCACGCACACCTTCAATGCCATGCGCGGCCTGCACCATCGCGAGCCAGGCACAGTCGGCGCGACGATGGTCAATGACGACGTTTTCGCGCAGCTCATCTGCGACAACATCCACGTGCATCCCGCCGCAATGAACGCGCTCTACAGGTGCAAGGACCCGGATCGGCTCGCCGTGATCACCGATGCGATGGAGGCGACAGGGTTGGGAGATGGTGAATTTCAACTCGGCGCGCACCACGTGCATGTGCAGGCCGGCGAGGCGCGACTGGCGAATGGCGCGCTGGCCGGCTCGACGCTGACGATGGATGCTGCATTCCGCAACATCATCGCGGCCACCGGTTGCAGCATCGCCGAAGCATCCCGCATGTGCTCAGCGACACCGGCGCGCGCCATCGGCGTGCAAGACCACAAAGGACAAATCGCTGCCGGCTACGACGCTGATCTCGTCATTCTCGATCAAGATCTGCGCGTGGTGCGCACGATCATCGCCGGCAAGTGACCTCTGCCACCGCCGCTTCAATGCCGGCGTTCTTCGGCAAGCCCAATTGCGGGTAGCCGGCTTCGCTAGCCGCTTCATCACCAAACAAACAGGTGAACACCGTTGGCTGGTCGGTCGCATCGAGATGCGGCGCGATTACCTCTTGCGAATATGCAAGCTCATCATCGGACAAGGCGAGCGTTGTGAGGCCGGCAAAGTCGTGCGCTGCGCCCTCCTGTGCCATGCGCTCGCGCAACGTAATCGGCGTGCCGTGCTGCATGACATAGGCAACGCGCCGCACCTGCGCCAGCGTTTGCCGGCGCGCATCCTCCGCCATCCACATCTCGCTCGTCCAACACGGCACGGTGATGAAGGGACGCTTGGTGAGCGCGTCCTTCGTGGGAAAGCGCGCCGCGTAGCCGGAGAATGTGCGATTCGTCCAGCCGCCCATGCGGTCGTCAGCCAGCACCAGGCTGACCTTAAACACGCCGGCAACATCAATCAATCGTGCTCTTGCCTCTCCCACTGCCTGCGCCGCTGCTGCCTCCGCGCCAACGGCGATCAAGTGATCGACCACCGCAAGGCAATGTTCCTTGCCCATCGGGTTCATCAGCGCCAGCGGTGGAAATTCAACGTCGTCCTCACTGCTGCCAATCAGCTGCTTCAGATATGCCTGAAAGCGATCCATGCTGCGAGGCATCGCATACAGTTCGCGCTGCGCACGCAACAGGGGCAACAATTCAAGTTCCATAGCAGTCTAATCACGAATGCACACGGATGGACACAGGTCGTCTGTGTCCATCGCCTTCATTTATGATTCTTATCAGTTCGCGGATATTTCAACCGCCGGCGGCGCGAAGATCTCCGCCGGCGCAATGGATGTCAGCGTGTTCGGCGGTGTCGGTGACATGTCTGCGCCGGTCATCTTGTGCGCCGTCACCAGCTTGTAGTACAGCCCGCGCATTGCCATCAGCGCATCGTGGTTGCCTTGCTCGGCAATTTGTCCTTCGCGCATCACCAGAATCAGATCAGCATCCCGAACCGTGCTGAGCCGGTGAGCGATCACAAAGGCTGTGCGGCCACTCAACAGCACGCGCAGCGCGCTTTGAATCAGGCGCTCGGTCTGTGTATCCACGCTGGATGTCGCCTCGTCCAGGATCAGGATGCGCGGGTCGGCCAGCAAGGCGCGCGCAAAGGACACCAGTTGGCGCTGGCCCAGCGAGAGCCGCCCGCCGCGCTCTTCCACCTCGTACTCGTAGCCTTCCTTCAACTTGCTGATGAACACATCCAGGCCGACGGCATGCGCCGCCGCCTCAATCTGCTCTTGCGTCGCGTTCAGGTTGCCATAGGCAATGTTGTCGCGAATGGAGCCGCTGAAGATGAATGGGTCCTGCAAGACCAACGACACTTGCTGGCGCAGCGTGAGCAATTGCATCTCACGCAGATCGTGCCCATCGATCAGCACGCGCCCTTCAGTCGGGTCATAGAAGCGCATGATCAGGTTGATGATGGTGGTCTTGCCGGCGCCCGTTGGCCCGACAATTGCCACCACCTGCCCGGGCTTCACATTCAGGTTCACGCCATTCAATGCGCTCTTGCTCGTCACTTCATACTTGAATTGAACATTCTCGAATGTCACCGCGCCGGTGATCTGTGGCAAGGGCTTCGCATTCGGCGCGTCCTCCACCTCCGGCGACATGTCAAGAAACTCAAACACGCGCTCGGCGCTGGCCATGGCGCTCAGCACCTGCGAGTACACGCGGCTAAGCGCGCTGATGGGTGCCCAGAAGCGCCACAGATAGTTGATGAAGGCAGTGATCACGCCGATGGTCACCAACCCCTGTATGTACTGTGTCGCGCCGACATAGATCAGCAGCGCCGAGCCGGCGACGCCGACCAAATCGAACAGCGGCCAGATCAGATTGTCCAGCCGCACCGCGCGCACATTCGCGTTGCGGTTCCACTGGTTGATGCGCACAAAGCGCTCAATGTTGCGTTCCTGGCGGTTGAATGCCTGCGTCACACGGATACCGTTGATGCCCTCGTTCAGATTGCCATTCATGTTCGACGCGCTCTTGCGCACATTCACCCACGTGGTTTCCACCCGGCTGCGCAGGCTGCCGAAGATGAGGTAGAAAAACGGCAGGCAGACAAACGACGCCAGCGCTAGCGGCCAGTTCAGCCACAGCATGATCGCCATGATGCCGGCCAGGCTGAAGCCCTCAGCGATGATCATGGTCAGGCCGCCGTTCAGCAGCTCATTGATCGCGCCGATATCGCTCGTCACACGCGACATGATCTTGCCCACCGGCCGGTTGTCGTAAAAGCGCAGGCTCAGCTTCTGGATGTGCGTGAACAGTTCGGCACGCATGTCGTGCATGACGCCCTGGCCGGTGGCAGTGATGCGCGCAATGCGCGCGAAGCCGGCCGCCCACGCAATCAGCCTGAACACGAACAGAATGCCGACCATCGCCAGGATCAGCGGCACATCCTTTTGCACGATGCCCTGGTCGATGATGACCGCGATGAACAGCGGTTCCGTCAGTGTGGCGATGGTGCCGAGCAGGACGAAGCCGGCGACGACCAGCAGTTGCCGGCGATACGGCTTCAAGTAGCGCAACATGCGCCGCAAGTAGCCATAGTTGAAAGGACGCTCTTGCGCCTCCTCCTCCAATTCCTCTTCAATATCCTCAAATGCTGCTGCCATGAATTACTCCACTGGACGATTGAGTCATTTTGCCTTTGCGTCATTGTGTCAGTGACGCGATGGCTCAATCACTCGGTCGCCCAATCTCTCAATGCGTAAATCGCTGCACCGGCCCCACCCACTGCGCATTGTCCACGATCACCTCGTCGAAGGCGGCGTAGCGACCGATTACCTTGCGCCAGAAGCGTTGCGCATCCACGTTCTCATGAATCTCACCCACTTCCCATGTGCCGGGGAATCGGTCGAATAGTGCGCGCGCAAACCACTCACCGATGCCCTGCCGGCGATACTTGCGCAGGATGAAGAATTCTTCCATCAGCCAGTGTTCGTCTTCGTCTGGATCGATGTAGCTGCCCCATTCCACCCACGCAAAGCCGGCCCATCTGCCATTCGCCCTCAGCAGATACGGCCGAAAGTGGGGGTCACCATGCCACGCATTCGCCAAAAACGCGTCATCCGTCCACCTGCCTGTCACCTCGTTCACATCCTCGCCGGTCATTGGGCTGAAGTCGTGCGCGTACAACTCGAACAGTTGGCGCAGAATCGCGCGGTGCTTCTGTGTAGCTTCAATGATTTCTAGATTCAAAAGTTTCATCGCCGGCCTCACCACTGCTTCACCAGAAACGCCGACATTACGTAGTCCTCAAACCCGATCGAGCGATACAGCGCGATAGCGGCTGTGTTGTCGAAACCAGTGCCGACGCTCGCGCGCGTCATCACGGCCGCCTTCATGCGCCGCAAGCCCTCGCGCATCACGGCCTTGCCCAGTCCCATCTTCTGGAAATCCGGGTGCGTGCCGACCGGCTCGAACATGCCCACCTTGTTGTCGTGATCGAGCCAGATCACGCACGCTGCCGCACCGCGCCCATCCGGCGAACGCGCGAACAGGTTGTGCTCGCCCACATAGGCCGGCGAATGAAAGAAGCCCAGCTTCTTCTGCCAGTACGCGTCCCACGGCCGCTCGATGCCGAACGCGCCATGCGTGGCCTCTGCATGCAGACGAAAGTCAGCCTCGGTGCGCGCATCGCACACGGCAAAGCCGTCCAGCAACTGCGGCGGTTCAAGTTCACGCTCCAGCGATTGCATGAAGACCGGCCCGCCCGGCTGTGGCGCGGCGACGAAGCCACACGCAACCCACTGCGCCAGCGACACGGCATCCGTATCCGACACCCAGTAGTTGGTCAGTTTCACACCGCCCTTCTCCTTCGCGCGTTCGGTCGCCCACTCGGCGCCCTGGCGCAGCATGTCCCGTTCGCGTTCGCTGCCGCGCTCGCGGGGGTGCGCGAAAAAATCAAACGCGTTGTCGTCGTGGGTGTGCACGCACCATGCCAAGAGGCGGCCGTCGTCCTCCCACAAACGCACGTTGGTGCGCCGGTCATCTTCGTCGGGCGGGTTGCAAAACCACCAGTCAATCTCACCGCGATGCGGGTAATACGCGCCGTTGTCCGCGGCGCGGCCGGCCACATGCAGCGCCTTGATGCTGTCCAAGTCGTGCTCGTCGCGATATGGCCGACAGATCGTCGTGCTGTTCATGTCGCCACGTTCTCCCATTGCTTCATCGCCTCATCCAGCTCGCGCTGGGCCAGGGCGTATTCGATGCCGAGCGAACTCATCTCCACTGCGCCCTTCGCCCTCTGCATTGCCGCCTCCATCTCCTTCATCTTCTTCTCAATGGCCGCAATGCGCGCCTCGGCCTCCGCAATTTGTCGCTGTTTCTTGCGCTCGGCGTTTTTGCTCTCCTTCTCTCCCTTCCCCGGCGTCTGCCGAAGGGTGGAAGTGGGGTTGGATGTGAGGGCCGGCGCACTCGCCCGCCTCTCCTTCATCGCACCCTCCTCTCTCACTTCGGCCCTCTCTCTGAGGGCAAGAGTGCTGTCACGCCACCTCACAAAGTCGGCATACGTGCCGCGATAGGCGCGCAGCCGGCCCTCGTGAATCCACCACACCTGCGTTGCCAGCGAATCGATGAGATAGCGGTCGTGCGAGACAAGCAGAATAGTGCCGGCGAACTGCGCCAACTGCGCCTGCAGCACCTCCTGCGACAGGATATCGAGGTGATTCGTCGGCTCGTCCAGCACCAGAAAGTTTGCGCCCTTCAACTGCAAAATTGCCAGCGCCAGCCGCGCCTTCTCGCCGCCACTCAGCCCGCTCACTGGCTTGAACACGTCATCATTGCGGAACAGGAATTGCGCCAGGTAGTAGCGCGCCTCGCCGTCGCTCATGCGCGCCGGGCTGTTCTCCTTCAACTCTTCCAACACCGTGCGCTCGCTGTTCAACTCCTCGTGCGCTTGCGCGAAGTAGGCGATGCGCAGGCTCGACCCCAACTCTGCGCTGCCCTTCAGCGGCGGGATCTGACCCAGCGCGGTGCGTATGAAGCTGGTTTTGCCGGCACCATTCGGCCCGATCAACGCTGCGCGATCCTTCCACATCAGGTAGAGATCATCACTCGCGAAGAGGGAGCGGGTGATGAAGGGGTCGGGCGATGGGACGTCGCGCTGCATCTCCTCTGCTTTTTGGCGGTAGCCCACTTCCAACCCCGTTGTCCGCAGCACCATCTCGCCACTGCGCCTTTCGACCTT
>CAZPVX010000052.1:0-15253 GCA_964590135.1 uncultured Anaerolineae bacterium | reverse complement strand
AGAATGCCGAGCGCCAGCGTGATGGCGAAGCCCTTGACTGCACTTGCGCCAAAGGTGTTGCCGAAGATGAACAGGATGGCGCAAACCAGCAGCGTGCTCATGTTCGAGTCGCGGATCGACGGCCAGGCGCGCTGGAAGGCAGCTTCCACTCCGCCGCGCAACGTGCGCCCGCCACGCAATTCCTCCTTGAATCGCTCAAAGACGAGGATGTTCGCGTCGACGGCAGTGGCGATGGATAAGATAAAGCCGGCGATGCCCGGCAGGGTAAGCGTGACCGGCAGCAATACAAAGATGGCAAGTGTGGCAACCGTGAAGAAGATCAGCGACACCACCGATAGCAGCCCGGGCAGGCGATAGTAGATGATCATGAAGGTCATCAACGCGATGAGCGCGATGACGCCGGCGATCAGGCTCTGACGAATGGAATCTGCGCCAAGCGTCGCGCCCACGTCGCGCGTGGTCTCCAACTTCAACGGCACCGGCAACGAGCCATAGCTCAGGATCAACGCCAACTGCCGCGCGCCCTCCAGCGTAAAGTTGCCGGTGATCGAGCCGCTGTCACTCAGCACAGCCTGAATGCGTGGGCATGAAAGCACGGTCTTGTCCAGCACAATACACAGTGCCTGTTGCTGCCGGCTGGATGTGAACTGACGAAACACCTCTTGATCTTGCGCGCGCACGGCAAACTGCACGATATGCCGGCCCACGTTATCCAACTGCGCGTCAGCAGAGGCAAGCACCTCGCCAGTGAACGCCGTCGGCCACACGCCGGCCGTCTGCTCCGTCGCAGTGATCGGCTTGGCATTCGGGCTGGTTTGCGGGAACAGCATCGTGCTGAACGTGCCATAGGTGGTCGAGATGACCGTGCCTTCCGCCGGCGGGTTGAAACCGCCATCCACAAATTCCAGTTGGCCTGTCTGCTTGATCAAGTCGATCGCCAGTTGACGATCCGTCACGCCTGGCAGTTCCACCAGGATGCGATTGTCGGCCTGAAGCTGCACAATTGGTTCGGACACGCCAAGCCCATTGACGCGGTCTTCGATGATACGCTTGGCCGATTCCATTTGCGCCTCGGTCGGCGTCACGCCGCCCGGCAGGTCGCTCGCCAGCAACACCTGCAGGCCGCCTTTCAGGTCGAGACCCTGCTTGATCTGCAAATCACGGCTGCGCGGCTCCTGCCAGAAGACGAGGCTCTTGATGGGATCAGGCTTCGGCACGGGGATGACGATATAGACTGACATCGCAATCAATGCGATGACGAGGATCAGCCTGATGAGGGTGTTTTGACGCATGAGTCAGTGGCTTTCCTTGCGAACAATTTTTGCGAACAACGTTTCGATAGCGCGGCGATTATATAGCGACGATCTTTTCAGTCTGGCAATTCATCCGGCTCGGTCAGCGGCACTTCATACAGCCCTGCGCCCCGCCGGCGCGGGAAAGGCATCTTCGCCTCCGCTGAGGGGCGCTCCACATGCCAGGCATCAAGCTTCGCCTCATCGAAGGTGATGCCCAGTCCTGGATCGTCACTCAGCGCCACATAGCCATCCTCAACTACGTGACGATGGATCATGCCCTGATCGACGCCGGCGTCCAGCACCTCGATCATGTTGTGGTTTGGCAGCGCTGTGCCGAGGTGCGCCATGAAGTTGGCCGGGCAGTTCATCAGCGAGACAGGATGCTCAAAGCCATGCGCCATGTCGGCCACCATCATCGCGCCGGTGATGCCGGATGTGCCGATGCCGATCTGGTACACATCGGCGGCCTCATTCGCAATCAACGCCATATAGTCGCCGATGTCGTGCAGGTTTTCGCCAGTGGCGACCGCAGCATTCACGCTCTGTGACACCTTGCGCAGGCCGCGATAATCCCAGCGCCGCGCCGGCTCCTCCACCCAGAACAGGTCGTAGGTCTTCTCCAATTCGCGAATGTGGCGAATGGCCTGCTTCGGCGACCAGTACTCATTCGAGTCGATCATCAGCAGCGGCGTCTTGCCGCTCTTCGCCAGCGCGTCGCGCATGATGCCTATCCGGCGATGATCGTCCTCCAGGTTGAGGCCGACTTTGACTTTGCCGGCGTTCACACCCTGCGCGGCGAGCCGCTCGTAGAACGCGCGCAGTGCATCGTCATCCAGGCTCAGACCGATGTCGCTGGCATAGCCCTTCACCCGTCGCGAAGATCCGCCGAGCGTGCGCCACAGCGGCTCGCTGTTGATCTTGGCCTTCAGGTCCCACAGCGCAATATCGATGCTGGCAATGCTGCCGGTGATCGCACCACGGTTGCCGCCCTTGAAGGCAAAGTCCATCATGCGCTTCCACAGTCCACGCACGCCACGCGGATCATGGCCGGCGATCAACCCATCGACCAGGCCGGCGATGGCGCCCTGCGCGCCCGGGCTGCTGAGCGAGATGCCGTTCACGCCCTCATCAGTGTCGAGATAGACCGCCATCAGCGCCATGCGCGTGTTGCCGCGCGGCCCATTGGCATCGCCCAGTGAGCGCGTCAGGGTGATCTCGTATGGTTTGAAGCGAACGCCTGTAATCTTCATGATCTGCACGATTGTAGAGGCGCGATGGATTCGCAATGGCAGACGCCGGCGCGGTTTGCAAATTGTGGGGCACAAAACAATCGATCAAACAACTATCATCTCTGCATCATCCGGCTGGCTATAATCTATTTCGCTGCAAGAGCAGCAAAAATGTTGAAGGAGATGGCACATGAGCGAGCAAGCCAACAACACTGCTGATAACAAAGCGCCGATGGGTGAAGCGCTTGAGATTGAGAACAAGGTGCGCACCGCGTTGCGCCAGGTCTACGACCCCGAACTCGGCATGAGTGTGGTTGAACTGGGTCTCATCCGCAAACTGGAAGTTACACAAGACGAAGTGAATGTGACGATGATCCTGACCACGCCATTCTGCCCGTATGGGCCGGCGATGGTCGAACAAGTCAAGCAGACCACGCAGGAAACAGCCGAGCGCGTCGCCAAGGTGACGATGGGGCTGGAGATGTGGGAGCCGACGATGATGGAAGATCAGGCAGCGGCAAACTGGGGTCTGTACTACTAGCGATTACAGATTGCGCGATTGGGTCATCCGGCGTTGCAAGACGCGATAGCGCATGCAATGGCTCGATGACCCAATCGCGCATTCCCCGCTCACTTTGCCATTCGCAGAGCCAGCGCGCCGGCCACAACGCGCGCAGCTGCCGCCATCAACATGCCGACCGCAATCGACAACCCCACATCGATCAGCGCAGTCATCAACAGCGGGCCAACGAAGACAGAGAAGTTCACCACCATCTGGTGAATGCCGACGAAGCCCTCGTACTTCTCTGGCGGCGCAGATTGCACCAACAGCCCAAAGCCAGTCACCTGGAACATGACCGAGGTGATGCCGCCGGCAAAACCAGCGATCCACGTCACCGGCAAGGATGTTGCGAGCGCGAGGATGACCAACTGCGCACCCAGCCCGATGCAGCCGGCGGCAAAAATCCTGGTGTTGCCGTAGCGGTCAACCAGCATTGGCACGACCAGTCCAAACGCGGCCAGGCTGATCCAGAAAATTGCCAGATACCAGCCATATTCAATGTTGGTTGCGCCGAGCACACGCACCATCTGCAGCGTCACCAGCGGCCCTGGCGCATTGAGCGCAATCTGCGCCAGCAGCGTGACGAGCAGATATTTCCGCGCCGGCACATGGGAGAGGATCTCACTCAACTTTGTGCGCGGCTTGCCCTTGCCACCCTTCGTCAATGGCTCCGGCCTGGTCTGCATCAGACACCACGCGCCAGCAACACCAATGGCAAATGCCAGCACGCACACGACGGCATAGTTCACTGGGATGCGAAAGGCATCGAGGAGTGCAGCCAGAATGACCGTGAACAGCGCCATGCCAAGGCCGAGCATCGTCCAGCGCAGGCTGACCAGCCGCGCCAGCCGATCAGACAGCGTCATGCGCGGCAGGTAAGACGTGAAGGTGTAGTTACTGAAGCCGGCAGCAAAGTTGAGCAGCACCACCAGCGCAACGATGGCTTCGGCTTGCCCCGCTGGCAACAGCAACAGCAGCGGCACCGCCAGCAGCGCACTGCGCCACAGCATCAGCGGGATGAACATCGCCGGCCGCCAGTGCGGCATCCGTTGCAGCCAGAACTGGCCGAGCGACGATGCCAGCACCAGCATCACGGCAGCGCCTGAGGTGAGCAGGCCGAGCAACAACGGCGATGCGCCAAGCCGCGTGACCAGCACCGGCACATATTGCTGGAGAACAACAAGCGCCGGCGTGGCGAGGAAAACCTCCGCCGCATGCCAGCGCTCGTTGCGCAGTGCGTCTTTGTATGAGATCACGTCTTGCTCCCTTCCATGAAGGGGATTGGGATGCAAACATGCCCAACCGCTTTAGCCTTTGCCCAGGATGAACTTCTCAAATGCCTCCGCCGTCCACGGCAGCGCCGGCTTGAAGAAATGGGTGTAGATGGCTTGCGCATATACACGGATCTCGTGCTGCGCATCCTCAGCCATGCGCAGGCTGAGAAAGTGCATGAGGTTGTGCGCATCCACCTTGCACACCCAGGTGTAATACACGGCAAAACCGGGCAGGAAGATGCGCGCTTGCTCGCGCGCCACACCCATGCCCAGCGCCTTTTGGTAGAGTTTGTAACCGCGCTCGTAGTGCGCGAGCAAATCCTGCGTCAATTCTGCGCCCTCCTCCAGCGTCACCTCGCGAAGGCTGGCCTGCTTGTTCGAGGGCGATTGCTTGCGCCATACCGCCGGCGTGTAAAAGTCATTTTCCTCGAAGGCGACATAGCGCCCCGACTGCGCATTGAAGCTCCATGTGCGATGGCGCACCCACTGCCACCACGTCACCACCGGCGCGCGCACGCGGAACTTGAACTCCACCTGCTCAAAGGGGCTGGTGTGGCGGTGCTGCAAGAGGTAAAGCAGCAGTTTCTTGTCCTTGTCGCTGCCTTTCGTCTCGCCCAGAAACGAGACGCGCGCCGCGTTGACAATGGCAAGGTCATCGCCCATCACGTCCTGGAGTTCCACGAAGCCCTTGTCTAAAATATCCACGCGTATTCCGATCAATTCCTTTGATGTCATGACGCGAATAGTACTCCAGCCGGCGCGAGGGTGCGCACCCAGCGCCAGGGAGATCAATACGAGCCATGAAAATTCCGAATGACGCGGCATTGGATGCATTCGCCGGCGAAGTGCAAGCCACCGGCATCGACCTCGCCCGCGCAGCGCTGGTGATGGGCAAGTTCGAGTATCCCGATCTGGACGTTGCCGGCTATCTCGATCGCTTTGACCAGTTGGCCGACGCCGCGGATCACACAGTGCATTCAACCGACCTGCCGGCGCTCACGCTGGCCGAATTTCTATTTGAGGAGTTGGGTTTCAGCGGCAACGCCGGCGACTATGCCGACCCGCGCAACAGCTTCCTGAACGAGGTGCTGGAGCGCCGGCTGGGCATCCCCATCTCGCTCTCAGTGCTGTATCTTGAAATAGCAAGGCGCGTGGATATTCGCGCTGAGGGCGTCGGCCTGCCTGGGCATTTCATCGTGCGCGTCACATTGCAGGGCGGCGAGGCGATCTATCTTGATCCGTTTCATGGCGGGCAGGTGCTGAGCGAGGAGGATTGCCGCCGGCGGGTGGATGCAATCACCGGCGGCACGCTGCCCTTCCATGAATCATTTCTGAGTCCGGTGCAGCCGCGCTACATTCTGACGCGCATGTTGAACAACCTTAAAAACTTCTACGCGGCGGCGAGCGATCTCCCGCGGGCAGCGAAGGTGATTGAGCGGTTGTTGGCGCTGAATCCCGATGACGTGACTGAGATGCGCAACCTCGGCGTGCTGTATGGGCAAATGGGCCGGCGCCGGCAGGCCATCGATCTGCTGGAGCATTATCTGGGCGCATGGCCGAATGCGCAGGATGCCGGCGTCATCCGCAACTTCGTCAAGCATCTCAGCGACCAGGCATCGAAGTGGAACTAGCGTGTGTCATCCGGGTTCGCTGCGCGATACGCGCCGCACGCACAGCACGAACAGCACCGCACTGGCGATGAGATAGGTGAACGTCAGGATCAGGAATGGCGAAGGCGTGGTCACCGAAAGCGCGCTCGATACAAAGGCCGGGTTGAAGCGCCATACATCACCGGTGATGGCGAAGAAGCGCTGGCTGGCAACCACCGCGCTGATCGGGCTGAAGCTGATGGCAAACGTGAGCAGCGTTTCCGCAAGGCTGGCAATGGTTGCAGAGCGCCCGCCAGACAGCAATGCCAGCTGAATCGTCGAGGATCCAATCAATGAGGCCAGCGGGATGCCAATCACGATGCCGAGCGTGACAGCATAGGTAATCACGGTTGCGCCCAGCGTTGTGCGCGAGCGCGCCGACGCATACAACCCCAGCAGCGAGAAAAACAGCGCCGACGACAACACCACACACAGCACGATCAGCAATTCCACCGGCTCCACCCCGCCCAGCAAAAATGCCAGCGAAAACAGCGGCAGCGTGGCGACAATCAACACCAGCGTAAATCCGATCGACGACAGCAATTTCGCCAGCACGATCTGGCGCGGCGAGACGAGCGTGGCGAGCAACAGATCGAAGGTGCCTCGCTCGCGCTCACTGCTGACGGCGCTGACGGTAAACGCCGGCGTCAGAAAACTGACCAGCAACACCTGCATCCCAACCAGAAAAGAAAACACCACTGTGCCGACCTGCCCGCTGCTGCCGATGGTGCGCGTGCTGGTAAGAAAACTCACGGCATACAACAGCACTCCCAGTGCGCTGACGATGGCGAGGTAGATCGTGATGATGGTGTATGCGCGCGCGCTCCGCATGCGCGAGACAAATTCGCGCACAGCCACTGGATTGAGATGAAGAGGATTGTTCAGCTTGATCGATGGCATGCGCATGATTCACATCTCCTCCGCAAACGACACCACCTGCACGCCGCTATGCATCAAAGACTTGAGCAGCATGCTGGCATCGCCGTAATCGCCATCGAAAGTGACGCGAATTTCCTTCAACACCGTGACGCCGGCGAGCGGCGCATTGCCGGCAACCGATTGATCGACGATCTGCTGCACATCCACCACGCCGTGCCCGCGCCGGATCAAATCGGCAGCCAACGACGGATCGCCCAGGAAGCGCACGATCAGCGCGCGATAGGGCGGCGCCATCGCGCCAACTTGCTCCATGTGGCCGGCGAACGCGATGCGCCCACCACGCAGGATCGCCGCATGGGTGCAAACATCCTGCAACTCCGCCAGATGCGTCGCAGTCATCAAGATCGTCTTGCCCATGCCGCTCAATTCGCGCATGAGTTCGCGCAACTCCACCCGCGCGCGCGGGTCGAGGCTGACAGTGGGATGATCAAGCAGCAGCACCTGCGGATCATGCGCCAGCACGCGAGCGAGTCCAAGGCGCTGCTTCATGCTGCGCGTAAGTTGCTCCGTCGGCATGTCTCTGCGATGATGCAGGTCGACCAGTTGCAGCAGGTCATTGGCGAGCGCAGCGGACTCATTGCGCGGCACGCCGTAGCACGCGGCAAAGAAGGCGACATATTCAGCACAGGTCTGGTCGCCATACACGCCAAAATCCTGCGGCAGATAGCCGATGAGTTGACGCACGCGCAATTTGTCGCGAACGACGGACGAGCCGGCAATGGTGGCGTCGCCGCTGGTGGGCGGCATCAGGGTGGCGAGGATTTTCAACAGCGTGCTTTTGCCGGCGCCGGCGGGGCCGACCAACCCATACACGGAGCCAGGCGGCACGAACAGTGACACGGCGTCAAGTGCGACGTGCTTGCCAAACGTGCGGGTCAGGCGCGTAATCTCAATCACTTGGTCGATTCAATCGTCCTGCGAATGCCCTCTTCGATCGACACCTTCGGCACGTAGCCGAGGCGCTCGCGTGCGCGACCAAGATCGGCGCACAGGCGCGACACTCCGCCGCTCTCGGCAGTCACGCGCAGCGGCGTCAATTCCTTGCCCATGCACCTGCCGATGGTGGCCACCACATCGTTGATGCTGGTCGGCACGCCGCTACCAACGTTGATGACGAGGCGATTGACAGTGGATGCGCCGGCGGCAGCCAGCAGCGCATTCACCACATCATCCACAAAGACAAAATCGCGCTGCTGCCGGCCATCGCCATGCACGATGATGGAGCCGCCGCCGCGCGCCTGGCGCAACATCGCCGGCACCACCGGCGGGTGCGACGCGCGCAATTGCTGGCCGGGGCCATAGGCATTGAACACGCGCAGGATGACCGTGTCGATGCCCCACAACGCGCCGATGGTGTTGAGGTAGTGCTCGGCAGCCAGCTTGCTCACAGCATAGGGCGAGCCAGGATTGGGAATGGCTTCCTCGCGCACGCGCTCATCATTCTGCTCGCCATACACCGCGCCGGACGAGGTGAAGATGATGCGGCGCACGCCGGCGTCGCGCACTGCCTGAATGAGCGCAACCGTGCCGCCGACGTTGGTCGCATTGTAGTCGCGCGGGTACAGCACGCTTTCGGAAACACTGACGCGCGCGGCAAGGTGATACACCACCTCGACGCCTTGCAGCAGCGACCACAGCTTGGGGATGTCGTTGACATCGCCGCGCGTGAAGTGCACTGCTGGGTCGAGACGCGCCGGGTCGCCAGTGCTGACATCGTCAATCACGCGCACCACGCTGCCCTGCCTCGCCAATGCATTTGCGAGCGCAGTGCCGAGGAAGCCGGCGCCGCCGGTGATGAGAAATTTCATAGCGGATACTGGTATTAGCCAGGCGGCCACGTCATCTTGCGGCCGCCGAGCAGGTGCAAGTGGATGTGATAGACGCTCTGACCACCATCGGAATTGCAATTCATCACCACACGATAGCCGCCGGCGGCGATGCCTTCCTGCGCGGCCAGCTTCTGCGCCGTGAGCAGCAGCTTGCCCAGCACACGCTCATCGCCAGGCGTGGCATCGTTCAGCGTCGGGATGACCCTATTTGGCACAATCAAGATGTGGGTCGGCGCAGCGGGGTTCAGATCGCGAAACGCTGTCACCTCATCATCCTGATACACAATCTGGGCGGGAATTTCGCGCCGCGCGATTTTGGCAAAGATCGTGTCGGTGGTGGACATGGCTGCCATTCTAGTCGCGCTTCGTTAGCGCGCCCGCTCCATGTCACTCAGGTTCAACTCCAGCGCCTTGACTGAGATCTGGATCTCGTAGATCGAGATAGCCAGTGAGAGCGCCATGAAGAGCAGGCTGACGATGAAGATGGCCTTGCCGGCAGCCACCCAGCCGGCGAACAGCACTCCCATGCACAAGATGCACAAGAGCAAGCTTGACGCGCCGAACAGTTGCATGTTGCGGATCAGCACCACGCGGTGGCGAAGGCTCTCGATCTGCCGCGAGATCAGCGGATCATGCGTGTCATCGTAGCGATCGCGCAGATTGCGGATGACAGAAGCCAGGCCAAGGAAGCGATTGGTATAGGCCAGCAGGATGAGCGAGATGGCCGGAAACAACAGCGCCGGCGTGGTCAGATTGATCTCCATGCCGGCGATTGTAACGAGCCTGCAAACGTGGTTACAATGTAACCATGCTTACTGTATCTGTTGTGCCGGTCGGCAATTCACGCGGCATCCGCATCCCCAAGAAATTGCTCGAAGAGATGGGATCGCCGGAAGCCGTCAGCCTCGACGTAAAGGACGGCGTGCTAATCGTCGCGCCAGTCGATCACCCGCGCAAGGGCTGGGACGACGCGAAGGCATGGCGCAATACCAAGCTGACCAAAGAAGATCGTGAGTGGCTGGATGCGGACCTCACAGTTGAGGAACCCGAATAATGTCATTCAAACGCTTCGATGTGTATCAGGTCAATCTCGATCCGGTGGTTGGCAGCGAGATTGCGAAGTCGCGCCCATGTGTGATCGTCTCGCCAGATGAGATGAACCAGCATCTTGCCACCGTCATCGTTGCGCCGCTGACAAGCAGCACGAAGGGTTGGCCGTCGCGAGTGGCGTCGCGTTTCAACGGTCAAAAAGGTGAGATTGCACTCGATCAGTTGCGCGCTGTGGACAAACGCCGGCTGGTACACCGATTGGGTGAACTTGATGAGACTGCTTGTGCCGGCGTCCTTGCCACGTTGGTCGCCATATTCGTCACCTAAATTTTTATAAGTGTTATACATTTAGACGACTTCACAGTCGCAGTTTCGTACACTTCGCGTGACTATGCAGGGCACAGTGCAAGGTAGTGAACAAGTATGGAAGAGATTTCACAAAACCTCAAAATTTATTCGTTAGATGATGAAGAATTGCCCGAAAAGTATGTATGGCAAATCACACGGATGACTGTCGATAAACTAGGCGTGAAGATGTACGACAAAGCCAGCGCTGTAGTCGCGGAACTGATTGCAAACGCATATGACGCTGATGCGAAACATGTGCTTGTGAAACTACCAGTAGGCAAGGATCTCACTCAAAAAGATTCCAACGGTCAACTTCAAGATCGAGATGGATATTTCATTGAGATTGAAGATGACGGTCATGGTATGGCACCTGCCGAAGCGCAGGAATTTTATCTTCATGTGGGGCTTAACAGACGAGAAAACCCCAAGCAAGGAGCCAAATCACGAGAACTTCGCCGACCTGTCATGGGACGCAAAGGTATTGGTAAATTAGCACCGTTCGGGATTTGTAGAAAGATAGAAGTTTGGTCGGCAGGTGGTTCTAAAACTCCCAGCGGATATCGAATTGCTCATTTTGAGCTTGATTACGACAAAATTGTAGATAAGGGCACAGGGGCAGCTCCTGTTCAGCCCTGCTCTGAAGACAAGTTGTTCTCACCCAAACGGGGGACTCGCATCCGCCTAACAAAATTCTTGTCTAAGCGTGTCCCTAACATGGATGTTCTGAAGCGACAAATTGCGGCTCGTTTCGCAGGTGGAATACCAGATTTCAAAATAGAAATCGAAAATATCAACTCTTCCGGCCATTGTGAGGAAGTTACTGAAGATTCAATTGACCTTAGGCCAGGAACAAAAATCGAACTCGAATCTCGCCCTGTAGTTCTGAATGGTGTTGAACTTCCAGTAACAGGTTGGTTGGGACTCTCAAAGGAGTCTTACAAGAACGAAGAGCTAACCGGTGTTCGAATTTACGCCCGTGGCAAAATCGTTGCGAGCACGCGTGATTTCGAGCAGCCTGCTGGCTACACAGGCGAACACACTATCCGCTCTTACCTCGTAGGAGTTGTACGCGCAGAATGGCTTGATAGCGATGATGGCGAAGACCTTATTCGGTCTGATCGTCAGGGAATTATCTGGGACTCTGAGTATGGTGTAGCCTTGCGTGACTGGGGTACCAATCTTGTGCGTGAACTTGGGAAGGCGTCCTTCCCATCAAGACGCAAACAAGCTAAAGACAAATTCATAAAACTCTCGAACATCAAGGAACGTGCTGCTGAGCGGTACAAAGATGAGGAGGTAGTACAAGCCGCTCTGGATTTCGCGGACAAGATCGGGGCATTCGCTAGTGAGGATGAACTCGATAAGGATAACATGGAGTATGTCGATGGGCTTGTAGAAGTCATATTGACAGTTGCTCCTCACAAAGCCTTAATCGACGCGTTTCAGGAGTTCAGTCGCCAGACCGAGTTGGGCGACATCACACTTGAAAGCCTGCAAGATCTTTTTGGTAAAGCGCGCATAGCTGAGATGGCGTCATACAGCCGCATAGCTGCTGAACGCGTCGAAGTGATTAAGCGTCTTAAAAACCTAATCTTGTCCGATGCACGTAATGAATCAGACTTCCAACGCCTGATTGCAGATGCCCCATGGTTGATAGAGCCAACTTGGACTGTAATATCGAAAAACCAAGCACTTAAGACGTTCAAAGATTTTTTCGAGCGTTGGTTTAAGAAGCGCACAGGTGATACTGTCAGTCTTGCAATAGACGCAGTGAAACACAATGACAAGCGACCAGATTTCACGTTAGTCAGTGTTGGTCAAACGCTTCACATTGTTGAAATCAAGAATGCAGACCACAAATTTGATGATGCTGACTGCTCGCGTCTCATAAACTACGTCGAAGCCTTTGATGACTTTTTCGGTGGGCACAAAAACCTTGTGTCCGAGTTCCCTAACAAGTATCAAATCACATTGGTTGCGGATGGCGAGAACTTAACGGTTCCTGCTAATCGCTTGTCATTTCGGAGCTTGATTGATAATGCGAGAGTTCGTCGCATGCCTTGGGCGGATTTTCTGGCGCGTGCGCAACAGGCTCATCAAATGTTTTTAGAGGCAAGCGAAACCGCCTCCTCCTACTCAAAGCAAAGCCCTATTGCATTCGACGCTCAAACGTAAGTCATGCAAGCTATCAGTTTGTTCTCCAATTGCGGCGCAGGCGACATTGGTTATGCTCGAGCCGGCTTTGTATTCCATGTGATGGCGGAGTTGGATTCACGACGCCTTGAAGTAGCTCAGCTAAATCACACACAAGCGCTCGGCGTGTCAGGTGATTTACGCACTACTTGGCTCCAAGTAGTAGCAAACTATCGTGCACAACATGGCAATGAATCGCCGGATCTGTTAGCTGCCTGCCCACCTTGTCAAGGCATGAGTTCAGCGCGCGGGGCTCGCGGACGCGAGGATGATCCAGATTCAGGTATTCGGGACGAGCGGAATCTTTTGGTTGCTGTCATTGCACAGGTTACTTTCGAGCTTAGACCAAGAATTGTCGTTGTTGAGAATGTTCCCGCATTCTTGACACGCCAGATACGTGACCCACAATCCGGTGAACCCACTTCGGCTGCCATGTGGTTGATAGAAAAGCTCCAATCTGGGTATGCAGTCTTCCCATTTCTCACTGACTTGTGTGACTTCAACGTTCCTCAAGCACGAAAGAGAACATTTCTTACTTTCATTAGGTTAGATGAACCCGGCCTAGACAGCTTAAGAAATCAACACAAAGCACCATATCCAATTCCATCCACGGCTCAAGATCATGGGGGAAGACCCATTACCCTCAGTCAAGCCCTGCACGATTTTGCACTGCCTAATCTGGATGCCGCAAACGATGTGTCTGCCAAAGATGTTATGCGCCCCTTGCACTTTGTGCCTGTGTGGGATTCTCGGCGTTACCAAGTAATAGCGTCAATACCGCCTAACAGCGGCGCAACAGCATGGCAAAACAAAGTTTGCGTGAATTGCAACACTATCGTAGAGAACCTTGAAGTCGCGAGTTGCCCCGAATGTGGTGAACCGTTACCGCGACCTGTGGTGAAAAGACGCAATGGCCGATTTGGTTTGATTCATGGCTTTAGAACTTCCAGTTACAAGCGCATGAAACCCGATGAACCCGCCGCAACCATCACAACAGCAAGCGGTCATATGGGGAGTCACACAACAATACATCCTAGTCAGAATAGAGTGTTAAGCCCGCTTGAGTGTGCGTTATTACAAACATTTCCTCACGAATTTAATTGGGGCAATGCGCTGGAAAGGTGGGGACACTCAAACATTCGAGCGATGATCGGTGAAGCAGTTCCACCAGCATTTACGGAACAACACGGATGCATTTTGCGAGCAGTCTTAAACAATGAACCGATAGATCAAGCTATTCCTGCTGCCGACAAACGCGTTACCAATGCAAGCGCAAAGTTATCAACCCAGCCGCGTCTGCTTCCAGATTGTAAGTAAAGCGTCATGGACGTATTTTCAAAAGAAAAACGGAGTTCCATTATGGCTGGAGTACGTCATTTTGATACTCCGCCAGAATTGATTGTTAGAAGTTACTTACATCGACAAGGACTTCGTTTTCGAGTGCACAGGCAAGATTTGCCAGGCAATCCTGACATCGTTCTCCCCAAATATCAATCAGTAGTGTTCGTACACGGCTGCTTTTGGCATCAACATAGTAGATGTCGGCGTTCAAAAACACCATCATCAAACGTGGATTACTGGCTACCAAAACTAAGGCAAAATGTGCGAAGGGATCGTGAAAATAGGCGGAAGCTTAAGGAACTTGGCTGGCATGTTCATATTATTTGGGAATGTCAAGTAAAAGACACCAATCGGTTGAAGCGATTATCTGACGCCATTCAAACACACTGAGTAAAAGACAATCATTCACTAAAAAGCGGGTGAGCCTCATCGAAGCCCACCCGCTCACCAAACAACCTATCAACCCAACAACCTACTTCACCATCCCGCGCAGCACCGCCGGCAGGATGCCTCCGTTCTTGTAGTAATACACTTCCACCGGCGTGTCCAACCGCGCAACCGCCTGGAACGAGAAGGTCGTGCCATCAGGGCGCACACCGTTCACCGTCAACTCCTCGTGCGGTTGAATGTCGTCACTCACATCGATGCTGAACGTCTCATCGCCCTTCAGACCGAGCGTCTCCCAGCTCTGTCCTTCCTTGAACTGCAAGGGCAGCACGCCCATGCCGACGAGGTTGTTGCGGTGGATGCGCTCGTAGCTCTCGGCGATCACGGCGCGCACGCCAAGCAACAGACTGCCCTTGGCTGCCCAGTCGCGCGATGAGCCGGTGCCGTATTCCTTGCCAGCCAGCACCACCAATTGCACGCCATCTTTTTGATAGCGCATTGCCGCATCATAGATCGGCATCACCTCATTGTCCGGCATGTGCTTCGTCACACCGCCTTCCACGCCCGGCACCAGCAGGTTCTTCAGGCGAATGTTGGCAAACGTGCCGCGCGTCATGATCTGGTCGTTGCCACGTCGTGTGCCGTATTGGTTGAAGTCTTCCTTCTTCACGCCGCGCTCGGTCAGCCATTGGCCGGCCGGGCTGTTGAGGGCGATGTCGCCGGCGGGCGAGATGTGGTCGGTCGTGATCGAGTCGCCAAACAAACCTAGCACGCGCGCATTCACGATCGGCTGGATCGGTTTGGGCTCCAGGGTGAAGCCATCAAAGTACGGCGGCTCCTGGATATAGGTGCTGTCGGGGTCCCACGGATACAGATCGCCTTCCACGCCGCCGATCTGCTGCCAGGCTTCGGTGCCGGCGCGCACGCCGCTGTATTGCTCGGTGAACATCGCCGGCTTCACATGCGCAGTGATCGCGTCCTGAATCTCGTGCTGCGTCGGCCATATATCCTTCAGATACACTGGCTGGCCATCCTTGCCTGTGCCGATGGGCTCGGTCGTGATGTCTTTGTCGGTGGAGCCGGCGAGCGCATAGGCCACCACCAGCGGCGGCGAGGCAAGATAGTTCGCTTTCACCAGCGGATGCACGCGGCCTTCG
>CAZPVX010000051.1:16807-17359 GCA_964590135.1 uncultured Anaerolineae bacterium | reverse complement strand
CGCCATCTCGTTACAGCAAATTCGACCTCCTGCTCAAGGCGTCGATGGATTATGGCTTCACCATGCTGGGGCTCATCATTCTCGCGCCAATCATGCTTGTGCTGGCCCTCATCGTCAAATTGGACAGCCCTGGCCCGATCATCCACCGCCGGCGCGTTCTGGGCAAGGGCGGCACACAATTCGACGCCTTCAAGTTGCGCACCATGCACCTGAATGGCGACGAGATTCTCAATCGTCACCCCGAATTGAAAGCGCAGCTGGAGCGCGACCACAAGCTGACCAACGACCCGCGCATCACCCGCTGCGGGGTGTGGATGCGCAAACTCAGCCTCGATGAATTGCCGCAACTGTTCAATGTCTTGCTGGGGCAGATGAGCCTGGTCGGCCCGCGCATGATCTCGCCGAAGGAGCTTTCGCGCTATGGCGAGCATGCGGAGGAGTTGCTGACAGTCAAGCCGGGCATCACTGGTCTGTGGCAGATTTCCGGTCGCTCCAGCCTGCAACCTGAAGATCGTGTGCGGCTCGACATGCAATTCATCCGCACCCGCAGCG
>CAZPVX010000051.1:0-16797 GCA_964590135.1 uncultured Anaerolineae bacterium | reverse complement strand
AGCGCCTGGGGTGACTTCAAGCTGCTCTTGCGCACGGTGCCGGCGGTCTTGCAGAGCCGGGGAGCGTTCTAAATGTTGATTGCACGATCACCCGTGCGCGTCAGCTTCTTTGGTGGCGGCACAGATATTCCAGCCTATTACGAGCGTTATGGCGGCGCAGTGCTGAGCACGACCATCGACAAGTACGTCTATGTGCATCTGAACGCCAGCGCGCACAAGACGCTCCAGATCACATCGAGCGATTACCGCACGTTCTATCGCCATACCCCCGGCGAGCCGCTGTTGTGGGACGGTGACCTGAGCCTGCCGCGCGCAGTGTTGCAGCAATTTGGCGTTGAGCATGGCGTCTCCATGTTTCTTGCGTCTGAAGCGCCGCCGGGCACCGGCCTCGGCTCGTCCAGCGCAGTGACAGTTGCGCTGATCAAGGGCGTGAGCGCAGCGTGCGGCCTGAACCTGACCAAGCAGCAGGTGGCTGATTTGGCGTGCTACATCGAGATCGAAAAGCTTGGCAAACCCATTGGCAAGCAAGATCAATACGCGGCGGCCTTTGGCGGATTGAACTGGATCGAGTTCAAGGCAGACGGCATCACGGTTGACCCGCTGCATGTTGCGCCGAGCACGGTGAGCCGGCTCGAATCGAACCTGTTGCTCATGTTCACCGGCGCAACGCACGACTCGGCGCAAATCTTGGCGCAACAGACCAGTGGCTCCAAGCGCAAAGGGATCGTCGTGGAATCGCTGCAGGCGGTGCATGAATTGGCATTGCAAGCGCGCACCTACTTGCTGCGCGGCGAAGTCGACCGCTTTGGCGCGATGCTGGATGTCGCCTGGCAGCACAAAAAGAAATTTGCGCCGGGTGTGAGCAATGAACTGATCGACCGCTGCTATGCCATTGCCCGCAACAGCGGCGCGCTGGGCGGCAAGATTGCCGGCGCCGGCGGCGGTGGGTTTCTGATGCTGTATTGCGAAGAGGGCGCATCCAATCGCGTGGAACAGGCGCTTGCCCGCGAAGGATTGAAGCGCATGGATTTCCGTTTCGAGGAAGATGGCGGGCGCGTGTTGTTCAATGCCGGCATTCGCCTGCGCCATGCGCCTAGTTGGCAGCCTATTGACCAGATGAAGCCAGAGATGGCTTGATGGGTGAAAATGATGAGGACAAACATCTCTGATTCTGCGCATCGAAAAACAAGTTCCGAGCGCTTGCGCAGCCAGCGCCAGTGGCGTGTGCTGATTCTGGTGTTGCTGCTGGCCGACGCATTGTGCATTGCCGGCGGCTTGACGCTGGCCTACTTCACCCGCATCGATGGCGTGCTGCCCTACGAACATGCAGCCAACCCGGCTGTCTATCGCGCGATGGTGGCTGTGGCAGTGCCGCTATGGCTGTTCTGCTTTGCGATGACTGGGCTTTATCGGCGCGACAACCTGCTGGGCGGAGTGATCGAATACAAACAGGTGGTGAAGGGCTGCTTTGCCGGCGCGATGACCCTGGTGGCCTATACCGTCTTTGCGCGCGTGGATGATTTTGACGTGTCACGCTTGTGGTTGGTGTTGTCTTTGATTTTCACCATCCTGCTGGTAGGCGGCATGCGCTTCTTCGTTCGGCGCATGGCCTACAAGTTGCGCGCTGCTGGGCATCTGGGCTCGCGCGTGCTGATCGTCGGCGCAAACGATCAAGGCGTCGCCATTGCCGAGCAATGGTTGAGCAGTCCGGCATCGGGCATGCATGTGCTAGGTTTCCTCGATGATTTCAAGTCGATCGGCACGCAAGTGATTGGCAACATCAAGGTGTTGGGCCGGCCCAGCGCGCTCGATGAGATCAGCAAGGTGATGCAAGTGGATGAGATCATCGTGGTGTCGTCGGCAGTGGCATGGGAGTCGTTTGGTGAGCTGGTGACAAGCGCCAGCGGCGACAAGCCCTATACGCTGCGCCTTTCCCCCGGCTTCTATGAATTGCTCACCACCGGCGTGGCTGTGACGAACAAGACCTTTGTGCCGCTGCTGACGATCAACGAGGCGCGCATCGTTGGCGTGGATGCTGTGCTGAAAGCCATGTTGGACTATGGCCTTGGCGCACTTATGCTGCTGGTCACGCTGCCGTTCATGCTGCTGTTCGGCCTGATTTTGCGCGCGCGGCACCCGCAGCGGCCGGCGCTTTTGCGCAGCACGCTCATCGGTCAGGGCGGCAGGCCCTTCGCCATGCTGCACTTCAACATCATGCCGGACGATGGCGAGCATCGCCGCTTCGAGCGCTGGTTGCGCGTGACCGGATTGAACAAGTTGCCGCAACTCTTCAATGTGCTGAAGGGCGAAATGAGTCTGGTGGGTCCACGCCCGCGCAGCCACTTCGATTACTCGGTTGATCTGCACGCCAACCACAATCTGATGGCGGTAAAGCCAGGCATGGTTGGGCCATGGATGCGCCACGATCACCTGGCGTCGCCGAACATGCTTCAAGATGAGTTGAGCTATGTTCGCAAGTGGCAGATCTGGCTCGACTTGCCGATTTTGTTTCAAGCAATGATGACGGTGGGGCGGCGAATATTGCGCTCGGGCCGGCATGGTTCTGTGAAGCCAGCGGCGCAAATGCAACCCGCCCGCCGGCCCGATACAGGCTGGCAGGAAGACCTGCTCACATGATGAATACCCCCATCCGTTTTGCACCCCCGCGCGCGCTGGTGTTGGCTGCCGGCGAAGGCGCGCGCCTGCGCCCGCTCACACTCGACCGCCCCAAGCCGATGGTGCCGATTGCCGGCAGGCCGCTGCTTGAGATCACCCTCGGCTGGCTGCGCGATCACAGCATCCGCGATATCGCCATCAACCTGCATTACAAGCCGCAAGTCATCACCGATTATTTTGGCGATGGCCAGGCATATGGCGTGAACCTGCACTATTCACACGAGGAAACCATTCTCGGCACCGCCGGCGCTGCACGCGCCATTCGCGATTGGGTGGACGCCAGCACGCTGGTGCTGGTGTATGGTGACGTGCTGACCGACCTTGACCTGCGCGCCATGCTCGATTTTCATCGCGCTACGCAGCGGCGCGATCCGTCTGCCGCGATCACGATGAGCCTGTATCATGTGCCGAACCCCACCGAGGTGGGGCTGGTCGGCATGGATGAGAGCGGCAAAGTCAATCGCTTCCTGGAGAAGCCAAAGCCTGAGGAGGTCTTTACCGACCTGGCCAACGCCGGCGTCCTGATCATGGAGCCGGACGTGATTGACCTTATCCCCGAGAATGCCTTCTGTGATTTCGGGCTGCATGTCTTCCCCATGCTGTTGCGCGCCGGCCTGTCCATCTATGGTTGGGTCATCCCTGATCACACCTATCTCCTCGACATCGGCTCGCCGGAGAAATATGCGCAGGCGAACGCTGAATGGCCGGCGCATACGGCGAGAGCAGCCGAAACAGCCTTGGCTGCCTCGAAATAGTTCGCAATCATGTGCTATTCTGGCGTTGCTCATCGTGCTTTCGCAGTATTTCCTTCTGGGTGCGACAATCTCTTTGTAGCTGCGCAAGCCGGCTCGCACCGATTTGCCGTTCGGAGAACATGATGGGCTGGCTGGGTGCGTGCGCCGATGGGCATGCGCAAATGAGGGAGAGGACAAGTTCATGGAATTGCGACAATTGACGGCGGCGCTTCGTCGCTGGTGGTGGGTTATTCTAGCCAGCGTGGTTGTGGCCGGTGTCACCAGTTTTCTAGTGACGCGCGCCACGCCGTCTACCTATGAGGCGCACACCACGCTGCAAGTGGGCGATGTTGCCAACCCAAATCCCGATCAAGGTTCGCTGATGCTGGGTCAAACGCTGGCCGGCTTCTATGCGGAGTTGGTCAAGCGCGAGCCGGTGCTGCGCGGCACACTGGAGGCGCTCAAGCTGGATTGGGACTGGCAGGCCTTGCGCGATATGGTGAGCTCACACGCGCAACCGACCAGCCCATTCATCGAAGTTTCTGTTGTGGATACCGATCCGCAGCGCGCGCAGGTGCTGGCGAATGAGATTGCGCGCCAGCTCATCTTGCAAAGCCCGCAAGGCAACGAAGAGCAGCGCCGTGAGCAGGAAAGGCAATTCGCACGGCAGCAAATGGCCGCCTTGCAAACGCGCATTAAAAATGCAGAAGACGATTTGCGGCGATTGGATGAGTCGGTGGCAGCCGCCACGAGCCGGCGACAGATCGAGGATGCGCGCGCGCAACAGGCCACCCTCAACACCCAGATCACCACCTGGCAAACCACCTACGCTCAACTGCAGTCGAACCTGCTCGTGGGCGTGCCGAACTCCCTGCATGTGCTGGAGCCGGCCTCGATGCCGACAGTGCCGGTGGGGCCAAAACTGATGCAAAACGTGCTGCTGGCTGCGCTGGTTGGCCTGGTGCTGGCGCTGGCAGCGGTGGTGTTGATCGAGGTGATCGACGACACGCTGAAGACAACAGAAGATGCGCGCCGCGCACTCAGCCTGCCAGTGCTGGGCAGCGTGTCACGCTTCAGCGGCAACAACTATGCCGACCGCCTGGTGTACTCCTCGTCGGATCACGCCAAGCAGGCTGAGGCGTATCGCGTCTTGCGCACCAATTTGCAGTTCAGCACGGTTGACAAACCATTCAAGACGCTGATGGTCACCAGCAGCAAGCCGAAGGAAGGCAAAAGCACCACTGCGTCGAATCTCGCCATCATCGTGGCGCAGTCGGGCAAGCGGGTGATCCTGGTCGATGCAGATCTGCGCCGGCCAGTGCAGCATCTCGTGTTCGAATTGGACAATGCACAGGGCCTGACTTCGGCGTTCCTGGACCCTAGGGTGAACATTGAACGATTCATGAAGCCGGTGACGACCGATTCGCTCAGCGTGCTACCCGCCGGCCCGGTGCCGCACAATCCATCGGAACTGCTCGACTCTGCGCGTATGATCGAAGTGATTGAGGACTTGAAGCAGCGCGCCGATCTGGTGATCTTCGATTCGCCGCCAGTGTTGAGCGTGGCCGACGCCACCATTTTGGCCGCCAAGATGGATGGGGTGCTGCTGGTGGTTGATAGCGGCTACACGCGACGCGGCACTGCCAAGCGCGCAAAGGAAGTGCTGCAAGGCATCGGCGCAAATCTCATTGGCGTGGTGGTGAATCGCGCTGTGGTGCGCGCAGAATCGGATTACTACGACTACAACTATGGTCCAGATGGAGAGAAGCAGCCGGACAAGCGCCGGTTGAAGTTGGGTAAACCTGCGGCACAGCCGGCAACATCGGCGGCCACGGCAGAGGGAAGCGCGCTCAAACCCGTGCGCTTGAACAAACCGGCGCCGCAGCCCGATGCCAACGGCAAGAGCACTTCACCCGAACGCGCCAAGTGAAGACGCCGATTGGATTTCTCAAAATGTGCGCGCATCTGCCTGCAAAAACACGTATAATCGCGCCCATGTTTGATCTGTCGATTCGCGCTCGTCGTGTGCGCCCACTGGACTGTGTGTCTGGTGCGAGCGCGATTCAACTGGCTTGGCGCTGAATCACAATCGCATTGGCTTGTTCGATCAAAGCCCCTGACACATAGTGTTTGGGGCTTTTTTGTTGCTGATTTTGGATGTGCGATTTCCGGTTGTCTGCGGCAAGATATGAGAGTCAACCATCCAAAACCAAAAATCAAGAATCCAAAATGATCAGAGTTGGCATCTTCGGGGCAACCGGCTACACCGGCGTGGAATTGGTCAAGCTGCTCGCGCGGCACAGCAAAGCGCGCATCGTCTTTGCGCATTCGGAAAGCAACGCCGGCGCGCGCCTGAGCGACGTGCTGCCTTGCCCGTTCGACATTCCGCTCATCAGGAGCGACGATGCGCCGCTGGGCGATGTGGATGTGGTGTTTTCATGCCTGCCGCATGGTGCGAGTGCCACGCTCTGCAAGCGCGCCCTCGACGCCGGCAAGCGCGTGGTCGATCTCTCTGCCGATTTTCGCCTGCGCGACAAGGATGTGTATGCGCAGTGGTACAAGCATGAGCATCCCTTCCCCGAGCTGCTCGCTGAGGCTGTATATGGTTTGCCGGAGGTGTATCGGCGCGATATTGCAGACGCGCAGATCGTCGGCAATCCGGGCTGCTATCCCACCAGTGTTTTGCTCGGTGTGCTGCCACTGCTGGAAGCCGGCGCGCTGGCCGACCCGATCGTGATTGCCGACAGCAAGAGCGGCGTGAGCGGCGCCGGCCGCAAGCCCTCGCAAACGGTTCACTTTGTCGAAGTCAACGAGAGCCTCGCGCCCTACAACATAGGGCATGCGCATCGTCATGTGCCGGAAATTGAGCAGGAGATGAATGCGGCGAGCCTGGAGGCGCAATTTTCTGCGCCGCTGCAACTCCTCTTCTCGCCGCACCTGCTGCCTATCTCACGCGGCATGTTGAGCATGATCTACGTGAGGTTGACGCCGGCCGCCATGGCGCACGACTGGCAGGCTCGCTTCGAGAAGCGCTATGAAGGCGAACCATTTGTGCGCGTGCTGCCGAAGGGGCAGATCAGCACTGTCGCGCACGTCAATCACACCAACCATGGCGTGATTTCAGTGCACCCGGTAGCCGGCATGGCTGGCCATTTGCAAATTGTCTCGTGCATCGACAACCTGGTGAAAGGTGCGAGTGGCCAGGCGTTGCAGAACATGAATATCATGTTTGGCGTCGACGAATGCGAGGGGCTGCAGTGAGTGCGCCAGCCATCGAGATCATCGAAGCACAGACGCCGCAGCGCATCGAGCAATTCCGCGCGCTGCTGCAGCAATATGCCGCCGAGCGCGAGGGCAGCTTCAGCGAGCGCATGACGCAGGATTTGCGCGATCTGCCCGGACGCTATGCCGCGCCGGATGGCGGTCTGTTCATCGCGCTGTGCGATGGTGAGCCGGTGGCGACGGCAGCCTGGACGAAATTCGACGATGCTTTGATCGAGATGAAACGCGTGTATGTGCAGCCGGCGCATCGCGGCAGGGGCATTGGGCGCCGGCTCTCACTGCGCATCATTGGTGAGGCAGCGCAGCGCGGCTATACGCGAGTCGGCATCAGCACATGGGCGACCGCAACGCCGGCCATCGCGCTATACGAATCGCTTGGCTTCCAAACTATTGCACCGTTCAAAACCTCGCCCACTCCAGAACTGGTTCACATGGGATTCGATATGGCACAACGACATACAACCACACAAGTGATCAAGGTCAGCGGCAGCGATCTCGACGATGAGACGTTTTCGACGCAATTTGCAGCCGCCATCGCTGGCATGGCCAGGGCTGGCACGCCATCCGTTGTCGTTCACGGCGGCGGCAAGGAACTCACCGAGTTGCTCGCAGCGATGCAAGTTCCGACGCGCTTTGTGGAAGGCTTGCGCGTGACCGACGCCAAGACGCGTGATGCGGCGCTGATGGTGCTGAGCGGCCTGGCGAACAAGCGGCTGGTGGCGGCGCTGCTGGCGCAGGGCGTGGATGCCATCGGCGTGAGTGGATTGGACGCCGGCCTCATTCGCGTCGAGAAAATCAATGCCGCGCTGGAGTTCGTCGGCAAGCCGGTGAGTGTGCGCGGCGAGCTGCTGGCGCAGTGGGTGGGGCAGGGCATCGTTCCGGTGCTGTCGCCGATGTCGATTGGCAACGATGGCGAGATCTATAACGTGAATGCCGACCATGCCGCCGGCGCAGTAGCTGCGGCGATGGATGTCGATCTGCTCACCTTTGTGACAAACGTGCCGGGCGTGTTGGATGGCGACAAGCAGTTGATTGAGCGGCTGACGCCGGCGCAGGTGGATGCCTTGGTCGCCGACGGCACTGTTTTTGGCGGCATGATCCCGAAGGTGCGCACGGCGCTGGAGGCGCTGGACGCCGGCGTCAGCCGTGTGCGCATCACCAATTTGAATGGCCTCTTAAGCAACAGCGGCACGGTGTTTGCCAGAAATCCAACCTCGCCGAAGTATGGCGTCTGAACGGACAATATCTGCATTCTCACCATGTACATCCCCAAACACTTCCGCGAAAGCGACCGCGACAGGTTGATTGCCTTCATGCGCGAGAATAGCTTCGCCATTCTGGTGACGCAGCGCGCCGGCGCGCCCTTCGCCACGCATCTGCCGCTGGTGATTGAGGCAGATGACGGCAAGGTCGTGTTGAAGGGTCATGTGGCGAAGGCGAATCCGCAGTGGCACAGCTTTACGATCGACGACGATGCCCTCGTCCAGCCTCTCCCGGAGGGGGAGACTTTGGAGGCGTTGGTGATCTTTCATGGGCCGCATGCCTATATCTCGCCGGAGAACTACGAGAGCCGGCAGAGCGTGCCGACATGGAACTACATCGCCGTTCATGCCTATGGTGTGCCGCGCAAGGTCGATTCGAAAGACGCCATGCTCGATGCGATGCTCTTGCAGTACGAGCCGGCGCAACTTGCGCAATGGCACGCGCAGGATGAGAAATACAAAACCTCGATGTTGGCCGGCATCGTTGCCTTTGAGATTGAGGTGACGCGGCTGGAAGGCAAATACAAGCTCAGCCAGAACCGCCCTGAAGGCGACCAGCGGCGCATCATCGAATCGCTTGGTCAGAGCAATGATCCGACGATCAACTGCATCGCGGCCCATATGCGAAATCGCCTCGACTAACAATCTTTGCAGCTCAGAACTTGCAACTCAGAATTCCTATCATGTCTCGCATTCTTCAATCACTTCCCAAAGGCGAAAAGATCGGCATCGCATTTAGCGGCGGCCTCGACACGAGCGCGGCAGTCACCTGGATGCGCGAGAAGGGCGGCATCCCATATTCATACACCGCCAACCTCGGCCAGCCCGACGAGCCGAACTACGACGAAATCCCCGAACGCGCGTTGAAGCACGGCGCGGAGAAGGCCGTGCTGGTGGATTGCCGCAAGCAGCTGGTGCAGGAGGGGCTGGTCGCCTTGCAGTGCGGCGCATTCCACATCAGCAGCGCCGGCAAGACCTACTTCAACACCACGCCGTTGGGCCGCGCCGTCACTGGCACCATGCTGGTGAACGCGATGAAGGAGGATGGCGTGAACATCTGGGGCGACGGCAGCACCTACAAGGGCAACGATATCGAGCGCTTCTATCGCTATGGCCTGCTCGTCAATCCTGAACTGCGCATCTACAAACCCTGGCTCGACGATCTTTTCGTCAGCGAGTTGGGCGGGCGCAAGGAGATGAGCGAGTGGCTGGAGCAGCGCGGTTATCGCTACAAGATGGCGACCGAGAAAGCCTACTCGACTGACGCGAACATCTGGGGCTGCACGCACGAAGCCAAGCACCTCGAGTTTCTCGACACCAGCGCCTACATCGTCAACCCGATGATGGGCGTGAAGCACTGGGATGCGAACGTGAAGATTGAGCCGGAGACGGTGAAGGTCACGTTCTTTGAAGGCTTCCCGGTGGAGATCAATGGGCGCGAATATCAGGACGCGGTGGCGTTGGTGATGGAGGCGAACAAGGTCGGCGGCCGGCACGGGCTGGGCATGAGCGACCAGGTTGAAAACCGAATCATCGAAGCGAAGAGCCGTGGTGTGTATGAGGCGCCGGGGATGGCGCTATTGTTCATTGCCTATGAGCGCCTGGTCAATGCCATCCACAATGAGGATACGATCGATAACTATCGCACGATGGGCCGGCGCCTGGGTCGCAAGCTCTACGAGGGTCGCTGGTTCGACCCGCAGTGCATGATGCTGCGCGAGAGCCTGCAGCGCTGGGTGGGAAAGGCGGTCAGCGGCACGGTAACTCTTGAGTTGCGGCGCGGGGATGATTACACCATCCTGAACACCACCGGCCCCAACCTGACGTATCACCCTGAGCGGCTGAGCATGGAGAGTGGCAAGGCTGAATTTGGTCCGCTGGATCGCATCGGCCAGCTCACCATGCGCAACCTCGACATCGCCGACAGCCGCGAGAAACTGGGCGTGTATGCGAAGGCCGGCGTGCTGAACATCGATGGCGGCGCGGAGCTGGGCTTGCTGGAAGCTGAGAAGAAGGCTGAGCCGGCAGAGGTGTTGCCAGCGGCGGAGGCCGGCGGGGAGTGGATCACCGATCTCGAAGGTTAGGCGATGCGCATTGGTCTGATTGCCTATGGCACGCGCGGCGATGTGCAGCCAATTCTCGCATTGGCGAAGGGGTTGAACGCGGCCGGGCATCACGCCCGCGTGATCGCGCCAGCCAACTTTGAGGCGTGGGTGCGCGCGCACGGCTTGGACTGCGCGCCAATCAGTGTGGACATCCAGGCCATGATGCAGAGCGAGGAAGGCATCGCATGGGTGGAGGCAAGGAACCCGCGTCAAGAGTTGGCGATGATGAAGCGGCTGTTCAATCAGGTTGGTCTGCAGGCGGCGCGCGACACGCTCGCCGGCGCGCAGGGCATGGACATGCTGGTCGGCGGGTTCACCTCAGATTGCTTTGGCCGCGCCATCGCAGCGAAACTGGGTCAGCGCTACGCGATGGCGTCGTTGCAACCGCTGCATCCCACACGCAGCGGCGAGGCGACGTTGCGGCCGGCGCTCCCGCGCAGCCACAGCGCGCTCAATCTGTTCATGGGCAAACTGGCCGAGCGCTTTCTTTATTCCGTGTATGGCGACACAGCCAATGCTTTTCGGCGCGAGATTGGCTGCCAGCCGTTTACGCTATCGAGCTATTACGATGGATTTCATCGACTGCCAACGCTCAATGGCTATTCTGCGCATGTGGTGCCACGCCCGACTGATTGGCCGGCCAATCAGCACATCACCGGCTACTGGTTTCTCGATGAGGATGCGCAGTGGCAGCCGCCAGGCGACCTGGAGCGTTTCATCGCTGCCGGCCCGGCGCCGATCTATGTCGGCTTTGGCAGCGCAACTGGCAGTGATGCGCAACGCCTGACGCAGATGATCGTGGCCGCGATCAAGCAAGCGGGGGTGCGCGGCGTCATTGCCCAGGGTTGGGCCGGCTTGCACGCCGGCGACCTGCCCGATTCGATTCATCTGCTTCAGTCTGCACCGCACAGCTGGCTGTTCCCGCGCATGGCCGGCGTGGTGCATCACGGGGGCGCAGGCACAACGGCGGCCGGGTTGCGCGCCGGCGTGCCGTCGTTCCTCATCCCGCACTTTGCTGATCAGCCATATTGGGCGCGGCGGGTGCATGAGCTTGGCGTGGGCCCAAAGCCGGTGGATAAGGCCAGGTTGACGTTGGCGGCGCTGACCAATGGCATCTGGCAGTTGGCGAGCGATGCCGGGATGCGCGAGCGCGCAACTGAACTTGGCAGGGCCATTCGCGCCGAAGATGGCGTGGCAAATGCGGTGCGCATCCTCAACCAATTGTTCTAGTGGAGCATGGCCATCTTGCCGATTATGCTGAAGCATTCAATTGTGTGCTGATGGTCAAATCGCAGCGATTTAGTGCTGTCAATACGCTGATTCTGGCTAACGCCGGCAGCTCGAACGCTGCCTGTGTCGCCCGTCAGCAGATAAAAATGGTTTAAGTGCCGATGAACATTACCATCCGCCCCACCACCTTCGATGACGTGCCGGCGATCCTCGTGTTGATTGCGCAGAATGCGCGCAAGGGAGGCCTGTTGCCGCGCGGTGAAGCCAGCATTCGCGCGCACATCAACAATTTCCTGGTGGCTTGCATTTCTGAGCGTGATGGCGAGCCGCGCGCGGAAGAGCGCATCGTCGGCTGCGGCTCGCTTTTGCCCATGAACACCACGCTGGTCGAGCTGCGTTCGCTGGCGGTGGATGAGACCATACGCGGCGCCGGCATCGGCCAGAAGCTTGTCGCCGCGCTGGTCGAAGAGGCGCGCAAGCGCAAATTCGGCACGATCTTCGCGCTCACGCGCGCTGTCAACTTCTTCGAAAAGTGCGGCTTTGCGGTTGCGCCGAAGGAATTCTTCCCCGAGAAGGTGTGGAACGATTGCGTGGCCTGCCCCATGCTGGAAAACTGCGACGAAGTGGCGGTGATGATGCCGTTGCAAGAGGCGCAGGTCGTCAGCGTTGAAGAGATGCAGCAAGCGCGCGAACAGGTGCTGAAAGCCATCTACGCCGGCCGCATCGCCCGCCGCGCCGTCAGCCGCGAAAACCTCATCCCGCTCGAAACCGTCACTCGCATGACCGATGAGGTGAAGAAGCTCCCGCCGATTCACCAGGCCGGCAAGGCCGGCGTGAAGAAGGTCGTTGCAGCTTACAACGGCGGCCTCGATTCGTCGGCCATCGTGCCGTGGCTGATCGAGAACTATGGCTGCGAGGTGATCTGCTTTGTCGCCGACATCGGCCAGCGCGAGGACTTCGACGCGATTCGCCGCAAGGCCATCGGCAGCGGCGCGACGAAGGTCATCATCAAGGACCTGCGCGACGAGTTTGCAAATGAATACCTCTTCCCGCTTATTCAAAGCGGCGCGATCTACGAGAACAAATACCTGCTCGGCTCGTCCATCGCGCGACCCCTGATTGCGAAGCATCAAGTGGACGTGGCGGTGGCTGAAGGCGCGGACGCGCTGGCGCACGGCGCGACAGGCAAAGGCAACGATCAGGTGCGCTTCGAGTTGACCTACATGGCCATGAACCCGGGCCTGCGCGTGATTGCGCCGTGGCGCGAATGGTCATTCGATGGGCGCGAGGACGTGTTCGAGTATGCGCGCTCGCGCGGCGTGCCGCTGGACGAATCGGAAAAGGCCATCTACACGCAGGACGAGAATCTGTGGCATTACAACCATGAAGGCGGCCGGCTTGAAGACCTGGAGTATGAACCCGACGAAAGCCTGTGGGAGTGGACGAATGCCATCGGGGAGACGCCAGATCAGCCGGCCTTCGTGGAGATTGAGTTTGTGAGCGGCATGCCGAAACGCTTGAACGGGCGCGTGGTGGGCAACGCCGGCCTCATCGAGGCGCTGAACGAGATCGGCTCAACGCATGGCATTGGCCGCATTGACATCGTGGAGAATCGACTGATCGGCATGAAGTCGCGCGGGCTGAATGAAGCGCCCGGTGCCACCATCTTGCGCGCAGCGCATCAGGCGTTGGAAGAGATCACGCTCGACCGCGAGACGATGCACTTCAAGCAGATTGTCGCATTGCGCTATGCCGACCTGATTTACAACGGCCAATGGTTCACCCCGCTGCGCGATGCGCTGCAGGCGTTTATCACGGTGACGCAGCGCGACGTGACGGGCAGCGTGAAACTCAAGTTGTTCAAGGGCAATGTGATGCCGCTGCAGCGCAAGGCGACCTATTCGCTGTATCGTGAAGACCTCGCCACCTTCAACAACGACGCGGCATACAACCACGAAGACGCCGACGGCTTCATCAAGCTCTATGGCCTGCCGATGCGGGTGAAGGCGCAGATGGATCAGCAGCGCGCAAATCGCCAGCCGCCGCCGGCGCGCCGCGAGAGCAACATCACGCGTGAGTGAGGGCGGCAGATCGCGCTATAGCGTCAGAGGCGGTGGCTGGCACGATGGCAGGAGATGCTGGCAGGCGCATGGGAACGGTGATGCGCACGCGCGTGCCTTCGTTGGGCCGGCTGTCGATGGCAGCGCGCCCACCTACCGCGCTTGCCCGCTCGCGCATGGTCTGCAGGCCAAGATGACCGGGGAATTCGCCTAGCGTGTTGAAGCCGCGCCCGTCATCTTCGATGGTCAGGGACACCTGCTCGTCGCACACCATCGCCAGGCGCAGCTTGTGCGCGCCGGCGTGGCGCAGGGTGTTCTGGATCGCCTCCATCGCGATGCGATACAGGGCTTCCTTGGCTTCAATGGGCAGCGCCGGCTCTTCTGCGCATAGGTCAAGTTGCAATTCGATCTTGTGACGAGCCGTCAGCGCAGCAGCCTGCTTTTGAAACGCAATCAACAATCCATCTTCCTTCAGCGCCTCGGGCCGCAGTTCGAAGATCAATGCGCGCATCTCCGAAAGCGCCGCGTCGGCCAGATCGAGGGTGTAGCGCATGGCGTCGCGCGCTTTCGCTGGGTCACCGTCGATCAGTTCGAGCGATGTGCGGGTCGAGAGCACCATGCCGAAGAGCGCCTGTGAGACAGAGTCATGCAACTCGCGCGCAAGCCGCGCGCGCTCTGCCAGCGCGGCGGCATTCACAGCTTCCTCGCGCGTGCGCGAGGACTCGATGGCGACGGCGGCGTGGTTGGCAAAGGCAGAGGCCATTTCAATACGGGCTGGGTCAAAGTAGCCGGCGATGCTGGAAGTGACAGACAATGCGCCGACCAACTCGCCGCGCACGATCAATGGCAAACCCAGCCAACTGCGTTGGGATGTGTCGAGTTGCGCGTCATTGCCTGCTGCAATGACAAACGGCTCCAGGAAGGCCGGCTCCTGAAGAACATCATCGACCACGACCGGCTGTTTGCTCTCGATCATGCGTTTCCAGTTTGGTGTGGCGACCAGGCTGGCGAGCGCCGACACCGGATCTTGGAAGCGAATGCCGATATGGCGCATGGCGATCACATTTCCATCCTGCAAGGTCAATGCCGTAGCCATGCCGTAATCCATTACGCGCCTCAGTTGCGCCAGAATTTCATCAAGCAGCGGCTCCAGCTCTTGTGTCGAGCCGATGACGCGCGATACCTCGAGCAGTTCCGCCTGTTCGTTCAGGTGTCTCTCCAGTGACGCGCGAGCGCGCAGCAGGGCTTCATTCGCCGATTTCAATTCATTGACGGCTGCTTCATTGCGATTGTAATGACGCCAAAGCCGCTGCATCGTGTCCGCGGCGAGCAGCAACCCGAACACGCACATGCCGGCCTCCAGCGCCAATGACGGTTGGGCGATGCCGATGTTCAATACGCGGTTGGATGCCAGCAGATGTATGGCGAAGCTGAACGCCAGCGCCAGCCAGATCACCAGCGTGCCAATCAACATGCTGAGCCGGCCGGATGCGCCGAGTCCATAGCACACTGCCGCAAATCCAAACAGCACGCTCAACGCAATAAAACTGGGAAACGCGAAGGCGCAAAAGATTGCGAAGGCAAATCCACCGATCCAAGTGAGCAAGGAGAGGGTGTTGCGTGAGCCGCGCTTGGTGAAATATAGATAGGCAACTGTGAATGCGAAGACCAGACCCGCGCCTACGCAAAGGACAAGTGATGGCGCGCTGGGGCTGCGCATCATCAACGCAAGCGTCCAGGCGAAGATGAGACCCGAGGCAAGCTGTGGCCAAACCGTCGTGAGCGTTTGCCAGACTTGGCGCACAGAAGTGTGATTGGGGCTCGGTGACTTTTGCATGATCTCCCCTGTAGACCCGATTTCTAGCAAGGATTGTTGTTCATACTAAGCAAAAGCAGGTTGAATGACAATAAATCATTAGTCTGGTTTGTCATTTTTATCTGGCGCGTGAACCATAACGAGTCTTAAGACCGATCGTCGGGATGAGCGAATCGGCGGAGCCATTTGATCGTCCCACTCTTATGGCGATAACGGGCAATCGCAATTTCGGATCAGCGCGAATGGCGTGTTTGTTTGACAGGCGCGGCACGCTATGCCAGCATCCTGTCCATTCACAACGCGAGGAGCTAATCATGACAACGACCGCAAGAGGCGCCATCGCCCGCATTCCTAGGGCGCGCGTCAGCATCGAAGAGTTCACGATCGATGACCCCGGCCCTGGCGAGGTGCTGGTGCGCATCCTGGCATCGGGTGTGTGTCACACCGATCTGGGAGTAAAAGATGGCGTGTATGGCACCGACGGCTTGCCATTTTTATTGGGCCACGAAGGCGCCGGCATCATCGAGCAGGTTGGCGCCGGCGTCGATCATCTCAAGCCTGGTGACTATGTCGTCACCGCCTGGCGCGCGCCATGTGGCAAGTGCCGCTTCTGTCTGGCCGGCCAGCCCAACTTCTGCGCAGCCAGTTTGAACGCGCAGAAGCGCATGAAGGACAAAGGCGGCGTCACGCTGAACCCGGTGCTGGGCATCGGCACGTTCTGCACGCACACCTTGGTGCATGCCAACCAGTGCGTGCCAGTGTCGTCGGATTTGCCGCCGGCGCAGATGTCGCTGATCGGCTGCGGCGTGATGACCGGCGTGGGCGCGGCGCTGTATGCTGCCGGCGTCAAGCCTGGCGCCAGCGTGGCGGTGTTCGGCTGCGGCGGCGTGGGCGACAGCGTGATTCAGGGCGCGCGGCTGGCCGGCGCCACCACCATCATCGCCGTCGATATCGATCCCAGAAAACTGGAGTGGGCGAGGGGGTTTGGCGCGACACACACTGTAAATGCCGCGCAAGGCGATGCGGTCGCGCAGATCAAGGCCATCACTGGCGGCAACGGTGTGAACTATTCCTTCGAAGCCGTCGGCAGCGCAAAGACGCTCGATCAGGCGCTGTGGAGTCGTGATCTTGCCGGCACCTGCGTATTCATCGGGGTGCCTGGCCCCGGCCCGACACTGGAGTTGCCGCTGCAAAAATTCTTCGATCTGGGCGGCAGCCTGCGCGTCAGTTGGTACGGTGATTGCCTGCCGACGCGCGATTTTCCCATGCTGGCTGCCTGGTACGCGCAGGGCAAGCTAAACCTCGATGACATGGTCTCGCGCACGATCAAGCTGGATGAAGTGGATGACGCCTTTGAGGCGATGAAGCGCGGCGAGACGCTGCGTTCGGTAATTGTGTTTTGAAATCGAGCGGTTGAGTCATTTTGTCCTTGACCGCGCACTGCACATCAATGGCGCAATGGCTCAACCACGTAATACATCAATCATGTTTGATCTCATCAAAGATTTGACAGAATTTGTTGGGCCCGTGGGGCAGGAAGGCGAGATCATCGCCCATGTCGAGCGGATATGGCAAGACGCCGGCCTGAAAACGGAGCGCACCAAGATTGGCAACCTGCTCGGGCGCGCCGGT
>CAZPVX010000050.1:0-18507 GCA_964590135.1 uncultured Anaerolineae bacterium | reverse complement strand
GACCACCAAGTTTGATGAGAATGAACTTGAATCCATCAGCTTTGCATTGGGAATTGATTACCAGAGTCTGAGCGGCACAAACAAGGTGGCCAAGGCGCGCAGCTTGATTCTGTTTCTGGAACAGCGCGGACGAATGGACGATCTGCTGGCGACATGCAAGCGAATGAGACCGGATGTGTCATTGATTGCATCGCCGGCGGCCACACTCCAAACAGACGCACCGGACAGCTTCAGCCAGCACATTCAGCGCACTTCACCCGAAAAGCTTTTGCTGCTGCGTCGAGCCATCTCGTCCAAGTTGCTGACCACAGGATTCACGCGGCACGTTATTGCCGATTTCGAATTCTGCTTCGGCGAACTGACCGACAACGGCATCGAGCATGGCTGCAAATCAGATGAGGATGCCATTCAGGTGGAAGCCGAGGTCAACGACGTATACGTGACATTGAGTGTGACCAATCTGAGCGGCATTCAATTCGATGTAAATCAACTCATCGACCAGCAGCGCGCAAAGCTGACTGCTGATCCACTGGCTAGACGTGGCCGCGGTTTGATGGCGGTATCCGAGCTTGCCGATTCGATCAACAACATCAACAATCGCGCCGGCGTGAAGTTCGTGCTCTATGCCGAGCCGGTGCGCTTTCAAGTGTGCAAGCTGGATGGCGTGACGATCATCGAGGTTGCCAGTGGCCTGACAAACCCGGCAATCAACAGCCGCATGTCAGATGAAGTCGACAAGCACACCTCCGGCTCACTGATTCTGCATGTGCCAAGACGCGATCCGATGATCGAAGATGCAGCGGAGCACAGCCGGCACGGCACCAAAGCCATCACGCACTGGGTCGATCTCTTCACGACCTTCAAGGACAGCCGGCGCAAGCTGGCCGTCTATATCGCTACAGGCGATGCCGGCGAGTTGGTGCTGATCTACCCCTCGAACTTTGTCGCGTCATCATGGCCGGATGCGTTGCGATTGATTGGGAGAGAGGATTTGATCGAGCAGGTTACGGCGTTGTGCAAAGCCGGCACATTGAAGTGGCGTTGAGCTTCCAAGCAGTGATCAGAAATGATCATCACCTTCTCACCCTTTCATCCGGATAGAATCGCGCTGTGCCAATCGCTCCCGTCATTGCAACGCTTGCCATCGCCTTTGTATTGTCGTTGTTGCTCACATGGGTAGCCATGCGCGCCGGCATTCGCTTCGGCATTGCCGACAAGCCAGGTGGCCGGCGCAAACACGCACGCATCACATCGCGGCTGGGTGTGCTGCCGCTGTTCGGCGCGTTCACCCTCACCGCGCTGGCCAGCCGCACGTTCGGCGTGCCATCACTCGATCCAAATGAGCCGGCGCGCTTCATCGCGTTCATCGCCGGCGGCTGCATCGTATTCGCGCTGGCGCTGCTGGATGACAAGTTCAACCTGCCGCCGCGCTGGCAATTCGTGCTGCAATTCGTCGCCGCGTTTATCGCCATCGCCGGCCAGATCTACATCGAGCGCTTCACGAATCCCCTCACGCGTGAATTGGTGATCTTGCCTGAGGCGCTCGGCCCCATTGCCGGCAATTTTGTTGTCATCGCGCTCACGCTGTTCTGGTTCCTCGGCATGATGAACACGGTGAATTTTTTGGACGGTGTGGATGGGTTGGCGTCGACCGTGGCGCTGATCGCCGCTGGCGTGGTCGCCATTCACATGCTGCGCGAGGGCCAATTCAGCGTGGCATTGTTGCCGATTGCGTTGATCGGCACGCTGATCGGGTTCCTCGCCTTCAACTTTCCGCCGGCAAAGATTTTCCTCGGCGGCGGCGCGCTATATCTCGGCTATGCGCTGGCATGCGCCGGCATCATCGGCGGCGCGAAGATCGCACTGCTGTTGCTGGTGATGGGACTGCCAATCATCGATGTGCTGTGGCAGATGATAGACCGCGTGCGGCATGGCCGCAGCCCCACATCGTCAGATCGCGGGCATCTGCATTTCCGACTGGCTGACGCAGGCTGGCCGGCGATTCGCATCGTGGCGCTGTATGCAACGGCGTGCATCTTGTTTGGCGGCGCGGCGCTGCTGCCCATCTCACCATTGGCAAAGTTGATCACGCTAGCCGGCCTGTTTATGCTTGTCATCGTCGGCATGTTGCGCCTGCCTGGTCCGGAACGCGCGACGAAGCAAGGCTAATCACCGGCGCGCCGGCAGGATCCGCATGAAAAATCTTGTGTGATTCTGGCACTTGCGCATTACCTTCCCTCTGCGTGAATGTGTTCTAATCGACTTATCAGCGAGCAGTTTTATACTGCTCAAAAGACTAAGTTCAACTGAAGCAAAATCTTTTTATAACCACAATCGAGGTAAGCATCGTGGGTAATGTCTGGTTTGAAATCGAAGATCTGCATGTCAAGATTGCGAACAGCGATCGCGTGATTCTGAAGGGTTTGAATCTCACCATCAACGCCGGCGAGATTCATGCCATCATGGGGCCAAATGGCAGCGGCAAAAGCACGCTGGCCTACGCCATCGCCGGCCACCCCAACTACGAAGTGACCGGCGGCGACATTCGCTTCAAGGGCGAAAGCGTGCTGGAGATGGATGCCGATGAGCGCAGCCGCGCCGGCTTGTTTCTTGCGTTTCAATACCCGGTCGCCATCCCTGGCGTGACCGTGGCGAACTTTTTGCGCACCGCGCTGAACGCGCGCATCAAGGCAGATGCAGCAGCGGCGAATGGCGGCGTGCTGCCCAGCAACGTGAAGGGCATCCCGATCCCCGTTTTCACCAAGCAACTGCGCGAGGCGATGCAGATTTTGCGGGTGGACAACAGCTTCGCCGGCCGCTACTTGAACGAAGGCTTCAGCGGCGGCGAAAAGAAGCGCGCCGAAATCTTGCAAATGGCGATGCTCAAGCCGGTGATGGCCGTGCTGGATGAAACAGACTCCGGTCTCGACATCGACGCGCTGCGCATCGTGAGTGAAGGCGTGAACACGCTGCACGATACAAACGCGCAGATGGGAGTGCTGGTGATCACGCACTACCAGCGCCTGCTGAACTACATCAAGCCGCAATTCGTGCATGTCCTGATCGATGGCCGCATTGTGGAGAGCGGCGGCCCCGAACTGGCGTTGGAATTGGAAACGCGCGGCTACGACTGGCTGAAGGAGCCGGAAGCGGAGAAATAGAGCCAAGAAACAGGAACGAAGAACCAAGGAGTTCCATCTTGATTCTTGATTCTTGGTTCTTGCATCTTGACTCTTCGGAGGTTGAGCATGGCTGAAGAGAAATCTCAAGTTTCTGTCAACGATGAATACATCGAGAAATACGGCTTCAGCGAGCCGGAGAACTACACGTTCAAAAGCCGCAAGGGGCTGGATGAAGAGATCGTGCGCGAAATCTCGCACATGAAGGGCGAGCCGGAGTGGATGACGGATTTCCGCCTGCGTTCACTGGAGGCATTCAACGGCAAGCCGATGCCGAACTGGGGCAGCGAGATGCTGGGTGAGATCGACTTCAACGACATCTACTACTACATCAAGCCAACCGACAAGCCGGCCAGCAGTTGGGACGATTTGCCCGACGAAATCAGGAACACCTACGACAAGTTGGGCATCCCGGAAGCCGAGAAGAAATATCTCGCCGGCGTCGGCGCGCAGTATGAATCAGAGGTGATCTATCACAACCTTGCCAAGGATCTCGAAGCAAAGGGCGTGATCTTCCTCGACACCGACTCAGCGTTGAAGCAGCACCCCGAGCTTTTCCGCGAATATTTCGGCACCATCATTCCCTACAGCGACAACAAGTTTGCCGCGCTTAACAGCGCAGTATGGTCAGGCGGCTCATTCATCTACGTGCCGAAGGGCGTAAAGATCGACATGCCGCTGCAAGCCTACTTCCGCATCAATGCGAAGAACGTCGGCCAGTTTGAGCGCACGCTCATCATCGTCGACGAGGGCGCGCAGGTGCATTACGTCGAAGGCTGCACGGCGCCGGTCTACTCCAGCAACTCGCTGCACAGCGCCGTCGTCGAGATCGTCGTGAAGAAAGGCGGGCGCTGTCGCTACACAACCATCCAGAACTGGTCGACGAATGTGTACAACCTCGTCACCAAGCGCGCAGCAGCCTATGAAAATGCAACGATGGAGTGGGTGGACGGCAATCTGGGAAGCAAACTGACCATGAAGTATCCGTCTGTTTTCCTGATGGAGCCGGGCGCGCACGGTGAGATTTTGTCGATTGCATTCGCCGGCAAGGGACAGCATCAGGACGCCGGCGGCAAGGTCGTGCATGTCGCGCCAAACACCACCAGCAAAATCGTCAGCAAGTCCATCAGCAAGGATGGCGGCCGCGCCAGCTATCGCGGTTTGCTGAAGGTCTACAAGGATGCGGTGAATGCAAAGAGCAACGTGGTGTGTGACGCGCTGCTGCTCGATGAGCATAGCCGCAGCGACACGTATCCCTACATCGAAGTCGACAACGATCAAGTCAACATCGGCCATGAGGCCAGCGTGAGCAAGATCGGTGAGGAGCAGCTGTTCTACGCCATGAGCCGTGGCGTGAATGAGGAAGACGCCAGCACGATGGTCGTCTCCGGCTTCATCGAGCCGCTGGTGAAAGAGTTGCCGATGGAGTATGCGATGGAGATGAACCGCCTGATCGCCTTGCAGATGGAAGGCACGGTCGGATAGTTCTGAATAACGAGTTCCGAATAACGAATAACGAGTTCCGAGTGGTTCAACTTCTCGGAACTCAGAACTCGGAACTTATCATTGAATCATGGCAGTCGTACAACCTCTTATGAAACCTGCGCCGCTGGTGAAAAGCGGCGATCTAACCCGCGAATTTGTTGAGGCATATAGCAATGCGCTGAACGAAGATGCGTGGATGCTGAGCCGCCGGCTCGAAGCGTTGCGTGTGTTCCGCGACACGCCGGCGCCGAACCGCTACGACGAACTGTGGCGACGCGTCGACTTGAGCCGGCTCAAGCTCGATCAACTGCTCGCAGCGATTCAACCTGGCGCAGAGGGCGCGGTTGCATCGCACTTCGCGCCTCTCAGCAATGACGACCTGCGCAAGCAAGGTGTGACTTTCGCCAGCCTTGAAGAGGCCGCGCGCGCGCATCAGGATTTGCTAGACAAGTATTTGATGAACGAGTGCGTCAAGCTGACCGACAGCTATTTTGCCGCACTGCATGGCATATTCATGCGCGGTGGCACCGTATTGCATGTGCCGGCTGGGGTGAAGATTGCGGAACCCTTCCGCACCAACACCGTCATGGCAGCCAGCGCGCGCGCCGGCTTCAACCACACCCTGATCGTGATTGAGGCAGGCGCAAAAGCCACGTTGATCGAGGAGTTCAAGAGCAAGACCGGCGGCGAGCCGGCGCTCTACAACGGCTCAGTGGAAATCATCCTGCGCGATGGCGCCGAATTGGATTACGTGAACATTCAGGACTGGGGTCGCAATGTGTGGAACTTCACCACCGAGCGCGCACATGTGGGCGCCGGCGCTTCGCTGCACTGGGTGATGGGCGGAATTGGCGCGAAATTCACCAAGAGCCTGATCGAAGCCGACATGCTGGGCGCAAATGGGCTGGCGCTGTTGAGCGGCGTGTACTTCGCCGATGCAAAGCAGCAGTTCCACTACGACACACAGCAAAACCACATCGCCGAAGGGTGCAAGAGCGACCTGCTCTACAAGGCAGCGCTGCGTGATGAAGCGCGCACAGTGTGGCGCGGCAATATTCGCGTGTTCCCAGGCGCGCAAAAAACCGACAGCTACCAGGCCAATCGCAATTTGCAACTCTCGCACAAGAGTCGCGCCGACTCGATTCCCGGATTGGAGATTGAGGCGGACGATGTGCGCTGCACACACGGTGCGACGGTCGGGCAAATCGAGGAAGAGCCGATGTTCTATCTCGCCAGCCGAGGCGTGCCGGAAAACGATGCGCGCCGGCTGATAGTCGAGGGTTTCTTTGCGCCAGTCATCGAGCGCATCCCGCTGGAAGAGACGCGGGAAAGGTTGATCGAAGAGATCGGCAAAAAGATCGGTTGATCTGAGTAAAGACGGGCTTCAAATTCCACTGAAGCCCGTTTCGCTGTACTTTCACATGGTTACTGTAAATCCAACGACACCCATCGCCGCCAGACAGCCGCCGCTGTTGAAGGGGCTGCCCATTTTGGGCCATGCAATTGAGATGGCCAGCGACCCTCTGCAGTTGCTTGTGCGCGGCTACAACGAACTTGGTCCAGTGTTTCGCGTGAGGGCAGCCAGCCGCATGTTTCACGTCATCGCCGGCCCAACTGCGCATGAATTCGCCGCGAATGGCGGCGATGAAGTATTGACTGCCGAAAAGACGCTTGGCGCAACCGGCAGCGAAATCGGCGCGCGGCGCACGCTCGTGTCGACGGATCACACAGCGCACCTGCATCTGCGCAAGGCGCTGCGGCCAGGCTTCAGCAAGAGCGCTTTTTTGCAGAATGCGCCTTTGGCTTTTGCTCGCACCGAGGAACGCATGCTGGCGTGGAAGGCCGGCGATGAGATCGACATCTTTCGTGCATTGCAGCGGCTGGTGATGGAACAACTCGCGCTCGCGCTGATTGGCGAAGAGGCCAACGATTACTTCGATGATGTGCGCATTTACATCGGCACGATCATGAACGTGCGCATATATGGCCTGTGGCCGGAATTGGCGCTGCGGATGCCGCGCTATCGAAAGGCGAGAGCGCGCTTTCTCGAGCTTGGCACGACGATCTTGAACAAGCGTCGCGCCGAGGGCGACTTTGCACGCGCTGATCTGATCGCCCATGCCATCGGCTATGTTGACATCAACGGCGCCCGGCTGGACGACCGAGAATTGGCAATGGCAGTCACCAGCCCGTTCATCGCCGGCATGGACACCGCCGCATCGATGGCAAGTTTTTTGCTCTATGAGGTACTGAAAAATCCCGGCGTGCTGACAAAAGTGAGAGCCGAGGCAGACACGCACCTCAACCTGCACGCGATCAAGCCAGAGTCGGTGATGGCGATGCACACGCTGCACAGCGCATCCATGGAGACGCTGCGCATGCACACCATCGCCCTAGCACAACCGCGCACCGCACTGGCTGATTTTTCGATCAACGGATACACGATCAAGAAAGACAGCTACGTGATGCTGTCAGGATCAGTATCGCACTACCTGCCCGAATTCTACAGAGACCCCTACACCTTTGACCCGGATCGATTCAATCCGCCGCGCAACGAACACCGCCAAAAATATGCGTATGCGCCGTATGGCATCGGCGCGCATCTATGCTTGGGCGCCGGCGTGGCCGAAGTGCAATTCCCGTTGAATGTTGCACTGCTGATCAAAAAGTTCGATCTCTCGCTATCACCGGCAGATTACACGCTGAAGCTGAGCAATAGCCCCACTCCGCACCCCGACAAACTCAGAGTGCGCATCGATGCAGTGCGATAACGAAGAAGCCGGCCTTGCAAGGCCGGCTTCTACTTCTAGATCGTCACACCCAGCGCAAGCCCCACTTCGGAGAGCGCCTTGTATTCGGCATCGCTGATCTTCTCGCCGCCAATGCCAAGCACTGCACCTTCCCTGCCGGCTTCCGCTGTCAACCTCGCCGCGCGCCCCAACCAGTGCTTCACCGCAAGCGCGTCTTTCTGTGGCGCCTTCGCATCCAGCAGTTTGCCAACGTTCATGATGAACGCGAGTAGATCGGCGCCTGCGCCAATGCGCGGTGTTTCGTCCTCCGCCCGCGCGCCCAGCAATGTGACCCATTCATTCAACAGATCGAGTAACAACGAGCCCGCCGGCGCACCAGCAATATCCTTGTTGGCAGCGTTGAACGGCGCGGACAATTCCTTGATCGTGCCGATGGGGCCGGTGCGCGCATCTGCGCCTGACACATACATTGCAATAGCCAGTGGCGCGTGTTTCAGTTGCCACCACTCATCACTGGTGAAGTTATCCATGTTTGCCATGTGCGTTTTCCTCTGCGCGAATTGTATCGCGGCGAAAGCGATCAAACAGAATGTGCTCCATGCATGGAGAGAAAGCTATACTCGCCGACGATGGATACGCCTTTTGTTGAATTGGATTTCAAGGTGAAGACCTACGACGTGGACATGGCGCAGATCGTTCACAACGCGGTCTACATCCGCTGGCTCGAAGATTTGCGCACCGCGTTGATGGACAAATATCTGCCGCTGCAGCATTGGATGGCGCGCGATCTGATGCCGGTGCTGCTGGAAACGCGCATCGCATATCGTCGCGCGGTGAAGCTATTCGAAGTCGTGCACGGCCGGCTGGAGATGCCACGCTTTGCGCCGGTGAAGTGGGAGATGAATGTGCAATTCACGGTCGATGGCGAACTGCGCGCCGATGCACATCAGATCGGCTGCTTCATCGACATGAAAACCATGCGCGCGACGAAGATACCCGAAGACTTTCGCACAGTTTTTGCCGGCAACCCTGCCACCAGCAATCATTCAAAGCCATGAACAACCTCAAAGTCAATCTGACGATTTTCTCCGACTATCTCTGACCGTGGTGCTACGTCGGCCAGGTCGTGGTCGAACAAATTAAAGCCGAATACGGCAAGGACAACGTCGCAGTCGAGTGGCTGCCCTATCTGCTGCGGCCGGACATGCCCGAACAGGGCCAGCCTTTGCCCAGCTACGTGCAACAGAAGCGCGATCAAACAGAGCCGCGGCTAAAGCAAATGGCCGCTGTCGGCGGGTTGGACTTCATCCAGCATGAGCACTCGCCCAATCCTCGCCGCGCGCATGAGTGCACCGAGTACGCGCGCGAGATGGGCAAGCACGAAGCCTTCCACAAGATCGTCTTCCACAAGCTCTATGGCGAGAACAGGGATATTCATGACTGGGCAGAGCTGCGCGCCGCTGCAAGCGAAGCCGGCTTGGATGCAGATGAGATGCAAGCGCGCGTGGCCGCCGGCGAATTTCGCGAGGCGGTAGACAGCTTGATCACTGAGGCGCAGGCCATCGGCGTGCAGGGTGTGCCGTTCTATATCGTCAACCGGAAATATGGCATCTCCGGCGCGCAGCCGATCGATGTCTTTCGCCGCGCCATCTTGATGTCGCAGCAGGCACAGTAGTTCCTTCCAGAGCAATACGCAGACGAAGGGGATGAACGCAGAAGGATCATCTGCGTTCATCCCCTTGACCCACTTCTGTTTTACATGTTGTGTTTGCCGGCGGGAAGTTGCTGCGCCGCCTTGTTCGGCATCTCCAGCACCACCGGCACAGGTGAGTCTATCTCGACGGCATCACCCTGCACTGATACGCGAATGAGGCCATACGGCGTCGGCACGCTGCCTCTAGCCCATTCCAACCTACCCAAACGCGGCGCAATGCGAGCGACAGCATAGCCAGGTTCCGCCGGCGTCACACCCAACACATAGAACATCATGTCGCGTGTTGGCGCGCAACTCCAGCCATGCACATGCGTGCCCCAGCCCCAGCATTCGCCGATGGTGTCGTAGCCATCTTGCAGAAACTGCAGCCAGCGCTTGTGCAATTGCGGCAGGCGCTCGGCCTTGCCTGCCTTCACCACAGCATCATGCACGACATAGCTCATAAATGGCTGCGCGATGACGACCTGCTTCTCCACATCCCAGTCAGGCGTATAGATGCCCTGGAATTGCCGCATCATCTTTTCCGTCGCATATGGATTATTCGGGTCACCTGTCCACGAAGCGACGACAAGCGCCGATTCGTCGGTGATGGCGTCGATGATGCGGGACCAGCGATTCTGTGGCGCAATGCCGGCGAGGATGGCGAGCGCGCCGGCCAACTGGCTGACGGGTTTTTGCTGCACCCCGTCCTTCACGTGATCGACATAGGTGCCGCGCGATTCATCCCAGAACATCTCGAAGCCGGCAGTGATCTTCTCCAGCACGCCTTCGGCCCAGCGTTGACTGCTGCGCTCTTCCAGCCACGCAGCCAACTCAGCAAATTCACGCAGGCCACGCGCCCAGCTTGCCGTAATTACACCGCTGGTGTCTTCATTGCTGATGGCCGCCCAGTCGATCAGATTCCACTCAACCACATCCTTGAGGACGCCGGCCTTCGTTTGAAACGGCAGATACCAGCGCAGAATACGCTCAACGGTCGGCATGAAGGATTTCACCGCATCTTTATCGCCGGTGAAGCGATACAAGTTGCGCACACCATGCACCCAATGCAACGACCAATCAGGAATCGTGTAGGTGCCACTCGCCTCGATCTCACCGACCACGCTCATCGGCAAGATGCCGTCTGGGCGCGGCGAATTTCCAAGCGTGAGGTAGTGCCACGCCAGCCGCCAGTCAGCGTTCGTCGCCAGATGCACCATCTGATGCACCACCGCATCGCCCACCCAGGCGCGCTGCTCGCGCGTGGGGCAATCAATAAAGGCATCATGCGAGTTGAGTTGCACGGTGCGAACGCCTGCGGCGTAGATGCGATTGAGATCGTCATCATTGCATTCAAATGAAGCGCCGGCCTGCCAGGGATACACATCCTCCCTCACAGAAAAATCATTCAGCTTCACCACGCCAGCCACGCCATGCACCAGGGCATAGGCGAAGCGGAAGCCGTTGGAATCGAACACCTCATACGCATCGTTCTCACCGCGCGCCACATAGCGCGTGCCAGAATGCGCGCCAAGGAAAGAGACGGGCAACTTGATCGGCTCCTCGACATAGGACCAGTCAATGACCGCACCAGCCGGCGCGCTCAGATCGAATTGCACCAAGCCCGATACGATACGCCCCATGTCGATGATGACGAGGGCACTGTTGCCGGCGCTCAAATCGATGGCGATCGGCCACTGCGCAGGCTGCGGCGCGCCTGCCGCCTGCAATTGCAACGCAGCTTCCACCCGCTTCACCGGACTGCCGATGTTCTGATCGACCTGACCTTGCAGCGATTGCACTGTTGTCGATTTCGATCGCTGTGTTTCGCCAGTCAGCCTGGCAATGGGGCGCGGATAAAGCGGGCCATAGGGATCAGTCGGCGGCTGCGTGCGGGCGTAACCACCGATGTGTATCGCCGGCACGGGTTGCGCCTGTGGCCATGCACCATCGTCAAAATCAACGCTCTTCCAATCGACAGGAAATTCGCGCGCGTCAAACACTTCGATAGGGATGCCGCCGGCGATGATGCCGCCGTCACCCTTGTCCCAATCATCACTCCACGCACCGCACAGCTTCGCCTTCCATGTCACATCACTGGTCAACCAGCCGGCATCACCGAGGTTCGCCTCGAAGACCATCACACCTGTCTTGCCAAGCGTCATGTTTGATGCCGCCGGCAGCCAGAACGACTTCGGTTTACCGTAGTACTTCACATGGATCGCAAATATGTTCTGGCCCAGTCTGAGATATGGCGCAAGGTCAAACAAGTCGTAGTGCATGCGGCGCGGCTGGCTGCGCAGCGGCCCGCGAAAGACTTCCACGCCATTGACGCAGAGCGTATAGCGTGAGTCGGCAGTGATGCGCGCCGGCGCGCGAGCCGGCACGCTCTCCAGATCAACCACCCTGCGAAAAAGCACATGTCGCTCCGGGCGCTTCGCTTCGGCGTCGCTGCCGGGCAGGAAGCCACTGGGCGCATGCGCGTCTTCGGGCGTCCAGACCCAATGGCCACGCCAACGAATTTCACCAAAATCGTCGGGGAAGATGTGAGTAGACATGCGTCCATTCAAGCATGCCGGCGCTGTACGTCAATCTGGCAAAATTACAATCTGTTTAGCGCTAAGCGCTCAAATGGCATCAATGAGGAATGCTGGCGCCCACCAGTAGCGATAGATCAGCTCAGTGCGAACATCGGCAAAGCCGGCGGCGCGCAATTGCGCCGCCCACTCCGTGACGGGCATCTCCCAGTTCACCCGTGCCTCGCTCGGGTCGAAGCCGCCAAAGAACACCGGCATGAGAAAGCCCTGAGCCACCAACCCACCGTCGCCGGCGTATTCCGCAAGCCCGTGCTCATACTGCTGCATGAAGTAGCGCACCCGCCTCAGATCGTACATGTCCTTGAAATCTGGCGCGTCGAACTCGACAATGAGCAGGCGATTGGTGTGCCGTTTCAGCCACGCCAGAACTTGCGATCGTTCATTGGGGTTGATCGACTGCAGGGCATACGTGCTTTGTATCACGTCATATCTGCCCAGCGAGGCGAGCATGAACTGCTGGATGGTTGCATTGATGGCGCGGTGGTCGATGTTGCGTCGATTCAACGCATCGCTCGCTTTGTTGAGCATGGCGAGCGACGGCTCCAGCACATCAAGATGGCGGATGTTGGGAATGAGCGCCGGCAACAGCGCCAGCCCATCACCCGTGCCGATGTCGAGCAGCGAGAGCGAATCGTATTGTTGATAGATGTGTTTGAGCGCAGCGCTGGTATTCTCATACAGTGGCACGTTACCGCCGGCACGGATGAATGCGCCGAATGCTTCGGGCGAGACATACACATTCGACTTGCCCTCGTGCCGCACTCGGTTAAGATACTTCACTGCTTCGGCAAAGACGCGGTTGTCTGGCGATTGCCTGAGCGCAGATTGCGCTTCGCGGGCTGCAGTGACGAAATCATCGTTGCCATAGGCCAGCAGCGCCGCGCAAAAATTCGCTTCGGGTTGCATGTTGCCAGTGTAGCGCGTCAATTTACGGAGGACTTCGCAATGAAACTGGGTTTGATGAGCGCGGCGTTGCCGCAGTTGAGCTTGGAAGAGTTGGCAAAGTGGGCAAGCACAAATGGCTTCGAGATGCTGGAGCTGGCATGCTGGCCGCCAAGCAAGGCCGAGCGCCGCTACGCCGGCGTCACCCACATCGACGTGACCGCGCTGAATAAGACGGCAGCCAGCAGCATTCGCGCGCTGATGCGCCGGCACGATCTCGAAATCTCCTCGCTTGGCTACTATCCCAACCCACTGCACCCTGATGAAGGTCAACGCCAGGCAATGATCGATCACTTGAAGCAGGTGATTGTCGCGGCGGAGATGCTGGGTGTGCCGATTGTTGGCACATTTGTAGGGCGCGACAAGGAAAAGACGCTGGAGGCGAACCTGGACGAATTTGCAAAGGTATGGCCGGCGATTGTTTCCTTTGCGGCTGATCACGGCGTAAAGCTCGCCATCGAAAACTGCCCGATGATTTTCAGCAACGACGAGTGGCCAGGCGGCAACAATCTCGCGATTTCGCCGGCGGTCTGGCGGAAAATGTTCGAGATCATCCCTGACGCCAACTTCGGCTTGAACCTCGATCCATCACACCTGCTGTGGCAGATGATCGACTATGAGCGCGCGGTGTATGACTTCCGCGAACGCATCTTTCACGTGCATGCGAAGGACATGGAGATCAACCGCGAGCAGCTGTATCAGCGCGGGGTGTTGTCATTGGGCATGGGCTGGCAGATTCCGCGTCTGCCCGGGCTGGGCGAAGTGAACTGGGCGCGCTTCATTGCAGCGCTATACGCTGCCGGCTACGATTACGTGCTGAGCATCGAGCACGAGGACCGCGCCTTCGAGAAAACCGAGGAGTTGGTCAAACGCGGCTTTTTGATCGCCGGCAATGCACTGCGCCCGTATTTGCATTGACCAGCTTTAGGGTGCGTGACGCAGTCATGCACCCATCGATCCCTCTGAACGAAGCGCCGGCGCTTCGTTCAGAGGCGCCTGCAGATTCCAGGCAAAACTGAAGACAGACGATGCCTACTGCCTATCGTTTGTGCTGCAGCAAGCCGACGCTGTAGAACTCGTACGATGCAGCGGTGTCCGGCACATCGACGACGTGCACAGTGAAGCGGCAGGGCAAGCCGTTGTCTGGCGCGTGCGTCTTCCACCAGCCACTGTAGGCGCGGAAGTAGGCCTCGCGTAGGCGCTTGATTTCCTTCTGGTAACCCTCTGGATCGACGAGCGGATGCGGTGATTTGGGCTGACAACCAAAGACGTGCATCTCGATGAAGTCAACATCGGCGATGCTGTCGCAGATGCCGGCCTCCTTCAACCATTTCTCCCAGCACTGAAACACCAGCGGTATCTCGCGCTCGGGATCCATCGTCACCAGTTCGTCCAATCCCAGCACGCCCTTGGCGCTGTAGCCGCCGGTGAGGCCGGCGAAGTGGATGCGCAGATCGCCATCCGCCTGCTGCTCAGTCACCAATGCCGATAACACCGGCGTCTCACCCTCATAGTAATACGTCAGTTTTCCGCGTTGCTTGATCTTGAATGCCATGTTCGTTTCGACCTCAATGGATGATTTGCGATCTGTCGCACATGAAAAAGTGCGCAGACGGGCAGCGATGTCTGCCATGCTCAACTGCACTCGATTCTAAAGCGCCAGCGATGGACATGCATCAGATTTCTTCAACCCTATAATCCTTCGGCATGGCTTCTGATTCTATGGGTGCGCCTTCCCTTCACCAGCAATGGCTCAAACTTGGCTATGTGGTTGTGCCGCAATTGATTGAGCCGGCGCGCGCCGAGCATTTGCGCATAATCAGCGACAACATCTATGCGCAGTGGCGTGAGCGCGATCCGCAAACAGGCCGGCCTGGCGAAAAACCTGACGCCACCGTGCTGCGCCACCTTAATCACCCGGCATACTTTGCGCAGCACCCCGAATGGCGCATCGACGTGCTGGAAGCGGCGGCTGACCCAAACGTGCTGGCGGTGGCAGAGCAAATCTTCGGTGAGCCGGCAATGTTCCGCTGCACCAGCCTGTTCTTCAACCCCAGCGGCATCCATCTGGATGGCAACTGGCATCGCGACGCGCAATTCATGACGAAGAGCGACGAAGAAGAGAGGCAGATGGTGCTGAACGCCGGCGACGGCGGTGATGGAATGCAGTTGCAAATCGCGCTGTTGCCAAGTGAAGACATCGAAGTGGTGCCAGCTTCGCACCTGCGCTGGGATACCCCAGAAGAGTACGCCATTCGCAAAGCCAACAACGGCGCGCACAATCGCAGCAATGACATGCCCGGCGCATTGCGCGTCGTGCAAAGCGCCGGCGACGCCGTGTTGTTCAACGCGATGTGCATCCATCGCGGTCGCTATCACAACGACAAATTGCGTCGCACACTCATGCTGACCTATACGCGCCAGAGCGCGCCGTGCTTCGATCATTTCTCCAATCAACCCTGGTTTTTGGATGCCGGCTGTCTGGATGGACTATCAGATCATGCGCACGCGTTCTACCGACGCTTTATCGCGCAATATGAAACGAACTGGCACATGGCAAACGCATGAGCGACAAGCGCATTTTGATCCTGACCTCGGACGCCGGCTTTGGCCATCGCAGCGCTGCCAACGCCATCAAAGCAGCCCTGATAGGGGCTGGCGATCCCGCCCTGTTTGTCAACATCGTCAATCCGCTGCTGCACGACAGCGCGCCAAAGCTGTTGCGCGACAGTCAGGATGATTACGATTACATCGTGCGTGAAGCGCCGCAGGTCTATCAACTGGGTTACACCACCACCGATCAGACGGTGCCGGCGAAGATCATGGATAGCGCATTGATCCTGATGCTGTACGAGGTGCTGCGCGACGCACTGAACCAGTACGACCCGGATGCCATCATCACCACGCATCCGATCTTTCAAGCGCCGCTGGCTGCGCTGTTTCGGTTGAATGGCCGGCGCGTGCCGCTCATCACCGTTGTGACAGACCTCATCAGCGTGCATCGCATCTGGTTCAACAATACGGCAGATGCGCTGGTGGCGCCGACGGACGAGGTGAAACAACTTGCGCTGCGCGCCGGCATCGATGCGCAGCACATTCACGTGCTCGGCATTCCAGTCAACCCCTCGCTTGGCAAAATGCCGAGCGACAAGGCTGCGCTGCGCCGGCAACTGGGCTGGAACGAGGATTTGATCACGATCTTTGCAGTGGGCAGCAAACGTGTGCCGGGTCTGATCACCATGCTGCGCGGGCTGAACCATTCCGCATTGCCGATTCAGCTCATCATCAGCGCCGGCAACGACGCTGAGCTTCAGCGCCAGGCGCAAAACACTGAGTGGCATGTGCCCGCGACGGTCTACAACTATGTGACCAACATGCCTGACTTGTTGCATGCATCAGATGTGCTGGTCTGCAAAGCCGGCGGTTTGATCACAACGGAGGCGCTGGCATGCGGGTTGCCGTTGGCGCTGGTGGATGTGATTCCCGGGCAGGAACAGGGTAATGCGCAGTATGTGGTGAACAACGGCGCCGGCGTGGTGGCTGATGATCCCACCGAGTTGCTTGAGCATATCTATCACTGGCTGCAAAACGATTGCGCCACGTTGAAGCAATGCGCCGAGCGCGCGCGCCGGCTGGGCAAGCCAGATGCTGCCAGCGATGTGGCGCAATTGGCATTGCATGCCGCCGATGAAACTGTGCGGGCAAGGCAGACAAACGCAAAACGGACCGAACACAGTGCGGCTGACTCGAGCTTGAATGAGTTGCGGCAGATGCTGCGCCGATTTGGTATTGCGTCGGCGACAACACCGCAGCGTTACTCTTGAAGCAGGGATGGCCGATGGTTGCCCTTGCAAGAGGGTTGCGTGAGACTTCTGGATATGGGAATTTTGGATAACAAAGTCGCGCTTGTGACCGGCGCGGGGCAGGGGATTGGGCAAGCGATTGCCGAGCTGTTTGCGCGTGAAGGCGCGCGTGTGACCGTAGCTGAGCTAAACGAGACGAAGGGGAATGCGGTGACAGATGGCATTCACGCCGCCGGCGGCAGTGCCATCTTCGTTGGGTGCGATGTGGGCAACAGCGCCGACTGCGACCACGCGGCAGCAAAAACCGTCGAGGTTTTCGGCGGGGTCGACATTCTTGTCAACAACGCCGCCTTCGCCATCTACAAAAACATCGTCGATTACACCGACGACGATATTGAGCGCGTGTTGGCGGTCGACCTTAAAAGTATTTTGTATCTCTCGCGGCGCGTCTTGCCGATCATGGCGCAGCGTGGCGCCGGCAGCATCGTGAATCTGGCCTCAGTGCATGCGCGGGTGACGAGCGCCGGCAATGCGCCGTATGTCGCGTCGAAGGGCGGCGTGGTGACGCTGACGCGGGCGATGGCGCTGGAAGGCGCGCCGCATCGCATCCGCGTGAATTGCATTTTGCCTGGGCCGATTGAGACGCCGATGTTGATGGAGAATTGGGGCGACTTGCCGGGCGATCAACATCCGCTGGTGCCGCGTGTGCCGCTGCGCCGGTTGGGCCGGCCGGATGAGATCGCGCAAGTCGCGCTGTTTCTCGCGTCAGAGGCCTCGTCGTACATGACCGGCAGCGACGTGCTGGTCGACGGCGGAATGAGCTTGCACTTTGATTGACGGCACGGTGGTCTTCAAACTCCCAGGGAGCCAAGGCCATGCCTCAGACACTGAGTGAAACGATGCCGCGATGAGTCCAAATGCCTCACCGTGCAGGCGAGGCATTTTGGTCAACTGCCATGCGAAACGGATTGAAATTGGTCTGCGTGTCATAGGCGTCCACGCCTTCGTGCTTCTTCAGCCAGCCCACGACGATATAGGTGACTGGCGTGAATAGCGCTTCGACGCCGACCTTGAAGATGTAGTTTGACAGGAAGATGCTGAACAACACCGCTCCGCTCATATCGAAGGCAAATGCGATCAGCACAAACAGCAGTGTATCGACCAACTCGCCGGCGATGGTCGAACCAATGGTGCGCAGCCACAGCCATTTGCCCTGCGTGGCAACCTTGATCTTCGCGAGCACGAAGGCGTTGGTGAATGAGCCGGCCCAGTACGCAATGAGCGATGCGATCACGATGCGCGGCGTGCTGCCCAGAATGGCGTTGTAGGCATCCATGCCGGCGCGCGCCGACCATTCCGCTTCGGCCGGCAGCAACCCCACAATCCACACCGTGATGCTAAACAGCGCTGCCGCTGCAAAGCCAATCCAAATCACGCGGCGCGAGACCGAATAGCCGTAGACCTCAGTCAGAATATCGCCAAAGATATAGCTGAGAGGGAAGAGCAGCGTGCCGCCATCGAAGGTGAACGGTCCCAGCGTGACGATCTTTGCGGACGAGGCCAGATTGCTGATGATGAGGACGGCCACGAATATGCCGACCACGACATCGAGATACTTGTAGTTGCGCATATATCACCGGCGCAAGCAGCAGAGCGCGCAGAAGGAAAAACAGAAAGAGTCTTCTGGCAATGACCTACTCTTGCATGCACTTGCGCACATACTACCATCGGCGCTGACGAGCTTAACTACCGGGTTCGGGATGGGACCGGGTGTGACCTCGTCGCACAAATCACCAAAAGACTCTTAACTGACTATTCGATTAAGCGGCACCCTAAAAACTGAATAGAACGCATTTCTGCACCAGAGTTCGATTTCTCTGCATCATGTGAGGAAGTAAGCCAAGCGACCATTAGTATGAGTGAGCTGAACGTCTTGCAACGCTTACACCTCTCACCTATTAAGCCAGTAGTCTACTGGCGGTCTTCGGGGGGATCTCATCTTGAGGCGGGTTTCCCACTTAGATGCTTTCAGCGGTTATCCCTGCCGCACATGGCTAC
>CAZPVX010000049.1:16167-22395 GCA_964590135.1 uncultured Anaerolineae bacterium | reverse complement strand
TGTAATTGCCGGGGAAGTAGATCGCCATCTCGCCATTAAAGCTTTCAATGGGCGAAATTTCCTCGAACAGCTCCCGCAGGAGCTCATCTTGAAACAGCTTGAAGGATTGAATCTGAACTTCAATCAGCTTGGGGAGGAGTTGAACATCGGCAGCACGTGCATAGGACTTCGTTGCACCATTCTTGTACGTCGCCATCAAACCACCGTCCTTAAAAAAACGAGTCCGCGAACCAACACGAACCCCCTCAACATGCGAAATGGCGTTGCCGAGAGACGAAAGTAAGGCGACCGGGTTTTCCCTAGTCGCCTTTGTGCTCGGAACGCCTGTTTCGATTTACAACAGCGAATTATACTCAGATCAGATGTCGGGTCAATAGATTATCGCGAAGAAATGTCATACACCGGCATCCCGCGACGCACCATCTACAGATCAATCGCCCTGCCCTCTTGCGAGGACTGGCGGATGGCGAGGATGAGCTGCTGATCGATCCGGCCCTGCAGCGCGCCATAGCTCGGCTCGACGTTGTTGCGCACGGCGTTGACCAGGCTGAGGATGCAGCCGGCGACACCGATTTCATCGTCGTGCCACTGCGGGCCGGCACCCTGCTGCTGCGGCCTGAACGGATTGTCCCAGCGCACGATGGGCAAATCCGGGTCGCCGGTGTGCGCGATCATCGCCACCAGCGCGCCGCCGTCCACACGCTCCCAGCGCCGCTCCACCGTGATGAAGCGCGGCGCCTCGCCGCCCGGCGCGAGCAGCGACAGGCGCTCTTCTACATCCAGGCCGACGCCGACGGTGATGCCCATGCCCTTCTCCGCCAGGAAGCGGCTGCTGCGCCACCACCGCAAGGGCGAGTCGTAGCCGACGCTCGTCCAGTGAAAGATGCCGACCTGCCCGCCCTCAAACTCGATCAGGCCATGCTCCTGCGTCTCCTGGCGCGGCTGGGTGTTGTTGGCGAGGCGCGACCAATACGGCGCGAGGTCATAGTTGCGCACCGCGCCCATCACGCGCACCGGCTTGGCATCGAAGCCGAGGTAGGAGCGCATGACGCTGATGCCGTGATAGCCGTGGCCGGCGAAGTCATTGAACGAGGTGTGCACCTTGCCGAACAAGCCCGACGCGATGAGCGCGAGCTTGAGTTGTTCGAGCGGCCGGCGATGGAATTGTTCGGCGATCTCGATCTTCAAGTTGCGCCGTTTGGCCGCAGCGATGATGGCATCGGCTTCGCTCAGGTCGTGGGCGATGGGCGTTTCGAGCAGCACATTGAGGCCGGCTTCCAGCGCCTGCAGACCGACGACGCCATTCGCGCTGTAGTTCACGCTGACGATGCCGATCTGCGGCGCAACCTCGCGCATGAGTTGATCGAGATCGGTGTAGGCCGGCACGCCGAGCTGCGCACCGAGTGCATGGGCGCGCTCCGCGCTGCGCCCCCACACGCCGACGAGTTGCGCGCCGGCAATGGATTTGAGCAGCGGGCCGTAGAGATACGCAGAGCGCCGGCCCGTGCCGATGATGGCGACGCGGATGGGATCCCGGGTGGTCATGTCGCTATATCAAAAAGTCGGAGCGATCATCTCATTTACCTCGCTGCGAGGATTCTCGATCGCTCCGATTCCGTATCACGGCAGTGTGCATCCCTCTAGCTTATGCCACTTTGCTTCAGCGCGTTCACGATCTGGTTCAAGCTCTGCGCGGCTTCGTCTTCGCTCAAACCGCTCATCTGCGAAAACTCGCCGGCGAGACCGCTCTGCTGCAAACCGCTGGCGGTCAGGTGAGGCGAGTTCAAGCCGTCACCAATCTGTTTGCCGATCTTGCCCAGCACTTCATCGCCCTGTTGTGGCTGGCCCGGCTCCACGCCCGGCATGCCCCCGCCAAGAAGGCCGCCGAGCAACCCGCCAAGGTCGAGACCGCCGGCTTGCTGAGCGCCCGGCTGCTGGTCACCACCCGACAGCAACTTGCTGATGAGGAACATCGCGCCCATCGTGATGATCTGTTTGGGCAGGCCGGTCTTGGCGGAGAGGTCATCGGCGACGCCGCCGATGATGCCGTCGAGGGGGGTGCCAGCCATACCCGGCATGCCACCTTGCTGACCGCCGCCCATCAAGCCGCCGAGCAACGAGCCCAGATCAAGGCCGCCCTGACCACCTTGCGGCATGTTCGGCATGCCACCTTGCTGACCGCCGCCCATCAGACCACCAAGCAATGAACCCAGATCAAGGCCGCCCTGACCACCTTGCGGCATGTTCGGCATGCCGCCCTGCTGCTCGCCACCCATCAGACCGCCAAGCAATGAACCCAGGTCGAGACCCAGTTCATTTTCCGGCGCATTCTGTTCGCTCCCTTCATCTGCATTCAGCGAGCCTTGAAATTTATCGTCGTCGTTTCCGCGTCCTTCCATGGATATTCTGCTCCTTTAAGAATTGTTGGAGATGCAATGGGTTTCTTGCATCAAGACGTATTAGAATGACTATAGCGCGATATGAAAGCCTTGACAACAGCAGGGCTTTGCGTATCCTTTTACAGTCATCTTAGTGTATGAACGCCACGAAGCTGTTCAACGCAGCCGTCACCTACAAGGCGTGGGCGACGGCTTTTTGCACTAAGGCGCGAGTGCTTCACAAAAAACGACGGGTCTGAAGCTCATTAACAAGAGCGGTCTGTAGCGATGAACCCGTCGGGTTTACAAACAGACTCTCTGTTGTCTGCGGTGACGTGAATGCAGGAGCGACGCGGGTCGCTCCTGTTTGTTTATCAATTCCCGACGCAGAGCGCACGGCGAGACCCAAAAAGGGTTGAACACAGGAGATCAGATGGGCAAGCAAGAACGGCTTCAAGTCAACAATGATCAAGAGGGACACCAGCGCAGCGTGATTGCGCCGATGCACAACTGGCGCTTTGAGCATGATGCATGTGGCATCGGCTTTGTGGCGGATCTGTCCGGCCGCGCGACGCACAAGATGCTCGATGATGCCCTGAAGTGTCTGGAGCGATTGGCGCATCGCGGCGCATTCGATGCAGATGGCAAGAGCGGTGATGGCGCCGGCGTGCTGTGCTCCATCCCCAACACCATGCTCAACCGCGAATTGGAGCGCATCGGCTTGCATGCCTACCGCCCAGGCGACATCGCCGTTGGCATGCTGTTCCTGCCGCGCGACCCGCAAGCAAACACCAAGGCGCGCGAGATCATCACTGCGGAGCTTGCCAAGCGTGAACTTGAGGTCTTGACGTGGCGCACGGTTGTGCATGAGCCAAATGTGCTGGGCGCGCGCGCGCTTGCCACCCTGCCCGATATCCAGCAAGTCATCGTCGCGCGGCCATTTACCTTCCGCACTGAGGCTGAGTTTGATCAGCACCTGTATCTCGTGCGGCGCTGCATCGAACATGCAGCCGCAGAGGCTGGCGTCACTGATCTTTACATCCCGTCGTTCTCCTGCCGCACCATCGTCTACAAAGCGCTCGTCTCCGCGCCCAGTCTGCGCCGCTTCTACATCGACCTGAACGATCCCGACTTCAAGGTCAATCACTGCCTGTTTCACCAGCGCTACAGCACCAACACCTTCCCAACCTGGGAGCGCGCGCAACCCTTCCGCTTCATCGCCCACAATGGCGAGATCAACACTGTCGAAGGGAATCAGAATTGGATGAAGGCGCGCGAACCAGAACTGGATTCTCTGGTCTGGGGCAGCGAGATCGACCAGCTCAAACCCATCGTCGACACAAACAGCAGCGATACTGGCCGGCTTGACAACGTAGTGGAACTCGTCACGCTGGGCGGGCGCGACCTGCGCCACACGCTCAAGATGATGATCCCGCAAGCGTGGGAAAAAGACCCTGATCTTGGGCCGGCGGAGAAGGGTTTCTTCCGCTTTCATGCCGCGCTGATGGAGCCGTGGGACGGGCCGGCGTCGATCGTCTTCAGCGACGGCACATTGGTCGGCATTGCGCTCGACCGCAACGGCCTGCGCCCGGCGCGTTACTTGCAGACGAAGGACGGCGTGGTCTATGCCGGCAGCGAAATCGGCGCACTGGATGTGGAGCCAGATCGCATCGTCGCTAGTGGCAAGCTCGGCCCGGGCATGATGATCTGCGCCGACCTGCAAGCGCGCAAGCTCTCTACAAACGACGAGATTCTGCGCGAGCTCTCCACGCGCAAGCCCTACCGCGAATGGGCAGCCTACAATCGCGTGCGGCTCGAAGAGGTGGCGCAAATCGTGATCGAGCAACCGGTCGTCGACAGCGAGACGCTGCTGACGAAGCAGGCGCAATTCGGCTGGACGAGCGAAGAGTTGACGCTGGTCATCAAAACGATGTTTGAAGATGCCACAGAGCCGGTCGGCGCGATGGGCGATGACACACCGCACGCCGTGCTGTCGCCGAAACCGCGCCCGCTGTTCAACTATTTCAAGCAGCGCTTTGCGGAGGTGACCAACCCGCCCATCGACCACCTGCGCGAAGATCAGGTGATGAGCCTGCGCGTGTTGCTGGGCCGGCGCGGCAATCTGCTCTCCGAAACCGAAGAGCTCGCCCACCTCATCCGCCTGAACAGTCCGGTGCTGAGCAACGAAGAGTTGAAGGCGCTGCAAAAGATCGACGACTCGGCATTTCAATCGGTCGTGCTGGATGCAACTTTCCCTGTGCCAAGCGCGAATCAGGAATCTGGCGCGCAGCACTCGTCGCTTGAAATGGCGGTGCGAAAGCTCTGCGCCGACGCCGAGCGCTCGGTGCGCGTGGGTGCGAGCATCCTGATCCTCAGCGACAAGAAAACCGGCCCGCAACGCGCTGTGATCCCCGCGTTGCTTGCCGTCGGTGCGGTGCATCATCACCTCATGCACAAGGGGCTGCGCAGCAAGGCCAGCATCGTTGTGGAGACCGGGGAAGCACGCGAGACGCATCACTTCGCGGTGCTGTTGGGCTATGGCGCCAGCGCGATCAACCCATATCTCGCGCTCGACACCGCGCGCGAGACCGTGCAGCGCGGCAAGGTGCGCGACAAATCACTCAGCGAAACGGATGTGGTCAAGCGCTACATCAAAGCTGCCGAGAAGGGTATCTTGAAGGTGATGTCGAAGATGGGCATCGCGTGCGTGGAATCTTACGCCGGCGCGCAGATCTTTGAGGCTGTCGGTCTATCACATGCGCTGATCGATGCATGTTTTGAGGGCACACCGTCTCGACTGGGCGGCATCGGCTATGCCGAAATCGAGCTGTCGGTGCTGGCCTGGCACGCCAACGCATTCAGGCTTTCAGACGCGCGAATGCAGATTGAGGCCGCCCAGGGCGCGGCGCAGCCTGCAAACGCCCTCTCAGCAATCAAGCTGGAGCACCCGGGCTTCTACAAGGAGCGCGCCGGCGGCGAGCCGCACGGTTACTCGCAGCGAGCCGTGACCGCGCTGCAGAAAGCGGTGCGGCTGGAGGACGTCTTCGAATATACCGGCGAGACCGAAACCAGCACCGGCATTGCCCACACAAAAGTGAAGCGATTCGCCCTCACCGACCGTTTCCACGAGGGTTTTGCGCTTTACAAAGAATTTTCAAAGCTGTATCGCGACCCACTGCAGCCCATCGAACCACGCGACCTGATGGAAGTGCGCAGCGACCGCCAGCCCATCAGCATCGATGAAGTCGAGCCGCTCGAAAATATCGTCAAGCGTTTTTCGACTGCTGCCATGTCGCTCGGCGCGCTCTCGCCCGAGGCGCATGAGAACCTGGCGATTGCGATGACGCGCCTGGGCGCCCTGAGCAACAGCGGCGAGGGCGGCGAGGAGAGCCGGCGCTTCTTGGAAGAGGGCAATAGCGGCATCAAGCAGGTCGCATCGGGCCGCTTTGGCGTGACGCCGGCCTATCTGATGAGCGCCGCCGAGTTGCAGATCAAGATGGCGCAAGGCAGCAAGCCCGGCGAGGGCGGTCAGATCCCCGGCCACAAAGTGACCGACTTGATCGCCCACGTGCGCCACACCGTGCCGGGCGTTGCGCTCATCTCGCCGCCGCCGCACCACGACATCTATTCGATTGAAGACCTCGCGCAACTGATCTACGACCTGAAGCAGATCAACCCCGATGCGAAGGTGAGCGTGAAACTGGTGAGCCAGGCCGGCGTCGGCACGATTGCCGCTGGCGTGGCGAAGGCAATGGCCGACAGCGTGCTGATCAGCGGCCACAACGGCGGCACTGGCGCATCACCGCTTTCGTCGATCAAAAACGCCGGCCTGCCCTGGGAATTGGGACTG
>CAZPVX010000049.1:0-16157 GCA_964590135.1 uncultured Anaerolineae bacterium | reverse complement strand
AATCTGAGCAGCCGCATCCGCGTTCGCACCGATGGCGGCATGCGCATTGGCGCCGATGTCATCACCGCGGCGCTGCTTGGCGCAGATGAGTATTCCTTCGGCACCACGCCGTTGATCGCCGAAGGCTGCATCATGGCGCGCGTTTGCCACCTCAACACCTGCCCCACCGGCGTGGCGACACAAAAGGCCGAATTGCGCGCGAAGTTTGAGGGCAAACCGGAGCATGTGATGGCCTTCATGCTCTACATGGCGCAAGACATCCGCGAACATCTCGCGCAGATGGGCTATCGCAAGCTCGACGAGATCATCGGGCGCATGGATCTGCTGCAAAAGCGCTGTTTCGATTGCGAGCACGAGCGACACGATCTGCAAGCCGCAAGCCGCAAATTGGAAATGAGCAACCGCCAGTCCATCGTCGTAAATCAGCTCTCGGTGGGGACGTTGTTGCCGCCAACGCCAAAGGATCACCCGCTGTGCAACACCGAGTTGGCGCCGCAGCACCCGCGCAATGCGCTAAATGAGATGATCGTGCAGGATGCGCGCACCGCCATCGACGAGCAGTGGCCAATCAAGCTGCATTACACAATCAAAAATCAAGATCGCAGCATCGGCGCGCGGCTGAGTGGCGAGATCACGAAGAAATATCTGGATGGCGGGCTGCCAGCCGGCACGATCGAGATTTCCTTCCGCGGCTACGCCGGCCAAAGTTTCGGCGCATTCACCACCAACGGCATGCGATTGCATCTTGTCGGCGCGGCAAATGACTATGTGGGCAAGGGTATGCGCGGAGGCGAGATCTCGATTCGACCCTTCCCAGAGGTGACCTACGACTGGAGCCACAACCACATCCTGGGCAACACAGCGCTGTATGGCGCGACGGGCGGCGCGCTGTTTGCAGCCGGCCGCGCCGGCGAGCGCTTCGCCGTGCGCAACTCTGGCGCATGCGGCGTGGTGGAAGGTGTGGGCGAGCACGGCTGCGAGTACATGACTGGCGGTGTCGTGGTTGTGCTGGGCGGCACGGGGCGCAACTTCGCAGCCGGCATGACCGGCGGCATGGCCTTTGTGTACGACCCCAACGGCACTTTCCTCAATCACTGCAACACCGAGTTGGTGGATGTCGATCGCCTCATGCATCCTGGCATGAACAAGCTGGTAAAGAGCCTGCTGCGCCGGCATTATGAGTTGACCAACAGCCCGCGCGCCCGCGAGTTGCTGACAAACTGGGATGCACTGTCGCTGGCTTTCCGGCGCGTGCTGCCGAAGGATCGCGTGGCCGAGATCGAATCGATCAACGAGTTCAGCGATTTTCAGCAGACATAGCAACCCCAGTCATCGCGCCATCACAACCCAAAAGCCCCGCTTCGCTGGCGAAGCGGGGCTTTTGGCGTCACTGCGCATTGGCTGCACCAAACCACGTGCTGTAAATCTGCTGGTACGTGCCGTCACTGTAGAGTTCAAGCAACGTGCGGTTGATGCTCTCGCGCAGCGGGCTGCCAGTTGGCAGCGCAATGCCATATTGCTCCTGGTTGAAGATTGGTCCCACCACTTTCAGCTTGCCATCGCTCGCATTGGCGGCGTAGAGCAGCACCGGCGAGTCAAACACAAGCGCATCGGCGCCGTTCCCTGTCAGCGCTGCAACGGCCTCATCCACGCCCTTCACCCTGGCATGGCTGATGCCGTGTCCGGTCAGCCATTGCGATGCAGTGCTGCCCTCAACCGACACCACGCGCTTGCCCGGCAGGTCTGCCGGCCCGCGGATGTTGCCCTGTATTTGCTGTACAGTCAGCGTGGACGTGACCGCGGCCGTAAAAAAGGCAACCAGCACGATGGCGATGAACATCCACAGCAGCGCGCCAAGCCGGCCGGCAACCGACCTCGGCGCGCGATCGCCAAAACCCACCGTCGCCAGACTGACGCCGGCCTGCCAGATGCCCTCCCATACACCCGGCAGATATGCCTTCGGGAAATCAGGGTTGTCGGTGCGCTCGTTCAACCAGATGATGTGGCCGACGACAATGATCGCCAGCACAATCAACCCCAGCACGCGCAATAGATCGGGCGTGAAAATGGTGCTGAGAATGGCGCCCAGGCCTGGCGCGGTCGCATTGACCGTCATGATTTGCAGGCCGGCGTTGAACATGCTCAACGAAAAGTCGATGCGTTCTTCGCGCTCCGGCGTCATGCTGATGCCGGCGATACCCACGTCGGCGTCATTTTTCTCAACCGCGTCGAGCAGCGCATTCACTGTGTCGCGCCACACGAGGCGGTATTTCCAGCCGTTGCGCGCGGCGATCTCGCGCCACAGATCGATGCTGAAACCGGTCAGCGCGTCGTCCTGCTTGATGACAAATGGGACGAGCGGCTTGATGGCGACGCGCAACTCTGGCGCCTGCGCGCGGGTTGGCCGCCCCAACAAGACGGGAAGTAACACACACAGCAGGCAGGCAATCAGGCTGGCGCGTTTCATCAAGGTCTGCTTCATTACACAATCGCCATCACACGAGAGTCGAACGCGGAAGTTGCTTTGCAACCTATGATACATTTCCTTCCACGCTTGCACTCCAACCATGACGACCAGAACCAACCAAGAGTGGGTGCGCGACCTGATTGCGCAAGGTGATGCACAAATTGCCGCCATCGCTGATCTGCGCCAGATTCTCCTGCGCGCTGCGCTCTATACGTTCAGCCGCAGCGACCTCGCCCAGCGCAGCCATCATGAGGTCGAGCAACTGGCCGAGGATTGCGCCCAGGATGCCTTGCTGACTGTGCTGCAGCACGTGCATGAATTTCGCTCCGACAGCAAATTCACCACCTGGGCCTACAAGTTCGCCATCAACTTTGCGCTGGTCGCTGCGCGGCGGGAGCGCTGGAAAGGCGTCTCGCTGGATCAGCTCCTTGAGGACGCCGCCTTGCCTGAATGGCCGGTCCAGGATGGTGACCCGGCCGGCAACCCAGATCGCGCAACGCAGCAGACCATCGTCTGGGCAACAATCCACGAGGTGATTGAGCAGGAACTGACCGAGCGGCAACGGCAGGTGTTGAAAGCCATGGTGTTTGACGAGGTGCCCTTGGACGAGGTCGCGCGCCATCTCCACTCCAATCGCAACGCAGTCTATAAATTGGTGCATGATGCGCGCCGGAAACTAAAGGCGCGGTTGCAGGCGCGCGGGTTCGACATCCAGGAAGTGTTGGGTCTTTACAGCGCGCAGGGGTAAGATTAGGTAATCTCGCGTCACTAAGCAACGTGACTTGCTGTCCAGGCATGGAAGCCAAAGTCATTTCCGCGAAGGCGGGAATCCAGCATTGTGGGAGCCGCTTTCCAAGGCTGGATGCCCACTTTCGTGGGCATGACGGATGAGGTGGCACGTCACGTTAAGTACTAGGAGCAGTAGACATGAAACGCTCACGGCTGCAAGGCTGGCTGCGGCAGATCCATCAGACCGAGGAGGAAGAAATCTCCTGCTCGGAGTGCCTCGATCTGGTTTCGCAGTATGTGGATCTGGAAATCGCTGGCGAAGCGGTCCAGGAAAAACTGCCGCGCGTGAAGCAACATCTGGATCAGTGCGGCGTCTGCCGCGAGGAATACGAAGTGTTGCGTGACCTGGCGCAACTGGAGGCGCAGGGCAAAGCGCCGACGTTGGATGAATTGAGAAAATCCTTGTGACCAGGCGCGCCGGCGCCCTGCCTGCAGAAAACAACACCCCGAAAATTCAGGGGTGTTGTTTTTTTGCGGGGTAAGAATTGAAGCTCAGGCGACACATACGGATAGCACGCGAAATACAAAATTCCAAAGGAGCAAAATCATGAACACATCACCTGATAATCTGAAGCGCACTGCATCCGCAATCTTCGTCGCCGTCCTCGCATCGACCGTCTTCGGCAGCGCCGGCAACAGCGCCCTGGCTGCAAGTCCTGATGCTGCAGCCTACGCCGTCACAGCGCGCAGCGCCGCTCACGCCGACCACCCCAAGGATGCGTTTCTGCTAAAGAACGCGAAGCAAATTGCCTTCCACGATGCGATGCGCATGCTCTGGGAGGATCACATGCAGTGGACCTACGCCACAATCTATTCGTTCTTCCACAACCCGACCGGCGTTGAGGACCACCTCGCCCGTCTGCTGCAGAACCAGAAGGACATTGGCGATGCCGTCGCTTCCGTCTACGGCAAGGAAGCCGGGGACAAGATGACCGCTCTGTTGACCACCCACATCCAGCAGGCCGTGCCCGTCCTCAAGGCTGCGCAGGCAGGCGACACGCCCGCCCTGAAAAAGGCTCTGGACGACTGGTATGCCAATGCCCAGGATATCGCCGACTTCCTCTCGGCAGCCAACCCGAAGAGTTGGCCCGCGTCTGCCACGCGGCCAATGATGAAGATGCACATTGACCAGACCACTGCCTACGCCGTGCATCTCCTCAAGGGCGAATACGCAGCAGCAGTTAAGCAGTATGGCGAAGCCCGGCACCACATGATCGAAATGGCCGACGTGCTCAGCGCCGGCATCATGAGCCAGTTCCCGAATAAGTTCCAGTAAAGCGCAACACTGACCCATCGCAGACACATCACCGCAAGCCAGAAGGCGGCCGCTCACGAATGCGAGCGGTCGCCTTCTGATTTTTTCATCTTGCCGCATCAGGGGCCGGCACCCTGCGACGTCATCTCACGTAAATGGGGTTGCTGTAGATCCAGCCGCGCAGCCAGCCGCGAAAGAAGCGTTTCACTTCCACGCGATACACGCCCGGCTCGACCGTCGTCAATTCCAGCGCATCACCGTTGCTTGTGGCAAATGTCTCGCCGTTGCGCAGCAGTCGAATGTGCCCGCGCGATGGCAATGTGATGGAGAACGTGACCGCGCCGGCGCGGCGCAATTCTTCGCCCATCGTGGCGCGAGCCGCGCCGCTCTTTGCGTTGAACGAAAACCCGCGCGTGTCGCCGGCGCGGTCATAGCCGACGAAGCAACGCCCATTGCGCAATGCGTCGAAGATCATGGCCTTGTCGCGCGCCACGTCCGATGACAGCGGGCGATCGATCAGCAGGTGCGTGTTGACACAACCGAACAGATATTCATAGGGCAGCACTGCGCGCTTGATTGGACCGAGGTGGAAGACGACACCATGGGCATCACTGTTGCCGATGGCAACCACGCGCCGGCCCTCTGCCAGCAGCGCATCCCATTTTTTCAGTGTCTGGACAAACGGCCCGAAGATGACAATCGAGGGCAGAAATGCATACAGTGCCGCCGCCGGCCAACTCCACAAACGCGCCTTGAACTCGGTCATGGTGTTCCAGATCTCGATGCCGGCGTTGTTGCGCACCTGCCAGTCCTGCCAGGGGATGGCCATATAGTCGTCGCTGAGCGGGCTGGCTTTTTCGAAGGGGTGCGCGAAGAAGGCGAGGCCATCGCGCTTGTTCGTCTCATCAATCAGCGTTTGCGGATTGCCGGCAAAAACCGACATTTCGTCGCCGGCGTTGTAGATCAGGCAATGGTTGCATTGCGGCAGCCGGCGCACATCGTGCACCTCCTCTCCCGTCAGCACCAGCACCCCGCTGTGATAGCCATCGATGCCATTCACCCACACGTTGTGGTCGGTGACGATGATGGCGTCGAGGCCGGCGCGCGCCGCGTCAGCGGCAATCTCGCGATGGAATTTCGCGCCATCAGAGTACGGCGTGTGCATGTGCAAGTTCGCGACGATTTCAACCATGAGTCATTGACAAGCAGCGTATAATCTCCGTGCAGCGCGGGAGTAGTTCAGTGGTAGAGCGTTTGCTTCCCAAGCAAAATGTCGCGGGTTCGAATCCCGTCTCCCGCTCCAACACAGACTTGGCAGGCCATTGAGGCCTGTCAGGTTTTTTGTTGCCGGCCAATATCGCGACGATAGTGCATCCCTTCAAAGGAAACCCGCGTCACACCGGCGTACGCCTTTTCCAGCGCGTCGCGCAGGTCGGTGCCACGCGCTGTGATGCCCAGCACACGCCCTCCATCCGTCAGCCATTGGCCGTCAGCGCGCTTCACGCCGGCGTTGAACACTAACACGCCCTCAGGCAATCCCTGCAGCCCTTGCACAGGCAGGCCGCGCTTGAAGGCGCCCGGATAGCCGCCCGAGGCCAGCACGATGCAGGCCGCAGCGCCGGCATGCCATTCGATCTCGATTTCATCAAGCCGACCATCGATGCATGCATTCGCAAGCTCAGCCAGATCCGTTTTCAACAAGGGCAGCACGGCCTGCGTTTCGGGGTCGCCGAAGCGACAATTGAACTCCAGCACCATCGGCCCCTGGGGCGTGAGCATGAGGCCGGCGTAGAGTACGCCCTTGTATGGCGCGCCCTCTGCCGCCATGCCGCGCACCGCCGGCAACAGCACCGCCTCGACGCAGCGTTGCACGTCATCCTGCGTCATCAGCGGCGACGGGCAAAACGCGCCCATGCCGCCAGTGTTCGGCCCCTGATCGCTGTCGAAGACGCGCTTGTGATCCTGCGCCGGCAGCATCGCCTTCACCGTTTTGCCATCACAAAAGGCCATCAGCGACACTTCCGGCCCGCTCAGTTTCTCCTCGATGACGACTTCATCGCCGGCGCTGCCAAACTCGTGTTCGACCATGATGCGACGCAAAGCCTGCCCTGCTTCGCCCGCGTCGTCGCACACGATCACGCCCTTGCCGGCGGCCAGCCCACTTGCCTTCACCACGCAGCCGGGGCTGGCAAATGGCAGTCGTTGCACAAACCCGATCGCCTCTTCGTAATCGCTGAACACCGCGAAGCCGGCGGTGGGGATGGCGTGCCGGCGCATAAACTGCTTGGCAAATGCCTTCGAACTTTCCAACTGCGCAGCCGCCTGCGTTGGCCCAAAGGCGCGCACGCCTTGCGCATTCAGCCGATCAACGATGCCCTCCGCCAGCGGCGCTTCGGGGCCGACGACAACCAATGACGGCGACTCGCGGACAAGAGACGACACTTCCGTCGTTGCCAAGGCAACGTGATGCCCGTCCTGCTCCAGCTTCCACTTCAGCGCATGCTCGCGCCCGCCACTGCCGACGATGATGATGTTCATTGAAATTTTTCCGTTAAAGTAAGGCCACTGCATGTCAAGCGTCGAAAAACCAATCCCCAATGATCCTGCCGGCACGCTGGTGGTGCAATTGCGCGGCGTGTTGCCCAATCAGCGTTACCACCTGCCAGAAAACGCGCTTGGCTTGCAGGCGTTCATGGTGATCAAGCAGCGTCCGGTGGGGCGGCCACAAAACGCCGGCTACACCTGGCATCTGTTCATCAACGACAACCTGCCAACGGTCTATCCGCCCAACGCCGACGGCTTCGTGCAACTCTGGCGCACGCACGAAGAGGCCTGCGCCGATCTTGCGCGGCAACTGCGTTCACTTGGCGTCGAAGTGCGCGACTAAATGCGCCTCACAAAAGAGTGAAGTCATTCTGAGCGCAAGTGCGATCTGAAATCGCTGCCGCCGGCGCAGATTGAAATGCCGTGCGCTTGAAAGGTGCTTTGCAGCTAACCGAAGACGCCTTCGAACACCTGCTTGTCGGCCACAGCATCGATGGGCAGCGGATAGCGGCCAGTGAAGCATGCGTTGCAATAGCCGCCGGCGCGCCCAATCGCGCGCATCATCCCTTCCACGCTCAGAAACGCCAGCGACTCCACACCAAAATGCACGCGCATCTCCTCGACGCTCATACGGTACCCGATCAGTTCCTCATGCGTCGCCATATCCACACCCATGTAGCAGGGATGCTGAATCGGCGGGCAGGTGATGCGCAGGTGCACTTCCTTCGCGCCGGCGTCGCGCACCATCTTCACCAGCGGGCCGCTGGTGTTGCCGCGCACGATCGAATCGTCGATCAGGATCACGCGCTTGCCCTCCACATTCTCGCTCAGCGCGTTGAACTTCAACCGCACGCCGCTTTTGCGCAGGCGGTCACTGGGCTGAATGAAGGTGCGGCCGATGTAGCGATTCTTGATCAACACCTCGCTGAGCGGCAGGCCGCTCTCACGCGAGTAGCCAATGGCTGCCGGCGTCGCGCTGTCCGGCACGCCGCACACGATGTCGGCATCAGCCGGCGCTTCGCGTGCGAGCTGTGCGCCCAACTGTTGCCGCACATGGTGGATGACATGGCCATCCCACACGCTGTCGGGTCGCGCAAAGTAGATATGCTCGAAAGTGCACAGTGCGCCGCGCTCTGGCGCGATGGCTTGCATGCGATGGAAGTCACTCGCGTCGATGCGCACCACCTCGCCCTGATGCACCTCGCCCTCGTATGTCGCGCCAATTGTGCTGAGCGCGCACGATTCCGACGCGGCGGCGAGGCCGTCGTTGGGCAGCCGGCCCCACACCAGTGGGCGAAAGCCCCACGGATCGCGCGCCGCATACACCGCGTTTTGCGTCAGCACCACGAGCGAATATGCGCCATACCATTGCTTCATGCACGCCGCGATGCGCGCTTCCCAGGTGTCGCCCGGCGCGCCGGCGAGCATCAGCGTCATCACTTCGCTGTCGCTGCTCGACGTCAGGCCGATGCCGCGTTGCAACAGGTCGCGGCGCAACTGCGGCGAATTGATCAGGTTGCCATTGTGCGCCACGCCGAGCGGCCCGTGGATGGTTTCGATGAGATATGGTTGCGCGTTGCGCAGCACAGCGCCGCCGGTGGTGCTGTAGCGCGTGTGGCCGATGGCAAGCGCGCCTTTCAGCGGCGCGAGATTCTCTTCGTTGAACACATTCGACACGAGGCCCATCGCCTTGTGAATGTGCGCCATGCGACCATCGGTGGAGACAATGCCGGCGCTCTCCTGACCGCGATGCTGCAGCGCATGCAGCGCGAAGAACGCCACGCGGGCAGCCTGCTCGCCGGGCGTGTATGCGGCAAACACGCCGCACTCGTGTTGGGGTTTGTCAGACGTGTCGTATAGCTGAGTCATCAAAATCAGAAAACCTCTCGCATTGGCGAGAGCCAGAAATCATTTTGCCGCGGCGCGTTGCAGACGGTCGGCGATGGCCTCGCCGATGCCGGCGCGCTCGACTCCGGTCATCAAGATCACGTCGACGCCGGCGCCATCCAGCGCGCGCAAGCCGGCGTACAGGTTGCGCGCCACATCGTCTACATCGTTGCCCAGCACAAATTGCGGGTGCATCTTCTCACATGCGGCGCGCTGTTGCTCCATCAGCAAAACACCAACCGTCAACTGGCGATTTCGGATTGCAGATCGCTGATAGATGAGTTCGTCGAGATTTGCGCAAACGATCAGTTGCGCTTTCGGCGCATAGTGTTTCTCAAGCAAGCCAGGCGATGACATCGGCAATTGGCGATCGGTAATCGGCAATTGCGTGTCCAAGTCAAAACCCGCCATTGAAAATCCCAAATCCGCAATCTGCTCCCGTGTTACACCGCCCGGCCGCAGGATGCGAGGCGGATCGCTGATCATATCCAGCACGGTTGACTCGACGCCGATGCGGGCCGGCCCGCCATCCAGCACAAAGTCGATGCGACCGCCCAGGTCATCCAGCACATGCTGCGCAGCGGTCGGGCTGACGTGGCCGAAGCGATTGGCGCTGGGCGCAGCGATGGGGACGCCGGCCTGCGCGATGAGCGCCTGCGCCACCGGATGGTCCGGCACGCGCACCGCAACCGAATGCAGGCCGGCGCTCACGTTTGGCGGAATGTTCGCCCCGCGCGGCAGCACCAGCGTCAGCGGACCCGGCCAGAACGCCTGCATCAGCCGCTGAACCTGATCGACTTGACGACCTGACAACCGTCGCAAATCGATCACACCCTTCAAGTCAGTCAAGCCTTTGACACTTGCAACATGCACGATGAGCGGATCATTCAATGCGCGCTGCTTCGCCTCATAGACGCGGGCAATGGCACGCGGATTGGTCGCATCTGCGCCGAGGCCATATACGGTCTCGGTGGGAAAGGCGACCAGACCGCCGGCGCGGATGACCGCAGCTGCCTCGATGATGGCCTCGGGCGTCGCCGGCATCATCCGCGTCTTCAACGCCTCACCCCAACATACAACCCTCGCCCCATCAAACCCATCTCATCGAATGTCACGTCGAGGCCGGCTTGTTCGAACGCGCTCACATATTCAGCGCGCGTAAACATCGCCAGTTCCAGATGTTCGATGAAGTGTCGCACGCCACTGGCATCGGCAACCAAGTGATGCATGTCGAAGACGGAAATGTTTTCGCGCTGCTCGCTCACATTCATGCGCGCAATCTTGATCTCTGGTTTGTTGACGAAAGACGCATGCACCGTGCCGGCGTGATATTGCTCCGGCGTAAACCACGGCTCGATGAGGGCGACACCGCCCGGCGCCAAGTGCGCGCTCATACAGCGCAGCGTCTTGTTCAGGTTCTCCACCGTCATCACATGGCCGATGGCGCTGAACAGGCAGGTGATGGCATCGAACTGCTTGCCAAGCGCAAAATCGATCATGTCGCCGTGATGCAGCGGCACATCCGGCAAGCGTTGTCGCGCAACATTCAGCAGATCTTCACTCAAATCCATGCCCTCGACGGAGAAATCGCGCCGCAGTTCGGCGAGGTGTTTGCCGCTGCCGCAGGCCACGTCGAGCAGCGCGTTGCCGGCGCTGCGCTTCTTCGCCGCGATAATCCAGCGCAGCAGATTCGCCTCGCGCGCGTAGTCCTTCCACTCATAGAGCAGATCGTAGACGGCGGCCATCTGGTCATAGCTCATGCCAATCACCATGTTTGCAGCGAGCGCGCAATGCGATCGTTGACAGGATACGCGCCATGCACAAACTTTTGACCACTGATCATTTCATACGCAGCGATATAGCGCGCGCTGGCCTGTTCGATGAGGTCGGCGCTCATCGCCGGCGGCTCGCCCTCGCCTTTGTAGCCGCGCTCGGCATACCACAATCGAATGAACTCCTTGTCGAAGTTCACCGGTTCGCTGCCCTCAATCTGACCCTGCTCCGATTGATGAGTGACGGCATTCAGCCAGAAGCGCGATGAATCCGGCGTGTGGATTTCATCGATCAGCGTCAGTTCACCGTCACAGTCGCCAAATTCATATTTCGTGTCGACCAGTGTCAGCCCGCCTCGCGCGCAGATCTCGCTGCCGCGTTGAAACAATGCGAGCGCGGCGCGCTCGATCCGCGCGTAGACATCCGCCGGCGCCAGCCCGCGCGCCACAATCTCATCGCGGGTGATGCGCTCGTCGTGCGCGCCATGCGCCGCCTTCGTCGTCGGCGTGATGATCGGCGCCGGCAATTTGTCGTTCTTGCGCAAGCCCTCGGGCAGCGAAATGCCGTAGATGTTCCGTTCGCCCTGCGCATACAGCGTCCATAGCGACGTGCTGGTGACGCCGGTGATGTAGCCGCGCACAACGATCTCCACCGGCCATGGCTTGCACGACTTGACGAGGCTCACATTCGGATCTGGCACGCGCAACAGGTGGTTCGGCACGATGTCGCCCGTGTGCTCAAACCAAAACGCCGCGAGCTGGTTTAGCACCTGACCTTTGTAGGGGATTGCGCCCAGGATGCGGTCGAAGGCGGAGATGCGGTCGGTGACGATGAGGGCGCGCCGGCCCTCGCGCAGGTCATACCAATCGCGCACCTTGCCACTGTGGCGCGCGCCGAGCGCCGGCAGATCGCTGTGTGTGAAGGGAGCAGGCAACATTGTCATGAGGTTCGGTACATTTTAGCGCCGGAACAGCCTGGCAAAACATGCGCCCGGATTCATCACGTTTCTTATCTTTCGCTCAGGTATAATCTTTCAATCTTTACGCCGAAGGATACACAACCGTTAGTATGGAGAATCTAGGGATCCCCAACAATGCCGACGACCCAAAGCAGGGGGATGACTTTTCGCAACTGCTGGATCAATTTGGCACGCAGAGCAGCTTCGAAAAAGATCAGCTTGTGTCGGGCAAGATCATCTCGATCACAGATCGGGAGATCCTCATTGAGTTGGGCGCAAAATCTGAAGGCATCGTCTATAGCAAAGACATAGAGGCGCTGCCGAAGGATGTGCGCAACAACTTGAAAGTGGGCGATGAAGTCTACGCCTACGTCGTCACGCCGGAAGACCAGAATGGCAATGTGGTGCTTTCGCTGAGCAAGGCCATTTCGGAACGCGATTGGCGTCAGGCCGAGGAGCTGTTTGAGAAGCAGGACGCGATCGAAGCGATGATTGCCGGCTTCAACAAGGGCGGCGTCATCATCAAGGTCGGGCGGCTGCGCGGCTTTGTGCCGGCGTCGCAACTCAGCCTCACCCACCAGCGCATGCTGGGTGATGAGACGCTCCCGCCAGAGCAGCGATTCCAGAAGCTGGTCGGCCAGAAGGCCCTCATCAAAGTCATTGAAATCGATCGCGAACGCAATCGCCTGATTTTGAGCGAGCGCGCTGCCAGCAAGGAAGCCCGCGCTGCCCAAAAGGATAAATTGCTCAGCAGCATCGAGGCCGGGCAAACAGTTGAGGGCATCGTCAGCAGTGTGAAGGACTTCGGCGTGTTTGTCGATCTTGGCGGCGCCGACGGCATGATTCATCTGACGGAGCTTTCGCACACCCGCGTCAAGCATCCAAGTGACGTGGTGAAGGAAGGTCAAAAGGTCAAGGTCAAAGTCATCAATGTCGAGAAGGACACTGGCCGCATCGGCTTGAGCTTGAAGGCGCTGGCAATCGACCCCTGGACCCAGGTTGCGAAGAAGTACAAGCCCGGGCAACTGCTTGAAGCCGAAGTGATCAAGGTGCACCCGAAGCACGGCGTGTTTGCGCGTTTGAAGGATGATGACGGCATCGAGGGTTTGATTCCCCTTTCGGAGTTGAGCGAGAAGCAGGTCAACAACCCGCGCGAGGTGGTGAAGGAAGGCCAGTTGCTGACGCTGCGCGTTTTGCGCGTGGAGCCAGAGCAGCGCCGCATCGCCCTGAGCCTGCGCCGCGTGAACCGGCCAGAATATGCGGATTCCGACTGGCTGGATGAGACTGAGGTTGAAGAAGCTGAGGTCGAAGACACAGCAGGGGAACAGCCGGACGACATCAGCGCCGGCGAATAAACGGCTTGACTGCGAGATCACAAAGAGACGCAAGCGCATTGCGTCTCTTTTTTTTTGCGTTCAACTGCAGGCCATCGCTAGTACTGATCCAACACTACAAGCGCATTGTGTGATGCAGCGCGCCGGCCCACTCCGATCGGCGCATGGTCTGATGAATTCGCAGAGCTAACAGCATTGCTTCTGCGTCGGAACCGCAAGGTCATTACAAGCGTCTGTTATTACATCGCCTTTTCCAACGCGAGATGCGCTTGTGTCTTATTTCTGTATCAGCAATGTATTCGCTGCCCATCACAAAGGCTCACCCCTTTCTCATCGGGTTGCGTTAACATTCAGCACGAGGTGAATTTGTGCCAGGCAAAATAGATCGCTTTACGCAGCGCGCCCGGCGGGTGTTGCAACTCGCGAATGAAGAAGCCGAGCGCCTGTCCCACAATTACATCGGAACCGAGCACCTGTTGTTGGGAATCGTCAAGGAAGAAAGCGGCATCGCCGGCCGCGTGCTGCGCGATTTGGGCGCCAAGTCCGACCGCGTGGCCGAGATGGTTGAACGCATGACCGGCGCCGGCCGCAGAGCTTCAGCCAGCAAACTCGACCTCACCCCGCGCACCAAGCAGGTGCTTGAGTACGCCGTGGAAGAGGCCAAAAAGCTGGGCCATTCATATATCGGCACGGAGCATCTGCTGTTAGGCTTGATTCGACAGAGCGATGGAGTGGCGATTGACGTGTTGCGCCAGCTCGGGCTGACATCGGATCGCATTCGTCGCGAGACGCTGCGCGCCATTCAGCAGGAGCAACCCGAAGGAAGCGCCAAGGCGGCTTCATCGACGTCAAACGCGCCTTCATCCACCTCATCCACTCAGAAGAAGGAACGCCCCAAGACGCCGGCACTCGATCAGCTTGCAACCGACCTGACCATGCTGGCAGAGACGGGCAAGCTCGACCCGGTGATCGGACGGGAAACCGAAATCGAGCGTGTCATTCAAGTGTTAGCGCGCCGGACGAAGAACAACCCATCCCTGATCGGCGAGCCGGGCGTAGGCAAGACCGCCATCGTGGAAGGGCTTGCGCAGCGCATCGTCACCGGCCAGACACCGGAGCCTTTGCTGGGCAAGCGCGTGATGCAACTCGACGTCGGTTCGCTCGTCGCCGGCACCATGTATCGCGGCCAGTTCGAAGAGCGTCTGAAGCGCGTGATCGAAGAGGTCAAGATGAGCGACACGATCCTGTTCATCGACGAGGTGCATATGCTCGTTGGCGCGGGGTCAGCCGGCAGCAGCGTGGACGCAGCGAACATCCTGAAGCCGGCACTCGCGCGCGGCGAATTCCAGTGCATCGGCGCCACCACGCTGAACGAATATCGCAAGCACATCGAAAGCGATGCTGCGCTGGAGCGCCGCTTCCAGCCGGTCTACGTGGATGAGCCAACGCCGGAGATGGCCATCGAAATTCTGCAAGGCGTGAAAGGCGCCTATGAAGCGCATCACAAACTGAAGATCAGCGATGAAGCTGTAAAGGCTGCCGTGCAGTTCTCATCGCGCTACGTGCCAGATCGCTTCCTGCCCGACAAGGCCATCGACCTGATCGATGAGTCAGCCTCGCGCGTGCGGATGTACAAGTCACCGCAGTCGATCAACTTGCAGAAAGCCTTCCGCGAATTGCGCGAGGTGCAGAAGGAGCGCGAGGAGCTATATGCACAATCGCGCCTCGAAGAGGCGACCGAACTGCGCGAGCGCGAGCGTGAATTACAGGATCAGATCGAGCAACTGCGCAGCAACTTCGACCATGAGCAGGATGGCGCAATGGTGAGCGCCGACGACATCGCCGAAGTGGTGGCAATGTGGACTGGCATTCCCGTCAAGCGCATCGCCAGCACCGAGAGCGAACGGCTCGTGCATCTGGAAGAGGAGCTGCACAAGCGCATCATCGGCCAGGATGACGCCATCCAGGCGGTGGCGAAAGCCGTGCGCCGCGCGCGCGTCGGCCTGAAGGATCCGAAACGCCCGATGGGCAGTTTCATCTTCCTGGGGCCAACCGGCGTGGGCAAGACCGAGTTGACCAAGGCGCTGGCCGAGCAGCTTTTCGGCAGCGAGGACGCGCTGCTGGTGCTGGACATGAGTGAATTCATGGAGCGGCACACGGTGGCGCGGCTGGTCGGCGCGCCGCCCGGGTATGTGGGCTACGAGGATGCCGGCCAATTGACCGAAGCTGTGCGCCGCCGGCCCTACACCATCGTCGTGTTCGACGAGATCGAAAAAGCGCATCCTGAAGTGTTCAATATGCTGTTGCAGATCATGGAAGAAGGGCGCTTGAGCGACGCGCGCGGCCGCAAGGTCGACTTCCGCAATACCTGCATCATCATGACCAGCAACGTTGGCGCAGAGCTGATCAAGCGCGAAGTCAAGCTTGGCTTCAGCGTGAAGAAGGACGAAGAGAAGGCGGCCGAGGCGCAGTTCGCCGAGGTAAAGGAGAAGCTGCTCGGCCAACTCAAGCGATTGTTCCGGCCAGAATTCTTGAACCGCGTCGATGCGACCATCGTGTTCCATCCGCTGAGCAAGACGCAAATCGACCAGATCGTAACGCTGGAGTTGAACAAGGTCGAGAAGCGTCTGAGCGAGCACAACATTGTGCTGGATGTGACCGAAGAGGCGAAGACCTATCTTTCGAAGAAGGGTTACGATCCCGATTACGGTGCGCGCCCGCTGCGCCGCGTCATCCAGAATGAAGTGGAAGACGTGCTGAGCGATGGCCTGCTGAGCGGCCAGATTCACGACAACAACCGCGTGCGAATCGACTTGGACGCCGATGGCAAGCTGAGCTTCACACCCAGCGAGCAAGTGGCAGCGAGCGCCGGCGACATTGCAATCAAGCCAATCGACACATCGAGCGACAACGGCGGCAATGGTGACGGCGGCGTGTTGGAGAAGGCAGTGATCTAGCCCGAGGCCGATTCAAAAAAGCCCGATGCAGATGCATCGGGCTTTTTTGTTGCCAGATACTCATTTTTCGTCTATCTTCTGCAGCAGTTGAATGACTAGTTACGACCGGCTCGATTTGCTGAACACGTTGACCACCAAGTGTGTTGATAATTTACTTGAATCCATGAGCTTTGCATTGGGTAGTGATTACCAG
>CAZPVX010000048.1:0-24491 GCA_964590135.1 uncultured Anaerolineae bacterium | reverse complement strand
AATATGAACCGTTCCCGGTTTAGTGGACACACAGTTAGGTTACACCGGCGGCATGTTGCTGTTCATGCTCAACAGGCGTGGCGTAGTTGAGCGTCGAGTGCAGGCGCTGCCGGTTATAAAACACCTCGATGTAATCGAACGTTTCGGTTGTGGCCTGGGTGCGAGTGTCGAAGCAGCCGCTGCCGCTGTCTGGCAAGCATTCGGTTTTGTAGTTGGCAAAGAAGCTCTCGGCCACGGCGTTGTCGTAACACTCAGCCTTTCGGCTCATGCTCTGGGTGATCTCGAACATGCCGATCAAGTCAACGAAGTCGTCGCTGGCAAACTGGCTACCTTGGTCGGAGTGAAACAGCAGCCCGGCCGCGATGTCGCGCGATTGGGCGGCCATCTCGAACGCGGCGATCACCAACGCACGCGTCATGCGCTCCCCAATCGCCCAGCCAACCACGCACCGGCTGAACAGGTCGATCACGACTGCCAGATACAGCCAACCTTCGCGCGTCGGCACAAAGGTGATGTCGCTCACCCATTTGGTGTTTGGCTGATCTGCCGCGAACTCGCGATTGAGCACGTTTGGTGCGACTGGCAGGCGATGATTTGAGTGCGTGGTCGTCTTGAACCGCCGAATTCGCCTGGATTTCAAGCCGTTCTGACGCATCAGCCGGGCGACGCGTTTGTGACTGGCCGGCTTGCCCAACCGCGCCAGCGCGTGTCGAACCTTGCGCACACCGTAGCGCCCCTTGCTTTGAGCATGCACCGCGCCAATCTCCACACTCAACGCATCATCGGCGCGCTGCCGAGCGCTTCTCGGGCGTCTGCGCCAGACGTAGTAGCCTGCCCGCGACACACCCATCACTGCGCACAACCGTCCAACAGAGTATCGATCCGCATTCGCCGCAATCATCTCGAACCTCAGCGCGTGTGTTGCGCAAAGTAGGCCGCTGCCTTTTTTAGAATGTCCCGCTCCTGGCGTAGCAGATCATTCTCCTTCTTCAGCCGCTCCAACTCCGCATCGTGTGTGCGCGCATGCCCATTGCCGGGTGCAAAGCGCATCCCTGTTTTGTGGCTCTGTCGATACTCCCGCCGCCACCGATGTAGCGCCTTCTCGTGGATGCCTAAATCAGCCGCCACTTGTCGGATCGTCGTGCCGCTCCGCTCACTGAGCTTGACGGCCTCTTCCTTGAACTCACGTGTGAATCGTCGTCTCTTCTCTCCCATTTCAGCAAACATGGTAGCTTATCTCCTTGTCCACCAAACCGGGAACGTACCAACAGTGACGCCGACAATGACTGCTACGCCGACGCTCACACCAAGCATCACACCGACGCCGCCAGCCCCGCCAGTGATCGTTGTAATTGCGCCGGTGACCACAACGACGCGCATCATTGCCGGCAATGGCATCGTCGTTGAATTCCCAGCTGGAACCTTCGGTCAAACCACCGTGATTACGATGACAACGTTGGCGAATCCAGAAGTGCCGGCGGTCGGCGCATTCAAACTGTTTGGCATGGCATTCGATCTGCACGCAGTAGATGCGCAGTCTGGTTTGCCGGTGCAGCCGCTGGCCGGCATGAGCTACACGGTCAGCATTCCCTACGACGAAACCCAACTGAACGGCCTGGATGAATCGACGCTGAAGCTGTATTACTGGAATGGCAGTCAGTGGCAACCTGAACCGACTTCACGCGTGGATGTGGCGAATAACGTCCTGCACGCCACCGTCAGTCACTTCTCGGTGTGGGCCATCGGTGCCGGCTATCGCGTATATGTGCCGCTCGCTCTGCGTTAGCTTTCATGAGGCACATTTGACAGAATGAACAGAATGGAAGAGGAATGAACAGAATAGATTGATCCTCATTTTGTTCATTCTGTTATTCTGTCGGTCCTCTTTTCCTCGACGGGATTAACACGATGAACAGGATGGTCAATGCAAAATCCTGTTGATCCTGTAAATCCTGTCAAAAAATTCTGTTCATTCTGTCTTTCTTTATCCTGTTCATCCTGTTAATCCTGTCTATGATTCAGCATCGCTGACGAACAACTGCCCATCCACGACGCGCTGCCGGCGTTGAAGCGCGCGCTGTGCGACCACCGCAGCGTGGTGTTGCAAGCGCCGCCCGGCGCCGGCAAAAGCACCGTGCTGCCGCTCGCGCTGCTCGACGAGTCGTGGTTGCATGGCCGGCGTATCGTGATGCTGGAGCCGCGCCGGCTGGCCGCGCGCACCGTGGCCGCGCGCATGGCGCAACTGTTGGGCGAGCCGGCTGGCCAAACTATCGGCTACCGTGTCCGCTTCGACAATGTGGTAAGCCGTCATACGCGGCTCGAAGTGCTGACCGAGGGCATCCTCACGCGCCGGCTGCAAGGCGATCCCGCTCTCGATGGCGTCGGCCTTGTCATCTTCGACGAGTTTCACGAGCGCAGCCTGCACGCTGATCTTGCGCTGGCGCTGTGCCGCGAAGTGCAAAGCGCGCTGCGCGATGACCTGCGCATCCTCATCATGTCGGCTACGCTCGATGGCGATGCGCTGCAAAGCGCGCTGGATAACCCGCCCACCATCACTGCGCAGGGCCGGCAATATCCGGTCGATGTCCACTATCTGCCGCGTGACCCTGAGGGCCGGCTGCCCGACGTGGTGGCGGACGCGGTGTCGCGCGCCCTTGCAGAAAACGCCGGCGACATCCTCGCGTTTCTTCCCGGCGTGAGCGACATTCAGCGCGCGCAGACGTTGATCGAAGACCGACACAACGATGTGCTGGTGCGGCCTCTGTATGGCGAGTTGCCGCTCGACGCGCAGCAAGCGGCCATCGTGCCGGATGTGCAAGGCCGGCGCAAAGTTGTGCTTGCCACGTCCATCGCCGAAACCTCGCTCACGATCGAAGGTGTGCGCGCTGTGATTGATTCTGGTTTTTCGCGCGTGCCGCGCTTCGATGCGCGCACCGGCTTGACGCGATTGGAAACCATGCGCGTGACCCGTGACAGCGCCGATCAGCGCGCCGGCCGCGCTGGTCGCCTCGGCCCGGGCGTGTGTCATCGCTTGTGGAGCGAGCAAACGCAGGCGCGCTTGATCGCCATGCGCAAACCAGATATCCTCGAAGCCGACCTGGCGTCATTGCGTTTGGAGCTGGCGCAATGGGGGGTGCGCGATGCGCACGAATTGCGCTGGATCACCCCGCCGCCGGCGAGCGCGCTGCGTCAGGCTGGCGAACTGCTTGAGGAACTCGGCGCGCTGCGCAATGATCAGCTCACCGCGAAGGGCCGGCGCATGTTGGAGTGGCCGACGCATCCGCGCCTGGCGCATATGCTGATTGAGTCACAGGCGCAAACACGCAGTGCGCTGTTGCCGGCGCTGGCAGCGGACGTGGCGGCGCTGCTGGATGAGCGTGATCCGCTGCCGCGCGCGGCCGGCGCGGATCTGACGCTGCGCGTGGAAGCGTTGCGACATTGGCGCAAGTCAAAGGGCAGCCTGCATGATGCAAATACGCGCGCGCTTGCGCAGATTGAACGACTGGCAGCACAGTGGCGGCAGCGGTTGGGTGCGCGCGAAGACAACGCGCAGCCCGACGCGTTTGCAATTGGCTGGCTGGTTGCGCAGGCGTATCCTGATCGCGTTGCGCAGGTGCGCGATGCGCGGGTTGGGCAATATAAGCTGGCCAATGGGCGCGGCGTGCGCTTGCTGGAAGGCGACCCGATGCAGCATGAGGCATGGCTGGCGGTCGCACATCTCGACGCCGGCGCGGGCACCGAGGGCCGCATCTTCCTGGCAGCGCCGTTGCACGAAGCAGATCTTTTGCCGATGGCGGTGGAGTATGAGGCGGCTGGCTGGGATGGCAGGCAGGGCGTGCTGGTGGCGCGACGCGAGCGCAGGGTGGGGCAGTTGGTGCTGGAGAGCAAGCCTATTGCCCGCCCGCCGGCGGCGCAGCGCGCGCAAGTGTTGTGCGAGGTGATTCGCAGCGAGGGGCTCGCGCTGTTAAATTGGACGGATGCAGCGCGGCAGTGGCAGGCGCGCGTGAACAGCCTGCATGTGTGGCGCGGTGGTGAATGGCCGGAAATCGATGACGACGCGCTGCTGGCCACATTGGAAGAATGGCTCGCGCCGCATCTCGACAAGGTCAACAAACGAGATGACTTTGCGCGGCTCGACCTGCAATCGATCCTGAGCAGCGCGCTCACACACAAACAGCAGACGCAGCTGCGCCATCTTGCGCCAACGCATGTCGACGTGCCGAGTGGCAGCCATATTCGACTTGTCTATTTTGTGGATGGCGCGCCGCCGGTGCTGGCGGTGAAGCTGCAGGAGATGTTTGGGCTGGCCGACACGCCAACAGTCAACGAAGGGCGCAACAAGGTGATGCTGCATCTGCTCTCGCCGGCGCAGCGCCCGATTCAAGTGACGCAGGATTTGCGCAGTTTCTGGGCCAACACATACCCTAGCATCCGAAAGGAGCTGCGCGGCCGTTACAACAAGCACCCCTGGCCTGAAGATCCTTGGAATGCCCTGCCGACGAAGCGGACGACGCGGGCCGGCAATCGATAGGGTGCGCCCTCAGAATCGCGATAAGGAAAGCATACCGGGCGTTGCCCTGGATTTGCCGTGTTGCGCATTCGTTCTCGCTGGCTCACACTTTTCGCATCATGAAACTGATGGTCAAGGACATCGAGCGAATCACCGTGCGCGCGCCGATGACGCCGCGCTGCGAAGAATGGAATGCGCGCGAGGTGTGGCAGTGGTGCATCTGCGAGATCATTCGCCTGACGACCGATGCCGGCCTGGTCGGCTATGGCGAGACGCTGCCGCATTACACCTGGAGTCGCGTGAGCGATGAGGCCATCGCCCGCGTGAAGGGCAGCAACGCCGCAGACTTCCTCGGTGATGATTCGCTGGGCGCCGGCTTGCAGATGGCAATCTACGACGTCATCGGCAAGGCGCTGGGTGTGCCGGCGCATCGCCTGTTCAACCTGCCGAAGGTGCGCGATGCCGTGCCGATTGCCTGGTGGAACATCGACTTCCCGCCTGAGGCGCTGGCCGAAGAGGCGAAGGATGCACAGGCCGCCGGCTATACCGCGCTCAAGACAAAGGCGCGTCCGTGGTGGGATGTATTTGCGCAAGTAGGGGCGATGAGTGAGGTGACGCCGGCGCATTTCAAGATCGACATGGACTGGAACCAGATGTTGATCAACGAGAGCAACGCCGCGCCGGTGCTGACCGAACTGGACAAGGAGGAGCGCATAGCGCTCTACGAATCGCCGATCATGCAGCGTGACACTGAGGGACAACGCCTGTTGCGACGGAAGGTGAAGAAGGCGATCGCGTTGCACTTCGGCGATCCGCCTTTCCCGACCGCGGTGCGCGAAAGCGTGTGCGATGGCTTCGTGATCGGCGGCGGAGTCAGCCGCGTGCTGCGCGAGGGCGCGCTGGCAGCGCAGTTTGACAAGCCATTCTTTTTGCAGTTGGTCGGCGCCGGCTTGACCACGGCGCTGTCGATCCAACTTGGCGCGGTGCTGTCGATGGCGCAGTGGCCGGCGGTGAATTGTCTGAACAACTACGCCGACGATCTGCTCACGCAGCCGATTCGCATCAGCGAGGGTTATGCGCGCGTGCCGGATGCGCCCGGGCTGGGTGTTGAGGTGGATGAGGATGCGCTGGTGAAATACAAGATGCAACCGCCCTATGAGTTGCCGCGACCGCGCATCTTGCTCTCTGTGGTGTGGCCGGGCAATCGCGTGCGCCACTATCACGACATCCAGCAATGCTGGATGGATGCGTTCAACGGCAGCATTCCGCCACAGGATCGCGGCGCGCGCATGCACATGCGCCCCGATGACGGCACGCCGGAATGGCGTGATTTGTATGCCCGCGCGGCGATCGCGCCAGTGTGGAGCAGCACGCTGTAGTTTCGACCATTGCCAGGAGTCTTAAAAATCATGCCAAAAATCACTGCCATTCAAACCATTCGCACCCGCGCCACCGGCACGTGGTTGTTTGTGAAAGTGTTGACCGACCAGCCCGGGTTATATGGCATCGGCTCGGCCAGCGACCACTTTCGCTGCAAGGTGGTGCAGGCTGCTGTCGAAAATATCGCGCCGCTGTTGATTGGCCGCGAGGCTGGTCGCATCGAGGATATCTGGCAATCGGTTTACACCAGCGGCTACTGGCGCAACGACTCAGTGATGAACACGGTGCAAGCCGGCATCGACATGGCGCTGTGGGACATTCTGGGCAAGGAAGCGAACATGCCGGTGTATCGATTGCTGGGTGGCGCCACGCGCAGCGCGGTGATGGCCTATGCGCACGCCGCCGGCGACACCCTGAAAGCGCTGGAAGACGATGTGCGTCGCTACATGGAGGAGGGCTACCACGTGATTCGCTGCCAGCTTGGGCAATATGGCGGTGGCGGCTTCATCGACGCAAAGGACGCCGGCTTTCCGAAGAACCACTGGCCGCAGCGCGCAGCCTTCGACGATGACGTCTACTTGCAAACCATCCCGCGCATGTTCGAATATCTGCGCAACGCCGTTGGCTTTGGACCGAAGCTCACGCACGACGTTCATGAGCACTTGCAGCCACACAACGCCGTGCATCTGGCAAAGCTGCTGGAGCCGTATCGCCTGTTCTTTCTCGAAGATCTGTTGTCGCCGGAGCAGGTGGATTGGTATCGGCTGGTGCGACAGCAGTGCGTGACGCCGCAGGCGATGGGGGAACTGTTCATCAACCCGCACGAGTATGTCCCGCTGATCACCGAGCGACTGATCGACTTCGTGCGGGTGCGCGTGTCGAAGGCCGGCGGCATCACGCAATGCCGCAAGATCGCGACGCTATGCGAGTGGTTTGGGGTGCGCACTGCCTGGCAGGAGGGCGGCGACAACGACCCGGTGAACCAGATGGCTGCGATGCACCTCGACCTGGCCAGCAGCAGCTTTGGCGTCCAGGAGGAGAACCACTTCGCGCCGGCGGAATACGACGTTTTCCCCGGCCATGCAGTCCTTGAAGGCGGCTACCTGTATGGCAATGCCCAGCCAGGGCTGGGCATCGATGTGGATGAAGCGAAAGCGCGCGCGCTGCTCGACCCTGCCCTTGCGGCAAAGTCATACTACATGGCCGAAGACCGCCGGCGGGACGGTGAGATTGTGCGGCCCTAAATCACCCCTTCAACCCGGTCGTGACGATGCCCTGCACGATGTAGCGCTGCGACAGAAAGTAGATGATCAGGCACGGCAGGATGAACATCACCGCTGCGGCCATCTGCAGGGCCAACTCGCCGCCGCCGCGGAAGTTGCGCAGATAGTTGATGCCGAGCGCAAGGGTGTACATCTGCGGATCGCTCAGATAGATCAGCGGGGTGAGGAAGTCATTCCAGTTTGCAATGAATGAGAACACGGCGATGGTGGCGAGCGCCGGCTTGGCCAGCGGCAGAATGATCTGCCAGTAGATGCGAAACTCATTTGCACCGTCGACCTTTGCAGCCTCGTCCATCTCCGTGTTGATCGTCATGAAGAACTGGCGCAGCAGAAAGATGCTGAACGCCGGCCCGAAGAACGACGGCAGCACCAGTGGTCCGAAGGTGTTCGCCAGCCCCAGCCCGCGCACCCACAAGATAAATGCTGGGATCATCGTCACGGGGTAGGGGATCATCATTGTTGTGAGCAGGATGACGAACAGGATGTTGCGACCAGGGAACCGGAGTCGCGCGAAGCCGAACGCCACAAACGAAGTAGATAGCAATTCGCCCCCGACCGCCAGCACCGTGACAATGACGCTGTTCAGGCTGAAGCGCGCGAATGGAATCATCTCGAACACGCGCGGGTAGTTTTGCCAGTTGAATTCCGTCGGCAGAAACTGCGGCGGGAAGGTGACGCCGGCGCCCTGCGACCGCAGCGACGATGTGACCATCCACAGGAACGGCAGCAGGAACACGCCGCCAAGCGCGAATAGCAGTGCGTAGACCACCACATCCTTGATGATGCGGCGCGTCGTGCGCTTCGGCGTGCGGGTTGGCGCGAAAGACATGCTCGACATCACTTTCTCCCCAGCCCTTCGTAATACACCCACATCTCCGATGTGCGCAACAGGATCACCGTGCAGATCAGGATGATGAGGAAGAGAAACCACGCCAGCGCCGACGCATAGCCCATCTCGAACCAGTTGAAGGCGTTGCGGTAGAGATACAACAGATAGAACAGCGAGGCGTTCGCCGGCCCGCCGCCGGTCATGATGTACGACACAGCAAAGGTCTGAAATGTGCCGATTACACCAGTGATGAGGGCAAACAGGATAACCGGTGAGATCAGCGGCAGCGTGATGTTGATGAAGCGCCGCCAACTCGTCGCGCCATCAAGTTCAGCCGCCTCATACAGCTCCATCGGCACGCCTTGCAGCGCGGCGATGAAGATCACCACCGTGCCACCGACACCCCACAGGCTCATCAGGATGAACGCCGGCAGCGTCCAGTCGGGATCGCCCAGCCAGTTTGGTCCGTTGATACCGAGCAGGCCGAGGAAGAAATTGATTACACCGAACTGCTTGTTGAAAAACCATGCGAATACGATGGCGACGGCGACACCAGAGATGAGTGATGGCAGGTAGAACGCGGTGCGAAAGAAGCGCAGGCCGCGCACGCCCTGATTCAGCAGCACCGCCAGCCCCAGCGCTGTCAACAGGCCAATCGGCACGCTCAGCAGCGTGTAGACAGATGTGACGCGCAGTGAGTGGTAGAACAGGTCGTCGCCGAACATGCGCGCGTAGTTGCTCAGCCCCAGCCAGACAGGCATCAACCCGGGCTTGTATTCGGTGAAGGAGAGATACAGCGAGGCGAGGATCGGCCCGATCAGAAACACAGCCAGGCCAAACAACCATGGACTGATGAAGACATAGCCCATGATGGCTTCGCGCCGCGTAAGCGCGCTGCCGCGCCGGCGCGTGCTGCCTGGGCTGGCGGAGAATTGCGCTTGCCCCATGGTGAGTTTTCAAGGTTGCGATTTTGGATTGCATCGCGTTCGCGCGCATCCTGCAAATCCAAAATCGCAAACCTCACATGCGAAATTGGCTTATTTACGCGCCAGTTCCTCGTCCACCTTCGGTGCAGCAGCGGCCATCGCCTCGGCAACAGTCTTCTTGTTGATGTAGGCGAGGTCGAGTTCAGCCTGGATCATCCCCTGAATCTTGTCGAAGCGCTCTCCGGCGCCTGGGATGCGCAACACGCCGGGCTGAGTGACGATCTCGGGCAGCGCGGTGTAGCCGAGCCGCTCGTGATCCGGGCCGGTGAATGTCGGCAGCAGCGACTTCAGTGGTGGGATGTAGGGGGTTACTGAATCGATCGGTCGCTTGAGCACGAAGTCGCGGATGTAGGCCCACGCCGGCGTCGCGTTCTTCGTCTGCGCGCTGATCGACCAGGCGCCAAGGTGCATGTACCACACGCGGTTGCCGATGTTTGACTTCGGCGTCAGCACAGCCTTCCAGTTCACCTTGCCGCTGTCCTTCAGCTCACCCAGATCCCAGTAGTTGCCCACGCGCATCGAAATAGCACCCGTGCCGAACGACTTGGTGGCATTGTTGCCCAGCGCCTGCACTGCGTCGGCATTTGGCGATACCTGATCCTTATTGACCAGGTCGTACCACCACTGCACTGCCTCAACCGCTTTCGGATCGGTGATGGTGGTTTTGGTCTGGTCTTCGCTGAAGATGTCGCCGCCATTCGACCAGATCCAGTGCTGCCAGGTGACAAACCAATTCTCAAAGTTGAGTCCCCATTGCTCAACTTTGTCGCCGGCCTTCTTGGTCAGCTTCAGCGCCGCGTCGCGCATCTCATTCCAGGTCCAGTCTGGCGTCGGCTCTGTCAAGCCGGCCTCCTTGAAGTGATCGACGTTGTAATACAACGACACCGGGCCAGGCATGAATCCGTAGATGAACGCGTAGTTCTTCCCTTGATAGCTCTGCGCTGGGATGACGACTGGCAGGATGTCGTCGTCCTGGATCTTGCCGTCGGCTTTGCGCAGGTCGTCGAGCGCCAGCATTGCGCCGTTCGCCGCGTAAGGCTGCACGTAGCCCTCCCACATGTCGAAGATATCGGGCATCTGGTTGGCGGCCAGCAGCGTCTGCAGCTTCTCAAAGTAGCCCTGGCCGGCCGGCGGCGCTTCTTGCGCAATGGTCACGCCCGGGTTGGCGGCCTGAAAGTCGTCGTTGAACTTTTGGCGCAGTGGCTCCTCTGCCGGCGTGGCGCAGCATACCAGCACGCGCATGCTCACCGCGCCCGCTGCAGCCGGCGCAGTCGTCGGTTGAGCTTGCTCGCCGCCGGTTGTGGCGGCTGGAGCAGCAGCGGGTGGTGCTGCTGGCGCGCAGGCAGCCATCGTTGCGCCAGCTGCGCCCAGGCCGAGCAGCTTCAACATCTGTCGGCGCGTCACTTTTTGTTTGGATTGTTTCATCATTCATTTCCTCCGTGAGTTCTGCTCTTTCATCACTGTCGCCGTTGACTTCATCGAAACATCTCTCATGCAAGGCGATTGTGTCAGGGCATCTTCGCTGGCGAGACGTTCTGGGTCGGCATTCGTTTTAGCGCATGGCAGGCGATGGGATCGGGGCATGGTGTCGGTTGCGCCTTGGCCCGCATGGCATCCGTTGCGCCGCTGGCCAGCACGAGCGCAATGACGCACAACGCTGCTACAACGATTCCAATCAGCCATCGCAATATGGCCGGTCGTGAATGGTTGCGGTTGTTGGTCGAGTTCATGCCGAAAAACACGAAAAGACACGTTGCACTGCCAAACGTCTCCGTTGAGAGATTAGCACGCCAGACTTAAACGGTCAAAGTGCGCCGGCGCATGATGATCTCGGCCAGGATGCTGATGGCGATCTCTTCGGGCGTCTCGGCGTTCAGCTCCAGGCCGATGGGGGCATGCACGCGCTGCAGCTGTGCATCGCTTACGCCCTGCGCCCGCAGCGCCCGCGCGGCCGTCAGCCAGCGGCGCTCACTGCCGATCACGCCAATGTAGGCCGCCGGCGATTGCAGCAGCGCCGGCAACACCTTCACATCTAGTGGAAATCCTCGCGTCACCAGCGCCACATACGTCTGCGGCGTGATGTCGATCGTCGCGAGTTGCTCGCCCAAGGACCCGATCAGGAATACATCGGCATCCGGGATATTTTCAGGCGTGCATAGCTCGGCGCGATCGTCGGTGACGATGACGCGGAAGCCGCACCACTTGGCCGCATGCGCCAGTGCGCGCCCCACATGCCCCGCGCCGGCGATCACCAGCGTTGGCGTCGTGAGCAGCGGTTCGATGAACAGTTCGACTGTGCCGCCGCACACGCCCGGGTCGCCGGCGTTCGGATCGGCCAGTTGGTAGGACGCGGTGCGCGGCTGGCCGTCGGTGATGCTCGCTTTCGCCAGCATGATCACACGGCTCTCCATCTCGCCGCCGCCGATGGTGCCGGCGAGGATGGCGCCATCTCCGCCGACAAGCATCTTTGCGCCGGCATGGCGCGGCGTCGAGCCGGCGGTGCTGATGATGGTCACCAGCGCGCTGGGTTTGTCTTGCGCGATGCACTCAGCGGCCAGTTGCAGGATGTTCATCGGAGCAATCTTAGCGGAGAACTGAGAACCTGGCACGCTTTTTGCGAGTTCGCCGGCATTGCACTACATTGGACATCATGACCAACAAACATCGTTGCTTGATGATCGGCGTGGGCGGCATGGCGCAGCATTGGATCCAGCATGTGTGGAGCGTGCATGCGGCGCGCATGGAATTTGCAGCGCTGGTGGATGTGAATGCCGGCGTGCTGAACAGCGCTGGCGATGCATTGGGCGTGCCGGCTAGCCGGCGCTTCACCGATGCGACCGAGGCCTTCGCCCGGGTCGAAGCGGACTTCTGCTGCATCGTCACGCCACCGCAATTTCATCAGCAGTCTGTCGAGCTTGCAGCGCGGCGTGGCATGGCGATCCTGTCGGAGAAGCCGATCGCTGACACCTGGGAAGGCTGCGCGGCGATCTACAAGGCAGCCACCAGCGCCGGCGTGAAGATGATGGTGACGCAGAACTACCGCTACACACCGCGCATCCTGACCTTAAAGAAGGCCATCGGCGAGCTCGGCGCGGTGAACTATGCGGTGTGCCGCTACGCGTCAGACTATCGCAGATATCTGTCGTGGGGTGCTAAGTTTCGCCACGACATGCCGCACTCGCTGCTGGTTGAGGCGAGCATCCACCACTTCGATCAAATGCGCAACCTGACCAGCGGCGACTGTCTCACGCTCAGTGGCTACGAGTGGCACCCGGGCCTCATTCGAGGCAGCGCGGAGCAGTTCAGGGGCAGCGATTCCTTCGCCGGCGAGAGCAACGGCCTGTTCGTCATGCAGTTCACCGGCGGCGCATTCGGCATGTATGAGGGCAACAATCTCGCTGCCGGCAAAACCGATTCGTGGCACAGCGAGTATTACCGCGTCGAGTGCGAGGGTGGGGCAGCGGTGCTGGATGCCGATCACGTCGTGCGAATTCAAGAGCGCACGGCGGGCGGCATGTTGCAGGTGCGCGAGGTGAAGGCGAAGCAACCGCAGTTCGCCGGTCATACTGCCATTGGCGCACAATTCTTGGATTGGCTGGATGGCGGGCCGGCGCCGGCGACCGCGTTGCAAGACAACATCAAGTCGGCGGCGATGCTGTTTGCCGCCATCGACGCCAGCGCCACCCGCAGCGTGATCGATGTCGCCACGAAGGTGCGCGAGGTGGCTGGATGAAGAGATGGCCTGACAGCCTGCGTGCCTGATGGATGGCATGCAAGCAAGGTTGTGCCAGCGATGAGTTTCAAATCGCCCCATTCGGCGCCAGAATCTGGGAGCGGATCATCGCAAGGACATCCTCGATTCCGTATTGGGCTATGTCGATGTTCAGGCTTCCGCCGAAGTCCATCGCCATGATCTCTCGGTTGGCTGCCTGGGCCGCTTCGACATCGCGATACCCGCTTGAGCGATCAGGCGCCAATACGCGCTGTGTCAAGATCGCCTCGGCAGAGCTGAACAGCCGCACGACCTGATGGGGATATGCGCCCAGCGACGCAAAGACTAGCGGCAAAACCTCGTTTCGAAAGTCACTCACGAAGACAGCGCGATGGCCGGCGTCGCTGTAAACCCTGGCGACGCCGACAAGCGCTTGAACGGCAGTTCGTTCATCCTCTTCGTAGGGGATCGCTGCGCCATTGCGGCGAAGAAACTCAGGCATCCATGACATCTCGAAATGCGGCGCGCCGTAGCGTTGAGAGAGGCCCTGGCAGATTGTGGTCTTGCCAGTTCCTGGAGCCCCGATGACAAGGATGATCATGCCCTCTGCCCGCCGGAAACAGCGGATGTGATGAGCGCATGGTGACGCTCAATATATCGCTCGATATCTGGGAACGCAGCCTGCAAACTCGCATGCAGGCTGCGCTGATGTGTGGCGGGTCCAAGCGCGCCTCTACGAGTGGTGCTTACACTGTTCCCACCGACATTTTTATTGCCGACTTGTCGCGCTGTAGGCCGCGATTCAGAGCCGCAAGATACGCCTTGCCGCTGGCGACCAGCGTATCGGTGTCGGCGCTGCGCCCGCTGAAGACGCGCTTCTTGTTCTCGCCATTCCCCATCTCCACCCGAATCGTCACGTTTGCAATCGCATCGATGCCTTCGGTTACGGCATGCACGTGGAATTCAACCAGTTTGGCGTCTGCGCCTGTGATGCGGTTGATGCAGTTGCACACGGCGTTGACCGGCCCGTTGCCCAGCGCGGCGTCTTCGTGCACCTCGCCGGCGGCATCGATCAGCCGCACGCTGGCAACTGGCGTGTTGCCGGTGCCGGTGGTGACGTGCAACTCGTCCAGCTTGAACACATCGTTATTCAGGCTTTCGAATTGGTCGGTGAGAAGCGCCTCCAGATCGGCATCGCTGACGGTTTTCTTTTTGTCGCACAACACCTTGAAGCGCTCGAACGCCTTGTCCAGCTCTTCGCGACTCAGGTCATAACCAATCTGCTTCAGGCGGTCGTTGAAGGCATGCCGGCCGCTGTGCTTGCCCAGCACCAGGTTGGTCGAATTCCAACCGACCATCTCCGGTTTCATGATCTCGTAGGTCAGCGGGTTCTTCAACATGCCGTCCTGGTGGATGCCGGCCTCGTGCGCAAAGGCATTCACGCCGACGATGGCTTTGTTCGGCTGCACCGGCATCGAAGTCAGGCTGCTTACCATCTTGCTCGTGCGCACGATCTGCGTGCTGTCGATGCCGGTGTGCAACTTGCCGAAGAATTGCGGGCGCGTCTTGATCGCCATCGCCACCTCCTCCAATGAGGTGTTGCCGGCGCGCTCACCGATGCCGTTGATGGTGACCTCAGCCTGACGCGCGCCGGCCATCAGGCCAGCCAGCGTGTTCGCCGTTGCCAGTCCCAAATCGTTGTGGCAATGCACGCTGACGATGACTTTGCCCTCCTTGATGCCTGGCACGTTGTCCACGATGCCCTTGATCAAGTTGCTGTATTCCTCCGGCGTGCAGTAGCCAACGGTATCGGGGATGTTCAGCGTGGTCGCGCCGGCCTGCACGGCCACCTGCAGCACCTGCCACAGAAATTCAGGATCGCTGCGGCCGGCGTCCTCCGGCGAAAACTCGATGTTCTCGCACAGGCTGCGCGCATATTGCACCATCTCGCCGGCGGTTTCGATGCAGTCGCTGCGGCTCATCTTCAGCTTGTATTGCAAGTGGATGTCGCTCGTTGCCAGGAAGGTGTGGATGCGCGGCTTCTTCGCCCACTGCACGGCGCTCCAGGCGGCGTCGATGTCCTTGCGGTTGCAGCGCGCCAGACTGGTGATGACCGGCCCGTCGTCAAGCTGGCCGATGTCCTGCGCGATGCGCGTGACGGCCTCGTGGTCGCCCGGGGATGCGATGGCGAAGCCGGCCTCGATGATATCCACGCCCAGCCGCGCGAGCTGCCGCGCGATCTCCAGCTTCTCGGCCAGATTCAATGTCGCGCCGGGCGACTGTTCGCCGTCGCGCAGGGTCGTATCGAAGATGATGACACGATTTGGGTCAGTCATGGTTGCACTCTTTTTCTTGCAAAGCCGCCGAGTTGCATTTCGATTTTCCTTACGCCTCGGCATCTTTGCGAGAGATCACTTTTTGATTGCCACGATTCGTATTCGCCGGTAATCGGCGATCCACTTGCCGTCTTGATAGTTGCTTGCGCGAAGGGTGCGCTCCGCAATCGCGGTCGCGCGGTTGATTTGATCCGTGGTTGCCCCACGGAGTATGCCGGCGCTGAACATCTTGATCCAGTTTGTCATGCCATCGTCTCCTTCCAGCGGCGTGGGCCGGTCGAACAGCCATGCTGCCTGCACTTCCAGGCCGTGCTGCTCCAACAGCGTCGCGTATTCGCCAATCGATGGGAAGTAATACGCGTCTGGCTTGTCCTCGCCGGCGATCTCGCAATACGCGCTGCGCACGGCTTTGCGAATGGCAGCGACGTTGCCTGTGCCGCCGAACTCGGCTACGAAGCGGCCGGCGGGCTTGAGCGCTTCCGCGATGCGCTTCACAGCGGCTTGCGGCGGCTTTACCCAATGCAACGTTGCATTGCTGAACACCGCATCGAATTTCTCTGTAACTGCGAATGCAGTTGCGTCCGCCAGCACAAATTCCAGCGATGGATATTCATGCCGCGCAGCCTCGATCATCTCCGGCGAACTATCCAGCCCAAGCACCGTTGCGCCGGCGGCTGCAATCTGCTGAGTCAGGTGGCCGGTGCCGCAGCCAAGATCGAGGATGCGCTCGCCGGCCTTTGGCGCAAGCAACGCCAGCACGTCTTCGCCATATTTGGTGACGAAGCTGTGCTTGGCATCGTAGAGCGATGTGTTCCACTGCATCACGGGCGTTCTCCTGCATATACGGCAAAGCGAAAATGCTTGTACCAGCAATCGACGTTGACAAAGCCAGCGTCGCGCATCCACGCCAACTGCTGCTCCATCGTCGCGGTCTTGTCGGCCTGCTTGCGCGCTTGGGCGATGGCGATGTCGGCTTCGGTGCAACCCTTCGCGCGCACGCCGGCCAGCCACTGCTGCTCATACAGCGCTTCGTTGTGCGGCGTGCTACCCAGCGCTTGATCGGCGTTGATGAAGAGGCCGCCAGTCTTCAACGCGCCGAATATCTTCGCGAACACACCCGGCAACTTCTCGTGCGGCGTGTGGTGAATCGACAGCGCCGACATGACCACGTCGTATTCGCCGGCGGGCAGCGCGCCATCCACGTAGTCCGCGATCAAGAAATTGACATGGGCATCATTGGCAAAGCGCTTGCGCGCCTGCGCCAGCATGGCTTCGGAAATGTCGCACAGGGTGAAGCGCGCATTGGGCAACAGCGACCACGCCAGGCTCGCAAATAGTCCCGTGCCGGCACCCAAGTCCATCACGCGCAATGCCGCATCCCGATTCGCCGGCAGCAACTGCAATGCCGCGCCGTAAAAATCGTCGAAGCACGGGATGTATTGCCGGCGCGTGCGGTCATAGTCCTGCGCCGCGTTGTCGAACAGCGCGCCCACGTCGATCGTGTTCATGCGCGCTGCTCCTGGCGCACGATGCGCCCCTTCTCGATCACCATGCGATGCGTGATGCACGGCAGCAAATCGGCTTCGTGATGAGAGACGAGGATGATGCCGGCGTGCTTCGACATGGCATCCATGATCTCCGCCAGCTCGGTGCGAAACTGCGCATCCAGGCCGTCAAACACCTCATCTAGAACGAGCAGCGCCGGCGCATTTACCATCGCGCGCGCCGTCAACACCTTGCGCGCTTGCCCGTAGCTCATCTCCAAAATACTGCGCTTCGCCAGGGGTCGCAAGCCAAACAGATCGACCATGTCTTGCACGCGCTGTTGTTGCGCCCTGGTGATGCGTTGCAGCCAGCCGACGCTGGCATTGAAGCCGGTGGAAATCACCTGCTCGGCGGTGAGGTCGGCGTGGTAGCGCGCCTGCAACTCGGCGGAGACATAGCCGATGCGACGCTTGATCTCCCATATGTTGCGAAAGCCGGCCTGGTTGAAGCGCTCGATGCTGCCGCCGTGCGCCGGCCACAGGTCGCCCATGATCAGCTTTAGCAGCGTGCTTTTGCCAACGCCGTTGTCGCCGAGGATCATCCAATGCTCGCCGGCGTCCATGCGCCAGTTCGCGTCGTGCAGCACGACCTTCTCACCCTCATCGAGCGCGACGCTGGCGTTGATGATGTTGATGACAAAAGGGGTTTTTGATGGTTGATTCTGGATTTTGGATTGCCGATTGATTGGAATCCATACGGCCGGCTTCGCCGTTGCGCGGTGCTGCCCATCATCGGCCGTCAGCCGTCGTGTGGCGGTGATGCGTCCGCCCTTCAACTCCATGACATGGGTGACGGCAGGGATCAACTCGTCACGGCGATGGGTGGTCATCAGGATTTGCACGCCGGCGTCCGCGACGCGCTGAATCATCTCCAGCAGCGTCTTGCGCGAGTGCGCATCGAGGCCGACGCCAACCTCATCGAGGATCAGCACATCCGGTGCGCCGGCGATGGCGCGCGCGATCAAAGCCTTGCGCAACTGCCCCTGTGATAGCTTGTCGAATGGCGCATCGGCAATGTCGTCGATGCCGACGTCGCGCATGACTTGTGCCACATGCGCGCGCTCCGCCGGCTTCGCCTTGCGCGTCACCAATTCGCTGCCCAGCACACCGGTGAACACGATGTCGCGCACAGTGATGAAGTGGCCGAAGTCATCGCCATATTTGCGGCCATGCACGCGCGTGAAGCGCTGTTGCTGCTCGGCGCTCACGATCGCCATGCGTTGCGCCACGCCGATCGGGCTTGCTGTCGGCCTGATGTCGAAGCGATAGATGCGCGTGCCGCCGTCGATGGGCGCCGGCCAGATTTCGCCGCGCAGCAGGCGCAGCAGTGTGCTTTTGCCGGCGCCGTTGTGTCCGAAGAGCGCCCAGTTCTCGCCGCGCTTCAACTCCCACGAAATATCATGCAGCACGCGCTGGCCGTTCAGCGCGACGTTTACGTGCTGGAGTTGAATAAGCGCAGAAGCGCAATCGGCGATTGGTAATTGAGCGCGGTTTGCATTGACCGCATCAATCGCAGGCTCGGAGGCTGTTGCAACATGCGCACCCATCTCAATTACCAATGCCCACACTCAATGCAAAATTACGCGCCGCCGGCGCCTGGCTTCACCTCGCGCGGGTTCAGCCACGGCATCATGCGGCGCAGTTTCACGCCGGTCTTTTCGATCGGGTGATCGACATCCTGTGCGCGCAGCTTGCTGAACTTCTTGCGGCCGGTCTTGTTCTCGTTGATCCAGTCTTTCGCAAATTTGCCATTCTGGATCTCCTTCAGGATGGCCTTCATCTCTTTCTTCGTCGCCGGCGTAATGATGCGCGGACCGCTCACATAGTCGCCCCACTCAGCCGTGTCGCTCACGCTGTAGCGCATGAAGTTCAGGCCGCCGCGATAGAACAGGTCGACGATCAGCTTCAACTCGTGCATGCACTCGAAGTAAGCCATCTCCGGCGCGTAGCCGGCTTCGGTCAGCGTCTCGAATGCCGCCTTCACCAGGTGGCTGACGCCGCCGCACAGTACGACTTGCTCGCCGAACAGATCGGTTTCGGTCTCTTCCTTGAAATCGGTTTTGATGACGCCGGCGCGCGTGCCGCCGATGCCCTTGGCATAGGCCAGCGCGTTCTTCAGCGCGCGCGTGCCGCCTTGATGCACCGCCACCAGGCAAGGCGTGCCGCCGCCATCCTGATAGGTGCCGCGCACGGTATGCCCGGGCGCCTTTGGCGCAACCATCACCACATCCACGTTCTTGGGCGGCACGATCTGGCCAAAGTGGATGTTGAAGCCGTGCGCGAACATCAGCGTCTTGCCTTTCGCCAGATTCGGCTCGATGCTGTCCTTGTAGATCTGCGCCGCCGGCACATCCGGCACCAGCATCATGATGAAATCGCCGGCCTTTGCCGCGTCGCTCACATTCATCACCTTGAGGCCGGCGTTCTGCGCCTTCTCAATGCTCTTGCTGCCCTCGGCCAGGCCCACCACCACGTTTACACCGCTGTCTTTCAAGTTCAGCGCGTGAGCATGGCCCTGGCTGCCGAAGCCGATGACGGCCACGGTTTTGTCTTTGAGGAGCCCGAGATCTGCGTCGTTGTCGTAATACACTTTTGCCATAATTTTCTTTGAACCACGGAGTTTATAGAGAAACACAGAGATTCGTCTCTTCGCCAAAATCTCTGTGTTTCCCTGACTGCCTCTATTGTCCTAGATGCCTAGCCGCGTGTCATCGCGATGCGGCCGGTGCGGACGACCTCAACGATGCCGTAGGCTTCCAACACCTTGATGATCGAGTCGACCTTCTGTTCCTCGCCGGTCACCTCGATCATGCACGAGTCCAGCGCCACATCGACCACGCGGCTCTGGAACATGTCGGCGATCTGCTTGATCTCGCCGCGATGGGTGGCGTCGTTTACGCGCACTTTGATCAACGCGAGCTCGCGCACGACCGTCGGCAGGTTGGTCACGTCCTGCACGTCAATCACATTGACGAGCTTGTAGAGGTTGCGCTCCACCATCGCTGCGCTGGTCCTGCTGGCATCGATGACGATGGTCATGCGCGAGACGGCCGGGTCTTCGGTGGTGCCGACGGCGAGGCTGTCGATGTTGAAATTGCGCCGGCGCATCAGGCTTGCCACGCGATTCAGCACGCCGGGTTTGTTCTCTACCAATGCCACCAGCGTGTGCTTGGTTGGGTTCTGCTGGGCTTCAATTCGGTCTATCAACATGATTACGACTTCTCCTTCATGAAATCAAACCCGCCACCGAGCGCCGCCGGCTGGATGGGCCGGCGCGTCATTTCGTCCAGGCTCTTGCCCGGCTGGATCATCGGGAACACGTTGGTCTCCTTCTCCACGACGAATTCCATCAGCACCGGGCCGTTGTGTTCGCGCGCCTGCCGAATGATCTCGCGCGCCTCTTTCAAATTGGTCGCGCGCATGCCGCAGATGTCGTAGGCTTGCGCCACCTTCACAAAATCGGGTGTCAACATCCCCACGGCCGAGTAGCGGCGGTTGTGCATCAGTTCCTGCCACTGGCGCACCATGCCGAGGAAGTTGTTGTTAATCACGGCGATCTTGATGTTCAACCCTTCCTGGACGATGGTTGCAAGTTCCGGCAGGCTCATCTGGAATCCGCCGTCGCCGACGATGGCCCACACTTCGTCCTCAGGCCGGCCAAACTTCGCACCGATGGCTGCCGGCAGCGCAAAGCCCATCGTGCCAAGCCCGCCGCTCGTGAGCAACTGGTTCTTGCGCGTGTGCTGGAAATACTGCGTCTCCCACATCTGGTGCTGCCCCACGTCGGTGCAGACGGTGCATTCTCCCTGCGTCGCTTCCCAGATGGCACGCATCACCTGCGGCGCAAGCAGCATGTTCTCCGGCAACTCGACACTCATCAGGTCGCGCGCCTTCGTGTCACTGCGCCACTCGTCGATTTGCTCCAGCCATGCTGGATGCTTGCGCTCTTCCACCATCGGCGTTAAATCGCGCAGCACATCCTTCACGCTGCCCACGATGCCGACCTCCGCCGGCACGATCTTGCCGATCTCGGCGGCGTCGATGTCCACATGAATCACGCGCGCATTCTTTGCATATGTCTTCAGGTTGCCGGTCACGCGGTCGTCGAAGCGCATGCCCAACGCGATGATCAAATCGGCAGCGGCGATGGCTTGATTCACATACGCTTCGCCATGCATGCCCATCATGCGCAGGTTGAGCGGATGCTCTTCGCTCAGCACGCCGATGCCCAGCAGGGTTGTGGCTACAGGGATGCCGCTCTTCTCCACAAACTCGCGAAATTCTTCGTGGGCCTTGCCGTGCTTGATGCCCTGGCCGGCGAGGATGATCGGCTTGTGCGCAGTGTCGATCAATTCCTTCGCGCGATTGAGCAGATATGGCATATCCTGCCGGCCCTGCGGCTTGATGGCGCGATAGCCGCGCATCTGAACGCTGGTGATCGGCGTGTATTCCGCCATCTTCTGTTGCACGTCTTTGCAAATATCCACCAGCACGGGACCGGGCCGGCCGCTCTTGGCGATGTAGAACGCCTCGGCCAGCACCTGCGCCAGCTCATTCACGTCCATCACCAGATAGTTGTGCTTGGTCACGGGCAGGGTCACGCCGGTCACGTCAGTCTCCTGAAAGGCATCTGTGCCGACCAGGTGCGAGGGCACTTGACCCGTGATGGCGACCATGGCCGACGAATCCATCATGGCATTTGCCAGGCCGGTGACGAGGTTGGTGGCACCTGGGCCGGAGGTGACCATGCACACGCCGACCTTGCCCGTCGCGCGGAAGTATGCATCGGCTGCCAGCGCTGCATTCTCTTCATGCCGCACCAGCACATGGTGGATGCGATCCTGATAGTCAAACAGCGCGTCGTAGGTTGGCAGCGTTGCGCCACCCGGGTATCCAAAGATCGTCGTGACGCCTTGTTGGATCAAGGTCTCCAAGATGATTTGCGCACCTGTCAGTTTCATCAAAATGCTCCTCGGCGCCCTCATCCCATCCAGAACCCTTTGAGGGGATGAAGGTCAACAAAAAAGCCCTCCATTCAGGAGGGCTTCCGTTCCATGCCTTTACGCCTTATGCTCGCGCTGTTGCCATCCCAAATGAAAGTTGCTCCTTGTCCGCAAGGACGAGGAGGACGCTAATGACGACGACAACGGCGAGCGCAAAGCTGTTCATGCGATTGGGGGCGTTTATACAACCGGCATAAAAGGCTGTCAACGGTTAGAATGGCAACCTGTCTGACAGGTGAATTAGATGATTCAAACCAACGACGTCCGCCCGCCCGTGACGCTGCCGGCGCACATCGCCGGCCAGCTGTTATCGCAACTGACACAACAGCGCGCCAAGCCCGGCGATCTTTTGCCGGCAGAGAGCAAACTTGCGCAGCAGTTCGGCGTGAGCCGGCCCATTCTGCGTGAGGCGCTCAAGCAGCTTGCAGGGCAGGGTTTTGTGGAGGTGGTGAATGGCCGCGGCACGCTTGTGCGCGCGCTTGATGCCTCGCAGTTGCGCGCCTACTTTACCCACGCTGTGTCGATCCAGCGCGTGCCCTTCCGCGAGTTGATGGAAGCGCGCCGGCCGCTGGAGGTGCAGAGCGCGCGGCTGGCCGCGCAGCACCGTACGCCGGAACATCTCGATGAGATGCGCGGCATCATCCAGCGCATGTCGCGCAACATCGCCAATGCGGATGTATATGTCGATCTCGATCGCGAGTTGCATGCGCTGATTGCGGATGCGTCAGGCAACACGGTGATCGGCGACCTAATCACATCCATCCGTGGCGCGCTGAATGAGGTGACGCACAACACGCTGTATCGCCGGCGTAACCGCCAGCAACTGGAGCGTGTTCACCTGCTGCACGAGTCCATCGTCAATGACATTGGCTATAGCAATGCCGAGGCCGCCGGCCGCGCGATGGACATCCACTTCGGCGAGGCGCTGCAATTCTTGATCGCGAGAAACGAAGGTGCGAGAAGATAAGCGCAATGCATCCTGATGCTATGCGCTTTTTGGGTCTTTGCGCCGTTGCGTCCTGGCGTTGAGACTCATTGCCCGCCGAAGTTGGCGATGAGGTAATAGCCGCCGCGATTGGCGGCAATGCCGAAGCCTACTTCGCTGTAGCGCGGCGACAGGATGTTCTGCAAATGCAGCCCGTTGGTTGCGATCTCCTGCGTGTACCACATGTCGAAGGCTTGCTCTGCGCTGCGCGCCCAGGCCCAGTTCTCGCCGGTCACGCGGCCTGGGAATCCGGCGCGCGCGATGCGCTGGCTTGCGCGTGAGCCGTCTGAGCCGATATGGCTGCCCTGATTGCGCGACGCGCAATCATCGGCATGCAACTGTGCAGCCAATTGCAGCACAGTTGAATATGCCAGCGCCGGCCGTCCGTTCGCCACGCGCGCCTGGTTGTAGTAGGCCAGCAAATTTTGACGCATGGCCTCCACGTCCGCCGACGAGGCTTGCGGCGAGATTTGCACGGCCAGCGGCGCTTGTGGCGCTGGCGCTGACGCTGGCTGTTGCGCCGGCGCTGGTTGCACCGGCTGATCGAGCGGGATGAGATCAAATGCCTGTTGTGCCGGCTGTGCTGCCTGCTGATTTGGCGCCATTGTCTGCGCTTGTTCCGTCGCGGCCGCGCCAGCGCCATTCACCGGCACGATCAATAGTTGCCCAATCTGCAACATTGATGCATCGACCAGCTTGTTGACCTTGAGCAGGTCATTGACATTCACACCAAGCGACTTGCTGATGGCGTCGAGCGTGTCGCCGGCCTTCACTTCATATGCTGACCAGAACGGGTTTTCGTTGGGATGCACTTTTTCGCCGGGGATTTTCAGCGACTGGCCGGCGCGAATCATGGCCGGATCAGCGAGGTCATTCGCGATTTGAATCGCGGCCATCGACACGCCATATTTCATGGCGATGGCAAGCAGCGTATCTCCAGCCTTCACTACGTAATCGCGGTTGGGCGCAACCTGCAATGTGGCGCTGGTTGCGGCCTGTGCCGGCGCGGCGGGCATGAGTGCGATGCAGAGGGAGCAGGATGCCAGCGCAGCCAGCAGTGCGTTCGATATTTGCTTCATTCGTTGGGATTCGTGAGGGCAGAGCGCGGGCTCAATGTCATCATCAAAGCGCCCTGACCGCGCAGGGCCAATTGGCGGAATTATAAAAGATGAAAATAAACGTACTGCGTTGCGAAGATGATTCGCCGTGTGCGGCTACTGATGACCGACCTAGGTCGGAAAGCGCACAGGGATGACGAGCCGGTCGCCTTCGCGCACCAGCGCTGCGTTGGTGATGTTGTTCACGCGCAACAGATCGCTGAGATTCACGCCATAGCCGGCGGCGATGGTGCTGTAGGTCTCGCCGGCCTTCACCACGTGCATAAACCAGAATGTGTTTTCATCCGGCGCAATCTTGCTGGTGGGGATCTTGATTCGCCGGCCGGCCTGCAGCGCGCGCGCATCGCTGAGGTTGTTCGCGAGTTGGATGCCGGCGATGGACGTGTTGAACTTCACAGCGATGGTGGAAAGCGTGTCGCCGGGCTGCACCACGTATTCATCAGCCTGCACCGCGATAGGTGGTGTGGGCGCTGGGGACGGCGTGGCAGTGGCCGGTGCGACGGTGGGTGTGGCGGTGGCCGGCCGCGCAGTCGGCGTCAATGATTCAGCGGTGGGGATGGCTGCCATTGTGGCTGCGATGCGTGTTTGCAGATTACGGAATTCTGGCGTCGGCTCTGGTGTGGCCGAAGCGCAGGCAACCAACCCAATGACAAGCGCGCTGGCATAGATGATTCGGCGATTCATGCGGCTTCAAGTCGTTGACTGACCCCCAACCAGATTATAGGCACGAGCGCGGCGTTAGAATCGGTCATGCGTTGTATGGATGTGAATGATGTGCTGTCCCAGTTGCGCGCTGATCGTGAAT
>CAZPVX010000047.1:0-26224 GCA_964590135.1 uncultured Anaerolineae bacterium | reverse complement strand
GGCGCGCCAAGCTCCAGCAGCCGCTTCAAGCGGTTGTTGCGGTTGATCACACGGCGATAAAGATCGTTCAGGTCAGACGTGGCAAAACGTCCGCCATCGAGCTGCACCATCGGGCGCAGGTCCGGCGGGATGACCGGCAGCACAGTGAGGATCATCCACTCTGGCCGGTTGTTGCTCTTGCGCAGCGCTTCCACGATGCGCAAGCGCTTGATCGCCTTCTTCTTCTTGACCTTGCTCAGCGAATGGCGCACTTCGCGCCACAGCTCCTTCGCCAGTTGGTCCATGTCCATGCGACGCAAAATTTCATAGAATGCTTCTGCGCCCATGTCGGCCTTGAACACCTGGCCGAACTTCAGCTTCAACTCACGCGCGCGGCTCTCTGGCATGAACTGGCACACTGCCAGATCTTCCAAATCGTCCTTGTCGGTGGCGTACCGCGCGTTGAACTGCTGCATCTCCTCAGCAAGGCGCTCGCTCAGATGGCGCGCATCCTCATCGACCTTGCCCTGCAGGATTTCAATCTCACCCTTGATCTTGCTGGTGGCGATGTCGCGATCTTCGTTGACCTTGCCCTCGATGACGTTGAGTTGCTCCTTGACAACCTTGTTCAGCAGGGTGAGGTTGGCGCGGCCAACGGTCTCGCCATCCTGCGCGATCTGGACGCCGGTCGGCTCGAAGACAATGGGCGCGCGGATGACCTTGTTGGTCTTGGTCTCGATCTCGCGCTGCACGCGCTGTGCCGACTTCATCAGCGCCTCGGTCTCATCCTGCAGGCGCTCATCGAATTGCTGGTTGGTCTCATCGAGCGTCTGTTGCAGCTTGACGAGTTGCTTGAGCAACTTGCCGCCGGCGGTGTCTTCCTGTGCCCGTGTCTTCGCTTCTAATTCGCCGATGCGGCGCTCATGATCTTCCTGCAGGCGTTTGATCGCCTTCTGGCGCGCATCTTCATCGACATAGGTCACAACGTATTGCGCGAAGTACAGCACGCGGTCAAGATTGCGGCGCGTGATGTCCAGCAAGGTGCCCAAAAACGACGGGACGCGGCGGGTGTACCACACATGCGCGACCGGCGCAGCCAGGTTGATGTGGCCCATGCGCTCGCGGCGCACACTGGCCTTGGTCACTTCAACGCCGCACTTGTCGCAGATGATGCCCTTATAGCGGATATTCTTGTACTTGCCACAGTAGCATTGGTAGTCGCGGGTTGGGCCGAAGATGGCTTCGTCGAAGAGGCCGTCTTTTTCAGCGCGCAGCCGACGGTAGTTGATGGTTTCGGGTTTGGTGACTTCACCGTAAGACCAAGATCGAATCTGTTCGGGGGATGCCAGGCTGATACGCAACGCACGAAAATCTCGCAATTCCATTTAATTCACCACTCTTGGCCCACACTGGGCCGAACCCCGGGCCTTTGTAGACAGGCCGCTTACAAGACAAAATGGCGCGAACGACTTACTCGCTCGCGCTAGAAACCTTTGGTTGACTTTGAGAAGAACGTCTGTTTAATTGGATGCCGCGTATTTTACGGGAATCGGTGAACCGGTCAAGGGTTGCGCTGGCGCTCATGCGCGTTTCATCTTCAGCACCAAGAGGGCAACCAACTATCGCCCCGGCCGCGAGCAGATCGATTCGGCAGCACTCGGCAGCACATGGTTTCCACCCGCAAGCCAGCGCACAAACGGCGGAGAAACGCAGCACGCTCCGCCTATAATCCCCGCCATCGCGATCATGTCCGACAGTCCTGCGCCCTTTCCCACAGACGCCGAAACCGAAATCCTGCCGTCCGCTGAACCCCTGCGCAAGCCGCGCCGCGTTGCGCGCGCAGCAGTGCCAGTGCTGCTGGTGTTGGCATTCGCGTGCGGCCTCATCAGCATGATCGCAGCGGCAGCCTTCAGCGGCGCGCAGGCTGGCCAGCAGGAGGCCGCCATTCGCCGCACGGCCACCATCGCCGCCTACATCATCGACCGTTTCGACAAGGGCAACCAGCAGTTGCAAGCCGGCGACTACGCATTGGCGCAAGCCAACTTCGAAGAGATTCTGAAATATCAGCCGGAGAACTTCGGCGTGCGCAACATGGCTGCCACCGCCATCGCTGCGCAAACCCCAACACCCACGCCCCTGATCCCCACCCCCACCCCTGTCATCACCGACAAGGGTAAATTGTTTGTGCTATTGCAAGACAAGGCGCAGGCTGAAGCGTGGGATGCAGTCATCAGCCTGGCCAACCAACTGATCGCCATCGACAGCACCTACAAGCAGGACACGGTAAGCGAGTTGCGCTACGATGCGTTGGTGACGCGCGGCCTGCAGCGCGTGCGGGGCGATGCGATCGAGCAGGGCATCTTTGATCTGGATGAGGCGGCAAAGATCAAGCCGCTCAGCGGCGCGGTGGAAGGTGAACGCCGGCTGGCGGCTGCATACCAGGAAGCACTGTATTACGTCGGCGCAGATTGGAACAAAGCCAATGAATTGCTGGAGCAGCTCTACAACACCGCGCCGAAATATCGCGACGTGGGCCGGCGGCTGTATCTTTCGTATGCACAAGCCGGCGAGGCCTATGCCAGCCAACAGGATTGGTGCCCGGCAGCGAAGAAGTACGCGCGCGCCGCGCAGATCGCGCCTTCGCCGGCGATGGATCAGAAGCGCGCCGACGCCGATGCGCGTTGTCTGACCGCCACGCCGGCCGGCATCACTGGCACCGCCGGCACATCGACCACGGTGTTCAACACTGCTGGCATCGTCGGCCGGCTGCTTTACAGCAAGTTCGACCCGCTCACAAACCTGTATCACTATTACCTGTACGACAGCGCAGCCTCGACGGCCTACGACACCGGCAGCGGCCAATCACCAAACGCGCGCCCCAGCGTGGGACCAGATGGCCGCATCACCTATCAGGTCTTTCAGGACGGCGCGTGGAAGGTGGTGGTGGCCAACAGCGACGGCAGCGATGCAACGGTATTGACCACCGGCACGTATCCAGCATGGGGGCCGAATGGCTATATTGCATTTCAAGGCTGCACCGATCAGTGCGGCATTCACCTCATCAACCCGAACCAGCCAAGCGACGTGCGCCGCCTCACCACGTCTGCCAGCGACATCGGCCTTTCGTGGTCACCCAGCGGCGACAAGCTGATCTACATGTCGAATGTGAGCGGCGGCTGGGAGATTTACACCGTGACACCAGCCGGCGGATTTCAACAACTCACCGGCACCGGCACAATCAACGCAGCGCCGGCGTTCTCGCCGAATGGCAGCCGCGTGGCATTCCTTTCAAACCGCGACGGCGCGTGGGGCGTGTGGATCATGAATGCCGATGGCGGCAACCCCGTGAAACTGGTGGATTTGGGTGCGCAGTTCCCAAGCTGGCAAAGCGAGAAACTGGTGTGGGTGCAATGACAAAAAAGAGGGCATCCCTGGTCAGGGTGCCCTCTTTATGAATCCTGCAGCTAGACTACTTCGAACTACTGCGGCGGGATGTAGGGAATCGGGCCGCTGGGCATGGGCTGCGACAGCACCTGCGGTTGCGCCGGCGCATCCGGATTGCCGAGGAAGTCCCAATACATCGCCAGATCTGATGATCCACCGAACTGCGCATACTCCACCACGATGGTGTAGTTGCCGGCGCCCAGCTTCACATTCGATGTGAATGTGCGCGACGATTGCTCACGCCACTCGTTCATGATCTGCACGCCATTGATGGTGATGCGCACACCGTCGTCGACGCGCGCGACGAACTGATATACGCCCGGGTTGAAGTAGCGGGTCTGGATGAAGCGCGCCGACCAGAAGCTGCCCGGCAGTCCTGGCAGTGGCGGTGCGCCATTCCAGGAGAACTGCATCGCCGGCTCGGTGCGAATGGCCGATGGCGGCGGCGTCAAGGTGGCATTGGCAAAGAATTCGGTGTACCACGGGCCATTGCGGAACTTGCTGCCATCCGGCGGCAGCGGCGGCGTCACTGGGCCACCCACATGTTGGTAGGTCAAATGCACCAGGGCATTGCCCGTCTGCTCGACATATTCAAGCTGCACCACGTGCGCGCCGGCGGCCAGCGGCACATCAACCCAGCGCGTCTGGTTGCCAACATATGTGAAGTGGTCCGCGACCAGGTTGCCGTCGACATACAGGCGGAAGCCATCATCAGCGTTCACCGTGAAGCGCCATGTGCCGGCGGTGAAATTCTGCTGGCGAATCCAGCGCGCTGAGAAGTAATCAGCGAACACGCGCGAGGGGTCGGGTGAACCAAAACCCCAGTTGAAGTTGACCGCTGCATCCGTGCGCACCAGCACCGGTGAGCCGGAGAGCGAAGTGTTGTTCCAGAAGGCTGCCTGCCACGGGCCGGACGCCGGCGGCTGCGGATTTGGATTTGGCTTGACGTAACGCGGAATGCACAGCTTTTGGCCGGTGTAAATACGCGTGGTCTTCAAGCCATTTACGCGGCGCAACGTCAGCACGTCTGTGTTGTAGCGCGCGGCCAGTTCCAACAGTGTATCGCCAGAACGCACGCGATACCATGTGCAAACATATGCGCCCACTTCCTGGCGCGCTGGCGCGGCTGCCTGCGCCGGCGCAACACTCGTCGCGCCGATCGACATCACAGCAACCGCTGCACTGGCAAAGACTGCGGCCACCCGCCTTGTCCATGAGCCGGCGATCTTGTTTCCATTTTGACTCATCTTCTCACCTCGTTCGTTGCATTGTAGCAACAATGTGCATAAAGGAAAACACCCTCGATTCAGCTGGTGCGGCAGGTATAATGCCGCAACTGCTCCGGCCAAAAACCGGCCACAAAACTCAAACGTGCATAGAGTACCACAAAATTGTGGATAAGTCTGTGGATATTCTAAGGAAGCCGTGCAGAATTGTCATGCCGCTTTTGGCGCATTTATAACAAAATGCGCGAGAGAAGAGCCAAAGCCATGGGAACCGCCGGCGAGATTTGCGTCTCATTGCCGTGTCATGTGGTCATAGCTCTGCAACCTGCGGTGCATTCGAAACATGTCAAGCAGCCATTGTTAAGGAGGATTTCGTGAATTATCGCGTGATTGCCGCCACATTGAGTGCGGCATTTATTTTGTCGGCCTGCGGTGCGCAGCCGGCCAACCTGCCGACTTCGACACCTATCTCCAGCACGCCAACGCCATCCACCGGCGCGGCGGTCAGCAGCGAGACAACGCCTGCAAACACTGCAAGCGCTACCCCTGATCCCAGCCGGCCCTACGCCAGCCTCGATGCCAAAGCGCGCTCAAACATTGGCACCGCCATCCCGCCACTCACCATCGACACGACGAAGAAATATGTGGCCACCATCAAGACGTCAAAGGGCGATATCGTCGTCGAGTTGAATCCGCAGGCCGCGCCACAGACAGTGAACAACTTCATCTATCTGGCCAATAATGGTTTCTACGACGGCCTGACGTTCCATCGCGTCGAGCCTGATTTTGTCATTCAAGGTGGCGATCCGCTCGGCACCGGGACTGGCGGCCCGGGTTACAACCTGCCGCCAGAGATCAAGCTGACGCACGTGGATGGCGCCATCGCGATGGCGCGGCAGGGCGGCGATCCGGCCACCACCCCGAGCAGCGGCAGTCAGTTCTACATCACCATCGGCGCGCAGCCCAATCTCGATAACAACTACACTGTGTTCGGTCAGACGATCAAGGGACAGGATGTGGTGCGGCAGATTGCGATTGGCGACAAGATCGAGCGCATTGATGTTGTGGCGGCAGATGGCAGCGCAGTGGCCGCAGCGCCGGCGTTGCCGACGGCAGCCCCCAAGCCTGCTGAATGCCGGCCCTACCCGCTCAACATCGTCGCCGAAGATCGCGTGCTGGGCAACCCCGAAGCGCAGACCGTCATCCTGGAATATGGCGATTTCCAATGCCCCAGTTGCGCCGCCTTCCACGCCGGCTTCAAGCCAACTTTCAACACGCTCAGCGACACGGTGAAGCTGGTGTTCCGCCACTTCCCCCTGCCCCAGCACGACAAGGCACTCATCACCTCGCACGCCGCTGAGGCTGCTGCCATCCAGGGCAAGTTCTGGGAGATGCACAACCTGCTGTTTGAGAAGCAGGTCGAGTGGGCAGAGAAGCCAGTGAATGAAATCACCGCCACATTGAAGACCTACGCCGAGCAGTTGAAACTGGATGTGGCGAAATTTGAAACTGACATGGCATCGCCGGCAGTGGCCGAGCGCGTGCAGCGCGACATCGCAACCGGCATCGCAGCCCAGATTCAAGGCACGCCAACGCTCTTCCTGGATGGTCGGCAAGCGCCGGCAGAAGCCTTCACGGCTGCGGATACCGCCGAGCAATTGAAGGCCTACGCCGCCTCACGCAAGGAGCAATTGGCCGGCGCCAGCGGCAAGACCTTCAACTTCACGAAGCCGGAGCAGGTCATCAACAAAGACAGCAAGTACGTCATGACGCTCGCCACCAGCAAGGGCGATATCGTGACCGAGATCGATCCCGCGCTGGCGCCGGTAAACGTGAATGCGACGGTGTTCCTTGCCCAGCAGGGTTACTTCGATGGGTCGCCGATTGCGCTGAACGATGCGCAGGTGGGCGCGGTGTTGACAGGCAGCCCGACAGCCGCCGGCAACCCGGGTTTTGAGTGTGATTTTGAGAAGCCGGCAGCCGGCGCGATGAACACGCCCGGGGTGGTGGCGCTCTATGGCAGCGATCAGACCACTGCCATGCAATTCATCCTCACCTTCTCACCGACGCAGGTGTTGGATGGCCGGTTCACCGTGATTGGCCAGATCACCGCCGGCCTCGATATTGCCAAGCAGTTGGTGGCATCGCAGGACAACCCCACCCAGCACGACAAGATCACCACCGTGAAGGTGGAAGAGAAGAAATAGGCGACATGGAGTGTGAATCTTGCATGCAAGATTCACACTCCAATACTCGGATCTCTGGTGTTCATCCACACACTCGCGCCGCGCTTCAACGACATGGATATCTACAACCACGTGAACAACGCGGTGTATCTGTCCTATCTCGAAGAGGCGCGCATCGCATACATGACAGCTATTGGACTGCGCGGACTGTTCAACAAGCGGCGCAGCACGGTGGTGGCGCATGCGAGTGTGGACTACAAGTCGCCGGCGCACTTTGGCGATACGCTGGACATCGAAGTGAAGACAGGCGAGATTCGCAACTCGTCGTACGAACTGGTGTATCGTGTGGTGCGCCGGCAGGATGGCGCGCTCATCGCCACCGGCAGGACGGTGCAGGTGTGCTTCAATTTCGAATTGAACACCCCAACCCGCCTGCCCGATGAATGGCGCGCTGTGCTGCAGGCCGGAACCCAACAGGATCTCAAGCAGACAGAATCAAAAGGCCGACCATCCTGACAATCCGATGAATCTCGTCGGAAAGAAATTCGCAATCAGAAATCCAAATTCGTAAACCATGCAGATTCCCGCCCTGCTCGCGCTTGAAGATGGCACCACGTGGCCCGGCCAAGGTTTTGGCAAGATCGGTGAGACCACAGGCGAGGTGGTATTCAACACCTCGATGACCGGCTATCAGGAAATCCTCACCGACCCGTCATATCACGGGCAGATCGTGACGATGACCGCGCCACAGATCGGCAACACCGGCACCACGCCCGAAGACGACGAAAGTGACCGCGCATGGGCCGCCGGCTTCGTCATCCGCGAGCTTTCACCGCTGGCGAGCAACTATCGCAACCGCCTGCCGCTCGACGAATATCTCAAAGCGCGCGAAATCGTCGGCATCATGGGCGTCAGCACGCGCGCGCTGGTCAAGCACATCCGCACTGCCGGCGCCATGCGCGGCGCAATCTCTTCGACCAACACCGATGCCGCGCGCCTGACCGAGATGGCGCGCAACAGCCGCGACATGAACGGCGCAGACCTGGCGCGCGAGGTAACTTGCGAGGAGCCATATCACTGGTCGGAGCCGGCTGTCGCTGAATGGTATGTAGACGAAGCATCATCAAGCGCACACCGTGGCGCAGCGCCGCACTTCGTCGCCTTCGATTTCGGCATCAAGCGCAATATCTTGCGGTTGATGACCAGCCGCGGCTTCCGCGTCACGGTGGTGCCGGCGACCACCTCGGTCAAGGATGTTGCAGCGATGCAACCTGACGGCATCTTCCTGTCAAATGGCCCGGGCGACCCTGCTGCCTGCACCTATGCCATTGAAACGACCCGCGCGCTGGTTGGTCAATATCCCGTGTTTGGCATCTGCCTCGGCCATCAGATTCTGGGACTGGCGTTGGGTGGCAAAACTTACAAAATGAAGTTCGGCCATCGTGGCGGCAACCAGCCGGTGCTGGCGCATGAGCGCGTGGAGATCAGCAGCCACAATCATGGCTTTGCAGTGAAGCCTGACACCTTGCCCGTCGGCGTGGAGGTGACGCACGTGAACTTGAACGATGGCTGCGTGGAAGGGCTGCGCGTGCCGGCGAAGCGCGCATTCAGTGTGCAATACCATCCTGAGGCCTCGCCCGGCCCACACGATGCGAGCTACCTGTTCGATGAATTCATGCGCGCCGTGCAGGAAAACATGCGGCAATAAGCTGATCGCCAAGCAACTCGCACCTGGCACACGACGCGCGCGCGTCGTGTGCTTTTTGTTTTTCCATCCCTATAACAAATCTCGTTTCGCCGGAATATTTGCGCCATGATGTTGCAGCGAAGCTGACGCCGCCGGCGGTATGCAAGCCGTGCCGCGCAGCGTGCAGCAAACGCGCATCACGCCAGCGACGCCCTCCCTAGAATCCGCGCGACCTGATCTCGCAAATGCGATGCGCAGAGCAGCAGAACGCGCGGCCAGACAGAGAGGACAGCATGGCTCATACCATCAGTCAAACCATCAGTCAAACCATCAGTCAAACCATCAGTCAAACCAAGACAAACCCATCCCGCCGGCGATTGTTGCACACGGCAACCGCACTGGCAGCTGCAGCGGCGGTGGCAGCGACTGCGAACACGATCCACGCACAGGATGACCAGCCGCCCGCCGAGCCGACAGAGCAGCCGATGGAGCCAGCACCCGATGCGAGCGCCGGCTCAGCAACGATTAAACGCGATGACGAACTGAAACCCTTGCAAAGCCCCGAGCGGGCGATGCGCGCGCAGATGGCTGCCGCGCTGCCACCGGCGCCACCGCTGGGCGTGATCGCACTCAACCGGATGGCTTTTGGCAACCGCCCCGGCGACCCGATCAACAGCGTGGGTGCCTTCAATGCGCGGCCTGGCGCGACGCCGGTGGATAAATTGCAGCACTATGTTGATGAGCAACTGTCTGCGCCGCCACCAAACGGCGTGAATGCCGACGACCCGGGCGATGGCGAAGTGACCAGCCGCATCACGCCGGCGACCTTCCCCACCCTGTTCAAATCGCTCGACCAGTTGTGGCAGGACAACCACAAGAAGGGCGACAAGTCGATCCCATTGCGCGAGTTGCGCATCGCCAACTTCATCCGCGCAACCTACAGCAAGTGGCAACTACGCGAGGTGCTGGTCGATTTCTGGCACAACCACTTCAACGTGTATGCGTGGGATTACTTCGTCGCCAGTTCGGCATGGCCGGATTACGACCGCGTCATCCGCGCGCACGCCCTGGGCAACTTCCGCGCCTTTCTGGAGGCGATTGGCCGGCACCGCGCGATGCTGTTCTATCTCGACCAGTACATCAGCCGCGCCCCGCAATTCAATGAAAACTACGCCCGCGAATTGTTCGAGTTGCATGGCTTGGGCGCAGAGAACTATCTGGGTGTCATGGATGCGCTCACCGTTCCAGATTACGATCCAAACGGGCCAAATGGGTTGCCTGGCATCATCCTGCCCAACCCGGCGCCGCCTTTGGGCTACGTCGATGCTGATGTCTATGCGGCTGCGCGCGCCTTCACCGGCTGGACATTTTCGATCAGCGGTCAGAACAGCACCGGCGCTTTCGTGTTCGACCCGAACATCCACGATCGCGGCGAGAAGAGAATTTTGCGTGGCCGGCTGATCGACAACTCGCACAACAGCGACGAGGGCGACGGCCTGTTCGTCTATGACATGATCGCCAATCACCCCGGCACGGCGAAGTTCATCGCGCGCAAGTTGTGCCGCCGGCTCATCACCGACACACCGCCCGAAACGCTCGTCAACCAGATTGCCCTCGTCTTCTACAACAACCGCGCTGCGCCGGATCAAATCAAGCAGACTGTGCGCGCCATCCTGATGTCGAATGAATTCCAGACCACCTGGGCGCAAAAGGTAAAGCGCCCGTTCGAGGCAGCCGCAGCGACCTTGCGCGCCGTGATGTGCAGCGCAAACAGCAACTTCGCGCCGGCGACCAACAAGGAAGATTTCTACTGGACGTACGACGCGACCGGGCAGCAGCAATTTGGGCGACGCTCGCCGGATGGCTATCCCGACGTCAGCGCAGCCTGGCGCAGCACTACCTCGATGCTGATGCGCTGGAAGCTGTGCAACTGGATCATCGAAGAGGGCATCCCGCTCGATCGTCCTGACGTGCGCCTGAATCTGATCGAGCAGATGCCTGGCGTGACCCGCAACTCGCATGAGATGGCGAAATTCTGGTGCGAGCGCATCTTCGGCATCGCCGGCGTCGATGTAAATACCTCGCCGTACTACAGCACCTTCGTTGAGGCGCGCAACTTCATGGCGCAGGGCAGCGGCTTCACCATCGTGCTGGCCGACAAAGATGTGGCCGAGCGCGTGCCGCGCATGGTCGAGATCATCATCCAGAGCCCCGATTTTCAGTGGCGATAAGAGGACAACCAATGGCATTTCAACCAAGATTTTCGCGCCGGACATTTCTGATGGGTTGCACGGCGGCAGTGGCAGCGCAAGTTGGCTCGCGCATCACCCATCTCGCCTTTGCCGCGCCCGAGGCCGGCACAAACAACGAAGTTGTGGTGCAGGTCTTCCTGCGCGGCGGGTGGGATTCACTCAGCGTGGTGTTGCCCATCGGCGGCACTGATCGCGGCTACTACGAAACCTATCGCAAGGATGGCAACAACCCCGGCCTCGCCATTCCCGCCAGCGGCCCCGGCGCAGCGATTCCGATTGGCGAGTTGGGTGGCACGCCCTTTGGCCTGCATCCAGCGCTTGGCCCGCTGCGCGATCTGTATCAGTCGAAGGCGCTCGCCATCGTCCACGCCGCCGGTCTGAAGACCAGCGCCACGCGCAGCCACTTCGACGCACAGCAGTTCATCGAGACTGGCACGCCCAATGTAAAAAATTCCAGCACCGGCTGGATGACGCGGCACTTGCAAACCGCGCCCAACCTGTCGGCAAACATCCTGTTGCCGGCGATCTCGGCCAGCAGCACGCCGGCGATGGCGCTGCTCGGCTATGAAGGCGCGGTCACGCTCAGCGGCGCGCAGGGCTTCGACTACAACGGCTACTGGAAATATGAAAATCGCCAGATCGAGGCGCTGCGCAACATGTATAGCAGCAACAGCACATGGCTGCACAATGCCGGCATCGACACGCTCGATTCGATGGATGTGATCCAATCGAAATTGGGCAGCACCTATGCGCCGGCCAACGGCGCGGTGTATCCCAACAATAGCTTCGGCAGCCAACTCAAGACCATCGCACAGATGATCAAAGCCGATCTCGGCTTGCGCACTGCAACCATCGATTTCGGCGGGTGGGACACGCACGAGAACCAGCAAAATCCAAACGATCAGCGCGGGCCAGCCGGTGGTTACTTCTGGGATAACCAACTCGACCCGTTGGCGAAAGGGCTGGCCGCGCTGTATATCGACCTGAGCAACGGCTTCACCGCCAACCTGACGGTGGTGGTGGTGAGCGAGTTTGGTCGGCGCGTGCGGCGCAATGCCAACAATGGCACCGACCACGGACACGGCAACGTCATGCTGGTGATGGGCGGCTACGTGAACGGCGGCAAACTTTATGGCAGCTGGCCTGGGCTGGCCGATGCGCAACTCTTCGACAACGCCGATCTTGCCGTGACAACCGACTATCGCACAGTGCTGAGTGAGATCCTCGAAGTGCGCTGCGAGAATCCAAACGTGGCGCAGGTCTTTCCAAATGGCAACACGGCGTTGGCCGCCGGCGCATCTCCAACTGGCGAGGCATATCTCGGTCTGGTGCGCCCCAGCGCCGGCTCGCAGCCCAACCCCGCGCCCGTCAACCGGCGTGTGGCGTTGCCGCTGGTAATACGATGAAAACCTACGCGCGGTCTACTCCGGGTGTCCTTCTCGCCACTGCGCGAGATGGCGATGAATCGCACTCACCTTCGTCCTATGCGCTTTTAATGTAATCGCGTAGACTGAGGGTTGCCCCTTGCAGTGGATGGAGACGCTTCCCCCTCGTCTGCCATCTGTTGCAAGGGGTCTTTCTTTTCGCGTCAGGGTTGCAGCCACACGAATTTGAGGTCGTCGACAGCGACCCAGCGGCTGCCACTCGGTTCGCCGGTCATGTCGTCGAGTTGAACGTAGTTGTCGCCGCCGGCAGTGAAGTAGTACGAGCCCAGTTCCACCCAGTTGTCACTGATCGGCGCTTGATTCAAGTTGTATTGCGTGATGCCGCCGCGATGCTTGATGGTGTAGCGCGCATTGGCAGTGTCGAGCTTTGCCGCAACGGGATTGCACGCCCACGCAATGGCCTCACGATTCGGAATGAAGGCAAAGACACGATAGGCGCCATCACGCGGCAAATTTGGCCGCCAGGTAGCCTTGTTGGTGCTGTCCGCCGGCGTTGCTGCATTCGGCGTGGCAATGAAATGCCCGCCCCGACCCCGCTTGCCACTCGCCCAACCATACAGGCACGCCGGCTCGCGCTTGATCGCCGGCGTCAACTCCACGTTGCGGCTATCTACATAAATCTCTGGCGGCAGGCCGCTCGCGACGCTGGCGGGAAAGTATTGATTCCAGATCGTCCAGAAATCCTGGTTGCCGGCGACATGGCTGGTGTAGCGATACAGCGCGAGCGTGCCGCGCGTCGCCGGTGCCACGCCGTCCACTGTCTCTGTGCCAAAGCCCGGCCGATCAAAATTCTTGCGCATGGTGCGCGCAGCGCACTCCACCTGCATTGCGAAGCCCTGCGTGCTGCTCCAACCTGGCCCGCAGCCCAGTGCCCAATCCAGTTGTTTCTGATCGGGCTGCGGGTCGGTCAGCACCCCCATCTCCTTCTGCATCATCACCAGCAGGATACGCGGGTTGACGCTGAAGTTAGCCGCGTTGTCGCAGATGATCTGCGCCGCAGTGCGATTGTCGACGATGAGTGATTTCAGCACACCCTTGCGCTCATTCAGAAAAGCCTGAATCTGGTCGCAGTTCATCGCGCCGGCGTCGTTGAATTCGTCATCGGTGATGAGCGAGGCCGGGTCGAATGGCTCAACCAGCGCAGCGGCCGGCTTGCCAGCCGGCGCGCTCAACACGGCCAGCGCAACCACAGCCAGCAGCACAATATGCCTCAATGAAAATGCGTTATGACACAACATGCAATTTCATTGTAAAGGATAACGATGAGGCACTCTCACCAATCCGTCCTACGCCGCCATTACAATCGCCCCATGCCCGCAAAAACAACTGATCCAGCGGCGGCCACGCGCGCTGAATTGCGCCGAAAAACCAAGGAGTTGGCCGCCATCCGCGAGATCAGCCACTATATCAACGCGACGGCAGATGTGCGCGCCATCCTCGCCGGCATCACACAGACCACCACAAAAGTGATGCACGTCGATTCCACATCGATCTATCTGCTCGACAAATCTTCAGACAAGCTCGTATTGAAAGCGACCACCGGCCTCTATCCTCACGCAGTCGATCACGGTTATTTGAGGATGGGCGAGGGGCTAACCGGCTGGGCGGCGCTGCATCGCCAGCGCGTCGCGGTGCGCGAAGCGCAAAAGGATCCGCGCTTCCAAGAGGTGCCGAATACGCGCGAGCGCTCATTTCAATCGCTGATGGCAGTCCCGCTCATCTCACAGGATCGCGTAATCGGCGCGCTGAACGTGCAGACCTATCGCCTGCACACCTGGGCGGAGAGCGAAGTCGAATTCATCATGCTGATCAGCGAAGTGGTCGCCGGCATCCTTGAGCGCGCCATCCTGCAAGATGAGAGCGAACGCAAGGTGAAAGAGCTGTCGGCAGTGGCCGAGGTGAGCCGCGCCGTGATCGCGCCGATTTATCTCGATGAAGCGCTGAGGGTGGTGGCCGACATGGGCGCGCATGCGGTGTATGCGCGGCACTGCTCAGTGCTGTTGCTTGATGAAGGGTTGAATGCATTCGTCCCGCGCGCAGTGTATGACCAGAAATCCAATGTGCCGCCCGAGCCGGCCTGGCCTGCCGGCCAATTGCCACTGCTCAACATCGAAACAGTGAATGAACCCATCCTGATCAGCGAGGCGAGGCTGGAGTTGCAGCCGGCGCATGCAGCGTGGGCCGATCAGGCCGGCTTGCGCAGCCTAATGTGCGTGCCGATGAAAGTGCGCGATCGCACCATCGGCTTGCTCAACATGTGGACCGAGCGCACGGCAGAATTCACCGAGACACAGGTTGAACTGTGCACCACGCTCGCCAACCAGATCGCGCTCGCCATCGAGAACGCGCATCTGATCGGCAATGCGGCCATCGTGAAAGAGATGAACCACCGCGTAAAGAACAACCTGCAAAACGTGGTGATGCTGTTGCAAATGCAGATGCACGATGACCGCGAGATCTCGGCAAAAGAAGTGCTGACCGTGAGCATCAATCGCATCATGAGCATTGCCGCAGTGCATGACGCGCTGGCGCAGGAGGGTTTGCGGCTGGTCGATGTAAAAGACGTGATCAACCGCGTGGTCGGCCTGACGCGGGCCAACATGACCCGCCCCGACATCGACCTTGCCATTCACGTGATGGGCGATTCGCTGCGCATGTCGTCGCGCGCTGCCACGGCGCTGGCGCTGTGCGTGAACGAACTGGTGCAGAACGCGATGGAGCACGCCTTCGCCGGCCGCAACAAGGGTGATATCACCATCAGTCTGATCGACCGTGGCGGCAGCCTGGAGGTGGAAGTGCGCGACAACGGGCTGGGCAAGCACGCCGGCGACCTTGCAGGGGTCGGCAGCATCTCCACACCCAGCCTCGGCCTGAACATCGTAAAAACGCTCGTCAGCGAGGACCTGCGCGGCACATTTTCGCTAAAGCGCAATATGCACGGCACCGTTGCCACGATCAAGGCGCCCTTCACCTATGTCGACACTGATGGCTGAGTCAATCGAATCCGCGTGATGCTTGCTCTCTTCGCGCCAAAAGACCTGGCAATTTGCCCTACGCTATGATTGCGCATGCGATGGACACACCGACGACCCTGACCTGCGGCGATGCGCGCGCAACATTGTTGACCGACGGCACATCGTGGTGGGATGGCGGCGGCACCTTCGGCCTGGTGCCACGCCCAAAGTGGATGAAACTGCTGCCGCCAGACGATCTGAATCGCGTGCCTCAGGAATTGCGCTGCGTGCTGGTTGAAGCCGGCAATCAGCGCATCCTCGTCGATTGCGGCGTGGGCGACAAACCCAATGAACTCATCACATCGCAGTATGACGTGCGCCGGCCGCGCGGCACGCTGATCGACGCTCTTGCGCGGTTGGGCATCGCGCCGGCCGACATCGACATTGTGATCTTCACGCACCTGCACGGCGACCACGCCGGTTGGGCAACGCGCTTGAACGACGCCGGCGACATCGTGCCGACCTTTCTCAACGCGCGCTATTTTGTGCAGCGGCAGGAATATGAGGATGCGACGCACACCAACGAGCGCACGCGCAATACCTATTTCCCCGACAACTACATGCCGCTCATGCAGCACCATGCGCTCACATTGCTCGACGGCGATGCGCAGATCTCACCGGGCGTGCGCGTGGTGCACACACCCGGCCACACTGCCGGCCACCAGTCGATCATCGTCGAATCAGACGGCGCGCCGCCATTACTCATGCTGGGCGACATGGCTTCCTTCATGATTCACTTCGAGCGCCTGCCGTGGGTGACAGCCTATGACGTTTTGCCGCTGATCACGATTGAAACCAAACGTCACTGGCAGCAATGGGCTTTCGACCATGAGGCAGCCTTGATCTCGTGCCACGATACGCGCTCGCCCGTCGGCAGGCTTGTCCGCAACAGCAAAGGTCTGTTCTCCGTCGTGCCGATGACCTGACGGCATGACGACCAACACCCTGACAATCTTTCATGCACAAAAAAAGATGTGTGCTGCTTCCCATTTTGATGGCGTTGTGCCTCGCACTGGCGGCGTGCGCGCCGGCAGCGCCGCGCCCGGTGCTGGTGCTGTGGCACGCGCTGGATGGCCTGCGAGAGCGCGCGCTGCTCAAACTGGTCGATCGATGGAACAGCGCAAACCCCGCCGGCATGATGATCGTGCCAGAGCGCAGGACGCCAGCAGACTTGCATGCCGACATGCAGGCCGGCATCCGCACCGGCACGTTGCCGGCGATCGCGCTGGTATCGCCGGCGCAGGCGGCGTTATATGAGCAACTCAACGGCTTGACGCAGTTGGACGGCTTTGCTGACAACACTGATATTGGCTGGACAGCGAACGACCGCGCCGATTTGTATCCCTTCATGTTGGCTGCAGGCCGCACCCCGCAGGGCCGGCTGATCGGCGTGCCGATGGGCGGCAGCGCGCGCTTCATGATCGTCAATCATGACTGGCTGGGCAACATGAACCAGCAGGGAGTGCCAGCAGACTGGGCGCAGTTCGACAAAAATTGCAACAGCGCGACCGATCGTTTTGCCGGCACGTTGTGCTTTGGCATCGTCCTGAACCGGGTGCTGTTTGAGGAGTGGACGGCAGCGAAGGGCGCACCCGTGTATTCGGCGCAAACGCAATCCTTGCAAATTGCCTCGGCTGGAACTGCCAGCGCCATCGAAGCGCTGGTGACGTATTTGCAGAGTGGCATCGCCTATCGTGTGCCAACAGCGCAACGCGCCATCGACGATTTTGCGGCGGCGCGCGTGCTGCTTGCCAGCGATTGGAGCTACCGGCTTGGCATCTATGCCGGCGCCATCCCCGAACGCGCAAATTTCAAGTTTGAGATCGGCGCGCTGCCGGCCAACACCGGTGAAAAACCTGTGTCGATGCTCACCGCGCCGCTATGGGTGCTGCCGCGCGGCAGCGCTGATCGCGCGCGCGCCGGCTGGCAATTCATCAAATGGATCACGGATGCCGCGCAAACTGCACAATGGGCAAAAGAGACGAATGAGTTGCCGGCGCGCGCATCGGTCATCAACCTGCTCAACCTTGACCTCGCACAGCCGCTGGATGCCGGCCGCGCTGCATTGCTGCAGCAGATTGCGCCAAATGCGACAGCCTCGCCGCTCTATGCCGGCTGGCCATGCGTGCAAGATGAATTGCAAAACGCGCTGCGCCAGATATTTGACAACCAATCCATCACCGAAACGCTCACCCTCACGCAAGCCCGCGCACAGGACGCGTTGAAAATGGATTGCTCGAACAGATAACTGCAATTGGCAATTGCGCGTCAATTGCAGTCGTGTGCAACAGCGCGACCATCCTTCCCGGCTTGCTGACATACTCAACGCCTGCGCATCTGTTTGCGCATCCTGCCTGCCTCACGCAAAATTCATCCAAATGAATTTTCTGGTATTTGCGGGAGGCGTGGGCGGCGCCAAGTTGGCGGAGGGCATGGCGCATAGCGTGGGCGAAGATGCGCTCACGGTAGTGGTGAACACTGCAGACGATTTTGAACACTATGGCTTGCGCGTCTCACCCGATCTGGACACGGTGATGTACACGCTTGCCGGCTGGAACAACGCCGAGACTGGCTGGGGCGTGAAAGGCGACACCTTCCAGAACTTCGACATGCTCAAGGTCTATGGCGTGGAGCCGTGGTTCCACGTCGGCGACCGCGACATCGCCACGCACCTGCTGCGCACGCACTGGCTGAAAGGAGGCGCAACGCTCACCGATGTTACGCGCATGCTGGCCAGACAACTGGGCGTGCAATCGCGCGTGCTGCCCATGACCAACGATCTTGTGCGCACCATCGTCGACACCGACGAAGGGCTGTTTGCCTTCCAGGAATATTTCGTCAAGCTGCGCTGGCAGCCCGAAGTGCGCAGCCTGATCTACGAAGGCGCGGAAGAGTCTGAGCCGGCGCCCGACGTATTGCGCGCCATCGAAACCGCCGACACAATCATCATCGCGCCATCCAACCTCTACCTCAGCATCGACCCGATCCTGGCAGTGCCGGGCATCAAGGACGCGCTGCTGAACGCCAGCGCGCCGATCATTGCGGTCACACCGATCATCGGCGGCGAGGCGGTGAAGGGGCCGGCGGCCAAGCTTATGCGCGAGCTGGGCGTCGAGTCGTCCGCGGTGGCAGTGGCGCAACATTACGCGGAATTTCTGAATGGCTTTGTCATGGATGAGCAGGATGCCGCGCTAAAACCGCTGGTGGAAGCGATGGGCATGGGCGTGTTGGTCACCAACACAATCATGAAGGATGGTGATGATCGCGCGCGGCTGGCATGTGAGGTGGTAACGTTTGCCGATCAATTGCGGCCCGAGAATCTGGGCGGCTGCAAACTGGATGAGCCGGCGCCGACGGACAATTGACCCTGCGCCAATCAGGTCATCATGGCCACCCTGCCTACTCAAGCCGCCGGCGCACAAGATAGCCGGCGGTCTTCGTCTCCCTTCGTCACCGCCTTCATCCCCGTCAAGTCTCTTGCGCAGGGCAAGTCGCGCCTGAGCAATGCGCTCGACCTGGAGCGGCGCATTCAACTGACACGCGAGTCGTTGCGTCGCGTAGTACACGCGCTGCAAAACGCGCGCGGCGTCGCAGAGATCGTGTTGATCAGCGTGGATGAAGCTGTGGCCGAATGGGCGGAAATCTGGCGTGTAACGTTTTTGCGCGAGGAGAAGCGCGGTTTGAATGAGGCGCTACGACAGGCGCGCCAGCATTTCGCCGCCGCGCCGGCGATCTTGATTCTGCACTCGGATCTGGCTGCGGTGAGCGTAAACGACATCGAGGCGATGATTGCGCTATGCGGCGCTGCGCCGGCCGGCGTGGTGATCGCACCCGATCGACATGGGCATGGCACAAATGCGCTCCTGCTCAAGCCACCGAACGCAATTGACTTTGCCTTCGGCCCAAACAGCGCGCAACTCCACTTCGCGCAGGCTGAAGCGCAGGGCATTCAGGTGACACTCTTTCACTCGCAATCGATCAGCCTCGACCTTGACTCGCCGGATGACCTGGAGATGTATTGGGAGCAATGGTAGGCACGGGTTGGATCATCGCGCGCTTGAGTGGATGAGTCATCGCAGGCAATCGCGCCATCCTTTCACTCCGCCTGGTTCCTCACTTTTTCCCCTTCGCCTGCTCCACTGCTTCGTCATACAACGCCGGCGTGTCAATATCCTTCAATACGACATCGCTGTTGACAAGCAGATGCACGACGTGCTGTGGGTGCGCGCGCAACAGTTGGCGCATCTGCGCGCCATCGGGCAAGGCCAGCGCCGCAGGCCACCACTGCCGGTCCAGCAGCACCGGATGGCCGCGCGTGCCATCGAACATCGGCGCGAGGATGCTGCCGCAGCCACTACGATAGGCCTGCATCAGCCGGCGCAGGATCGACACCGGCATCAGCGGTTGATCACCCAGCACAACCATCGCCGCTCGCACATGCGTCGTTTCAAGATGGCACAAGCCAGCCTGTGTGGATGACACCATCTCACCTTCCGCAAAGCGCGGGTTGTGAACAAAAGTCACCGGCATATTCGCCAGCGCGGCTTCCACCTGCTCGCGTTGGTGGCCGGTGACGACGATGATCTGATCGATCTGCGCGGCAATGGTGGTGTTGACGACACGCCGCAGCACCGTGCCATCAGCGAAGGGCAGCAGCAGTTTGTTTACGCCATCGCCGTAGCGCGAAGACAGGCCGGCGGCAAGAACGATGGCAGCGATGGGAGTTGCGTGATCCGTAATGCGCAAATTGTAATGGGAGAGATTGCGCGGGCTTTCAGAAATATACGCTCACCTGCCAATTGCTGATGGCGCTTCACCCATTGACAGCGCATCCAAAACGTTCTTGGCGCAGGATTGCCATGAGAAGCGCGCGAGGTTGGCATGGCCGGCGGCGACCAACTGCGTCCGCAGGGCATCGTCATCCATCGCCCTGGCGATGGCATCTGTGATGGCATCGATCTGTGTGGGATCGACCAGCAGCGCAGCCTCGCCGGCGACTTCCGGCAGCGATGACGTGTTGCTGCACACGACTGGCACGCCGGCAGCCTGCGCTTCCAGCACGGGGAAACCAAACCCTTCATACAGCGAAGGAAATACAAACACACGCGCTGCGCGCAGCAGCGCTGATTTTTCAAAGTCGCTGATGTAACCAGTGAAGATCACGCGCTGCGACAGACCAAGCGCGACCACCTCACGTCGCAGTTGCGCAGCCTCATCACCCCACCCCGCGCCGCCGGCCAGCACCAATCGCGCGTTTTGCAATGTCGCCGGCAGGCGTGCCCATGCCTGCACCAGCCGGCGCAGATTCTTGCGCGGCTGTAGTGTGCCGATGTGCAGCGCGAAGGGCCGACGCGCCGGCACACCAAATTTCACCAGCGTCGCATCAATATCTGCCGCGCTTACATCAACCAACGGCATGGGGCCAGGATGTGCGACGTGCACCGCCGGCTCTGGCACGCCGTAAAACGAGATCACATCGCGCTTCGTGGCTTCAGAATCAGCGATCACCACATGCGCGTTGCTCACGGTGAAGCGCGTGCCGAGATCGAGCAGGGCGCGCTGCTGCAGTGGATGGGCATGCGGAAAACGTTTGTAGCCCAGGTCATGAACGGTGGCAACAGCGCGGATCACGCTGCGCAGATCGGTTCGCGCCATGCCCGCCGGCAACACATGCGCCGGCACAAACAGCGCATCCGGCGGTCGCGCGGCAATTTCATGCGACAAGCCGATGTGCGTCCACAAGCGCGTCGGGCCAAAGACTGCCGGCTCCACATTGCCGGGCAGCGATGACAAAAAGGTGGCGCGCTCGGCCGGGTTGCCCTCGCGCAGATACAAGCGAAAGTGATGCTGCGGCGCACTGCAGATCATCGCAACGATGACCTCGCGCGAGTAGCGCTCGGTGCCAGTGAGCCGGGCAGTCACCGCGCGGCTGGCGTCGATGCCGATTAACACGCCATGATTATCCATGCGCATGTCGTGTTCCTATGCTAATATCCCAAAGCACACAGGGATTGTCGGCAGCATATCGTTTTGGCAAACAGCCCGCGCAATCCACAGAAGCTTATGCCAGCAAAAAGCGTCCCCGACATCGTCGTCGCACGGCTGCCCTTGTATCTTCGCGCATTGGCCGCCATGCAAAATAACGGCAAAGACTTCACATCATCGCAGGAAATGGCAGACTGGCTGGGCATTAGCTCAGCGCAAATTCGCAAAGACCTCTCGCACTTCGGCGAGTTCGGCAAGCAAGGCACAGGCTATTCCATCGCCGGCCTGCAAGACAAGCTGCGCGAAATCCTGCACATCGAGCGCGAGTGGCCGATCATCATCATCGGCGCCGGCCATATCGGCAACGCCGTGGCAAATTACAGCGGCTTCAAGCATCGCGGCTTCCGCGTGTGCGCCGTGTTCGATGCCGACCCAGCCAAGTTTGGCGGCACAATCGGCGAGCAAATCGTGCAACCTTTTGACGCAATGCCCGAAGTCGTGAAGCAGCGCAATGTGCAACTGGCAATGATCGCAGTGCCGGCGCACGCTGCGCAACAGGTGGCTGAACAGTGCGTGCAAGCCGGCATCACCGCCATCCTGAATTACGCCCCCACCAACCTCAGCGTGCCGGCGCATGTGCGCGTGGAGAACATCGACCCCGTGCTGCATCTCCAGCATATGACGTATTACCTCAGCGATTGAGCCATTGGGTGATCGAGCCATCGAACATTCCCCTTACTCTCCTCATCACCCTTTCACCCCCTTTCCTATAATCCGCTCCATGATTCAAGAGGCACTGGCAAAACTGTTTAACCGACAGTCATTGACGATCGATGAAGCCGAGACGGTGATGAACGAGATCATGACCGGCGCGGCGACGCCGGCACAGATCGGCGCATACCTTGCGGCATTGCGCGTAAACGGCGAGACAGCCGGCGAGATCGCTGGCAGCATCCGCGCCTTGCGCGCGCACGTCCTGCGCATCCCGGTGCAGCGCCATGATGAGTTGATCGACGTGGTTGGCACTGGCGGCGACAAGAGCAACACCTTCAATATCAGCACAACAACGGCATTCGTGGTGGCTGGCGCCGGCGTGCCGGTGGCCAAGCACGGCAACCGCGCAGCTTCATCGCAAAGCGGCGCAGCCGATGTGCTGAACGCGTTGGGCGTAAAAGTCGACCTGACGCCGGAGCAGGTCGGCCAGTGCATCGACGAGATAGGCATCGGGTTCGCATTTGCGCCGGCGCACCACCCGGCCATGAAGCACGCCGCCAGCCCGCGCCGCGAGATTGGCACACGCACCATTTTCAACATCATCGGCCCGCCCACCAATCCAGCATTTGCACGGCGTCACCTGCTCGGCGTGTGGGATCGCAAGTATGTACAAATCATGGCTGAGGTGCTGGTCGACCTCGACACCACGCACGCACTGATCGTGAATGGGTCGTCGCCGGCGGTTTCCGGCATCGACGAATTGACCACCGCCGGCATCAACACGGTGGCCGAAGTGAAGGGCGGGCAGATCAGGCTGTTCGAGTTAGATGCGCTGGACTACGGCTTCAAGCCGGCGACGCTCGACGATCTCGGCGGCGGCACGCCTGACTTCAACGCTGCCATCACACGCGCGATTCTTGCAGGCGAAGATATTGCGGCGCGCTGCGACGTGGTGTTGCTGAACGCCGGCGCGGCGCTGTATGCTGCCGATGCCGTGCCAGACATCCAGGCCGGCATCGCAGTCGCACAAGCGTCCATCCAGAGCGGCGCAGCGTTGGGCAAATTGGACGCGCTGATCGCGAAGAGCCAGTCATTCGCTGCGCCGGCCTGATTGCCTTTCACGAAGATCGCGCAACTCGTGGCTTTGTAATTCAAGCGAGGGGATATTCATGACAACAGCCAACGATCCATTGCTGCTGCTGCACAAGGCGATGGAGGATTCCTTCACCGAGGAAGACCTGCAGGCGATGTGTTTCGAACTGGGCGAAGACCCCGAGAACATCGGCGGCGACACAAAGGTATTGCGCTGCTGGAAGATGATCTACTACTTCCGCCAGCGCGAACGGCTGCCGGATCTGATGGGGCGCATTGAGGCGAACCGTCCCAATCTGATGCAGGAGTTGGCGGCGATTCGTGCTGCGCTGCAGCAGATGTCGCCGGCGCAAATGGATGGCGCCACTCTTGCCGCCGCGGCTGCAGCAGAGGAAAAGGTAGCTGCGCCGAATTCACCGCCGGCAACGCCGGCAACGCTGCCCACAGCGCCTTCAACAACTGCGCCCCAGGCGCCGGCGACGCCACTGCGCGACATCGTGCGCAAGTATGCAAAGGCGCTGGCTGCCGAAGGCGTATATCTGCTTGGCGCCATCCCCAAGGATCTGCTTGAGAATGCACTGGCATCCTATGCCGGCGCTGCAAAAGTCAACGGCGAAAGCGCGTTGGTGCTGATGGATGTCAGCGTAGTCAGCAATGGCGGCGCCGGCATGCTGCTGACCGACAAGGCGATTTACTACAAGCCCTCGCTCACCAACGAACGACATCAGGTGAATCTGGCCGATGTCTATTCGGTCACGAGCAAGAAAGATATTTTTGGCAAGCTGGTGCTTGTGAACGGCAACATCGAGTTCGCCACAACGTCTCTGAGCGACGAACAGTTGGGCATACTGGCGCAGATGCTGGCCGAGTGCGCCGGCGTGAAGGAGTGACACATGGGCCACAGCGACGACAGCCTTCGACATGCCATCACCTCGCAGCACATCGCCGCGCTGGAAATGCTCCGCCAGGTGATCGAGAAATGCCCGGATGAATTGTGGTTGAGCCGGTCGTTGCGCAACCAGATGTGGCGCGTGGCGTATCACGCGCTGTTCTACGCGCACCTGTATGTGCAGCCCACCGCGCAGACTTTCGTGCCGTGGCCGAAGCACCGCGACGAAGTGGAGTCCAGTCCAGAGCATGAGCGCGCCGACGCGGAACCATATAGCCGGCAGGATTTGCTCGAATACCTCGACTTTTGCAAAGAAGAGGCAAAACGCCGAATTGCAACGGTTGATCTGCACACCGACTCTGGTTTCTCGTGGTACCCCATCAGCAAGCTTGAGATGCAGTTCGTCAACATCCGCCACATCCAACAGCATGCCGGCGAGTTGGCCGAGCAACTTTCAGACAAGACCGGCATCCAGATCGACTGGGTAGGCGCCGGTCTGCGCTAACCCAGCATGTTGACGCGCAACGTACTTGCCGATAGTTTTCGCGCCCTGGGTGTGTCTGCCGGCGCCGGCGTGATGGTGCATTCGTCACTGCGCAGCTTCGGTCAGGTCAAAGGTGGCGCATCAACGGTTGCACTGGCGCTGATGGATGCAATCACGTCCGAGGGCACGTTGATGATGCCGAGCTTCAACCACGGCGCGCCATGGGAGGCTGGCGGCGCCGGCGTCTATGATCCGCGCGTCACGCCGACGACGAATGGCGCAATCCCCGATGCATTCTGGCGCATGCCCGGCATTTTTCGCAGCCTCGACCCCACCCACCCGTTCGCCGCATGGGGCAAACACGCCCAACGCTACACACAGTTCCATCACCGCACGCTCACGATGGGGCCGGTATCACCGCTTGGCTTGATGCTGCAGGACGATGGCTATGTGCTGCTGCTCGGCGTCAATTACACCAGCAACACCTTTCACCATTGCGTCGAGACAATGCTGAACGTGCCCTGTCTCGGCAAGCGCAGCGAGGCGTATGCAGTGCAATTGCCGGATGGCCGGAGTGTGACGGGGCGCACATGGGGCTGGCGCAACGCGCCATGCCCCTTCACCGATGGCAACCGTTACGCCGATGTGATACAGACGCGCGGCCTGCATCGTCAGGCGCAGATCGGCGATTGCACCGCAACCTTGTTCAGGATGCGCGATTGCTTTGCAGTGGTGGCTGATGTGCTGCGCAACGGGCGAGATGGCTTCCCGCCCTGCAGCGGCTGCTCCAACCGACCGCGCGTCGTCGAGCAAACTGTTGCAAGCGATTGGGATGACGCGACACAAGACCTGAAACCGGGATCAGTCGCATGGACGTACTGAAATGTGCGACGCACACTCAGGGCGCGGTTTGCATGAACGCCGCCAGCCAGTCGACCATCTTGTTGATATCGCCCAGGTGCGCCATCTCGAAGGGTGAATGGGTGTAGCGCGCTGGAAAGCAGATCATGGCCGCCGGCACGTCATTGCGCATGAATGCCGACCCGTCGCTGCCGAACGAGCCAAATACTGCATGCTGAATCGGGATGCCGGCGTTGGTTGCCACATGCTCCATCGCCGCCGTCAGCGCATGGTCATAGTGGATGATCGAATCCTTGTGAACGAGCAGTGGTCCGCCGCCCAGCTTCGCGGGGATGGCATCCAGGCCGATTTGCGGGATGTCGCCGGCGAGACCGATCTCAACGATGATCGCCGCGTCAAACTGCTCGCGCGCCGCTAGCGCCGACGCGCCGATGATTCCGACTTCCTCTTGCACAGTCGCTGCCAGCGTCACATCCCACCTGCGCTGACCCGCCGGCACACGCTTAACCGCCTCAGTTATCACTGCGATCGGCACACGGTCATCAAGCGCCTTGCCGACAACGTGATCGCCCCATTGCTCAGTCTCGCCACGCCACACGATGCGCGTGCCAGGCGTGACGCCTCTCGCCATCAATTCAGCGCGGCTGAGGCCGGTGTCCACCCACAAATCCTGCCATGTCAACTCCTTCAGGTCAGGCAAGACAAACGAGGGCGCGTGGCCCGTCGGCGCAGCGATGACACCGGGAATCGGGCCACTGCGCGCCAGCACCACGACGCGCGCGCCAATGGTGAAAGCATTGCGCAGGTCGGTCGTGCGCGCCCAGCCCTGCCCATTGGCCAGGTACAGAAAGCCGTTGGGGTCAATCGCGCGCACGAGGTAACACAACTCGTCCGCATGCGCAGCGAACAGGAGCTTCTTGCCGTTGCCACCGGGTGTGACAAAAAGCCGCCGCCCGCGCCCGGGCC
>CAZPVX010000046.1:0-27498 GCA_964590135.1 uncultured Anaerolineae bacterium | reverse complement strand
GGCGGGTTGACAGTCGGCGCCGGCTCGATCACCAAGGTGCTGGAGTAGAACAGTGTTCCAGGCGTCGTGTGTCATGCTCGGCGCCTGGAATTAGTTGAAGGGCAATAGCTCAATTGGTAGAGCAATCGTCTCCAAAACGATAGGTTGTGGGTTCGATTCCTGCTTGCCCTGTGTGTGATGATGAAAATAGAGGCGTCCACAAAATGGACGCCTCTATGAGTGTGATGAACCATGGCGAATCAAGACGTTGCTGAAAAGAAACCAGCCGGCGGCGGCATGTTCGAGCCGGTGCGCGAGTATCTGCGCGAAACCATTGGCGAACTACGCAAGGTGCATTGGCCGACCCGCACCGAGGCGCGCAATCTCACCATTGTGGTGCTGGTGGTGACCTTTCTAATGGCCGCCTTTCTTGGCGCGTTTGACTTCCTGTTTGAGCGCCTGGTACTCGGGATCCTCTCAAGCAACCTGATTGCGATCGCGGTTGGCGTGGTCATCGTGCTGTCGATTCTCGTGTTGGTGTTCTTCGCCAGCCGTGATCGGCGGTGATTTGCAAGATGAATTTCGAAAGTATGGTCGAATCCGAGAATCCGGTTGAAGAGCCGGCTCAGCCGGCTGCAGAAGCAGCCCCTGAGATGCCGGCGGAAACGCAGTTGCATGAAGATGGGCCGGTTGAGTCCGTTGAAGCTGAGCCTGCTGTATCTGTGCCGTCCGATGCCGAGATTGCTCAAGATACAACTTCTACTGCACCGGCTGAACCTGCCGAAGCGACATCACAGCCTGATCCCGTTGCAGATACGTTGGCGCCGGCGACGCCTGTGACGGACGAGCCGGCCGAAGCGGCGGCAGAGATGCCAGTGGCTGAGGCTGCTGGCGAAGAGGAGTTTGTCATCGAAGTGCCGAAGCGCAAGAAAGCCGCGCCAAAGGCCAAGAGCGATAAACCGAAGACTCCCCGCAAACCCTCGGCAAAGAAGGAAAAATTGCCGGATCCTGGCGATGGCAGCGGCTACGAGGCGCCGCAGACTGCCGAGGGGGAAGATGCCACCGAGGGCGCGCACTGGTATGCCGTGCATTGCTACTCTGGCTATGAGAACAAGGTCAAGCACAACCTGGAGCAGCGCATTGAGACGATGGGCATGGCCGGCAAGATCATCGAGGTGGTCGTGCCGACCGAAGATGAGATTGAAGTGCGCGACGGCAAGCGCCGCACCGTCGAGCGCCGCGTGTTCCCCGGCTACGTCATGGTGCACATGCGGATGAGCGAGGAATCGTGGCACGTTGTGCGCAATACGCCGGGCGTCACGCGCTTCATTGGCATGGGCAACCGCCCGCAGCCGCTTAGCCAGCAGGAAGTGAATCAGATTTTGCGGCGCATGGAAGCCGAAGCGCCCAAGATCAGGGTCAGCTTTCGCATTGGGCAGAAGGTGCGTATCACCGACGGCCCCTTCGCCGATTTCATGGGACTCGTCGACAAGATCGACATGGAGCGCGCCAAAGTCAGCGTGCTGGTGTCGTTCTTTGGCCGCGAAACGCCGGTGGAACTGGACTTTTTGCAGGTCGAGAAAATGTAGGATTAGTAGATGGCAATTGGCAGTCGGTCATGGATGAGTCGCTCATGCGCAAAGGCCGATCACTAATGGCGATTTACTTGTTGAAGTGGGAGAGCGCTTCATGCGCTCGATTGAACCACCAGGAGAAATGAATGGCAAAAAAGATCAAGTCAACTGTCAGCATTCAGATTGAAGCCGGCAAGGCCAGCCCTGCGCCGCCCATTGGCCCATCGCTCGCGCCGCACGGCATCAACCTGATGATGTTTTGCAAAGAATACAACGCGCGCACGGCGCAGCAGGCCGGCTACATCATTCCGGCCAAGATCACCGTCTACAGTGACAACTCGTTTACCTTCTCGCTTGGCACCCCGCCCACTGCGCAGCTTCTTCGCAAGGCTGCCGGCATCGACAAAGGCAGCGGTGTGCCAAACCGCAACAAGGTCGGCAAGGTCACTCGCGCACAGGTAAAAGAGATCGCCGAGATGAAGATGAAGGACCTCAACGCCATCGATCTTGAAGGCGCAATGTTGCAGGTGATGGGCACTGCCCGCAGCATGGGTGTTGAAATTGCTGACTAGTGGGAGAGCTTTTGCTCGTTTGACCACAAGGAGTTTAAGATGGCAAAAACAGGCAAGAAATACAAGGCGGCTGCCGCACAAGTGGACCGCGAAAAGCTATACACCACCGAAGAGGCGGTGAAACTCGTCAAAGACACCAGTTTCACCAAGTTTGATGGCACGGTGGAATGCCACATCCGCCTCGGCGTGGATCCGCGCCAGGCAGATCAACAGGTGCGCGGCGTTGTTGTGCTGCCAAATGGCCTCGGCAAAACTGTGCGCATCCTGGTGTTTGCGCAGGGTGAAGGCGCACGCATCGCACGCGAAGCCGGCGCCGACATCGTAGCCGATACCGATGAGTGGATCAAGAAGATTCAGGACGGCTTCACCGAATTCGACGTGGCCATCGCCACGCCCGACATGATGGGCAAGGTCGGTCGCCTCGGCAAGGTGTTGGGTCCGCGCGGCTTGATGCCAAACCCGAAGGCTGGCACTGTCGGCCCCGCCGAAGACATCCCGCGCGTGATCAAGGAATCACGCGCCGGCCGCGTGGAGTTCCGCCTCGACAAGACCGGCAACATCCATGTGCCAGTTGGCAAGGTCAGCTTCGCTTCGGAGGCGCTGAATGAAAACCTCACCACCTTTATCGATGCGGTGCAGAAGGCGAAGCCGTCGGCGGTGAAGGGCATCTATATGAGGCGCGTCACCGTGGCCTCAACCATGGGCCCGGGCGTGCGCATCGACCCCAACATTCACGGAGCACCTGCCGCGTAAATAAGTGGTATCATCGCGCCCGCACTGCCGGTGACTACAGGGCTCCCTTCGGGGATATAAAGAGCGCCTGTAATAGGTGGAGGCACAAGCGAAGAACAATCCTTCTGCGTTTGCAGGAGTCTTGCGCGCCTCGACCATCATCGGTCGAGGCGCAATTCTTTTCCCCTCTTTTTGAGAGGGGTTCAGGTGCGGGAATCACCTGTGACAAGAACGACGAAAGGGAGGTGAAGACACTTGGCAATCAAAAAAGAAAAGAAGGATGAGATGCTCGCCGGCTACAACGAGTTACTCGGCAAAAGTCAGGCGGTGATCATCACGCAATATGGCGGTCTGAAGATGCCTGAACTCGACAAGGTGCGCGGTCAGATTCGCGGCGCGCAGGCCGAGTTCCACATCACGAAGAACACGCTGGTAAAGCGCGCGCTGAAGGACGCCGGCTTGGATGTGCCGGCTGAATGGCTGACTGGTTCGACTGCGATCAGCTTCTGCTTCAACGACCCCGCTGCGGTGGCGAAGGCCATTGGCGACCTGGCAAAGCAATTTGACAAACTGAAGGTTGTGGGCGGTGTGGTCAGCGGCAAGCCGATTGACAAGACGCAGGTTGAAGCGCTGGCTTCGTTGCCATCACTGGAAGTGCTGCGCGCGCAACTCATTGGCATGATCTCGGCGCCGGCAACCGGCATCGCCGGCGTGCTGAACAGCGCCGTGGGCAGCGTCATGTTTGCCTTGCAGGCGAAGATCGACAAAGAGACACCGGCAGAGCCGGCTTGAACGTAATTTGTAAGTGACATTCCAACTGGAGAAAACAGAAATGGCTGATTTGAATGCGATCGTTGACCAGCTGAGCGCGCTGACGCTGCTCGAAGCTGCTGAACTCAAGAAGATGCTCGAAGAGAAGTGGGGCGTGACGGCCGCCGCTGCACCGGTCATGATGGCCGGCGGTCCGGCAGCCGGTGCGGCCGCAGCCGCAGCCCCGGTTGAAGAGAAGACCGAGTTCGATGTGGTGTTTGAGGATGTCGGTCCCAAGAAGATCGAGGTCATCAAGGTTGTGCGCGCCATCACCAACCTCGGCCTGAAGGAAGCCAAGGACCTGGTGGAAGCGCCCAAGTCGGTCGTTCAGACTGGCGTGTCGAAGGCCACCGCCGAGGACACCAAGAAGAAACTTGAGGAAGTTGGCGCGAAGATCGTCGTCAAATAATCTGCTTCGATTCGCAAACTGCGCAATCAAAGCCCGCTGTTCATCGAATGGCGGGCTTTTGCTTTGCTTCCCTTTACAATGGGCAAGCCATGACATCTTCCCTTGAAGCGCAACAGCAGCGCTACGCAGAATTGCTGGTCAAAGTTGGCCTGAACCTGCAACCCGGGCAGGGGCTGTTCATCCAGAGCGAAATGGCGCATCGCGACTTTGTGCAGCGCGTGGTGGTCGAAGCCTATAAGGCCGGCGCCAGATATGTCGAATCCTCGCTCGGCGATCCCATCAACGGCAAGAACCGCTTCTTGCATGCTGCACCCGACACCCTTGAGTATGTGCCGGATTGGTCCATCGCCCTGCACCGCCAGATGGTGGACGAGGGTTGGGCGCGGCTGGCGCTCGCCGGCGAGGAATTTCCAGGCCTGTTCGACGACATCGACCCCGTCCTTATGCGCCGTGCAGCCGTTTCGCGCAGCCAGAAACTGAAGTTTTACTCTGAGGCGATCATGTCGATGCAGATGCAGTGGTGCGTGGCTGCCATGCCCACCGCGAACTGGGCAAAGAAAGTATTTCCTGAATTGCCTGCCGCAGAAGCCATCGACAAGCTATGGCGCATGATTCTGGCATCGGTGCGCGTCGATCAATCCGATCCGGTGGCGCTGTGGTGGGCGCACGACGAACGGCTGAAGCGCATTTCGGCATTTATGAAATCGCGCCAGGTGCGCGCGGTGCGCTTCATCGATGCGACTGCTGACGCTGCCAGCCAGCCGCTCACCGATCTCACCGTCGGCTTGCTGGATGCCTCGCAGTGGCTGGCCGCATCCAGCAGCACCCCGAAGGGGGTGCGCTTCTTCCCGAACATGCCGACCGAGGAGATTTTCACCACGCCACATCGGTTGCGCGTGGATGGCTATGCGCGCATGAGCAAGCCGGGCTTCCCGCTGGGCCGGCAGGTCGATGACGCACTCTTCCGCTTCAAGGATGGTGAGCTGATCGAATTTCGGTCGACGAAGGGCGAGGATATCCTGCGCCAGATGTTCGACATGCGCGGCGCAAAATATCTTGGCGAGGTGGCGCTGGTCGATTCGCGCTCGCCCATTAACCAGAGCGGCACGCTGTTCTACAACACCCTGTTCGATGAGAACGCTGCCAGCCATATCGCCTTTGGGCGCGCCTACGCAGATGCAGTGGAAGGCGGCACGACTATGAGCGAAGCAGAGCGCGAGGCCGCCGGCATCAACGACTCTGACACGCACTGCGACCTGATGATCGGCACACCGACCATGCGTGTGATTGGCATCTGCGCCGGCGGCAGCGAAGTGACGATCATGCAGAACGGGCAGTTTGTTGATGAAGTGGCAGCCAATCACTGAGGCCGGCGCGTGGGATGGCGCGCTGGGTAAGCTTCCCTCGCCGCACGTGCTCCAATCGTGGGCGTGGGGTGAATTCAAGTGCAGTTGGGGCTGGTCTGCAGAGCGCTGGTTGCTGGCCGATGCGCAGGGGCAGCCACGCGCTGCCGTGCAGCTGCTCAGGCGCAGCATTGGCAAGTTGCCGGCGTGCGTGCTGTATACGCCAAAGGGACCGGTGAGTTGCAATCTCGCCGCGCATGATGAAGCGCTCGCCTTCATCGAGCAGCGCGCCAAACACCATCGCGCCATCTGGGCCAAGGTTGACGGCGACATCCTGCCCTCCACTCCCGCCGAGAGAGGAGACAGCGGTGAAGACAACCTCCGCGCGCTTCTCCAGCAGCGCAGATGGCTATACAGCGCCAGCCAGATTCAGTTTCGCAACACCATGCTCACGCCGTTGCAGCATGACGATGCAACGTTGCTGGCCGCGATGAAGCCAAAGTGCCGCTACAACATCCGCCTTGCGGAGAAGCGCGGCGTGACGGTGCGCACGCTCGCACCCATTGAGGATGCAGACGCCGGCCTGCTCTATGCGATGTATGCCGAAACTGCCAAACGCGATGGCTTCCTTATCCGCGAGGAAGCGTATTACCGCGATGTGTGGAAGGTGATGGGCGCCGCCGGCTTCGTGGCCGAGCATGCCGGTGAGCCACTCGCTGGCATCGTGCTGTTGTGCTTCGCCAACCGCGCCTGGTATTTCTACGGCATGTCGCGCTCACAAGGCCGCGAGCATATGCCGAATTACCTCTTGCAGTGGGCGGCGCTGCGCTGGGCGCGTGATGCCGGCTATGCGCTGTATGACTGGTGGGGCGCGCCGGACACGCTGGACGAGAGTGACAGCATGTGGGGCGTGTATCGTTTCAAGGAGAGCTTTGGGGCGTCGTTTTTTGCGGGCGCCGGCGCGTGGGACTTCGCGCCCTCGCCGCTGCTGTATCGCGCCTATGTCGAACTTGGCCCAAAGCTGATACGATCAGGCGCATTAGGCTGATCAGACATCAAAGAAAAATCATGAGAACACAATTCATTGCCGGCAACTGGAAGATGAACAAGACTGTGAGTGAGGCGCAGGCGTTGGCCGCCGAATTGGCGGCTGGACTGCGCGGTTTGCACGACACCGAGGTGGCGCTATGTCCGCCCTTTGTCTCGCTCGCTGTGGTGAAGCAGGCCATCGCCGGCACAACCATCAAGCTCGGTGCGCAGAACATGAACGACCAGGACAAGGGCGCATTCACGGGTGAGGTGTCACCGCTCATGCTTGCCGGCTGGGTCGACTACGTCATCCTTGGCCACTCCGAGCGCCGGCAACTCTTCGGTGAGACCGATGCCTTCATCAATAAGAAGGTGCAGGCCGCGCTGAAGCACAGTCTGCTGCCCATCTTGTGCGTGGGCGAGACGCTGGCGCAGAATGAGGCCGGCGAGACCGAAGCCGTGCTGGAGCGCCAGGTGCGTGAAGATCTTGCCGGCATCAGCGCTGCTGACGCGTCGAAGATAGTGATTGCGTATGAGCCAATCTGGGCCATCGGCACGGGGCGCGCGGCCACCGCCGATGATGCGCAGAGCCGCTGCGCCTTCATCCGCGCACAGCTGCGCGCGGCATTTGGCGCTGCTGCCGATCAGATGCGCATTCAATACGGCGGCAGCGTGACCGCAGCCAATGCCGCTGAGACACTGGGCAAGCCGGATGTCGATGGCGCGCTCGTCGGCGGCGCAAGTTTGAAGGCTGAAGACTTCATCAAGATCGTGCAATCAGCGAAGAGCGGTCGCTAAAATGTTGAGTTGTGAATGTTGAATGGTGAGCCAGTGCAGCTCAATTCATCACTCATGATTTGAAATTTGAGATGCTCGTTGCGCTGCTGGTGTTCCTTGTGGCGTTCGGCGCAGTGCTGCTGCTGGAGCGGTTTGTGCATCGCCGGCTGCATGAAGTCTTTCTGCTCATCACCGGTCATGCCGAAGTGTCGATCACGCTGTACTCCATTGTGCTGCTGCCTGGCGTGGCGCTGCACGAGTTGAGCCACGCGCTGATGGCGACACTGCTCGGCGTGAAGGTGCGCAAGTTCTCGCTGCGGCCGGAGCGCCAGCGCAACGGCGTGGTGCGGCTGGGCTACGTGGAAGTGCTGCGTAGTGACCACCTGCGCACCAGTTTGATTGGCGCAGCGCCGCTGATTGCCGGCACCCTCGCGCTGCTGGCAATCGGCGCGCTGGTGTTCAACCTGTCGGCATTGCGCAGCGCGCTGGATGTCGGCAATGTCAATACTTTCGTCGATCTGCTGCGCGCATCGCCGCAGGTGGCAGATTTCTGGCTGTGGTTCTATCTCGTCTTCGCCATCGCCAATAGCATGATGCCGTCGTCTTCGGACACGCAGGCATGGCCGCCGGTGATCGGCTTCCTCGCGGTGTTCAGTGCGTTGGCGCTGTTGATCGGCGGCGCGCAACTTGTCACTGCGGTCACGCCTACTGCGCGGCTGGCGCTGCAATGGCTGACCGCCGCGTTTGCGCTTACTGCCGTCATCGATATCATGGTCGTCGTTGCGCTCACAGTCCTGACGAAGGTGCTGTCGTCGTTGACAGGCCGGCGGGTGGAATTCAAGTGAGTTATACGTCTTTCGACCAGTTGCTACAGCTTGAAATCACTTGCCACGTGGCAAGCGCCGGCGATGGCGCGCTGCTCATCCTTGGCGATCAAGCCGGCGCGCTGGCTGCACAGTTGTGTGATTCAGGCAAAGCGAGTGTTTCACGCTTCACGCCGCGCGTGCTTTTCGGCCTGCCCATCCTCACCGCGCCATTTCCGCTGTTTGTCGGCAGCCTGATGACCGAGCGCAACACGCCCTTCGATCAGATGTCGCTTTTTGGCTGGATCGAGGATCGCTATATCGACCAGCCGCGCGCCGAGGTGTTCGGCCTCACGCCGTTCGTCGAGCAGCCGGTGTTGTTTCTGCGTGACTTCGACATGGATCGTCCAATCGAGGCGTGGTTTCGCATGGCGCAGCCGGCGCGCTGGTTGCAGGTGGCCGGCGTGGCAATTGCCACCGCGCAGCACAGCGGCCCGCCGCAAGCAGTGTTTGGTGATGAGGCATCCCTGCTGGCGCTGCAACACGTGCTACCGGCGGAGGCGCTGCCTTTCTTGCACGCAATCCGCGACGAAGTCAATGCCGGCACTGCGTTGAAAGTCGTGTTGCGCCATCGCCGCAAAGCGGCTGAGCCATCGCTGATGCACGTATTCGAGGGTTGGCGTGTGCTGCCGCAGGCGGCGCGCTTCATTCGCGCAAACCCTGCCGGCAGCCATCCCATCGACGACGCGCTGCTGCTGCGCCAAGCCAAGCGCTGGTGAACGCAGGCGTCCCCATTTCACGAATAATGCATGACGATTGAAATTCAGCGCATGGCGCCCAGGCATGTCGATATGTTGACTGAGGCATTCGCTGCATGGAACAAGCCGGCGGGTCAATATGCGCGTTACTTCGAAGAGAATCTGGCCGGCACGCGCGTCACGCTGGTTGGTTTTGTGGATGGGGAGATTGCTGGCTATGGCAACCTGCTGTGGCAGTCGGATTACCTGCCATTCGTCAGCGCCGGCATCCCTGAGATCGCTGACCTCAACACGCTGGAGCCATTTCGCCGGCGCGGGCTTGCCTCTGCCATCATCGCTGAATGCGAGCGCATTGCAGCAGAAGCTGGCAGGCCCATCATCGGCATTGGCGTTGAGCAGACTGAGGACTACGCCAACGCGCAGCGCCTGTATCCGAAGCTCGGCTACCTTGATGATGAGCGCGGCATTCACACCACCATCTGGAGCGACACGCGATACCTCATCAAGAAGACGAAAAAATAACACTCCCGAAGGCAAAACCTTCGGGAGTGTTTCAGCGCATCAAATCGAGCAGGTCGCCGCGATGTTGCTGAATCAGCCGGCAGATGCGCGCGACATCCACTTCGCGCAATGGCGGGAGATACGCAAAAAATGCGCGTTCCACCGGTGTCAATTCTGTGGGTAGTGATCGCTGCGCCGGCATCTCCAGCGCGATCAGGCTGCCAGTGCCGCAATGGTGGCATTGCACCGCCACAGTCACGACATTGCCCATCTCGCGGATGACGCGTGTCTCGCCGGCATCGTAAGCGCAGTGACACAGTGGACAGAGCAAGTCGCCGGCGAGCAACTCAATCACGTCGCGGTCGCTGCCCAGATTCTCATCGAACTGCGCAAGATCAACGTGCCGGCGCGCGTCCTGCTCCATCCCTTGCTCCTTCGTCAGCCTGCGGTTTCAGCCGCCTCGGGCGCCACTTCAACCTCGGCAGGTGCAGTCTCTGCCGGCGTTTCGGCGACTGCCGGAGTGGCGATCTGCACGCCTTCTGGTTGCACGATCACCGTGACGGTCGGCGATGCATCGGCGGAAAGGCGAACCGGCACGGTGTAGGTGCCAACTTCGCGGATCGGCTCGCGCAGGGCAACCTTGCGCTTGTCAAACTCGCTGCCCAGCTTCTTGCTGATGGCATCCGCGATTTGCGTGGCAGTGATGGAGCCGAAGAGCTTGCCCTTTTCGCCGGCACGCACATTGAAGGTGAAGCTGCTGCCGCCGATCACGCTGGCAAGCGCATCGATGTCAGACTTCTCGCGGGCGCGCTTTTCGGTGGCGGCGGCCTTCAATTGCTCGGCACGCTTGAGCGCCGACGGCGTGGCGAGGATGGCCAGGCCGCGCGGCAACAGATAATTTCGGCCATAGCCATCGGCTACATTTTTCACATCACCGGCGTGGCCGAGGTTGTACACATCTTGAATCAACAAAACCTTCATGTCGTATCTCCCTGAAACTTGGCGGACGGCATTATAGCCTATCAGCTTCCAAGTCGATCAGGTCGAATCGGGCCGATTTAAGTCGATATTGGCGCCCGCCCGACCTGATTGACGCGCGGCGCATGACCGATTACGCTTGTCCAATGCCCACGATCAATCTGAATCAACTGCGTGACGAAGCAAATGCGATGCGCGATCAACTCGTCGCCGTGCGGCGAGACTTGCATGCGCACCCTGAGCTGGCCTTTCAAGAGGTGCGCACCGCCGGCATCGTCGCCGACAAACTCAACCACCTCGGCTTTGAGGTGCAGACCGGTGTCGGCAAGACGGGCGTGGTTGGTTTGCTGGAAGGCGCGCTGCCGGCAGACAAGCCACTCACGCTGCTCTTGCGCTTCGATATGGATGCGCTGCCCATTCACGAGCAGGTGGATGTGGAGTTCGCCTCGCAGAGTGAGGGCAAGATGCACGCCTGCGGCCATGACGCGCATACATCGATTGGACTGGCGGTGGCCGAGATGATGGCCAGACACCGCGACCAGTGGGCCGGCGTGGCGAAGTTCGTCTTTCAGCCGGCGGAGGAGATTGGACGCGGCGCGCGGGCCATGATCGATGACAAGGTGCTTGAATCGCCGCAGCCGGATCGCGCGCTCTCGGTGCACGTGTGGAGCATGATGGAGACCGGCAACGTTATCATGACGGATGGGCCGCAGATGGCCGGCTCGCGAGCCTTCAACATCGTTGTGCGCGGGCGCGGCGCGCATGGCGCAACGCCGCAATTTGGCGCGGACCCCATTGTCGCAGCTGCGCAAATCATCACCGCGCTGCAAACCATCGTCTCGCGCAACGTCGATCCACTGGAGGGCAGCGTGGTGACGGTGGGCAGCATTCATGGCGGCAGCGCTGCAAACATCATCCCAGACGAGGTGACGATGCAAGGCACGATTCGTGCATTCACAGAAGAGGTGCTGGCGTTGCTGATCAGGCGCATCGGGGAAATTTCCGCAAGTGTGGCAGCGGCGCTCGGCGTGTCTGCCGAGGCGAAGTTTACAGACGATGGCACGCCGCCAGTGTCGAATGATCCAGCGATGGCGGCGCTGGTGCGTGAGATCGCCGGCGATCTGGTGGGCGCAGACAAGGTTCACAACGGCTATCGCACGATGGGCGCAGAGGATGCAGCGTACTTCTTGAAGGCGGCGCCGGGCGCGTATGTGATCGTTGGCGCCGGCAGCAAAGCCAAGGGCATGACCGAGCCGCACCACAGCCCGCGCTTCCAGATCGACGAAGACAGCCTGCCGCTTGCCGTCACGCTCCTCACCGCCAGCGCAATCAAGATGCTGGAAGGTTAGTTCACGGGTTCAAGAAAATGGCGCTATCTACAGAGCAGCTTGCGAAGTTGGCGAAAGTCGATTCGCCGACGGTGGCGAATGTGATCGAGTTGTTTGATGTGCAAGCGCGCATCGCCGGCTACACTAACCATACGCTCAAGGCGATGTATCCGCATCTGCCGCCGGCGGTGGGTTATGCGGTGACTGCGACATTTCGCTCAGCCTATCCCGCCATCGACAAAGATGCCTACGGCGGCATGGCTCAGTTGATCGAACAGGGCATGTCGGTCGACGCGCCGCGCATCGCAGTGTTTCAGGATTTGGATGAGCCGGCGGCCAGCGCGACCTATGGCGAAGTGATGGCCAGCACATTCCAGGCGTTTGGCTACGCCGGCCTCATCACCAGCGGCGCTGCGCGCGACATCGAACAGGTGCGCGCGATGAATTTTCCATGCTGGGCTTCAGGCGTGATCGTGTCGCACGGCTACAACCATATCCTCGCCGGTAATGTGCCGGTGAACGTCGGCGGCCTGTCGATCATGCCCGGTGACCTGCTTCACGCCGATGCAAACGGCATCGTGAAGATCCCGCATTCCATTGCGGAAGGCGTGGCTGAACTGTGCCAGCCCTTCATGAATGCCGAAAATAGCGTGATCGGCTATTTGCGCGCTGGCGATGTCACGCTTGCCGGCTACAAGCAGGCGCAGGCGATAATGCGCGAGGCCATGGGTGAATTGCGCAAGAGGGCGCAAGCGCATCGGTGATTGGCGACAAGGCGGCCGGATTGTACGAATGCCGTCGCTCGATCATGCAAATGCTGATCGCCAATTTCTGATGACCAATTACCAGCAATGACCAAAATCATCGACGGAACCGCCACCGCTGCCGCTATTCGCGCGGAGATCAAAGACGAAGTAGCAAAGCTCAAGGAAGTGCATGGCTTTGTGCCAGGGCTGGCCACAGTACTGATCGGCGACGACCCCGCCTCTGCGACGTATGTGCGAAGCAAACAGAAAGCGTGTGCGGAAGCCGGCATCGTCTCATTTGGCTATCACCTGCCGGCGAACGTGCCGCAGGAAGAGGTTGTGGCGCTGTTAAAGATGCTCGCGGCGCGCGATGACGTGCACGGCATCCTCGTGCAGTTGCCGCTGCCGAAGCATCTGAATGAAGAGGTTCTGCTGGCGCTAGTGCCGTTGCACAAAGACGTGGATGGGTTTGCGCCGGCGAACCTTGGCCTGTTGGGGGTGAAGGGCAAGCAGCCGATGTTTGCGCCTTGCACGCCGCAGGGCTGCATCGAGTTGCTCGATCGCCATCACATCGGCATTGCCGGCAAGCGCGCTGTGGTGTTGGGGCGCAGCACCATCGTTGGACTGCCGGCGGCGATGATGCTGCTCGCGCGCGATGCGACGGTTACCATCTGCCACAGCAAGACGCCGAATCTCGCCGGCGTGGTGCGCGAGGGCGATATTGTCATTGCGGCCATCGGCAAGGCGCGCTTCGTGACCGGCAGCATGATCAGGCCTGGCGCCGTGGTAATCGATGTCGGCGTCAATCGCATCGACGACCCGACGCATCCCAAAGGTTCACGTCTGGTGGGTGATGTCGATTTTGACGAAGTGAGCGAAGTTGCGTCAGCCATCACACCGGTGCCGGGTGGTGTCGGCCCAATGACCATTGCGATGTTGTTGCGCAACACGCTGGTGGCAGCGAAGCGAACGCTGAGATAAGCCTTACGCAAAACCCCGCAGGTTTCAAAACCCTGCGGGGTTTTGCGTGTGAAAAATAAAAAACTCCTCGAACTGGACTCGAACCAGTAACCTACCGGTTAACAGCCGGTTGCTCTGCCATTGAGCTATCGAGGAAGGCGACACGAATTATACACAAGTCGCAACTGGCGAATCGCGCGTGGATGCGTCGAAACTTCACGCTTTTAGAAGATCTGTGAACCTGCCTTGCGGGCAAATACAATACGATCATGGTCAAAAAAGCTGCACGGCCGGCGTCTCCACAACCACCCAGCGACCCTGCCGCCCGCGCGAAGCAATTGCGGGATGAACTGAATGAGCATAGTTACCGCTATTACGTGCTCAACGATCCCACGATCAGTGACGCAGAATACGACGCGCTGACCGCCGAGTTGCGTCAGATCGAAGCCGATCATCCCGAACTCGTCACGCCGGATTCGCCCACACAGCGCGTGAGCGGGCAGGTGGCTGAAGGCTTCAACAAGGTGCGCCATCCACAGCCCATCCTCAGCCTGGCGAATGCCTTTGATGAGAACGATGTGCTGGCATGGCTGGAGCGCGCAAGGCAGCACGCCGCGAAGAATATCGCCGGCGTCGATCTGAGCCGGCTGGAGGACTTTGTCGTTGAGCCGAAGATCGATGGTCTAACCGTCGTGCTGACCTATGAAAATATGCGCTTGGCGCAAGGCGCGACGCGCGGAGACGGAGTGATTGGCGAGGAGATTACCGCCAACCTGCGCACCGTGAAAAGTGTGCCGCTCACGTTGCGCAATACGGCGGACATGCCGGCGCGCATCGCTGTGCGCGGTGAAGCCTATACCCCCATCGCAGATTTTGAGCGCATGAACGAGCAACTGCGCGACGCCGGCGAACGCACTTTTGCCAACCCGCGCAACTTCGCATCCGGCGCGCTGCGCCAACTCGATCCCGGGCTCACGGCAAAACGGCCATTGCAGGTGTTGTGCTATGCCATCGTGGAATGGGTGGGCACGCGCTCCTCTCCGGCGCGTGAGAGCGAGGCCGAGGATCAGGGGCCAGCAAGTCAATGGGACACCTTGCAAGCCTTGAAGGACCTTGGTTTCCGCGTTACCGACATCGCCATGCGGTTTCGCGACATCAACGACGTGATTGCATATTGCAAGGCATACGTCGACAAGCGCGAGCAGGTGCCATTCGAGATCGACGGCATGGTGATCAAGCTGAATGATCTCGCGCTGGCCAGACAGCTTGGCTTCTCCGGCAAGGATCCGCGGGGCGCGATCGCCTTCAAATTTCCTGCGCGAGAAGCGACGACGATTCTGAAGGCGGTCGATGTGCGTGTTGGCCGCACCGGCAACATCGTGCCGAATGCCGTTTTGGAGCCGGTGCATGTGGGCGGCATCACCATCAGCAATGCCACTTTGCACAACTACGATGACATTGCGCGCAAGGACATTCGCATCGGCGACCGCGTGATTGTGAAGCGCGCTGGCGACGTGATTCCCTATGTTGCCGGCCCGGTCGTCTCGGCGCGCAAGGGCGATGAACAGGTGATTGTGCCGCCGGCGACATGCCCGTTTTGCGGCACACCGCTCATCCGTCGCGAGGGTGAGGTGGCGCTGTATTGCACGAACTGGGATTGCCCGGGCAAGCTCGACCGCGCCATCGCGCATTTTGTGGGGCGCGGCGCAATGGACATCGAGGGGCTGGGCGAAAAGATCGTCTCGCAGTTGATCGAGGCCGGCCTGATCGCCGACGTGGCCGACTTGTACGCCCTCAGCAAGGGCGAGTTGCTCACGCTGGAAAAGTTTGCTGAGAAGAAGGCGCAGAATCTGCTAGACGCGATTGAAGCCTCGAAGCGGCAACTGCTGTATCGGCTCCTGATCGGCCTGGGTATCCGGCATGTGGGTGATGTGGCGGCGCGGGCTTTGGCAGATCACTTTGGCAGCATCGACGCGCTGATGCTGGCAGCAAGGGAGACGCCGGCGGAATTTGAAAACATCGATGGCGTCGGCCCCACCATCGCGCAGAGCATCGCAGAGTGGGGCACGCGTGAATCGACGCAGGCATTGATCGAGAAATTGAAGCATGCCGGCATCAATCCGGTGCAGGAAGTGCGGCGCAGCGTCGAGTCGCCGGCTGGGCCGTTCGCCGGCAGAAGTTTCGTCATCACCGGCACGCTTTCGCAGCCACGCGAAGCCATCGCCGAATGGATTCAGACGCGCGGCGGCAAGGTCAGTGAGAGTGTGAGCGCGAAGACCAGCTATGTGGTGGTTGGCGATGCGCCCGGCGCGAGTAAAATTTCCAAAGCGCAAAAGCTGAACGTGCCGATGATCGACGAAGAGGAGTTAAAGAGATTGGAGATCGGGGAATAGTTTTAACCGCAGAGCGGCTCCGTGCAAATTAGTGCACGCTTCGCGATCCCTGTGGTGAAATGAACCTTCCGTCTCTGATCTCCAATCTCTAAAAATGCCAAACGTTTCTTTCTCGTCCATCCATGTCCTCAACGGGAACGAGTTGGGTGACACACCGCAAGTCTCATTACAGACCTCGGGCAAGAAGGCGACGCGCAGCGGCGAGACGCTCTTGATCTTCCTCGATTTTCCCAATGCGTCACCATCCACTTGCGCCGACCTTTCGCGCGTGCTGAGTGATGGTTACTCGCGTTCCCCTGGCGGGATTACCAGCGCGCTGCGGCTGGCCATGAAGCTGGCGAGCGACCAGGCAATCAAATTGAACAAGGGCGCGCCGTCGGCGATGCGGCTGGAAGGCTCGATCAGTTGCGCGCTGATTACGCCCGAGACGATTGTCATCGCGCAAGCCGGCCCGGCGCTCGCCTTTGCCCGCGCATCCACCGGCGCGTTTGAAACGATTGCGCCCTTTACGGATGGGGCAGAGCAGATCGTCGGCGTCACATCAGCCATCGATGTCCATTTCAACAACTTTGCGCCGCAGGCCGGCGATGTGTTCGTGCTGACCGGCGCGCGCTCCTATCAGGATGTTAATGATCAGTTGGTGAACATCTGCATGGGCAAGGGTGACGCGCGCATGGTTGCCGGCTACCTCAACGCCAACATCAAGCGCGGGCGCATGACCGGTGTGGCGATCTCAGTGGATGGCGCGCATGCTGCGGCGACTGCAGCCCCGCTCCCGCAAACAGCCACACCAGAGCCGGCGATGGATGCGAGTGCTGCGACAAGTGCTGCGGCAACCGTCGCTGTTGCAACCAGTGAAGCTGCGAGCAAGGGCAGCAACCTCTCGTCGTCGGTGTCGCAGGCCGGCGAGTCGGTGAAGGCCGGCGTGAGCCAGGCTACCAAGTCGATCCAGCGCAGTCTGAGCAACTTCGGCGGCAAGCTGTTGCCAGAGGCATCGCCGGCGGAAGTGGCGCAGCGCTCCAAAGCCACCACGTTCATCCTCGCGGCCATCGCCATCATCCTGCCGATCCTCATCGGCGTGATTGTCGGTGTGCTGTATTTCCAGTTCAGCGGCGAAGCTGAACGCCTGCAGGCGCGCAGCAACGCGCTTGCGGCAGTCGAGGCGGTGAAGGCTGCCAATGATCCAGTGCAGGTGAAGGCCGGCTGGGCGAAAGCCTTGCAATTGATCGCCGACTATGAGGCTAAAAGCCCCGAGGACAAAACCACGTTTGCCGACGCGCGCAACGCTGCGCGCGCGCAGCTCGACCAGATCAGCCAGGTGACGCGCGTGAGCACCACTGCGCTGGCGCAATTCGATGTGCCGGCCCCGCGCCGTATCGCTGCATCCTCGCTCGGCATCTATGCGCTCGATCTGCAGAGCAACGTCGGTGAGTATTACGTGTTGAATCCGGAGCGCAATGCCATGACCGGCAAGAAGGTGCAGATCACATTCGGTGAAGGCGCGACTGCGACTGTGAAGCTGAACGATGTGGCATGGGCCACAACCACCGGCGACCGTTGGCGCACGGAAGGCGCGGTGTTCTTCAGCGCCGGCGACGTCTGGGAATACAGTTCGGCCACTGGCCGTGCTGCGCCAATCAAGATTCCAGTGAACGCCGATGCGACGCCAGGCAACGTGCAGAGCGGCGAGCTGTACAACAACGCGGTGTATCTGCTCGACACCGGGGTGGGGCAAATCTGGCGCTATCCGCTCGCCGGCGATGCGCTTGGCACCGGCAGCTCGTACTTTCGCTCGCCCTATCGCCCGCTGCAAGAAGGCATCGACATGGCGATTGACGGCGCAATCTATATCTTGCAGAAGAACGGCGCGGTGCTGAAGTATTTTGGCCGGCAGGCTGCACAGTTCAACGTCGCCGGTCTGCCCGAACAGTTCAAGCGCGTGGCAGCCATCGCAGTGAGCGGCGATGACCCGAATCGCGGCAGCGTGTTTGTGCTGGATGCCGGCGCCGGCTCCGTGATTGAGTTGAGCAAGACCGGTCAATTCATTCGTCAATATCGCGGCGCCGGCGATGAATGGCAGGATGCGATCGACCTGTCGCTCGATATGACAAGCAACACGATGTATGTGGCAACGCAGGGCCAGTTGTTCAGCTTCACAGTGCAGCCGCCACCACCTGCACCAATCACGCCCGAAGCGTCGCCAACGCCTGCGCCGGCGACGCAATAAGCGCAGGAGCCAGACGCCTTCAAGCCTTGAACGTGTCCAACGCTCTTTTACAACGGCTCTTTGAAGTCGTAGAAGTTGCCGTTGATGCGCCAGCGCGTGCCGTCGGCATCGCACACGAAGGCATCGCCCTCGCGGCGCAATGGCTGGCCGGAGCGCGGGCTGCGCAAAATGTCGTCGCCCATGGGCAATGCCGGCGCTCTTTCCCCCTTCACCCCCAACTTCACAAATACGCTCGGTGAAAATAAACCCAGCGCAGAAGTGCGCTGCAAGGCTGCGTCGATGCGCACCATCGTCTTGAGCGACAGGGCGCGTTTGAATACGCCGGCGCGCAGGTAGGATGCTGTGAGTTTCTCGCCCACCACGAAGCCGGTTTGCGCCAATTGTTCCTGCATCCAGGTTGGATGAAAGTCGAAGTTGAGCTTGACGAACTCCACCGGCGCCGGCGCATAGGGGTTCCAATCCTGCTTGCGGACAAAGTAGCGCGCCATCGACTTGATGTTGCGCTTGTTGGCAAACTCGAAGACGAAGGTGCTGCCGGCGGCCATGGTGCGGCGAATCTGTGCCAACGCCGCCGGCACATTGGCGATGTGGTGAATGACGCGGATCATCGTTGCGGCGTCGAAGATGCCTTCGGCGAAGGGCAGGTGATAGATGTCGGCGGCGATGAACCTGAAGCGTGGATCATGCCCCCACGTCTCCATCGCCTGCTCCAGCAGCGAGCGCGAATAGTCCAGCAGGATGATCTCGTCGTAGCCGGTGTAGAGATCAGCGAGCCGGCCGAAGCCGGCCCCGAACTCGATGATGCGCCGGCCCTGTGGCGGCAGCAGCCGGCCCATCGCCACGCGCTCGACGGCATCTTCGTAGGCGCGGTCGGCGTTTTGCCAGAAGCGCGCTTTGTAGTCCGAACCTTCGTAATCGCAGATGCCGGCGGATTGGGTTTGTGGTTGGTTCATCTTCTCTATTGCGAAAGTATCCTGAACCGAGTGCGGCTTGGCATCACAGCGCTCGCGCAGTTTTTCATGCGCGCGCAGTTGCAGGATGCGCTTGAAGTTGTGTTGTGGCCGCATCCTGAACTTGCGCGATGACCCGGATGGGATTCGATCTCTGCAAGCTCGGCGCCTGGCTCGGGATGTTTTGTCTTGTGCGCTTAATGCTGAAAATTCATCGACTCAACTGCCTCACCGTCTCAGCGATGGCTGGATCATCGTCAGCAGTATATTCATCCCAGCTTTTGTCGATGCGAATGTCTGGCGCGACGCCGACGCCTTCCCAGTTTGTGCCGTCGGGCAGGCGAAATGTCTCTTCGGCCAGCCACAGGCGTGAGCCATCTGCGAATTCATGCGAAAGCAGCGTCTCGATGTTGCCGGCGGTGTTCTCACCGATGAGTTTTGCGCGGCCAACATGTTGTAGCGCGCCGGCCAGCACTTCGGCAAACGACTCGCTGCCATGCCCAATCAGCACCACCATTGGCACGGTTTGCGAGTTGCCAATGGCGCGGGCGCGCACGCGAATGTCAGTGGTGACGCCATCACGATTGGTCAGACTGCCCATGTCGCCGCGCGTGAACAGCGCCAGCACGTCGCGCAGGTTGGGATATGTGCCGCCACCATTGGTGCGCAAGTCGAGGATCAGTCCATCCAGCCGGCCGCCCTTCATCAAGGTTGTCACCGCATCGCGTGTTTGCTGTGCGATGACCGATTCGAACAGCGTCGGCACCATGAGGTAGCCGATGCGTTTGGCGCCCGGCAGCACGCGATATTCAACGCGCTCAGTGTTGCTCACGACGCCGCGGTTCAGTGTGACGGTGCGTGGCTGCTGACCGGGCGTGCGTACACTCAACGTGACGGGTGTGCCTTCCTCGCCGCGCATTCGCTGCGATTGCGACTCGCCTTGCGCATCTACTGCCGGCTCGCCGTCGATGCTGAGGATGTGGTCGTGCGGCTGGATGCCGGCCTGCGCCGCTGGGCTGTCTGCCAGCACAGTCAGCACATACAAGTGGCGCTGGTCTGGGTTGACGTGGGTGATGACGCCGATGCCGACGTAGCTGCCGGCGCTGTTGTATTCGTCATCCTCGGCCTTCGCCTCTGCCGGCGTTAGGAAAACGGAATGTCGGTCATTGAGCGACTCGATCAACTCGGCCAACATGGCATGAAAGTCGTCATCGCTCAGGCCAGCGTCGATGCGCTTGCGTGATTCATCGCGCGCTGCATTCCAATCCGCACCATTAAAATCAGGATAGATATAGCGTTCGTCAACGATGCGCCAGAACTGGTTGAAGATGCGTTCTTGCTGGTAGGGGTTGCCCTTTGTTGCCGCTGATGTGGGCGTGGCTTGCGCAATGGCCGGCGCGGCATCGTGAGCAGCATAGCCGGCGCGCAATGCGTCGGGTGCGCGCCGCGCGCCCGACATATTCACCAGCACCAGCCCGCCGGTTGCCATTGCCACCACGCACAGCGTGACCATGCAGATGATCGCGACGCTGAGCGCCAGCAGCAACAAGATGCCGACGTTGCGGCGCTGGGTCTCGGTGGTGGAGGGAGCAGGCGACATGTGAATCAGCCGGCTCCTTGAATGAGCGACAACACATCGCGTAACTGCCTTACACGCGCGCTGTAATAGCGCTCGAACACGTCGTGCGGGTCGATCAAAATCGCATCCATGCCGATGTTGAGCGCGCCAATGACATCTGCAAAGTAATTGTCGCCGATGTAGACCGTCTCGTGGACGTGGGCGTTTGCCATTTCCAGCGCCTTGTAGAAGATGCGCGGGTCGGGTTTGTAGCTGGCTGCCTGGCCGGCGGAAAGCGTGAAGTCAAAAAATTCTGCGAGGCCATAGGCTTCCACGCGCGGCAGCAAATTCTCATCGCGGTTCGACACGAGGCCAAGCGTGTAGCCATCACCGTGCAGTGCCTGCAACACCGGGCGCGCATCTGCGAACAGCACGTCCTGCGGCTGGTAGTCGTCGAAGAGGTCCTGGATGCGGTGGGCGCACTCGCCGATCTCGTGGCCTGCGTTCATCCCATCGAGCAGCAACTGGTTGTAATTCACCCAGAAGCCGCGCTGGTCGAAGCGGGCGATGTCTGTATCAACGCGCGCGCTGGCCCAGTAGCGATGCGCCTCGCGCTCGCAAATCTTGATCTGGTGTTCGGTGAGCGCCAGCCCGACGCGGCCGGCGTATTCCACAAATGCCTCAACCCCCTCAGGTTGGTTGGCGCGCAAGGTGCCATCCAGATCAAACAAAACAGCGGCGTATCGGCGCGTGGACATGAGCGATGCAGAAATGCGACAAATAAGCGACAGTAAATCCCCGTCGCGGATGTTACCATACGCAAGTTGTATTGCCAGAAGTTGGCAATCATATTATTTTTTTCATACGGAGGCATACTCATGAAGAAGACCGTTATTCCCATAGCGCTCATGGTGACGTTGTTGTTCACGACTGGTTGCGGCTTGATTGGCAACTTGATCGGCGGTGGCGGCAGCGCAGCCAGCACGCTGTGGGCCGATGTCCCGCCAATGGACGGCGCAACGCCCAACAAGGAACTGCAATTGCCGACGTTTGCGCGGCTGGCGGTGCAGGCGATAGCACAGGGTAATTTGGAGTTCATCGCGTATGTGACCCCGAAATCGCCGCAGGAAGTAGCTGATTTCTACACGACGGAGCGCATGCAGGCCGCCGGCTGGACGAGCAGCACGGGCGGTTGCACGGCGGCAAATGACAGCAACAGCACCGGAGGTGGCGGTTTCTGCGCCTTCACCCGTCAGGAGGGCAACAAGGAAGTCGTTCTGGCCATCATCATCGCAAAGGATGATAAGTCGACAGAGACGCAGATTTTCTACATTCGCGCGCAGAGCAATGCGACGCCGGCGCCCTAGCCATCGCAAAAAGCGCAGCGTGTTGAGTGCAGGATGGCGCGTGAAGCGTGCCTGATCCTGCACTCAGCGTTTGTGATCACCTCGTTTCCCGCCCGTGTTGATAGAAGAAAAAGATGGCGACGACGAGGGCAACCAGAGACAGCGCGACAGCGGCGAGCGCAGCCGAATTGACCCATGCCGGCAGCGCCGGTTGCGCCGGCAAGTTCATCAACTCCGCGCGCGCGCGCATCACAAATTCGGACCGCGGCGAGATCGGGTCGATTGCATCACTCAACTGGCTCTCCAGCCAGGCAACGTCTTCCTGTGTCAGCTTGCTCGTCGTCATCTCAAATTCAGCGTGCTACATTCAAGTCGTCCATGATCTCGCGCAGTTGCAGCAGCGTGCGATGATATAGCGACTTTATCGCGCCTTCGCTGCGACCCATGATCTGGCCGATCTCATTGTTCTGCATTTGCTCCACGAACTTCAGCACGATCAGGTGCTGGCGCTCTGCCGGCAGCAGGCGAATGGCGCGCAACAGCCTGTTGCGCTCGCGATCGCCGTCGATGCGCTGGTCGTGGTCATCATCCTGGCCGGTGAAGATCTCGACCTCTTCCAGCGGCACCGCCGGATGCCGGCTGTTGTCGCGATGGTGATTTGCCACCACATTGTGCGCGATGCGATATAGCCAGGCCGTAAACGGCACGCCGCGATCGTTGTAGTTGCGGATGTGCTTGAGCGCGCGGGCGAACACGCGCGCGGTCAAGTCTTCCGCATCTTCCTGGTTGCCCACACGGTAATACACGTAGCGATAGATGGCGGTCACATGCCGCTCATACAACACGCCAAATGCCTCGCGCTCGATCTTGGCGCGGCGAGCGAGCGACTGGTCGTCTTTGTCGACCAGCGCGCTGTCTGCTGCGCCTGAGGTAGATAACACGCTGTCGTCCATGAAGATGCGCCCGCATGCGAAACCTTTCGCAATGGCGCAAAGATGCGAAGGCTGCATCAATTTCGTGCTTCTGCGAGGGACAAGGGGCCGCACAGAAATTATAATGGCGCGACTTGATGCAATTTTCTGTGGTCATTCCGAACTGGAATGGCGCAAAGCACCTTCGCGCATGCCTGAACGCACTGCGCAGGCAAACCCACCCGCCGCTCGAAGTCATTCTCGTTGACAATGCCTCAGCGGATGAATCACGCGCGCTGCTTGCGCGCGATTACCCCGAGGTGAAGGTGATTGCACTGCCGGCAAATCGGCGCTTCGCCGGCGCGTGCAACGCCGGCATCCGCGCCAGCAGCGGTGATGCCGTTGTGCTGCTGAACAACGACACTGAGGCAGATGAATGCTGGCTGGAGAATGTCGCGAAGTGCTTTGCGGCGCATCCCGACGCCGGCTTTGTCGCCAGCAAATTGCGATTGTTCGACCGACGAGACCATCTTCACAGCGCCGGCGATTTTTACTCGCGGCGTGGCGTGCCGGGCAACCGTGGCGTGTGGCAGAAGGATGAGGGCCAGTTTGACACGGCCTATGTCTTCGGCGCGTGCGGCGCAGCCTCGGTGTATCGGCGCGAGATGCTCAATCAGGTGGGGCTGCTGGACGAAGATTTTGAATTCAGTTGCGAGGATGTCGACATCTCATGGCGCGCGCAACTGATGGGCTACAAGTGCGCCTTTGCGCACGACGCGATCGTGTATCACAAGGTCAGCGCCACCGGCGGCGGCACTCTCAACAGCTACTATGATGGCCGCAATTTCATCTGGCTGCTGGCAAAAGATGTGCCGGCGGACGTGTTGCGCGCCAACGCTGGCGCGATCCTTGCAGAGCAATGGAGAATATTCTGGAGCGCGTTGAGGGCGTGGCGCGGTGAGGCTGCGCGGATGCGCATGAAGGGGCAGGTCGCCGGCGTGTTGGGCGTGCCGAAGATGTTGAGAGCGCGCAAGAAGATTCAGGCTGCGCGTGCCATTGATGCGAATCAGGTTGCTGCTCTGCTGACAGCCTGAAAAATGCGCGCTTGCGCCTATAATCCCCCTCATGCGCAGGGGGCATCGCTTGACCGCACGCATCGCACGCTTTGCCCTCGCCGCTTGCCTTGCGCTCGTCCTGAGCGGCATCGCCACGCCGGTATTTGCCTTCTACCTCGCGCAGGGTGAAGCGCCCTTGACCACTGCGGAGCCGCAGGCCCTGCCCGAAGGCCGGCGCATCGTATTGACCGATGTGCCGACCGACCTCTACCCGCAAAACAAAAACATCTGGCAATGCACCTGCGACAGCGACGGCTGCTGGCCGGGCTGCTTCACGCTTGCATCGGCATCGGTGCTGCGCTACTGGTCGCAGCACGGCTTCCCGCAGCTGTGGGATGGCAACGAGAACGCCACGCTGCAACGCCTGCGCGATCTCTTCCCAAATCTCTTTTGCTACAACAACATAGACGATGATGGCCAGCCGAGTGACAGCGGCTACGACGCGGCCGATGTGGCGAAGGGTCTTGACCTGTTCACGCAGGAGCGTGGTTACAGGTTCAGCGTGAAGCCAGTCTTCAAGCCGGCATTTGAGCAGATCGTGAAAGAGATCGACGCCGGCCGGCCCATCATCGGCGCGTTTGGCATTTCACCGTGGGGCAGCCATGCCGGCACGATCATCGGTTACGACACCACCGGCGGCAAGCAGGTGATGATCGTGCGCCCCAACCTGCTCAACCGCAACGACACCGAGTTGACGTGGGGCGAGGGCTACGGCGAATTTGGCCTCGTCACAGTTTCTCCGCGCCTCGGCGAGAGTCAGGAGCCCATCAATCCGAACCTGAACCTGCAAGTGCTGGTGAACGACATCGATCCCAGCTTCAGCATGGTTGGCAACTGGACGTACTACAACCTCGGCCATGGCGGCGAATCGCGCTACGTGATGACGACCGATCCATCCAACCTGGGCCCGCGCGAGGACACGGCGATTGCGAAGTGGTCGCCGGCGCTGCTGGCCGACGGCATCTGGGAAGTGCAGGCGTGGATGCCGCGCGAGGATAACGATGAATCGTCGGCGCAGATCGTCACGTATCGCATCAATCACGCCGAGGGCATGAGCCTTATCCGCCGCTCGCAACATACTGCCGAGCCCGGTTGGATGCCGCTCGGCGCATATCCCTTCGTGCGCGGCGACAAGGGCAATGTGCAACTGGGCAATCTGACTGGCGATGTGCCGCCGCGCAACGTGTGGGCTGACGCGATGAAGTTTGTGTGGCTCGCACCGCTGGTGGTGCAAAACGAGGAAAACGGCGCACAGTTCCTCATCATCGATGGGCAGCGCCGGCAGATTCCTGACCAGCAAACCTTCGATGCGCTGAAGTTGCGCCCGATCGACACGCGCAGGGTGCCGCAGATGGTGATCGATCAATACCCCGCCGGCGAAATGCTACCCTCGGTGATGAGCCAGTGGGTCGGTGTGTATTACAACAACACCCAGCTTTCCATGCCTTTTACTGCGATTCGCGGCGACAACGCGATGAGCTTCCGCTGGAATGGCGCAGCGCCGGCAGCCGGCGTGGATGCGCGCGGCTTCACGGCGCGCTGGACGCGCTACATGGCGCTGGCAGAGGGCGAATATCCCTTCCGCATCGAAGTGGTCGGCGGCGCGCGACTGTGGATGGATGGGCAACTCGCGCTGAACGAATGGGATGCGCGCGATGGCATCTTCACACGCCATGATGTGCCGGTGAAAGTGAAGGGCGGTATCCATCGCGTTGAGATTGAGTTGGTCAATCGCGATGGCCTGTCGCAGATCACGCTGGGCAATCTGCCGCCGAACATGCCGGTGGTGGCGAGCGCCGACTTGGGCTGGACGCCGGCGACAACAGCGACCTTGCAATGGCAGGATGCCGGCGACGCCGACGATCGCGGCAACGATAATCCGCGCCGCTTCTTCGCCAGCGTGTGGAATGAGGCCAATGGCTGGCGCGACACCAGCGGCTGGATCACTGACACGACATGGGTGGCGACATTGCCGGCGGATGGCAAGTATCTGTGGAGCGTGGTGGCAAGTGATGGCATCGCCAACAGCGAGGCCACGCCACCCCGCTCGATTCTCGTCGACCGCAGCGCGCCGTGGGCGCAGATGGTGGATGCGACAAGCGCGATCAGCGCGGCAACAGCGCTGACGGCGTTGTCCCCCATCGATGCCTTCAGGTTGATCACAGATGCAAATGGCAACATGATGGTGCAGGCAGTGCAGCCGGCGGAGGTTGCACCGGGCGGGGTGCCAGTGGAGCAGTTGCAGCCACGCGCTGATGCCATTACCAGCACGCAGACCGGCAACCTGCCGGCGATCATCGTGCGCTGGTTTGGCAAGGATGCGCCGGCGGATAGTGGCGACGGCCTGAGCTATGACCTGCAGGTGCGCGAGTTGGTGCGCGCCAACACGACCTATACGCTCTCGGTGAAGTCGCAAGATATCGTGCGCATCGGCTACGACCTCGTCATTTCTGGCTCCGAAGAGATTACTGTGCCGGTGCCGATTACCGAAACCGTGTTGATCACCGGCGTCGAGCCGGTGGTGAATTACGAGACCCTGGTGAGCAGCGAGTGGATCACCTTTGCGGCCGGCTTGCGCGTGACCGAAACATTGTTCCTCGGCAATCCGGGCAGCACGTACGAGTTTCGCGTGCGCGCCACCGATGCCGCCGGCAACCAGCAGCAATGGCATGATGGCTACTCGGTGCAAGCTGCCATCGACCCGAAGACGGTGGCGAAGAGGATGCCCAAACCGTTGCCAACGCCCTAAGTTCCGTTGGCCACCACACTGATATTTTTGAACTCACCGAAAAATCAGTTGAGAATCTTTCTTCCTTAAAAGAAAATCTCATCTTTAATCTTGCTGATGGTATCGGCAGTCTTGATAAAACCGAATCAGAAGTCCCAAAAATTCTTGATGGCTTAGGCCTCTCCTATACCGGTGCCGCTGCTGCCGCTATGATACTAACCACTAATAAAGCCCTCACCAAAATTGTTTTTCAGCAGAATAATCTCCCCACTCCGGAATTTTCCGTCTTTAGTGTCATCCCTGAAAAACTTCCCGATCATTTGAAATTTCCCTTAATTACTAAACCGGTAAACGAGGACTGCAGCCTCGGCATTTCCTCAAAATCCGTCGCCAGAAATCTGGGAGAGTTAAAGGAGAATATTCAAAAAATCCTTGCTGATTACAAAGAGCCCGTTTTAGTTGAGGAGTTTATCGACGGTCGGGAAATTAACGCCACCGTTATTGGTAACGGTCGAGAAGCAAAAGTTTTACCGCTTTCCGAAATCGTGTTTGGTGAATCCTACGACAAAAATCATAAACCAAAAATCGTCGACTTTGAAGCCAAATGGATTGAGGACTCAGAAAACTACAAAGATTCTGCCGGCGTCTGTCCCTCCAAGCTTCCAGATCAGGTTAAGAACCTCATCGAACAACTTGCCCTTGGCGCTTATGTCCTCACCGGAGCCAGAGATTATGCCCGCGTCGATTTTTGATTAGATAAAGATTTAAATCCGTTTATTTTAGAAGTCAACGTCAACCCCGATCTTTCCCCTGGGATGGGTGCCAGCCGGTCTGCCAAAACTTTTGGTCTTGAGTACGGAAAATTTTTGAGTACCATAGCTAAAATTGCCGCTGCCAGATACGTTTAAGAGTTTTGTGAACAAACCTTCAACTATCCTCGTCATCTATAACCGCGTTACTAAAAGTCAGGG
>CAZPVX010000045.1:21421-28491 GCA_964590135.1 uncultured Anaerolineae bacterium | reverse complement strand
TCACTGTGCAGTGCGATGAGGAGGTGTGGCCGGCAGAGGTCGATGCACAAGGTCAGTTTGCATTGCAAGCCCAAAGCAGTGCCTATGCGATATGGTCGCCGGCGCAGCCGAGATTGCATCAACTGACGATCACCTTGCGCGCTGCACAGGATGAGTCGATCGCACAGGCGCACCGGCGCATCGGCTTCCGCGACATCGCCGCGGTAGGTCATCGCACTTTGCTCAATGACGCCCCCATCCACCTGCGCGGCGCGCTCGATTGGGGCTGGGATGAAAAGCGCCTGCGCCCCACTCCACCCCGCAACGAGGTCATCGCCACGTTCAACCAGGCGCGCGCGCTCGGCTTCAACCTGTTCAAGTTGTGCTTGTTCGTGCCGGACGAAACGCTGTTCGATGTGGCTGATGAGATGGGCATGCTGTTGTGGCTGGAATTGCCGCTGTGGCTGCCAAAGGTGACGCCGGCGCTGCGCGAGCTTGCGCGACGCGAATACGAAGCGATCTTGCAGCGCGTGCATCACCACCCATCCATCGTCATCGTCAGCCTGGGCTGCGAGATGAACGCAGATGTGGATGCCCAATTGTTGGGCGAGCTTGGCGCCATCAGCCGGCGCTGGCTGCCCAACGCGCTGCGCACCGACAACAGCGGCAGCAGCGAGGCCTATAGTGGCGCAGTCGAGGCCGGCGGCGATTTCTACGACTATCACTTCTACACTGACCCGCATTTCTTCCAACCACTGATCGACCATTTCCGTCGGCCATACCTGCCTGAAAGGCCCTGGATCTTCGGCGAGTTCTGCGACGCCGACACGCAGCGCGACTGGCTCGCCACGCGCAAACGCAAGCCGTTCTGGCTGAACAGGCCGATCACATTTGAACGCGAAGAGTTGGACGCCGCGCGCGATCACGAGCGGTTGTTGCGCGCGGCCGGTGTGCGCGATGGCGCACAAGCCATCACGGAGATCGGGAAACGCCAGGCGGATGCGATCCGCAAATTCATCCTTGAACAAACGCGCAGCAACTTTGCCACCGGCGGCTATGTCGTCACCAGTTGGCGCGATACGCCGATCGCCACATCCAGCCTGATCGACGACGCCGGCGAGATCAAGGTGGATGTCAATCTCTGGAGACAATTCAACGCCGACCGCGTGCTGCTGCTCGATCGCGAGCGCCGGCGCGCATGGGTGCGCGGCGGAGATCGACCCATCCATCGAGACCCATTCACCTGGTTCGACGACGAACCGATGGAGTTGCACCTCGCGCTGGCGAATGGAACTGCGGCACTGGACGGGGCAATTCTGGCATGGCAGATTCGGCTTGGCAATGCAGTGCTGTTGCATGAAACGAAGCGCGTGAGCGCAGACGCCGGTGCGGTGCACGAACTGTCGACAGCAAGCCTGGTGCCTGAAAAGATGGCCGGGCAGTCACCCCTGTCGATTCACGTCGAAGCGCGCTTGACGCAGGCCGGCGCGCTACACACCCGCAATGCATGGACGCTGTGGCGCTTGCCGCGCGCGAGTCTGGACGATCTTGAGATTCACGATGCGCTTGACGACAGGCTGCTGCGCGAAGTGAGCCGGGGCCGGCAGGCATTTGTCTGGCTGCAAGGTGGCACATCATTCACCAAATCCATGCCTTTCTGGCGCGAGGCAATCCATGTGCTCACGCCGGCGTTTGCACGCCTCGCCGGCATGGGCAGCCTGCCGCACGCTGACTTGCGCTTCTTCGGCGTCGCGAGCGATTTCGCCATCGACATCGCGGAGTTGAAGCGCCAGTTCGCCGGCTGGAAACCGCGCATCACGCACCTATGGCGGCGCTTCGATGCGCGACGCATGGTCTGGCATGAATATGCAGTTGCTCTGCGCATCGGCGCGGGGCGATTGACCATGAGCAGCCTGCGCTTCGCCGGCGGTCTTGGTCAGCAGCCCGACACGCTTGAGACAAACCCGATGGGCGCATGGCTGCTGCATCGCCTGGCATCCCTGCGCTGAATCGCGCAATGCGATACTGTGCGCATCATGATCAAGGCAATCATCTTCGACATCGGCAACGTGATTTTGCGCACCACCGATCTGGAGCCGCGACGCAAGTGGGAGCGGCGATTCGGCCTGCCGGAGTGGTCGCTGGAGAAAATGTTCTTCAACAGCGCTGTGGGCATGGCAGCGCAGGTGGGCAAGGCATCCTCAGATGACGTCTGGGCGCATGTGCTTCAAACACTTGGCATCGACAGCAGCGAATTGCCGGCGCTGAAACATGATTTCTGGGTGGGCGACACCTGGGATCACGACTTGCTCGCGCTGATCCGCGCGCTCAGGCCGCGCTACAAGACCGCCATCCTCAGCAACGCCATGCCTGATGCGCGCGTGAATCTTCGTGAACACATCAATGATGGCGCATTCGACGTGATCGTGTTCAGCGGCGAAGAGGGCATCAAAAAACCAGATGCGGAGATTTTTCGGCGCGTGCTGGCACGGTTGGGCGTGTTGCCAGAAGAGGCAATTTTTGTAGATGACCTGCCGGCGAATGTGGAAGCGGCACGCGCGCTGGGCATGAACGCCATTCACTTTGCGCCTGGCATGAGCGCGAAAAATTTGGAGGCTACGCTGGCTGCGATTATGGGGCAAGCGCAGTGAGCCTGCCCCGTCAAGGTGGAGATGCCGGGAATCGAACCCGGGTCCGAACAAAGACGACCACGAATGACTACGAGCGTAGTTGCCGTTTTGAGGTTCGCACCGCGCATCCCCGGCAACGGGGTTATCGCGGCGCTAGCCCGTGTTTTGGCTGTCAGCCAGCGCTGTCTCACCTACGGACATGAGTGAAGCGCCCATCGGCATTATCACGCCGGCCGCATCCCCCACCGATGCGAGGGAATGCGCGACGCCGCAGACATTATGCTGCGGATGCTATCCCGCAGGCTTACGCAGCCATCGGAACGGCATTCCAGTTGACTTTGGCACTTGAAGTGCTTTGCACTGTTTAACGAGAGTCGCTTCTCGGCTCGCCACTCGGAGCTGACCTTGCCCGTCGAAACCTGTCATCCCCGCGACGATTCAGATTATACGGGTTTGTGTTAGAAAAAGTGTAGCCGGCATCAGGCTTGATTTGCGTGACACGATACAATCCGCGCCGGCATGATTCGCACACCACACTCACGCATGGCCGGCGTCGGCGTCATTGCCGCGCTGTTGGCGCTCATCTTCATCGCCCCAAACACCCTCGCCCAGGCACCCGATCCACGCGCGCAAATCGCCGTGCCGGGCACTGAGCAGACCGTGCGCGGCACAGTCAACATTCAAGGCACGGCCGCCATGGACAACTTTTCGCGCTATGAGCTGGCCTATGCCAGCGAGCCGGATGCAACGAATTGGGTTTCGCTGGGTGGCGCGGTGCAGCCGGTGACTGCCGGCTCGCTGGGGGTGTGGAACACACGCCCACTGGCGGACGGCAAATATGCCCTGCGCCTGCAGGTATTTGACACGGCCAATGCCATGGCTGCCGAGACAATTGTGCGCAACATCACGCTGGTCAATGCCGCAGCCGCAACCGCGCCCGAAGCTGGCGCAGTAATAACGACCACGGTGGGCGGGCCGGCAGTAGTGAGCGAAGTGCAGTCTGCGCGCAATACGATTGAAGTGATCGGCTCCACCCTCGGCGAGATCCCAGATGCCTTCTCGCGCGGCGTGCGCTATGCGCTGATCGCCTTTGCTGCGCTCGGCGCATATTTGCTGCTGAAGCGGGGGCTGGCATTCGTCATTCACCGCATGACCAGACGTCCGATCGATTACGGCAAGTGACCGGAACGACCCGCTATGGAAGAACGCCGCTACATCATCACCGGCCTCGGCAATCCCGGACGCGAATACGCCCGCAATCGTCACAATGTCGGCTTTCTATTTCTCGAGGCGCTGACCGAGAAGCATGGGCTGAAGTTCAACCGCATGATGCACAAGGGCGTCGTGGCGGCGGGCGAGATTGCCGGCGCAAAGGTGGCGCTGGTCAAGCCGATGACGTTCATGAATTTGAGCGGCGAGTGTGTCGGCCCAATCGCGCGGTTCTACAAAACGCCGGCGCAGCATGTGCTGGCGGTGTATGACGAACTCGATCTGCCGGAAGGTTTGCTGCGACTGCGCGGCAAGGGCGGCGCCGGCGGCCACAATGGCATGAAATCGCTCATCACCCATCTTGGCACCGATGCCTTTCCGCGCCTGCGCATCGGCATTGGCCGGCCACCCGGGCGCATGGCGCCAAAAGACTATGTGCTGCAAGATTTCAGCGCCGGCGAGATGGACGCACTCAATGAAGCCTTCGACCGAGCGATCGAGGGCATGAATCGCTGGATCACACAGGGCATCGACAATGCGATGAACTACGTGAACGCGCCTCTGCCTGGCGCCGGCTGAATCTTCCCAAGACGCCCTGCGACACAAGGCACGCTATAATCGCCGAGCCTGGCTGGCCCGTCATGACACGGATTTCGGAGCGCGTTCGTGCGGCATTCGAAATCCGTTTTTTGTTGCGACTTCCGGTCTGGCAGGTTGTCCAAATTCAGGTTCCTTTTCACCAACCCCATTCAATATCTCACAGGAGAAATTCCCATGAAGAGTCCCATCGTGAAGGGCGCCGGCTTGTTTGCAGCGCTCACCGTCCTTGCCACCGCCTGTGCTGCGCCAAGCGCGCAACAGGTGCAGAACGCGGCCCAAACGGCTGCCCCCACCCTGCAGGCTGCCGCCACCACCGTGGCCAGCGCCGCGCAAACCGCAGCGCCGACGTTGCAAGCGGCTGCCACCACCGTCGCAAATGCTGTTGCCACCACTGCGCCGGCGGCCGGCGGCGAATTTCTCGTCGGCATGATCCTCGTCGGCATGCAGAACGACAAGGGTTGGAACGAAGCACACATCCTCGGCTCGCAATATGTGATGGAGAAAGACCCCAACGTCAAGTTCGAGTATGTGGACAAGGTCAACCCTGCCGACCGCCCCAACGTCAAGGGGTCGCAGGTCGCCGACGACCTGATCGCCAAAGGCGCGAAGATGATCATCTTCAACTCAGATGATTTCCGGGACGACGCGCTGGAGACAGCCAAGAAGCATCCCGACATCATCGTCATTCACGCCTCGGGCGACTATGCGTGGAAGGAAGGCAAGAACTACAAGGGTCAACCCAACCTCGGCAACCTGATGATCAACATGGAGCCAGGCTGGATGATTTCGGGCTGCGCGGCCGCGCTGGGTGCGCCAGACGGCAAAATCGGCAACGTCGGCCCACTGATCAATGAGGAGACGCGCCGCTATTCCTCATCAGCTTATCTTGGCGCAAAGTATTGCTGGGAAAACTACCTGAAGAAGGATGTCAAGGATCTGCACTACAAGGTGACCTGGATCGGCTTCTGGGCCAACATTCCAGGCGTCACGCTCGATCCATCAAAAGTGGCTGACGACTACATCAACGCCGGCTACAACGTCGTGATGAACGCGATCGACACGCCTGAGGCAGCCATTCAGTCGCGCAAGGCCGCGGATGCCGGCAAGGCCATCAAATACACGCACTACAACTACAAGGGCGGTTGCGACCTCGTCGGCGACATCTGCCTCGGCGTGAACTTCTACAATTGGGGCCCGAGCTACCTCGACATCATCAAGCAAGTGCAGGCCGGCACCTACATGTCCACCTGGACCTGGGCCAAGGGCAATTTCGAGAATTTGAACGATCCCGACACATCGGCCTTCGGCTACGTCAAGGGGCCGGCGCTGGGCGACAACAGCAAGATCCTTGATGAGTTCATCAAGGGCTTGGGCGACGGCAGCATCAATCTGTGGAAGGGTCCCCTGAATTTCCAGGATGGCAGCGTATTCCTGAAGGACGGCGAAGTGGCGACCGATCAACAGATCTGGTATCTGCCGCAGCTGATCGAAGGCATGGAAGGCCAGAGCGCGCCGCAGTAGTTTCGGAATCCCGATTTACGGCTGCAATCCAGCAGTGCAAATCGGAAATTTTGATCCATGAGAGACGTGAAATGCAGACCTGCTCTGCATTTCACGCTTTTACAGCTACACTCCTCTTCAGCGCATGAAGGTTGAACTGCTTCACATTCACAAGCATTTTGGGTCTGTCCACGCCAACGACGATGTCTCACTGGTGGCAGAGGCAGGCACCATCCACGGCCTGCTCGGCGAAAACGGCGCCGGCAAAAGCACGCTCGTGAAGATGCTCAGCGGTTTCATCTCGCGCGATGCTGGCGAGGTCAAGCTGGACGGAAAATCGATCAACGTGCATGCGCCAGTCGACGCGATTCGCGAGGGCGTCGGCATGTTGCATCAGGATCCGATGGATTTTCCGCCCCTGTCGGTGCTGGAGAATTTCATGGCCGGCCGCCAAAACGCCGGCCTGGCGTTGAACACCCGATCCGCAGCGCGCGAATTGAAAGCCCTCGCAAGCCAGTTCAACTTCACACTCGATCCCAATGCGCCGGTGCAGGAATTGACCGTTGGCGAACGCCAGCAACTTGAGATGCTGCGCCTGCTCGCGCTCGGCGCGCGCGTGCTGATCCTGGACGAGCCAACCACCGGTATCAGCGCGATGCAGAAGACGCAGCTCTTCGCCGCGCTCAAACAACTGGCTGGACAAGGCAAAACAGTGATCTTCGTCTCGCACAAACTGGAAGACGTGGAAGCGCTGTGCGATGAAGTGACTGTGCTGCGGCGCGGCAAACTCATCGGCACGCAGAAGATCCCCTGCCCCGCTTACACGCTGGTGGCCATGATGTTTGGCCGCGATCTGGCGACGCCAGTCAAGCCGCACACTGCAACCGACGATGTCGCACTCGACTTGCGCGACGCCGTCATCAGCACCGACACCTATGATCTGCAGATCGGCGCCTTGACGGTGCAGTGCGGCGAGGTGATTGGGCTGGCCGGCCTCGAAGGCAGCGGCCAACAGGAATTCCTGCTGGCCTGCGGCGAGGATGAACTTGTTACGCAGATAAAAGCCTGCTTTGAGACGGACGCCGCGATGCCGTCAGCCCTGCACGACGCGGCGCTCTCCTATTACCGCCAGTACCTTGTTGTTGGCGGTAT
>CAZPVX010000045.1:13904-21411 GCA_964590135.1 uncultured Anaerolineae bacterium | reverse complement strand
AGCGGCCAACAGGAATTCCTGCTGGCCTGCGCCGGCGTGGACAAGTTGTCACGCGGGCAGATTTTCATTGGCAACAAGGACATGACGCGCAAACCGTATGGCGATTTTCTGGATGCTGGCGTGTGCTATGTGCCGGCGGATCGCATGCGCGACGGTCTGATCTCTGGCTTCACCATTCGCGAGCATGTCGCCCTGCGCGCATCACACCACCACCTCTTCATCGACCTCGGCGATTCACTCAAGGTGGCCGAGCAAGCCATCGATACTTTCAACATTCGCGGCAAGCCCGAGACAAAAGTGGAGCGGCTGTCGGGCGGCAACCAGCAGCGCACGCAGCTCGCGCTGATGCCTGATCCGCTCAGCGTGATTTTCATGGAGCACCCCACACGCGGCCTCGACATCGAAAGCACGATCTGGGTGTGGAAGCAGTTGATCGCGCGCTGCCAGGCCGGCTGCGCGATCCTATTTGCATCGTCTGATCTGGATGAGATCATGCAATACAGCGACCGCGTAATCGTGTTCAGCGGCGGGCGCGTGTCGCAGCCCATCCGCGCAACCGACCTGAGCGTGGACACACTCGGGCAGATGATTGGCGGGAAGTTCTAACCCATGACAGCCACAACCCGCACCGACATGCACGCGCCGGTTTCACCGCTGATCTGGCGGATCAGCGCCATCGTCATCTCCATCCTGCTGCTCGGCCTCATCATCCTTGTCAGCGGCGAATCGCCTCTTGCAGTGATCGAAGCGATGATCGGCGGCGCGTTTGGCACACCCGACAAGATTGGCCGCGTGGTGAACACGTTGACGGTGCTGCTGCTGTGCTCCGCCGGCCTCGTGTTCACCTTTAACGCCGGCCTCTACAATCTCGGCATCGAGGGGCAGATCACCTTCGGCGCCATCGCGGCAACGCTGGCTTTGCGGTTGTTCGGCGAAGCACTGCCCGGGCCAGCCGCAATTGCGCTATGCATCATCTTTGGCGCGATCGGCGGGATGCTCTGGGGCTTGCTTGCCGGCGTGCTGAAGGTTCATGGCCGCATCAGCGAAATTTTCGCCGGGCTCGGCCTGAACTTCGTAGCGCAGGCGCTGGCGATCTATCTGATCTTCGGGCCGTGGAAGCGCGCCGGCGTCGCCTCGACCAGCGGCACTGAGCCATTCAGCGACACGCTATGGCTCGGCGCCTTCGGCACAACCGAAGCCACGCCAGTTGGCGTCGCGCTCGCCCTCATCGCCACCATCGCCACCATCGTCATCGTGCGCCGCACGCACTATGGCCTGCGGCTGCGCGCAGTGGGCAGAAACCCGCGCGCGTCCTTCGTATTGGGCATCCCCGCATCGCGCCAGATGCTGAGTGCATTTGCACTGTGCGGCATCCTCGCCGGCGTGGGTGGCGCGCTGCAAGTGAGCGGCAACTTCCATCGCCTCATCCCAACCATATCCGGCAGCCTCGGCTATCTCGGCCTGCTCGTCGTCATGCTGGTCAATTTCGACCCGCTATGGGTGCTGCCCGTCGCCTTCTTCTTCAGCGCGCTAAATGTGGGCAGCCTGCAATTGCCACTGGTGCTGGAGAAAGTCGATTCATCACTATCAGGCGTGATTCAGGGCATGTTGGTGCTGGCCGCGTTGATTGGGCGCGGTTTTGCAGAGATCAATGTGAAGCAATAGATGAACTTCGACCAACTCATCATCATCCTTGCGACCGCAATTGCCTCGGCTACGCCGATCGTATTTGCCGTGATTGGCGAGACGATCAGCGAGCGCGCCGGCGTGATCAACCTCTCTGCGGAAGGCACGATTCTGTTTGCGGCGATGGCTGGTTTCGCCATCGCCCATCTCAGCGACAGCCTCTGGCTCGGGTTTGCAGCGGCGGCCATCGCCGGCATGCTGATCGCACTGATCGTGGCATTCGGCGCCATCACGCTGCGCCAGTCGCAGATCGCCATCGGCTTTGTGCTGGCGCTGCTCTTCACCGATCTCTCGTCGTTCATCGGCAACCCATTTGTGCGCATCCCCGGGCCGACGGTGCCGGCACTCCCCATCCCGATCCTCAAGGACATCCCGATCCTGGGCCGACTGCTTTTTAGCAGCGATTTGCTGGTGTATCTCAGCTATGCACTGATTGTTGCGACCTGGTTTTTCTTCTACCGCACGAGCGCCGGCTTGACCATGCGCGCCATCGGCGAGCAGCCGAATGCGACCTTCGCGCGCGGCGCGAACGTGATCCGGCTGCGCTATCTGTATGTCCTGATCGGCGGCGCGCTGATGGGTATCGCCGGCGCGGCCTTCTCACTCGATTTCAAAGCCGGCTGGAGCTACCGTCACACCGGCGGTTACGGCTGGATCGCGCTGGCCATCGTCATCTTTGGCGGCTGGAATCCGTTGCGCGCAGCGTTGGGCGCATACTTCTTCGGCATCCTGCAATCGCTCGCCAGCGTCGCGCAAGATCAATTCCCTGGCGTGCCAACGCAGGTGCTGACCGTGCTGCCGTTCGTGCTGATGATTCTCGTGCTGGTGCTGACGTCGGCGAGTTGGCTCGATCGTCTGCTGGCGTTCCTGCCGAGCGACACGCGGCGCAGCGTGTTGCGCACTTTGCGCGCAGCCCCGCCGGCGGCGCTCGGCCAGCCCTTCGTGCAGGATTAGATGATCTCAAGCGCGTCGCGGTCGCCCAGCGCAGGGAATGGCGCGTGCGGCTCGGTCTGATACCAGTAGGCGACAGATGCAATGTCATCCTGGAGCGGCAAGAAGCGCGTCTCACTGCGCCAGCCGATGGCCTGCATCGTCACCCTGATATCTTGCGCAAAGCGAATCGGGTCCATGATGTGGAAACGATACACACCGTGTCGATTGCCGACCTTGAAGTCGACGCCGCCGGTGGGATAACCGAGAAACGGCGCGCTGTAATTTGCACCGAAGCCCCACGCGCCGCCGAAATAATCCTCGGTGCCAGTACCGCAGATCGTCGGGTAGTCTGTGTCGCCATCCAGAAAGACCTTGAACTCACCTTCGCCCCACCAGCCGGCGTTATTTTGCTGCCAGGCCATGTAGGTGCCGGCGTATTGTCCCCTGCCCTTCACGCCGTCGAGGATCACGTAGTCATCTCCATATTTCAGCGGATTTGCGCGGCGGAACTGCGCGTGGAAATAGGCATCATCGTCTTCGACATCAGTCAGCGCATAGTTGATCGCGTAGAAGAAGCCGGCCACCTCATCCGGCGCACGGTTTTCCACCGTGATGCGAGCGTGCTGCCGGAATGGCATGGGGAAAAAGCAGTTGAAGCCGCCGCTGGGATTGACGTTGATCGGCAACGCCAGCACATTGGCGCGCCCCCAACCGTTGCAGAAGAAGTCGCCAACCGGCGCCTCGACGCTCGGCGCATCTTCGCCGTCCCAATACATGCGCAGGATGAGGTCGCGATAGCGCTTGGCCTCAACTGTGATCCAGATATGTTGAATCACGCCCGGGCCGGCGACGTCCATCAGCGTGGTGGTCGATTGCTTTGGCAGTGTGATGCACGGGCGAATCTTCCACGGCCGGCCCAAATCGCGCGCGGGTTCCTGCCGATACCAGCCCTGGCCGATGCGCGTCACCTCTTCCTGTGGCGTATCGCTCACCTCAGCCATGCCCCCGCGCCCCCTTTCGCCATACACGTTCTCGGCTGTAATCGAGCGCGTTACCGCACGCGAGAGTTTGTAGATGTTACCCAATCCCATGTTCACGCCATTGAATGTCATGTCGGTTCTCCTCTTTCGATTGAAGTGATGCCCATTGAAGCGCAGAAGCCTTGGATGCGCGAGCGATCAAATGTCCAATACCCGACCAGAATGCAGGTTCGGCCTGTGAGTAGAATCCAAGCACATCATGCGCACCTCTATTCGCACTCAACAATTTCCTGAATCGATCATCCGCGAGATGACGCGGCTGGCGCTCTCCGTTGGCGCAGTCAACCTTTCGCAGGGCTATCCTGATTTCCCGGCGCCGCAGTTGATCAAGGATGCCGCAGCGCAAGCCATTGAGGCCGACATGAACCAGTATTCCATCACGTGGGGTGTGAAGCCCTTGCGCGAGGCTATCTCGGCGCACTATCGCCGGCGCTACGAGATGGATGTGGACGCCGACAAGAATGTGGTGGTGTGCTGCGGCGCGACAGAGTGCATGATTGCCGCGATGCTGGCAGTGGTGAACCCGGGCGACGAAGTGATCTTCTTCGAGCCGTATTACGAGAGCTACATTCCAAATTGCCACATCACACAGGCGATCCCGCGGTTCGTGTCACTGCGGCCAACAGCAAAGGGCACATGGGAATTCGACCCCGATGAGTTGCGGCGCGCCTTCAACGACAAGACAAAAGTCATCATCATCAACTCGCCGCACAACCCCACCGGCAAGGTGTTCACGCGCGAAGAGCTGGCGCTAATCGCCGAGTTGTGCGTGAAGCACGACGTGATCGCCCTGACCGATGAGATCTATGAGTTCATCACGTATGACGACGCGCAGCATATGCCATTGGCGACGCTGCCCGGCATGGCCGACCGCACCATCACGATCAGCGGCATGAGCAAGACATTCAGCGTGACGGGTTGGCGGCTTGGGTATGCGGTGGCGAACGAGGAGCTGATGGTGGCGGTGCGCAAAGCGCACGATTTCATGAGCGTGTGTGCGGCCACGCCCTTGCAGATGGCCGGCATCGCCGCGCTCGGCATGGGCGACGACTACTACGCCAGAATGAAACAGGATTATGCGCATCGCCGCGCGTTTGCGTTGGACATGCTGCGTGAGGCCGGCTTCAAGCCAGTGGTGCCGCAGGGCGCGTATTACATCATGGCTGACTTCAGCGCCATCAGCGACGAGGACGACATCACCTTTGGCACGCGCTTGGCGCGCGACATTGGTGTGGCATGCGTGCCAGGCTCGCCATTCTTCTCGCGTCCGGAATTGAGCCGGAATATCGTGCGGTTCGCGTTTTGCAAGCGGCAGGAGACGCTGGACGAAGCGCGAAAGCGATTACAACGGCTGAAGTAGAGAAACTGCGCGCAACCGCCGGCGCAGCTGGTTGAACCCCGCCCGGATCGGCTTCCGCGTTCATGTTGGCAGAGTAAACTTCACGTTCGCCTGTGCGGGCGAAATCATGAAGCTCGTCATCGCCATCATTCAGGAAGAGGATGCCGCCAGCGCACTAGACACGTTGAATCACTGCGGTTATCGCGTCACACGCATTGCCACACAAGGTGGCTGGCTGAAGCGCGCCAACACCACGCTGCTGATCGGCATGAACGACAACCAGGTCGATCACGCGACAAAGGTGCTTGCGCGGGTGGCCGGCCGGCGCACGAAGGTGGTGGAGTCACCGGGTGACGCGCTGCATGGCATCGCGCCGAGCGAAGTGACGGTGGAAGCCGGCGGCGCAATCGTCTTCGTCGTGGATATAGACCGCTTCGAGCAAGTGTAGCCGCGCAAGTCGAGATCGAGATTCACAAGTGATGAGCGTGAATCACCGTTGTTCATGCTTCTTCAGGCTGGCGCGGACGACGATGCCTTTGCCATATTGGGCGCGCAGATCATCCAGGGTGCGCGCAAGCTGCAGTTTCTCCTCGCGCGCATCCGCGCCAAACATTGCCATCTGTGCGCCCTCACCCAGCCCGCTCACGCCGACGCCGATCAGGCGGATGGGGTCGCCGCGCGTGCGGCCGGCCCAACGCGCCTCGCCGCGCTCCAACCACGCCCGCATCCACAATGCTTCAACTGCGACAAAGATTTCCTCGCCTAGCTGCGTCGGCTCTGGCAGGGTGGTCTGGCGGGTGACGGTATAGAAATCGTGCCAGCGCAATTTCAGGTGCACCGTTCGGGCATGCAGGCCGGCGGCGCGCAGCCGCATCGCCACCTCATCGCTCAGCGCCAGCAACATCTTGCGCAGCGTCGCCGCGTCGCTCACATCGCGGTTGAAGGTGCGCTCCTCGCTGATCGACTTCACATCGCGCTCGACATGCACCGGCGAGTTGTCGATGCCCTTTGCCCGCTCGATCACCTCTTCGGCGTGCGCATGAAAGATGCGCCGCACATATTCTGGCGAAACGCGTTGCAAATCGCCGATGGTGAAAATGTTGAGCTGTTCAAGCCGCGCGGCAGTGGCCTTGCCGATGCCCCACAACTCACCCGCCGGCATGGGCGCAAGAAAGGTCGCCTCTTCACCCGTCGCAATCACCTTCACACCGTTCGGCTTGGCCGCACCGCTTGCCATCTTCGCCACCAGCTTGCTGGTCGCCACGCCAATGGAGGCCGGCAGGTCAAGCCGTTCGCGGATGCGCGTTTGCATCTCCAGCGCCAGCGCGCGCGGGTCGCTCGTCAGGCCGGTCACGTCCATGAACGCCTCGTCCACGCTGATCTGTTGCAACTGCTCCCCGTATTCGCGCAACAGTGCCATGACCTTGCGCGAGTAATCGCCATATACGCCGTGCGACGCCGGCGTCACGATCAACTTCGGGCAAAGGCGCAGCGCCTGCGAGGTTGGCATGGCATTGCGAATGCCAAACGCGCGCGCCGGATAGGATGCCGACGACACAACGCCGCGCTCATTTGGCTTGCCGCCGACGACGAAAGGTCTGCCCTTCAATGCCGGGTTGCGCAACTCTTCCACAGCGCAGAAAAATGCGTCGAGGTCGAGATGAAAGATGATGCGAGGCGATGCAGTCACGGCGATGCAGACACCGTCAGCCTATTGCCTACGGATAACCGTAGGTGTTGCTGGAGCGCACATCGTTGTAGCCGCTGGCGAGGTCGTTCAGGCGCTGGTTCGTGTCGCTCAGATTCTCGATGGCGCGGTCTAGGTCGTGGTTGCCGCGCGCCGAGTCCACCTTCATCAGCGCAACCGGCATGGACAGCAACACCTCGTGCGTCAGGCGCAATTCCTCGCGGATCTTCCGCTCCATCATATGGATCTCGCTCAACACCTGCGCCGAGTTGCTCGCATCTTCATTGCGCCGAGCGATCTTCTTGACCTTACGCAAGCGCTCCAGCTTGTTCAGCGCGCGATTCACATTGGCAGTCACTTCCTTCATCTGCCGCTGCACCTCACTCTTGTGATCGGATGAGATATGGCTGGTCTTGAGCGACTCATTGACCACCTGCGCCAGCTTGCGCGCATCCTTGGCGTAGTGCGCTTCGGGCAGGCCAGGATCAAACGAGATCTGTGAGCCACTCTGCTTCGCGATCAGGATGGGGATCCCGATAAAGAGAAACAGGATGGCTGCAAGGATCAAGAAGGAAAGCAAAAAGATAATGCCAAGGCCAAACACACAACACCTCCGATGCGCCCTTGATAAGTGATTGTAACGCCCAAACCCATGCCGAGCGGTCAAGAGTCTGACGCTTGACTGCCAATTTGCGCCGCGCGCTGCCATGTCAGCCATGCGGATGGCCGGCGCCCGCCCCGCGCTGCGCCGCCGCCCGCTTCAGGCCACCGCATGAGCAGCGCGGGGGGCAGACGGCGGAGTCTCTTGGCGAACGCCATCGA
>CAZPVX010000045.1:0-13894 GCA_964590135.1 uncultured Anaerolineae bacterium | reverse complement strand
CCCCGCGCTGCATTCACGCCATCTTCGCGCCTCACCATCACAAGCTCAGGCTGGAAAAGCGCAAAATCGGCATCATCGATGCCGGTGTTCTGCTCACCTGCCTGCCGGAGCATGGCATACAACAGGAATACGCCGCTCGGACCCAAAAGTTGCTTGATGCGCGAGGCATAGTTTCGCCGGCCGGCCATCGTCAGCCCGTGATAGCAGCCAATATCGAGAATCAAGTCGAATGGCCCTGTGATGCCGCCCAGCCGGCTTACATCATCCACGCGAAAATCGACTTGCGCGCCGACGGCTCGGGCTTTGCGCCGGGCTGCTGCAATCGCCTTCAGCGCGAAGTCGACACCGGTGACCTGCCAACCATGCTGCGCCAGCGTGATGGCATTCGTGCCGCTGCCGCAACCGAGATCAAGTGCGCGCCCCGGCGTGTGCGTCGCCATGTGCGCCATCAGTTCCGGCGGCGAGATGCCAGTGTCCCATGGCGGCTTGCCAAAATACCAGCGGTTGAACTGCAGCCAGCGGCGCAGGTTGTCCATGTAGGAGTTTTAGCACCAATTGTCATTTGCCATTTCGACGCGCCCACGCCGGCGCATGCGCTGCAGATCCAGGAGATGCAACCCCACCCCGCGCTCAGCCGCGCCCCGTTATAGTTGCCAGTTCTACGACATGAACTGGCTCGCACACATCTATCTTTCACCCGACGATGCGGAATACCGCATCGGCAACGTCATCGCAGATTGGGTAAAGGGGGAAGCGCGGTTGCAGTTGAGCGCTGGCATCCAGCGCGGCATCGCCTGCCACAAGGTCATCGACCTCTACACCGACGCGCACCCCATCGTCCAGCAGAGCATGGCGCGCATCCAGGCGCCGTTCAAACGCTACGCCGCCGTGCTGATCGACGTGTTCTACGATCACGTGCTGGCGCAGGACTGGCCGCGCTACTGTGCTGTGCCATTGCATGTGTGGGCGCAACAGGTCTATGCGCAATTTCACGCTTACACCGGCGATCTGCACCCGCAGGTGCGCATGGGTTTGCAGCGCATGGCCGAGGACGATTGGCTTAGCTCGTATGCGAGCATCGCGGGTATCGATGCGATCTTGAAGCGCATGTCACGCCGATTGAGCCGGCCCAATCTGCTCGGCGAGGCCGCGCCGCAGTTGGTCGAGCACCTCGCCGGCATCCGCGAGGACTTCCACGCTTTCTTCCCGCAGTTGCAAGCGCACGTGCAGGCATGGCAACGCCAGACCTGACGGTCTATCGCATCACAGCGTTATCAGCCCCAACCGCGCGGCCTTGCTCACTGCTTCGGTGCGCGATGAGACGCCGAGCTTGGCGTAGATCGACGAGAGATGAAATTTGATCGTGGATTCCGCCACGTCGAGTTGCTGCGCAATCATCTTGCTCGGCAGGCCGCGACTCACGCGCTCCAGCACTTCCAACTCACGCGGCGTGAGCGGCTGGTCAGGTGGCGCTGCGCTGGTCGAGGAATATGCCACTGCCGCTCGGCCGGCATGATACGGCAACGCCAGCATGCCCTGTGCAGCAGCGTGAATGGCCGCGCCTAATTCCGCCGGTGATGCGTCCATTGGCGCCACCGCGGCCCCGCTGATCGGCGCGCCGGCCAGCGCGTTCAACGCGCGCGGCGAATCGGCAAGTACCACCACCGCCGACGCCCGTGCGCTCGAAAGACCCGCGACAAACGCCGGCAACTGCGCCGCATCGCTCACCAGCCAGACATCCGGCTGCGCATCGCCGGCATCTTCGATGGATGCTGCGTCACCCACCACATCGATGGGCAACGCAGCAATGGCGAGCATGGCGCGCAAGCCAGCGCGCAGCGCCGGCAGCGGCGAGAGCACGAAGACGCGGGTCACAATGATGCAAATTGTAGAAGTGCGGCGCTAGCTGCGCTGACCAACCGTGACGCTGACACTGTGCATCGCGCCGCCGCGCAAGACCTGCACCGCAGCCGGCTTGCCCACTTTGTCGCCATCCAGTGCGGCCAGCAAATCATCCGCATCGTTGATCACATGGCCATCGATGCTGAGCAGGATGTCGCCGACGAGCAAGCCACCCTGCTCGGCCGGGCTGCCATCCTCGACCCGCACGACGAGCAGGCCGTGTTCGTGGTTGTTTGCGCGTTGCGCCGGCGGCAGTTTCACCTGCTGGCTGACGATGCCAAGATAGCCGCGCTTCATATAGCCTTGCTGCACCAACGTCGAAGCCACTTTGAATGCGACGTGCATGGGAATGACGATGGCCGCGCCGCGCGCCAGGCCGGTGGTGAGCAAACCATACGCCGCGCCGGCGGCGCCGATCAGCGCGCCGCCACTGAAGCCCGGATACGGCGTCGCGTCGGTCTGAATGATCTGTTCGATCTGCGCGCCGCGCCCCACGCGCACCGGGCCGGCAATCTTGGTGATGATGCCCGAGCTGGCCATCACGCCTTCGCTGGATGGCCGGCCTACCGCCAGCACCATCTGCCCCACCCGCGCACCTTCAGCGATGCCGGCCGCCGGCACATTCAGGCCTTCCACGCGCAGCACCGCAAGGTCGGTCGATGGGTCGCGGCCGGCGATCTTTGCGCTCAATGTGCGGCCGTCATGCGTCACAACAGTCAGGTTGTCATCGCGCTCCAGCACATGATCGGCAGTCAACACCAGGTCGCCATCGCCATACGCGATGCCCGTAGCCGCCTGCCGCGCGCGCCCATTCACCATGACCAATGACTTGCCAATTTTTTCTACGGCATCCGCCATCGCCTGCGACAGCGCTGCCCATGCATTATTCGTCTCCATTGCGCAACTCCTCTTTGACAAAACGTCTTGAGCTGAGCATAAGCGTCGTGAACGCGAGTGTGAACTCTCCATTTGGAGAGGCCGGCGCCCCACATTCGTTCAGGCGCTATCATTTCCATACGATGAAACCACGCGATCGCGCAACCGCAGAAGGCATCTTGTTCACCGATCAATATCAGTTGACAATGGCGCAACTGTATTTCCGCAACGGTATGCATGAGATGCCGGCGCAGTTCGATCACTTCTTTCGCAGCTATCCAAATTACGGCACGCACCAGGCCGGCTACGCCGTGAGCGCCGGCCTCGGCAGCTTGATCGATTGGATGCAGGACACGCGCTTCCGTGATGAGGACATCGCCTATCTCAAAGCGCAAAAAAATCACGCCGGCGCGCCGCGTTTCGCCGATGACTTCCTGCATTGGCTCAAGCACAACGGCGATTTCAGCGCCATCAGCATGCGCGCCATCCCAGAGGGCCGCGTCGTGCACGCCAACGCGCCGATGACCGTGATCGAGGGGCCATTGGCGAATGCGCAATTGCTCGAAACAGCACTGCTCAACCAGTTGAATTTCCAGACGCTGATCGCAACGAAAGCCGCGCGCATTCGCGAGAGCGCGCAGGGTCGAACGATCCTTGAATTTGGGGTGCGGCGAGCGCAGGATCGCGGTGCAAACGCCGGCACTCGCGCGGCGCTGATCGGCGGGGCCGATTTTTCATCCAACGCCGGCGTGTCCAACGTGCTGGGCTATGACCCGAAAGGCACGCACGCGCACAGCATGGTGCAGGCATTTATGGCGATGGGTGGCAGCGAGCTGGATGCCTTCCGCGCCTATGCCGCGGTCTACCCCGACGATTGTCTGCTGCTGGTCGACACAATCAATACGCTGGAGAGCGGCGTGCCGAACGCCATTCGTGTGTTCGACGAGTTGAAGGCGAAAGGGCATAAACCGGTCGGCGTGCGGCTCGATTCGGGCGACCTCGCCTACCTCAGCATTCAGGCGGCAAAGATGCTGAATGCCGCCGGCTACCCCGACGCCTCCATCGTGCTGTCGAACCAACTCGACGAGTTGGTGATCTGGCAGATCACAGCGCAGATTCGCGATGAGGCGCAGCGCGACAACGTGGACCCCGACAACGTGATTCGCCGGCTGGTGTATGGCGTCGGCACCAATCTCATCACGTCGATGGGCGATCCGGCGCTGGATGGGGTCTACAAGTTGGTGTCGATCAAGCCCGATGGCGCATGGACGCCGGCGATCAAGATCAGTGAGACGCCAGTGAAAACGCTGAACCCGGGCAACAAGCGCGTGTGGCGTCTGTATGATCGGCGCGGCATGGCCACCGCCGACTTGATGTGCCTTGGAAATGAAGACCCGCGCGATCAGGAATGGGTGACGCTACGCCACCCATCCGACCACACCAAATTCCGCACGCTGCGCGCGAACGAGCTTTCGCTGATGGAACCGTTGCTGGTCGATGTGATGCGGGATGGCGCGCTGGTCAACCCGCTGCCGTCGATCGACGAGATGCGTGAATTGCGCCGGCGCGATATCGACAAGCTCGACAGCGGCGTGCGGCGCTTGATCAACCCGCATACCTATCACGTTTCGCTCAGCAACAGCCTGTGGGAGATGAAACAACAACTGATCGCAAACGCCCAAATGCAGCACGCCATTCGCTGATTCCACTGCCCTATGCAGCTGAATGATTGGAGCGCGCGAGCAGCGCGCGGACGTCATCGTCGCTCAACTGTGAAAAATCCTCATACCATTCGCCAATGCCCTGCAGTTGGCGCGGCGCGATGAGGCAGACGATTTCATCGACTTCGCCGGCGAGCGCTTTCAGCGACTCGGGCGCGGCCACCGGTGTCGCCAGCACAAGCGACCCAGGCGCGTGCGCCCGCACCGAGCGAACAGCAGCCAGCATGGTTGAGCCGGTCGCAATGCCATCGTCAACGAGGATGACAACCTTCCCATCCAGGATCGGGTATGGGCGGTGGCCGCGATAGGCCAATTCTCGGCGTGTCAATTCGCGCAGTTGCTCCGCAGTCACGCGCTCGATGGAGAGCGCGTCAATGCCGGCGCCGACGACGACATCAGCATTCAGCACGCGCACACCACCAGAAGCAATCGCTCCGAATGCCAACTCTTCCTGCCCAGGCACGCCCAGTTTGCGCACGATCAACACATCCAGCGGCAGGCGCAGGATTCGAGCGACTTCGCGCGCGACCGGCACGCCGCCGCGCGGCAACCCCAACACGATCGCCTCGTCGCGGCCGGCGAAGCGCTGGAGCTTTTGTGCAAGTTGCCGGCCAGCGTCCTGGCGATTTCGAAATGTGCGCAACATGGCACGCGCCCCTTGAGCGCGACGCGCAATCGCATCTCACCTGCGCATCGCGTCCTATTGCACACTCACGCTACGGCGCTGGCGTTAGATCGACGCAAGAAGCATGTCAAGCAGGCGATCCACCTCGCGCCGCGTCTGCGCGTCCAACGTGTAGCCCACCGGCCCGCGCACCAGTGTGTTTTTGAAGATGCCGCGCCGCTTCAGGATGTGCTTTTCGACGGCGAGAAAACCATCGAGCGAAGTTTGCAGCGAGACCAGCGCGATAAGAGGCAGCGAGATACGGTCGATGGATGGGCTGTCATTCGCCTTCAACGCGCGCCACAGCGCCACGATTGCATCGGCCACCTCCGCGCCTGGCATGCTGCCAACCACGCCGCGCTGATACGAATCAACCAGCGCAATGCCGCCAGAGCCTTCAAAGATCGGCGCCTTGCCGGCAGTCGCGTCGAGCAACGCAGTGAGGCGCGGGCCAATGGGTGATGCCTCCGGCTTGAACAGAATGCGCTCGCCCCACGCATTGAACAAGCCGGCCTGCATGGCGATGGAAAGCGGTCGGCCTACATAGCCGCTGGCGTCCTGCACAATCACGGGGATCGAGACGGCATTGAGAATCCGCTCATAGTAGCGCTGAAGCGCCTCCTCGCCGGCGGCCACCGAGATCGGCGGGATCGCCATCACCGCATCTGCGCCAGCCTGCTCGGCGTGGCGCGCGAAATCTTCGGCAACTTTGCTCGATTCTGCGCCAACGCTGATGATCGCCACGCCGCGCCCCCTGGTCAACGTGCACGCTTCTCTGGCCAGCGCCTTGCGTTCGTCTGTCGACAAGCGCAAGGTCTCCGACACCATTGCCATGACGACGCCATCCGCGCCATTCGCAAACAACCAGTCAAATTCCCGGGCGAGCGTCTCGTAGTCGATGGATTCGTCGTCGTGATATGGCGTTTGAAAGACGGGCAGCACGCCTTGAATGGATTTCATGCCTGCCGATTGTAGATTCGGCGGCCGGCGACGTCGCTACGCAGATCAATACCGGCGCCCGGTTGATAATACCAACATGGGTTCCATCCTTTCGCAAGCCGGCAAACCGGCATTCATCCTCTCGCTCGCGTTTAGCCTCATCGCCACAGCGCTCATGCCGGCGCATGCTCAATCGCAACCGACAGTCAGCATCACGCAAGGCACGCTGGCCGGCGTCATCGATGCAGGCGTCGCCGCCTTCAAGAACATCCCCTATGCCGCGCCGCCCGTTGACGATCTGCGCTGGCGTGAACCGCAGCCGCCGGCCACGTGGGCCGGCATGCGCGATGCGGGCGCCTTCGGCAATGCCTGTCGACAGAAGCCCGCACCTGCCGAGCCGGTCGGCGCGCAGAGTGAGGATTGCTTGAACCTGAACGTGTGGACGCCGGCGGTCGACGCCAATGCGAAGCTGCCAGTGATGGTGTGGATTCACGGCGGCGCATACGTCACCGGCGCGAGCAATCTGCCGGCCTACAACGGCGCGCGACTGGCAAAAGAAGGCGTGGTCATCGTCAGCATAAATTACCGGCTGGGCAGCCTCGGCTTCTTTGCGCATCCTGCGCTGGAGAAAGACCGCCCCAACGGACCGGTCAACTATGGCCTGCTCGACCAAATTGCCGCGCTGCGCTGGGTGCAGCACAACATCGCGTCATTTGGCGGCGATCCACACAACGTCACCATCTTTGGAGAATCCGCCGGCGGCCAAAGCGTGCTGGCGCTGTTCGCGTCGCCGCTGGCGCGCGGCCTGTTCCAACGCGGTATCGCGCAGAGCGGCTACGGCATACCGGAAGCGACGCGAGCAAAAGCCGTTGAAGTGGGGGTGAAGCTCGCCAGTGCGGCCGGACTTGACGGCGAAAATGCGTCGCTCGAACAGTTGCGCGCCTTGCCGGCGGATGCGCTGCTCGACGCGCAGGGGCAGGGGTTGTCGCTTGCGCCAGCGGCGGTCGCCGGCGATCCGGTATTGCCGCGCGGCATCAATGAGATCTTTTCGCGCGGCGAGCAGGCGCGCCTGCCGCTCATCCTCGGCGTCAACAGCGACGAAGCCAGCGTGGCAGCGTTATTTGGCATTGACCCGGCAATCATCGTCCAGCGCTCCGCCGCAGCCCGCATCGGCGCAAAGGTGTTGTATCCGGGTGTGAGCGATGAGAGCGAATTGGGCAGGTTGTTGGTGCGAGACATGGCGTTCACCGCGCCGGCAAAGCGCCGCGCACAACTGCATGCGCAATTCGCGCCGGCCTGGCGCTATTACTTCAGCTATGTGATGCAAAGCAAGCGCGACGTCTGGCCGGGGGTGCCACATGGCGCTGAGATCCCCTTCGTCTTTGGCACCGGCGACCTCGTGTATGGTGGCGATTTCACCGCTGCAGACCGCGAGATGTCGCGCAAGGTGATGGCATATTGGCTTGCCTTTGCCAAGACCGGCAAGCCGGCAGTAGAGGGCAGCCCGACCTGGCCGGTGCACACCACACGCGCCGATCGCCTGCTGGAGTTCGGCGATGAGATCGTCGCGCGCAGCAGATTCATGCAGCCGCGATTGAATTTGATGGCAGCGGTGTCCGAGCGCGTGCTGGCCATGCCGGCCAAGTGAAGCACGGCCTGATGCGCGAAGCCGGCGTCTCACTTGTCGGCTTCGCGCGGATCTTCGACCAGTTCCAGCGTGTTGCCATCGGGATCGAGAAAGAAGCAGATGCGAACCTCCTTGAAGTTCGCCGGCGCGCTCTTGATCGTGATATTTTTATCGAGCAATTCCTGATATGCAGCATCGACATCCTCGACGTGCAGCGCGATGTGATTGATTGCACCGGCAGGCGTGTGTGGCGCCGGCGCAGTGTCGCGGCCAATCAACTCAATCGTCGTGCTGCCGATGTCGAAGAAAACGATAGTCATATCATCCCAGCGCCTTGTCACAGGAAAGCCGAGCGTCTGCGCGTAGAACTTTTCCATCTCAGCGAAGCGCTGCGTGAAGATCGCCACATGGTGGGTTGCTTTGAGTTTCATACCAGCGATTGTAGGGGTGAACGATCTGCATCCGCTGAGCGCGCTAAGCGGCGCATCGCATCATCGCATCACCGCCGGCGCAAACACCTTCGACGTTGGCACGAACGTGAGGAAAGCAGCGGTTACGCTGCGGTCGGTGTTCATGGTCATGGTGATGGGGTTGCGCAATTCGCCGGCAACCCCAATCCACGCAGCCAGCGTGTTGCTGAGGTGCGGCGTGGCGGTGAGCGTGACGACAGTGTCGGGCGCATAGCCGGCACCGCAGTTTGGCGCAGGCACAGCGCTCACCTCGCCCGCGCCGGCTGGCACAATCTCCAGCCTTAGCAGGTAGCACGCCGGCTCAGATGGGGTGCCAGCGCGCAGATACGAGCCGCGGCCAGTGCCCCACAGCACGCGCGCGCCGGCGGTATTCGGCAGGTCATACGCCACCGCGCCGCTGGAGATCGTGCCGATCACCACCTCAAGGTCAGGATCGTCATCGATGTTGGCGAGCGTCGGCGCAGCCAGCCCGCCATTCACTCCGCCGGCTGGAAACGACGCCGGCAAATCTGCTGTCTGCAGCACATTGCCCAACCCATCGAGGATGAGCAATTGCCCCGTCGCCGGCGCGCCTTTCTGCGGCCACGTCGTCACAATCACTTCGGCCTTGCCATCGTGGTCAAGATCGACGACAGCCGGCTCGCTGATAAAGCGAATATCCGAGCCAGGGGCCTTGAATGGCCATGCGCCATGCTGCGTTTTGTCTAGCCAATACACGTGCAGCCGGCCGTCGTAGGAAGGGAACAGAATCTCCTTCCTGCCGTCGCCATCCAGGTCGGCTACGACCGCATTGGCGACGCTGCTCTCGATCACGCCGTAGTCTTCGGAGAGCGGCGCGCTGTTTGCCGGCGGCACGGGCAGCGCGGTCCAGTCGAAGCCGCTGCCGGCCCAGCGCGAGCGGTCGCCACGCAATACAAACGCCATGCGATACAGGCTCTGGTAAGGATCGACGCCACAGTTGTAGACGTTGCCCACAACGACGATCTCGCGCGTGCCATCACCGTCAAGGTCGGCAATGGCCGGCGCGCTATCTGCGAAATTGGGGCGATGCTCCACGCCGCAATTGGCGTAGCCGCGCAGATCAACTGCGTCGTCAACATGCACGCCGACCTGGCTCCACACCTTCGGCCCTTTCGGGTTGAAATTGTTGTATTGGGCATTTGCCGGCAACTGGTTGCCGTCGCGATCAAGCGCAGTGATGTAGTGCGTGTCGGTCGGGCCGATCACATCCTTGAAGCCATCGCCGGTCACATCGGCCACCGCGACATTCTCGTTATACATGCCCCAGCCATAGCCGGCTTCACCGTCGCGTCGCGCCGGCCAGCCCGCGCGCACCGAGCCATCTGCCTGCAACACGTTCAACTGCCTGGTCGAACCGCCGCTCGCGCGGCCAACGATGATCTCATGCCTGCCATCGTTGTCGAGGTCGGCCACCGCCAGCGTGCGCACTTCGCCGCCGCCGAAAGGACTGCGCGTCCACACCACGCCGCCGGCCTTGTCATAGACTGTGACTTGATCGCCGCTGCGCCCCACAATCACCTCGATCGAACCATCGCCAGTGAGGTCGACGACAGCGATGCCCGGCCACGCGCGCTGGTTGCTGGCCGCGCGCCACTTCAGCGCTCCTGTCGCGCCATCCAATGCAATGAGGTCATACGACGCCCACAGCACTTCGGCGCGACCGTCGGCATCGAGATCGGCGACGGCCGGCGAGGCATACCAACCGGTCTGGCACCATGAGGAAAAGCAGCCGCCACGCTGCCATTTCAACACCGGCGCGCTGATCGATGCAGTTGCGCGCGCTGCCGGCAACGTATGTGCAGTAAACGACTGGCGCGCCAGCGAAGCCAACGCGAGGCCGACGATGAGAAGGGCGCGAATTTTCACGCGCACATGGTAGGCAATTCGCCGGCGCGCATCTGGTCGATTGGCATTCGCGCCGGCGAGTGGGTCACACGGTGATTAGGCGGCGATTGCAACAAAACTCACAGCGCGGGGTTCCAAAGCATCGCCAGGGCAATCGCGGTGATGGCGAGGAAGGCGCCGGCGATGGCGAAGAGGAAAGTAATCTCTGTCACCTCGCTGCGCACGATCAAATTGGTGGGTAAATTCTGGAAGGCCCTGTTCAACTCGGCAGTGCTTTCGGCAGAGAAGTATTCGCCATCGGTCATGGCAGCCACCAGTTTCAACGTTTCCTCGTCGATGCCGCGCCGGAATTGCCCCATGCCGCCGCCACCACCACCGCCAAACATACCGCCCATGCCGCCGCCCATGTTCGGCTCACGACCCACATAGCGCGGGCTGCAGTTTGGCATCTCGCCGCCGTTGGCGGTGCCAAAGCCGATGGTGTAGACGCGAATGCCGCGATCTGCCGCCTGTTGCGCCGCATCCACCGGCCTGGGGCCGGCGTTGCTCGCGCCATCAGTCAACAGCACGATGATATGCGGCACGTATGCGCCCTTCGGCAGCGGGTCGGGCGGTATCACATCGGAGCCGACTTGCACACTCTTCGGCACATTTGGGTCGATCTCTGCAATCGCATCGAGCGATTTGAGAATGCCGCTGCCGATGGCGGTGCGCCGGCCCGTCGTCAAGCTCTCAATCGCCTCTTTCAGCGTGTTCAGGTTATCGATCGGCGTTTGGATCAACTCGGCGTAGCTGGCAAAGGCGACCAGCCCGAAGCGCGTGCCGGGCTTCTGACTTTGTATAAAGGAAATTGCGGCAGCTTTTGCCGCCTCCAGCCGGTTGGGTTGAATGTCGGTCGAGCACATGCTGCGCGACACATCCATCGCCAGCATGATCGTGGTGGAGTTCACCGGCACCGAGACGATGGACACCGGCCGCGCCAGGGCAAACACCAGGCTGCCGATGGCGAGCAGAAACAGCGCAAACGGCAGATAGCGTTTGATGCGCGAATACTGCGGCTTTGCCTCGCGCACAAGCGACAGGCTGGAATAACGCACCACTGCTTTCTTGCGCCGGCGCTGAATGAGGATATACGCCAGCACAATCAACGGGATGGTGATCAAAAGCAGCAACGATGCCGGCCAAAGAAAATTCATCACCCACCCTCCTATGGCACGCGGCCAAACCACCACAGCGACAGCGCTGCGCCGGCCAGCAATGACAACAAGCCCAGGCCGGCGAACGCAAACGTGATCTCGGTCTCCTCCGGCTTCACCACAAACTGCGAACCGAGCGCATCATAGATTTTGCGCAGATCCTCTTCGCTGCGCGCATTGAAGTATTCGCCATTGGTGTATTGCGCGATCGCTTGCAGCGTTGGCTCGTCCAGCTGCGTATGCACTGAGAAACCCTCAATGTTGAGCGTTTCGCCCTCCGGGCTGCCCACGCCGATGGTGTAGATGCGCACGCCGCGCTTGATTGCCTCCTCAACTGCGATCATTGGATCGGGGCGCACGGTGTTTTCACCATCCGTCAGCAGCACCATCGCCGCCGGCACAAACTGGCCGGCCGGCATCGGCGTTGGCTCGGGCGTAGCCTCAGGTGTTGCGTTTGAGTAGTAGTTGGTCTGATCGCCCTGCAGCGCCTTTTGAATCGTATCGAGGCCGGCGAGAATGCCATTTGCCAGCGAGGTGCCGCGCGTGGGCGCAAGCCGGTTGATCGCCATGAAGATGGCATCCTTGTCATTGGTTGGCACCTGCGCCTGGAAGCCGCTCTCGCTGAACGACACCACACCCACCTGCACGGTCGCCGGCTGCTTTTCAACGAAGGCTCGCGCCGCCGCCTTCGCCGCCTCCATGCGCGTCGGCTCCATGTCTTTCGCGGCCATGCTGCCCGACACGTCGAACGCCAGCACCACTGTGCCTTGCTGGCGCGGCAAACTCAACACCGCTTGCGGCCGCGAGAGCGAGAAGAGCAACAACGCCAGGCCAATGAAAAAGAAGATGGCGGGCAGATGCCGGCGCGCGCCAAGTTTTGGCCGGCCTGACGGTGCAAACCCCATGCGACCAAAGCTGGCCAGCCGCCTTTGCCGCCGGCGTTGCAGCACGACATACAGCGCCACCAACAACGGCAACGCCAGCAAACTCACCAGCATCACGGGCCAGATAAACGTCATGCTTTTTCAATCACTTCCTGCGCTGTTGGCGCAAGGTGGCAAAGCGCACGATGCTGCGCACAAGATCATCTTCTGTCGAAAGCGGCAAGGCATCGACGCCGGCGCGCTTGAACGCCGACGCCAGCGCCGCTTCACGCTGCTTCGCTGCCTCTGCAAAACGCTGGCGGAATTTTCGATCCGAAGTATCCACGTAGATTTGTTCCCCAGTCTCGGCGTCTTCCAGCACCAACAAGCCAGCATCGGGCAACTCTGCCTCACGCGGATCCCACAGTCGAATGGCCAGCACATCGTGGCGCTGGTTGAGCAAGCTCAGCGGCCGCTCCCAGCCCGGCGCGCTGATGAAATCTGAGACGACGAAGATGAGTGAGCGCCGGCGAATCGCCTGGTTGCCGGTGTTCAGCAATGTCGCCAGATTGGTGAATGGCGCCTTCGCCAACTGCGGCTGCTTGAGCAGGTCGTTGATCAGGCGCAGCACCTGCAGCTTGCCGCCGCCGGCTGGAATGGTGCGCTCCACCCTGTCGCTCGCGCCGGTGAAGAACATCGCGCCGACACGATTGCCATGCCGCGTGAGCAGGCGCGCCAGCGTGCTGACGAAATCAATCAGCACGGTGCGCTTCTGCGCCAGCCGCTCGGATGTGCCGAAGTCCACAGACGGGCTGAGGTCGAGCAAAAACCACGCCGTGATGTCGCGCTCCTCGACATATTGCCGGATGTGCGGGGTGTTCATGCGCGCCGTCACGTTCCAGTCGATATAGCGGATGTCATCGCCTGGCTGGTATTCACGCAAGTCAGCGAAGTCGATGCCGTAGCCGTAGAACAGGCTGCGGTAATCGCCTTGCAACAAGCCATCCAGCCGGCGCACCACCTGCCAGTCCAGCCGCTGCAAGATGCGCTCAGGCGCCGGCGCGGTTGTTGATGTGTTCATGCAGCGGCACCACCGGCAGCGGGATGCGATCCAGCACTCTCTTGATCAACTCGTCGGCGCTCACGTTGTCCGACAACGCCTCAAATGAAGGCACGACGCGATGCCGCGTCACATCCAGCACCATATCAGTCACATCTTGCGGCAGCACATACATGCGTCCGCGCACAAAGGCGAGCGCGCGCGCCGCAAGGATCATGTTGATCGATGCGCGCGGGCTTGCGCCATACAACACGTAGCGCTGCAGATCTTTCAGGCCAACCGTCGCCGGCTGGCGCGTGGCATTCACGATCTTGATGGTGTATTCGATCAGCGCCGGATCGACCTACCCGTCATACCCCTTGCGTTGCAAGCTCAGCAGTTGCTCGGTCGTCAGCACCTCCTGCACCGCCTGCAACATGCCGGTCATGCGCTCGACGATGACAAACTCCTCGGTTGGCGTGGGATAGCCGACCAGCACCTTCATCATGAAGCGGTCGACCTGCGCCTCGGGCAGGGCGTAGGTGCCTTCAGTTTCGATGGGGTTCTGCGTCGCCATCACCAGAAACGGGTTTGGCACCTTGTGCGTTTCACCACCGATGGTGACCTGGCGCTCCTGCATCACTTCGAGCAGGGCGCTTTGCACCTTCGCCGGCGCGCGATTGATCTCATCAGCCAGCAGCAGGTTGGTGAACACCGGGCCCAGCGAGGTG
>CAZPVX010000044.1:316-30090 GCA_964590135.1 uncultured Anaerolineae bacterium | reverse complement strand
AGACAGACGATCAGGGGCGACAATTGCCATTCATCGACGATGTGGTGGCGACCTCGTTCCAGGATCCTGAGACGCGCACGCTGGCGATGTTGAATGGTGACCTGGACTTCATCAAGGATCCGGGCGAGAACAACCGCGAGGTGTATTTCGACGCCAAGGATCAGGGCAAGGCAATCAACGTAATCGGATCACAGCCCGATGGCGGCAACACCATCTCGGTTCACTTCAATCAGACTTCGAAAAACAAGATTTTGCGCGAGTTGTTCGTGCAAAAAGACTTCCGCGTCGGCATGTCGCATGCCATCAACCGGCCTGAGATCATTGAAGTGGTGTTCAAGGGACAGGGCAAGCCGGCGCAAGTCGGTCCGCTGGAGAACTCACCGATCTACAATGAGAAGCTGGCCAACCAGTATCTTGAGTACGACGAGGCCAAGGCCAACGAATATCTCGACAAGGTGTTGCCAGACAAAGACGCCGATGGCATGCGCAAGACTTCGGATGGCAAGAAATTGTCCATCATCTGGACCGTGCTGGACCCGAACTACACCGGCGGCGATGCCAAGGCCTGGGGCCAGGCAGCCGAGTTGATGGTGGGTTACTGGAAGAAAGTCGGTGTTGAAGTCAAGATCGATGTGGTCTCCGACCAGGTGCATGGGGAGCGTCGCCCGACGAACGACATCGACATGTTCATCTTCCACGGTGGTGAGGGCGGCGCAGGTTTGAGCGTCATCGTCGATCCGCGCTGGCACATCCCCGGCGAGTACTGGGGCATGTTTGGCCTGGGTTGGAACAACTATCTCGGCGCGCTCGAGGCCGACCGCGAGAAGCTGGTGAAGGAAGGCAGCGCGATGCCGCTGGACGACAAGCGTATGGCCGAGCGTGCAGCTTTTGATCTGGCTACGCAGCAGACCACGCGCGAGGCGCAAATCAAGGCATTGCAGGACGTGCTTAACAGTTCGGCGGAAGAGTTCTGGGTCCTTGGCGTCTCTCGCCCCGGTATGAGTTACATGCCGCTGAGCACGAAGCTGCAGGGTATTCCGGATGGCGCGCTGACTGGCTGGTTGTCTGGCACCCACAAGCTGGTGCGGCCGGAGCAGTGGTTCATCAAGGAAAGTTGATTTGGTAATCTAGCGATTTGGCGATTGGGTGAGGTCAATCACTCAATCGCCAAATCACCCGATGGCCCGATGGCCCAATTCCCATGTGGACATTTCTTTTGCGCCGTTTCATCTACGCGGTGATTGCCGTGCTGGTCATCTCGATGATCTCGTTTGCGGTGATTCAGTTGCCGCCGGGCGACTACATCACCGACATGATCAATCGCACCCGCCAGCAGTCTGGTCAGATCGATCCAGCAGTGGAGCAGCGACTGCGCGAGGCCTATGGCTTTAACGAGCCGATGCACGTGCAGTACGTCCACTGGATGAGCAATATCATTTTCAAGGGCGAGTATGGCTATTCGTTCTATTTGAAGCGTGACGCCGGCGAGATCATTTCCGAGCGCATGCCGATGACAGTGGCCATGGTGCTGGGGTCCTTCGTGCTGACCTGGGCCATCGCCCTGCCGCTGGGCATCTATGCGGCGGTCAATAAATATTCCATCTTTGACTATGGCGCCAGCTTCGTTGGGTTCTTCGGCCTGGCGGTGCCGAGCTTCGTGCTGGCAATCGTGCTTTTATATTTCACCTATAAAACCTTTGGCAAGGCCACCATCGGTCTGCTGTCGCCAGAGTTCGTCGATGAGCCGTGGACGCTGGCAAAGGTGTGGGATTTGCTGACACACCTATGGGTGCCGGCGCTGCTGGCTGCTGTCACTGGCATCGGCGCGCTCACCCAGACCATGCGCGCCAACTTGCTGGATGAGTTGAACAAGCCCTATGTCAACACTGCGCGCTCGAAGGGCTTGTCAGAGAGCCGGCTGCTGTGGAAATATCCTGTGCGGCACGCGCTGAACCCATTTGTCAGCACCATTGGCTGGCTGCTGCCGGCGCTGATTTCTGGCAATGTCATCATCTCGATCGTGCTGAACCTGCCGACCGCCGGCTCGCAACTCTACACGGCGTTGTTGCAGCAGGATTTGTATGTTGCCGCCGGCTTCATCCTCGTCCTGAGCGCGCTGACCGTCATCGGCACCTTTATCTCAGACCTGTTGCTCGCGTGGCTCGACCCGCGTATTCGATTGGCATGATCACAATTCCGTGATCTGCGCGCCGAGGGTTGAATCGCGACCCTCGGCGCGCAGACCGCGGACCCGGCACCCACAATCAAAGCTATGGCAACACTTGCACCCGGGCTGGACACCAAGCCGGCCACTGAAGTCCAGGAAGCCTCGCGCAGCGTCGAGGCCGCATCGCAGTGGAAGCTAATGTGGTGGAAGTTTCGCAAGGACAAGCTGGCAGTCGTCGGCGGCGTCATCGTGATCATCTTCTACATCGTCTCGCTGTTTGCGGAGTTTTTTGCGCCGCACGATCCCTTTGTCTTCAACGCCCAATACACCTTTGCGCCGCCACAGCCGTTGTATTTCTTTCTCGATGGCCGGCTGGACCCCTTCGTGTATGGCCTGAAGTTTGAACGTGACAAAGTCTCGCTCAAGAAGACGTGGGCCATTGACTATGACACGCGCATTCCCATCGGCCTTTTCGTCAAGGGTGAGCCCTACACGATCCTGGGCATCATCCATGGCGACACGCATTTGTTCGGCCCCAAGAATTCGAAAGATCCGTTCTATCTGGTCGGCGCGGACAAGACCGGCCGAGATGTGCTGAGCCGCGTCGTTCACGCAGCGCGCATCTCGCTCACCGTCGGCCTCGCCGGCGTGGCGCTCTCGCTGGTGCTGGGTCTCATCATCGGCGGCGTCTCCGGCCTCGTCGGCGGCCGCGTCGACAACGTTATCCAGCGCATCATCGAGATCATCAACTCCATCCCCAACATCCCGATCATGCTGGCGCTGGCGGCGCTGGTGCCGCCCGGCACGCCCATCGTGCAGGTCTACTTCCTGATCACCATCATCCTGGCGCTGTTGGGCTGGACCGGCATGGCGCGCGTGGTGCGTGGGCGCTTTCTCGCCTTGCGCGAAGATGACTTCATCCTCGCTGCAAGATTGGATGGCGCCAGCCAATACCGCCTGATCACCAAGCATATGATCCCGTCGTTCCTCAGCCACATCATCGCCTCGATCACGATCTCGATCCCCTACATGATCCTGAGCGAGACCGGCCTGAGCTTCCTCGGCGTCGGTTTGCGCCCGCCAGTGGTCAGCTGGGGCGTCATGTTGCGCGAGGCGCAGGAGATTGCCACCGTGGTGAATTACCCCTGGCTGCTGTGGCCGGTGACCTTCGCCGTGGTCTTCTTTGTGCTGGCGATGAACTTCCTGGGCAACGGTCTGCGCGACGCGGCAGATCCCTATGCAAACTAGCCAAATTCCCATGAACGACTCACTGCTCGAATTCAAGGACCTGCGGGTTCACTTCTTCACCGATGAAGGCGTGGTGAAAGCCGTCAACGGCGTCGATCTGGTAGTGCCGCGCAAGAAGACGCTGTGCATCGTCGGCGAGAGCGGCTGCGGCAAGAGCGTCATGTCGCTGGCATCGCTGCGCATCGTGCAAAAGCCTGGTCGCATCGTCAGCGGACAGATTCTGTGGCATGGCCGAGATGGCAACGCCAATCTCGACCTGGCGAAGCTGGATCCCAAGGGCCGGCAGGTGCGCCAGATTCGCGGCGCCGAGATCGCTATGATCTTTCAGGAGCCGATGACCAGCCTGAGCGCGCTGCACACCATCGGCAATCAGATTGGCGAGGCGATTCAATTGCACCACGGCGTATCGAAGGAGGAGGCGCGCAATCGCTCCATCGAGATGCTGCGCCGCGTGCGCATACCGCGCCCCGAGCGCCTGGTGGATGAGTACGCCTTCCGCCTGAGCGGCGGCATGCGACAGCGCGCCATGATTGCCATGGCGCTGTCGTGCAACCCGGCGCTGTTGATCGCCGATGAGCCGACCACCGCGCTCGATGTCACCACGCAGGCGCAGATCCTCGACCTGATGAAAGATCTGCAGGAAGAGTTTGGCATGGGCATCATGTTCATCACGCATGATCTGGGTGTGGTGGCTGAAATCGCCGATGAAGTGGCCGTGATGTATCTGGGGCGGGTGGTGGAAAACGCCGATGCCGACACGCTGTTCAACAACCCGAAGCATCCCTACACGCAGGCGCTGCTCAGCTCGGTGCCAAAGGTCACCGCCACGCGCGAGCCGCTGGAATCCATTCAAGGCATGGTGCCAAACCCGTTCCGCCGGCCCAACGGTTGCTCATTCCACCCGCGCTGCAAGGCCGTGATGCCGGCGTGCCGCATCAAGGAACCTGAATTGATCGAGGTTGGCGCAAACCACCGCGCGCGCTGCCTGCTCTACGATGAAAGTGTGATGGCCGACAAGGCGCAGAGCGCGCCGCCGCAGGCCGTCGCTGAAACCGGAGGCCGGTGAACCATGTCTGAAAACGGAATCTCCTCATCTGTGGCTGCACAATCGACTGCGACGCCGGCTGCCCCGCCACTGTTGCAGGTGCGCGAATTGAAGATGCACTTCCCGATCGTCAAGGGCATGTTCAACAACGTCAAAGGCTATGTAAAAGCCGTTGACGACATGAATTTCGAGATCGCGCGCGGCGAGACGCTCGGCCTGGTGGGCGAGAGCGGCTGCGGCAAGACGACTGTGGGCCGCGCCATCGTGCGCGCTTATACGCCGACCTCAGGCGAAATGTGGTACTACGGCCGCAACGACCAGGATCCAGTCGACCTGGCGCAGGTGGAGCCGAAGGAATTGGTCCCATTCCGCCGCGACATTCGCATGATCTTCCAGGATCCATATTCATCGCTCAACCCGCGCATGCCGGTGTTTGAGAACGTGGCTGAATCCTTGCGCAACCTGAGCAAGGGCATGAGCAAGAGCGAGATGGAAGACCGCGTGAAGGATGCCATCGTGCGTGTCGGCTTGCGGCCGGAATACATTCGTCGCTATCCGCATGCCTTCTCCGGCGGCGAGCGCCAGCGCATCGTCATTGCCCGCGCGCTGGTCACCAGCCCCAAACTGGTGGTGTGCGACGAGGCTGTCGCCGCGCTCGATGTGTCGATCCGCGCGCAGGTGCTGAACCTGCTCGAACACCTGCGCAAGGAGATGGACCTGACCTACCTGTTCGTCTCGCATGATATGAGCGTGGTGCGTTACATCTGCGACCGCGTGGTGGTGATGTATGTGGGCAAGGCAGTGGAGATGGCGCCGGTCAATGATCTGTTCGGCGCGCCACGCCACCCCTACACCATCGCGTTGATGTCGTCGGTGCCCATTCAAAATCCGCGCCAGCGCAATCGCGACACGCGCATTCGGCTGGAGGGCGAGGTGGCTGACCCATCGAACCCGCCGCCGGGTTGCTACTTCCACCCACGCTGTCCGATTGCGCGCGAACGCTGCAAGGTGGAAACGCCGCTGCTGCGGCCAATCGGCAACAACAAGAACCGGCTCGTAGCCTGCCACTTTGCGGAGGAAGTAGAGCAGGCGAACGGCGTATTGAGCGCCATCGCGCCGGCAGCCAGCACCTGATCAGTTGGCTGCATCCTTCCTCTCCGCAACGCCGGCCGGCAGTTCTTCTGCCGGCCGGCGTTGCGTTTTCTGGCTTCCAATCCGTCGCCGCATACAATCGTCAGCGTGACGCTGTCTCCGGGCGATCCGACATGAGGATTGAAGACGCGGATCGACCTGTTTTAAGGCAGAGGCAACATGGGAAACGAAAAATTTGGTTCGCGCGGCGAGTGGTGGGTGGTGGCGCAGTTCGTCCTTGTGCCACTGTTGCTGCTGATGATGTGGCTCGTGCCGTTTGGGCGCGACTGGCCGGCGCCGCTGAGTTGGCTGGGGCGCATTGCCGGCTTGTTGTTGCTGGCAGGGTCGGCGTGGTTGTTGGTGTCCGGCATCTTGCATCTGGGGCGCAACATCACACCAAACCCCAAGCCCATCGCTGGCGGACAGTTGGTGCAGGATGGCGCATATGCAGTGGTACGACATCCCATCTATGCCGGCATCATCCTTGGCTTCCTCGCCGTTGCGCTGTTTTTCAACAGTCTCATTGGCGTGTTCGGCACCGTCGTCGAGCTGGTCTTCTTCGATCAGAAATCGCGGCGTGAGGAAGCCTGGCTGGCAGAGACCTACGCCGGCTATGCCGATTACAAGCGCCGCACGCGCAAGCTGATCCCGTTCATCTACTGAATCCTGGCGTTGCGCAATTGCCCATCGTTGTTGAGCGGCGACCCATGGGCCTGCCGGGAAGCAGCGTGGATTTGCGGCGTCTGGTGTGTTTGGCCAGGGCGCAAACTCACGCCCAGTCATCGGCGATAAGGGCGCGCGTCTCTTCAACGCCGGCCTTCCACACCGCCATCATCTCCTCGTCGCCGCGCTGATAGAAGCCACCGAAATTGCCATCGCCCAGCAGCGCGCGCGCGCCTTGCGGGCCTAGCTGGCGCAGCGCGTTCAGATCGGCCATCGGCTTCTGCTCCTTTGGCATGGCGACGCCCGCCAGCCGCGTCCAGGGAAAGTTCTCCATCCACGAGGCGTGCGACGCGACGGGGTCGATCTCCTTCACCTTGCCCATGGCGCGCGGGCCGGCCCACCAGTTGTGGAACTTGATGCGCACGCCGGCGTTGTCGCGCATGAATTCATCGCATAGCGCGATTGCCGGCGCATTGCCGCCATGTCCATTCACCACCACGATGCGCTTGAAGCCGTGCTGCGCCATGCTTTCGAGCAGGTCGCGGACGATCGCGAGGTAGGTTTGCACGCGCAGCGACAGCGTGCCAGGGTAGGCCATGAAATATGGCGTGATGCCATAGTGCAGTGCCGGAAAAACCAGCACATGAAGCGGATCGGCGGCCTCCAGCGCCACGCGCTCGGCCAGGATGCTGTCGGTGCTGAGGCTTATGAACGCGTGTTGCTCGGTGCAGCCCAGCGGCAGCACGGCGCGATCATCGCGCCTCAAATATTCTTCGACCTGCATCCAATTCATCTCGCTGATCTTCATATACCCTCCAGTGCGGACAGCAATCAAAAAAGGATGGCGCGAGCAGAATCAGCGTCATGCGATGGCTCGCCCATCGATGGCAATCTACCATGCCTGCGAGCGCTGGGCCGCCATGATAGCAAGCGATGGGGTTCTGATGGGTGCGTTTGTCGCGCGTGCTAGACTTCTGAAATGCCGTTGCCGTTCGCCCCTGTTCCATTTCTGCTTGTCTCGCTGGTGTTGCTGCTGCGCGCAGAATTGAAAGAGCCGCGCGACAAGCAGCAGGTCAAGGTGTGGAAGCCGCTGGCGACCGTGCTGTGCATCGCAATCGCCGCGCTATCGTTTACGCAAACTGGCGTTGCGCCGTTGTATTCGCTGCTCGTCATCGCCGGCCTGGTGTTCTCACTCGCCGGCGACTGGTTTCTCATCGACAGCGACGTGCGCCCGCGCAACTTTGCTCTGGGTCTGGGCGCGTTTTTGGTGGGGCATCTCTTCTACATCGCTGCATTTACGGCGGCGCAGGTGTTGCGCGGCGTGCAGCTCGACTTGAACCGCGAAGTCGGCATCGCGTCATTGCTCATCATCCTGGCCATGGTGACGTATCTCTACATGCGGCCCTCACTGGGCGGGATGGCGCAGCCGGTGCTGCTCTACATCACGGTGATCTCACTGATGGCGCATCGCGCGATCGCCGGCGTGAGCATCGGCGCGGGGCTGCTCTCGCAAGGCACGCTGGCCGCCGGCGGCGCGCTGCTGTTCTACATTTCCGATTTCATGCTCGCCATCAATCGTTTTGTGTTTGATGGCGAGGGCAAGGCCAACAGCGTGTGGGTGTTGAGCACATATTACTGCGCGCAACTCTTCATCGCCTTGTCAGCGTCGTTTGTGTTGTGACTGACGCGCGAAGGCGCAGCCTGCTTCGTGTTTGTGTGATCTGTCATCTTCATCCACACTTGGATTTGTTGCTCAAACGTCACGAGGAAGGGAGGTGCGACGATGAAAACGAGATTGACAAAGCGCCAGGTGAAGCAATATCAAGACAATGGCTTCATCGTCATTGAAGATTTTTTGAATGCAAAAGAGTTGGAGGCGTGGCGCGCTGTCACAGAAGATGCGGTGAAGCAGCGGCTGATTGAGCGCAACGGGCTGACCAACCAGAACGATCCCAACGCGTATTACGCGCAGGTGTTCACGCAGTGCGTGCGGCTGGCCGACACGCACGCCGGCATGGCAGAGTTGATGCTGGATGAGCGATTGGGGCAGATAGCCGGCACGCTCGCCGGCGTGAATGGCATTCGCATCTGGCACGATCAGGCGCTCATCAAGCCGCCCTACGGCAACCCCACCGCATGGCACCTCGACAATCCCTATTGGTCGTTCTACTCGCGCGATGCCATTTCGATGTGGGTGGCGCTGGACGATGCGACACTGGCGAACGGCTGCATGTGGTACATCCCTGGCACTCACAAGACTGCGCGCTATGACAACGTTGGCATCGGCCAGAACATCCGCGACTTGTTCAAGGTGTATCCCGACTGGATGCAGTTGGAGGCGGTGGCAGCGCCGGCGCGCGCCGGCAGCGCCGTGTTTCACAACGGCCTGGTGGCGCATGGCGCCGGCGCAAACATGACCCCGCGCCCGCGTCGCGCCATGACCTGCGCCTATATGCCCGACGGCAGCACCTTCAACGGCCAGAAGAACGTGCTGCGCGACGACTATTTTGCGTCATTGAAGGTTGGCGATGTGATCTGCGATGAGCGACAGGTGCCGTTGATCTGGAAAATGGCGTAGGAAAAGACATCTCGGCAAACAGGAAGACGCAATGCTGGAGGTCGCCGGCGTAACGGACGATTGTGGATGCGAGGTGATGAAGGGATTGAGGATCGTGTGTTTCATCACATTGTGAAAAGGTAAAATTCACGCTTCATGAAATATCACGTTGCCACTTTTGGCTGCCAGATGAATGAGGCGGATTCGCAGCGCCTGGCATCTGAGATGGAGAAGCTGGGGTTGAGCGCCACTGCCTCTCGCGAAGAGGCGGATGTGCTGGTGCTGAACACTTGCGTGGTGCGGCAGGGCGCAGAAGACAAGGCGTTGAGCTACCTGCACATGATCCATCCACTCAAGCGCGACAACCCGAACAAGATCGTCGGTGTGATGGGTTGCCTGATCGGCGTGCGCGGCAATTCACCCTTGAAGAAAGCCTTCCCATGGGTGGATGTGTTCATGGCGCCCAGCGAGCCGGCGCCGATAGTCGACTTCCTCATGCAACGCGAAGGCAAGGCGTTCCTTGAAACCGAGACGCGAGAGCGGTTTGCGTTGCAGGATGGGGATGTCGTAGCAGCGCATCCTTCGACTGCGTCTTCGCCGCAAGCGCAGCTTGGCTCCGTTCAGGACGCTTCGCTCATTCTGCCGGCGCATGAGGTCGGCCAGCGCGTCACAGCCAATGTGCCGATCGTATATGGCTGCTCGCACGCCTGTGCGTTCTGCATCATCCCCTATCGACGCGGCGCAGAGCGCAGCCGACCGGTGCATGAGATCGTCACCGAGATCGAATCGCTGGTGCAGCAGGGTGTGAAGGAAGTGACGCTGCTCGGTCAGATCGTCGATCGCTATGGCTACGATCTGCTCGGCGATGACTTTGCCATCCGCAGCTACAACCCGGGTGCGGCCAGTGGCAACCCCTCGCAGAATATCCCATTGCGCACGCCGATGGTCGAACTGCTGCAGCGCGTGAGCGATATCGCCGGCCTGGAGCGCGTGCGCTTTCTCACCTCGCATCCGAACTGGATGACTGATGAATTGCTCGACGCGGTGCGCGAATTGCCGAAGGTGATGCCGCACATCGAGGTGCCGGTGCAGGCCGGCGACGACGATGTGCTGCTGCGCATGAAGCGCGGCTACACCAGTGACGATTACTGCCGGCTGATCGAGCGCATCCGCGCAAAGGTGCCGAATGCCGGCATCGCCACCGACATCATCGTCGGCTTTTGCGGTGAGACTGAGGCGCAGTTCATGCGCACGCACGATCTGCTCGAAGCGCTCAAGCTCGACGTGGTGCATCTGGCAAAATATTCAACGCGGCCGCACACCACCGCCTCGCGCAACTTGGCCGATGACGTGCCGGAAGAAGAGAAGCAGCGTCGCTTTCTGGCGCTGGAGGCGCAGCACGAGCGCATCACCGGCGAGATTAACCAGCGCTTCTTGCATCAGACAGTGGAGGTGTTGGTGGAGAGCGACCACAAGGGCAAGTGGCGCGGGCGCACGCCGGAGAACAAGCTGGTGTTCTTCGAAGACACGACGCAGGACTGGCGCGGCCGGCTGGCGAGTGTGCAGATCAACTGGACCGGCGCGTGGAGCATGCAGGGTCGCGTGGTGATGCCAGAGCCGGCAGCCTGAATTTTGCTTGCGCCAACTCCCCGACTCGCATCCTGAGCATGATGAGGGATGAAGTCGGGGATTTTTGTCTTTTCACCGCGCGTCTCTACAATCGTCGGCATGGAACCAAGACAACCAACCGCGCTCGACGATTTTCTGTTTGACCTCAACGGCTATGTCATCATCCGCAACGCCGTTGAACCCGAACTGCTCGGCGCGCTGAATCACGCCTTCGACAACTTCCCGCCGTTGGAGGCCGGCGAATGGTGGGGCAACGCGCAGCGCCGCGATTACACCAGGGAAACTGGCTTCGAGCTTCACAATTGCGTGGAGGCCGGCGCGCCGTTCGAGCAACTGATCGACCATCCGAGTTGGATCAACTACGTGCGCCATTACTGTGGCGAGGAAGATTCCTATGTGCAGGGCCTGTTCATCGACGAGTGCATCGCCAGCATTCGCCGCAGCGGCGGGCATCACCCCGTGCATTCCGGCGGCTATCGCGGCGCATTGCGCGGCGCGTATCACTACAAGGACGGCGTGTTTCGCTGCGGCCAGTGCAACATCATTCTGGCGATCACAGATATTCACGAGGGCGACGGTCCGACGATGGTGATCCCAGGCAGCCACAAGAGCAACTTCCCGCACCCCAACGCCGGCAACTATGCGCGCGGAGACCGTATGGATCATCTGGAAGGCGCGGTGCCGGTCTATCTGAACCAGGGCGATGCGGTGCTGTTCGTGGATGGCATCATGCACGGCGGCAGCAGCCGCACCAAGGAGGGTGGCGAGCGTCGCGTGACGATCTATCGCTATGGCCCGCTGTGGGCATCCACGCGCTTCGGCTTCGAATACTCGCAGGCGCTGCTGGATCGGCTGACGCCGGAGCGGCGCAAGATTTTGCAACCTGTCGCGCAGATTCGTCCGCCGAGCAAGTGAATCTCTCGCAAAGACGCCAAAACACAAAGAACATCTTTGCGCCTTTGCGAGAGATCAAAGCAACCTAAAAATGGCAACTTACTTTGGTAAAGAATTGATCGCGCAGATGAATGCGCTGAGTGTGCCGGCCGGCGCGCTGGCGATGTGGGGGCTGGGGCAGATGGGCATTGCGCTGAAGGCTGGCGCTGAGATCATCTACATCGACCCCTACCTGACCGGCGCAATGAAAACGCCAACGTCCACCGAGTTCGGCGTGCGCGAGTTCCCGCCGCCGGTGCTGCCCGAGGAGATTGCCAACGCGGCGTATGTGCTGTGCTCGCATGAGCATGGTGACCACACCGACGCCGGCACCCTCGGCCCCATCGCCATCGCCTCGCCACAGGCAAAGTTCGTCATCACTGGCTGGTCGCACAGCATCCTCGACAAGGCGGACATCGACCAATCGCGGCGCATTGTGCCGGCGGCGCTGCGCCCGCTGCAGCTCGGTGCCTTCAAGGTAACCGCGCTGCCTTCGGCGCACTACCACGTTGAGGACGACAAGGCGATGGGGCAGCGCTGGCTCGGTTTCTTGATCGAGGCAAATGGTGTGGTGTTCTATCACAGCGGCGACACGATCATCTATCCGGGCTACCTCGACATGCTGAAGGCACAGCCGAAGATCGATGTGGGCATGTTGCCAGTGAATGGCCGCGATGCGTATCGTGATTCGTATGGCTGGGTGGGCAACTTGATGCCGATGGAGGCAGCATGGCTGTCAGGGCAGTTGGGGTGGGATATGCTGATCGCCGGCCACAACGACCTGTTCATCTGGAACACTGTGTCTGCCGGCGCGCTGGCCGACGCGCTGCGCATCCGCAACCCGCGCCAGAAGATGCACACCCTGCAACCGGGCGAGCTGTATCTGTATGTGAAGTGATGTGAAAAGGGTCGGACGCTCCGACCCTGCATCGTTACGCCAGCCGATACACGCGCCTGGCGTTCTCGCTCCACAGCTTGCGTCTGACCGGCTCGCTCAGGCCGGCGGTGATGGCATCCAGCGCCTGCACCCAGCGCGCATAGCTCGAATTCAGCAGCACCACCGGCCAGTCGCCGCCATACATCACGCGGTCCTCGCCGAAGCACTCCAGCACATGCTCGATATAGGGGCGCAACTCGTCGATGCCCCACGTCTCCGGCGTGGCGTTGGTCGCTACGCCGCTGACTTTGCACACCACGTTGGGCAGCGCTGCGATGGCTGTGATGTTTGCGCGCCACGGCTCGATCTCGCCGGCTTTGATGTTGGGGTTGGCGATGTGATCCAGCACGAACTGCACATCGGGGCATTGGCGCGCCAATTCAAGCGCCATCGGCAACTGGTGACGCGTGATGCAGATGTCGAAAGAGTAGCCGTAGTGGTGCAAGGCGCGCACGCCGGCGAGGAAGCGCGGGTGCAGCGCGTAACTGCTGTCGCTCTCGCCTTGCAGCAGCCGGCGAATGCCCTTCACGCGCGGTCCGACTTTTTGCAAGGCATCCAGCACGGTGCGCGCTGGCTCGCCATCTTCCAGTGGCGCGCTGGCCACGATGCCCTTGATGCGCGGATCTTGGGTGGCGAGCGCTTCCACCCACTGCGCCTCCAGCACGCGGTAGGTCGGCGCGACATCCACCTCCAGATACACCATCGCTTCGATGGCGATGCCGGCGGTGTGTTGCGCATATTCTTTTGGCTCGTACGGCTGATTGAGCAGACTGTTGCCATCCAGCCAGGGCATCCGAAACACCTTCGGGTTCCATAGATGCACGTGTGTGTCGATGATCGGGAAATTGGGCATGGTTGTTCTCCGCAGTTGGATTGTAGCCATGACACGCTGCCGATGGCTGGCGTACACTACGCACATGCCCGATTTGTTCGACCAGGCGCAGGAAGACCGCAACAAAACGGAGTCTCCGCTAGCTGCGCGGATGCGCCCGCGCACGCTGGATGAATTCATCGGCCAGGAAGACATCGTCGGCGCCGGCAAGCTCCTGCGCCGCGCGATCGAGTCCGATCGGCTGTTCTCATCGATCATCTTGTGGGGGCCGCCTGGCACTGGCAAGACCACGCTGGCGCGCATCATCGCCAACCGCACGCAGAGCCACTTCGAGACGCTCAATGCGGTGATGGCCGGCGTGGCCGACATTCGCAAGGTGGTGGGCGAAGCGAAAGAGCGACGCAAGATGTATCGCCAGCGCACGATTTTGCTGGTCGATGAGATCCATCGCTTCAACAAGAGCCAGCAGGATGCGCTGCTGCCGCACGTCGAGGATGGCACGATCATCCTGATCGGCGCAACGACTGAGAACCCGTACTTCGAGGTGAACAGCGCGCTGATCTCGCGTTCGCGCCTGTTCATGCTGCGCGAGCTGAACGAGGGTCACGTGATAGAGCTGATGCGGCGCGCGTTGAGCGATCCAGAGCGCGGCTACGGCAAGCGCAAGGTGCAGATGGACGAGGCTGCGCTGCAACATATGGCGCATGTGGCCGGCGGCGATGCGCGCAATGCATTGAATGCTTTGGAACTGGCGGTGGAATCGACGCCGGCGGATGAACACGGCGTCATCCATATCGACCTCGCGGTTGCGCAAGACAGCATCCAGCGCCGCGCTGTGCTGTACGACAAAGAGGGTGATGCGCACTACGACACGATCAGCGCGTTCATCAAGAGCGTGCGCGGCAGCGACCCTGACGCAGCGTTGTACTGGCTGGCGAAGATGCTCTACGCCGGCGAGGACCCGCGCTTCATCATGCGCCGGCTGCTCATTCTGGCCGGCGAAGACATCGGCCTCGGCGATCCATTGGGACTGGTGATTGCAGCGGCCGCCTCACAGGCGCTGGATTACGTCGGTATGCCCGAAGGGATGTACCCCATCGTCGAAGCGACGTTGTATCTGGCAACCGCGCCGAAGAGCAACAGCGCCGGCGGCTACTTCAGGGCAAGGGCGCAGATTGAAAAAGAGGGCGCCGGCGAGGTGCCGGATCATCTGAAGGATGCCAATCGCGATGCGAAGGGGCTGGGTCACGGCAAAGGCTACCAATATCCACACGAATTCGACGGCCACTTCACACCGCAGAATTACTTGCCACGGGAGATCGCCGGTATGTCGTTTTACGCGCCGTCGCGCGAGGGCTATGAGGCCGGCGTGTCAGATCGTTTGGAGCGCTGGCGTGAGGCGCAGCGCAAGGCGCTTGGCCTGCAAGGCCGCGAAGGCCCACAGTTGACGCAGGAGCAGATCGACCGCATGAAGCGCGAGCGATGAATCAGGCGCCCGGTGGACAGGCGTCAACGCGCAATCAAAAACCCGACCTCTTTCGGTAAACTCGAAACAAAGGTCGGGCTTTGTTGTCACTCGTTGTCTTCGAAAATGTCGCCGAGGGCATCTTCCCACACATCGTCGAGTTTGTTGAAAGGCGTCTCGACGAAGTCAGCGGTGATCTTGTCGATGTATTCGCGCACCGGCACGTTTGGCAACTGCTTCGCCATCTCGGCGATGCTTTCGCGCACGCCATCGATGGTCTTCCCGGCTTTGTCAGACAGGTCGGTCAGGTCGATGCCCAGCTTGAACATGTGGTTGAGCCGGATCATCAGGTCATACCACGCCTTGTAGTCATCCTCGATGCTGACCTGCTGCGCGCGCGGGCTGACCTGCGAGAAGTCGTACACCGGCACGAAGGCGTACCAGGCAAAATATTCCTGCCTGACATGCTCGGCGCGATCTTCGAGATATGAGCCGATGCTGACGCCGCCCTCATAATCTGAAAAGCCGACGGCATATTCGGCCATCTCGTCGCGCATGTGTCGCATGCTATAGGTGCAATGGATGCTGCGATCCTTGTCATATGGCACGACGGCGTACACGCCGCCGACAGAGGCAATGCGCTTCACACCCAACCGCTGCGCGAGATCGAAGAAAGCTTCGGCATATTCCTCGGCGTTCATGTGCGGCTCATCGCCTATGAAGATGACGAGGCCCTTGTTGCCGTTTTGCCAGTAATACACTTCATTGCGCGGGCCGACCATCTGCCGGCGATAGCCATCCTCGAACTTGACTTGCGGACGAAAGAGGAACTGCGAGACCGGCGTCTGGAACAGGTAGAAGCCATTCGGCTTGATGCGACCAATCTTCTTCGCGCCCAGCGTTTCGATCAGATACTCCGGCAGGCCGGATGACACGCTGCCGGCGTCGGCCCATTGCCGCCACCCTGCAATCATGTAAATCTCTTCGGCTTCCGGTTTCTGGAACAGTTCAACTGCGCTTGCCATATGCGCTACTGTACATTCGAACATTAGAGCAGCATTGGCTTATGCCGGCGCAGCCTGCATATTCCTGCGCCGCGCGAGGATGTTTTCGGCGGTGAACACGATCAGCGCCAGCCATATCAGTGAGAAGCCGATCAGCCGCTGCAGATCGAATGGCTCGTGGTAGACCAGCACGCCAAGCACAAACTGAATCGATGGCTGGATGAATTGCAGGATGCCAAGCGTGGTGAGCAGGATCAGCCGCGCGCCGGCGGCGAACATGATGAGCGTTGTGCCGGTGATGATGCCGGCGCCAATCAGCAAGATCGTGGTCAGTGCGCCATCATGCACAAATGCAGCCCCGCCGCTCACTTGCGCAAAGGTCAGGTAGAGCAGCGCCGGCAGCGCGGCAAACATGGTCTCCAGCGTCAGCCCTTGCAGCGCCGGCAATGGCGCATGCTTGCGCAGCGCGCCATACAGCGCGAACGATGCAGCCAGCATCAGCCCTAGCCACGGGAATTGGCCATTTGCGATGGTGAGATACACAATGCCGGCGCTGGCGATGGCCATCGCCAGCCATTGAATGCCCCGCAGGCGCTCCTTGAAGATCAACACGCCCAGCGCCACCGTCAGCAGAGGCATGATGAAGTTGCCGAGACTGGCTTCGATGACGTGATTGGTGATAACCGCCAGGATGTAGGTGAGCCAGTTGATACTCAGGAAAATCGTGCTGGCGAGGAAGATCAGCACGGTCTTGCGTGAGCGTAGCGCCGGCTTCAACCACGCCCAATCGCGCTGCGCAGTGAGCAGAATGCAGGTGAACGCCAGCGCCCACACGATACGATGGCCAAGGATTTGCAGCGCCGGCACCGCATTCAACTGTTTCCAGTAGATCGGCATCAGCCCCCACAACACATATACGCTGCCGGCTAGGATCGCGCCCTTGTTTTTCAATGGTCTTGTCAAGTGAATCAAGGAGGCTGGGTTCACGCCGGCGCAGCCAGCGCATTCTGCATCGCCCTGCGCCGCACAAGGATGTTTTCGGTGGTGAACACGATCAGCGCCAGCCATACCAGTGAGAAGCCCAGCAATCGCTGCCCGTTGAACGGCTCGTTGTAGACCAGCACGCCGAGCAAAAACTGGATTGTCGGCGAGATGAACTGCAGGATGCCAAGCGTGGTGAGCGGGATCAGCCGCACGCCGGCGGCAAACATGATGAGCGGCACGGCGGTGATGGCGCCGGCGCCAATCAGCAAGATTGTGATCAGCGCGCCGTCATTTATAAATGCAGCCTCGCCGCTCACTTGCATGAAGGTCAGGTAGAGCAGCGCCGGCAGCGTGGCAAACATGGTCTCCAGCGTCAGCCCTTGCAGCGAAGGCAGCGGAGCCTGCTTGCGTAGCACGCCATACAGCGCGAACGACACCGACAGTGTCAGCCCAATCCAGGGGAAATGACCGTAGACGATGGCGAGATACAGCACGCCGGCGCCGGCAAGCGTGATCGCCAACCATTGCCCGCCCCGCATGCGCTCCTTGTAAAGCAGCACGCCCAGCGCGACGTTGAGCAGTGGCGTGATGAAGTAGCCGAGGCTTGATTCCACCACGTAGTTCGCGTTCACCGCCCAGATGTAGGTGAGCCAGTTGATGCTCAGGAAGATCGTGCTGGCAAGGAAAGCCAGCACGGTCTTGCGTGCGCGCAGCGCCGGCTTCAGCCACGCCCAATCGCGCCGCGCAGTGAGCAGGATGACGGTGAACGCCAGCGCCCACACGATGCGATGGCTGAGGGTTTGCAGCGCCGGCACAGTGTGCAACTGCTTCCAGTACACTGGCAGCAAACCCCACAGCACATACGCCCCGCCGGCCAGGATCACACCCTTGTTTTTCATGGTGAATGTTGGAATGGAGAGCGCGCAATGCGCAGGCTGAGATCGCATGCTCGCTTCATTTGCTTACTTCGGGAATGTGATCTCCCATACCGCGCCACGACCGCTGTATTCCAGCACATAGAGTTTGTTGCCAATCAGCACACTGTCCATCGGGTTCTGAAAATTCTTCGCGATCTGTGTTGAGGTCATCTGGTAATCATCGCCCTTCTTTGCCAGTTTGATGAGCAGTAAATCCAGGCCGCGATCGGTCTGGTCGCCACCGGCTGCTCCCCAGCTCAGCAACAAGCCAGCGCCCCTGTAATCCTTGCCCATCGCATTCTGTGTATCAAAGACGAGACCGAGCGGCGAGCGATGCGCAGTGATGCCGGCGAGCGACTGCTTCAGGTTGCTTGCGTCTTTTATCTTGCCGTCGACAGTTTGAAATTGATCGGCATCTGGGCCAAGGTTGATGATGGGGTCAGTGAACTTCGCCGGCGCTTTTGGGAAGTTGGGATCGAACTGGTACAGCTTCTGCTGCACTGCCACGAAGTCCTTGCTCAGCCGGCCATCCTTTGATGGGTCGAAGCCCTTTGCCATCACCGGGTTGTCCACATCGCCAAAGCGCCACGGGAAGCCGTAGTGCTGGCCCTCGCGCAGCCAGTTCAACTCATCCGGCAATGTCATATCTGGCCCGTTCTCCACGCCGATCAGGTCGTCATTTGCCAGAAATGCCAAGTCAAAGGCGTTGCGCACACCATCTGCAAAAAGATAGCCGCCGGCCTTCAACTTCGCCTCATCGTTGGGCAGTGTCACATTGCGCGCGGTCGTTGGCACGCGCAACAACACCGAAGTCAACGGCACTTCGCGCGCGCCGGCGAACTGCCCCTTCGCATCCTGCACTTCGCCATGGTCGGTGCGCGAGCCGCTGTTGAGATAGACCCACTTGTTGTCGGGGCTGATTGCAATGGCGTTGCAGTTGTGATCCCACTGCGTGTCGCTCTTGGGATACCACTCAGTTTGCGCCAGCGTGACCCATTGGCGCGCCGGCCCCTCCAGAATCGACTTGCGCACGATGCAGCGGTTCTTCGAATCGTCGCTCTCGTTGCCAAAGACATACAGCGAGCGATCTGGCCCAAAGGCCATGCCCATTGCATAGTCTGCGCCGCCTATCTCGCGATGCGGATATATCACCTTCATCTTGCCGTCTGCGATCGTCACCTGGCTGATGTTGCCCTGCGAATCCATCACAAAGAGCACATTGTCGAGCGCAGGGTCTTTGTCCAGCCGCATCATGCCGGCGCCCACATCGGCCACTTTGCGGATGGATAGATCGTTGCGCAACAGCGCCGGCGTGTTGCTTTGCGCTTCAGTAGGCAGGGTGGCGCAGCCGGCGATCATGATGGCTGCCGTTAGCAGCAACGTCCGAATGGGGAATTTGGTTTGCATGGTATGCGTAGCGAGTGCGGCGAGTATAGTGGCTCTCCATGATCGTGATTGACGCATCGCCGGCGGTGCATCACAAGGCCGGCCTGGGCCGCTATGCCGAAGAGTTGATCGCTGCACTGGTGCATGACCGTCAGCGCACCGGCGGCAGGGGCGAGGAGTATGTCGCCTTTTATCATGATGCCGCCGGCGCCACGCCGAGCAAGGTCATCCAGTCGCTCACCTGCATCGCCACGCCCCAGACGCCCTACCCATGGCGGCTGCGCGCGCTGATGGCGCAATTGCTCAACCTGTCGCAAGACGCCTTGCTCGATCAGTCTTCGGCCGTCCTCGGCGCGCCGCTTGGCCCAGCAAAACTCTTTCACGCCACCGAGCACCTGTTGCCGCGCTTCAAGCGGATCAAGACTGCCTTCACGCTGCATGACCTGATCTTCAGGTTTTTCCCGCAGCACCACCTGCCGCGCAATCGCATCTTCTTGAATCTGGCGATGCCGCTTTTCCTCAAGCGCGCCGACATCATCATCTGCGTGAGCGAACACACCAAGCGCGACGCGATCAACAGCTATGGCGTGCCGGAAGGCAAGATGCGCGTGATTCACGAGGGCGTGCATCCGCGCTTCAGGCGTGTGCATGACGCGAATACGCTGTGGGCAGTGAGGGAGAAGTATCGCCTGCCCGAACGATTCATCATGGCGCTTGGCACGGTTGAGCCGCGCAAGAATCTCATCACGCTGTTCGACGCATTCAAAGCGTTGCGCGAGCAAGATACGGCGTTGGCAGACGAGGTGATTGTAGTGGGTCGGCAGGGCTGGTTGCATGAAGCCACCTATCGCGCAGTGCATGAGCGCGGGCTGACCGGCAGGGTGCGCTTTCTCGGACTGGTCGACGATGCCGATTTGCCGGCAGTGCTTTCGCTGGCGCAGGTGCTGGCATTTCCATCGGTCTATGAAGGTTTTGGCTTCCCCCCGCTGGAGGCGATGGCATGCGGCACACCAGTCATTTCATCTCACGCGTCGTCGCTGCCGGAAATCTGCGGTGATGCCGCGCTGCTTATCCCGCCGCTGGGTGTGGCTGAATGGGTGATGGCGCTGCGGCGCGTGTTGACTGACCAGCCGTTGCAAACGGATTTGCGCCGGCGCGGTCCCCTGCGCGCCGCGCAATTCAGCTGGCAGAAAGCCGCAGAACAGACTGCCGGCGTGTATGCAGATTTGTTGATTTGACAATCTCCCATGCCTTGACAATTTAGTCTCACCTAAATAAACTGCACTCAGATTTAGGAAGACCTAAAGAGTGGAGATATGGATCGCTTTGTAGAAATCAGTCAACCTGTCAACAAGTCGGCGTGGCGACAAGAGAAGCACGCGCACAGCCTGGCCGAAGTGCATGCCTCAATCGACGTTCCGCGCACAGCCTCATTCATCAAAAAATTTCTCGCCTTCGCCGGCCCCGGATTTCTCGTGGCCGTTGGCTACATGGATCCGGGCAACTGGGCGACCGACCTCGCCGGCGGCGCGCAGTTCGGCTACATGCTGCTCTCAGTCGTCATGCTGTCCAACATCATGGCAATTGTGCTGCAGGCGCTCTCGGTAAAGCTGGGGGTGGTGACAGGGCGCGATCTGGCGCAGGCTTGTCGCGATCACTACAGCCCGCCAGTGGCGTTTGGGTTGTGGATTCTCGCGGAGATCGCGATTGCTGCGACCGATCTTGCCGAGGTGATCGGCTCGGCAGTGGCGTTGCAACTGCTGTTCAACATCCCGCTATTGCTGGGCGTGCTGCTCACCGCGCTGGATGTCATCATCGTTTTGTTCCTTAATCACAAGGGTTTTCGCATGGTGGAGAGCATCGTCGTCGGCTTGATCGTGATGATCACGCTGTGCTTCACGATTGAGCTGATTTTTGCGCGGCCGGATTGGGCCGGCGTCGCGCGTGGGTTCGTCCCATCTGCCGAGATCGTCGCCAACCCCGCCGCGCTCTACATCGCCATCGGCATCCTCGGCGCAACCGTCATGCCGCACAACCTGTATCTGCATTCGTCCATCGTGCAGACGCGGCGCTTTGCGCATACCAGCGAAGGCAAGCGCGAGGCGATCAAGTTTGCCACGCTGGATTCAACGATTGCGCTGACGGGCGCGCTTTTCATCAACGCTGCCATTTTGATTTTGTCGGCTGCCACCTTTCACAGCACCGGCCATCAGGATGTGGCTGAGATTCAGCACGCCTACAAGCTGCTTGCGCCGTTGCTCGGCACCGGTCTTGCCAGCGTGCTGTTTGCGGTTGCGCTGCTGGCGTCGGGTCAAAACTCCACGCTCACCGGCACGCTCTCTGGCCAGATCGTGATGGAAGGCTTTCTGAACATTCACATGAAGCCCTGGGTGCGCCGGCTGCTCACGCGCGGCATTGCCATCGTGCCGGCGATCATCGTCATCGGTTTGTTTGGCGAGAACGCCACCACCGAGTTGCTCGTGCTTTCACAGGTCATCTTGTCGATGCAGTTGTCGTTCGCTGTCTTTCCTCTGGTCATGTTCACCAGTGATAAGGCGAAGATGGGCGAATTTGTCAATTCGCGGGCTACGAAGCTTGTGGCGTGGTCGATTGCGGTGTTGATCGCCGGCTTGAACATCTATTTGCTCGTGCAGACCTTTGCCGGCGTCATCGCTTGAAAAGCTTGCTGAGCGCGCTCGCGCGGAGAGCATGGCACGCGCCTATACTTCGCCAGCGATGATAGAGATGGTTCTCGTCGGCATCGGCGGTGGTGTGGGCGCGATGGCGCGCTTCCTACTGGCGCGCTTTGTGCAACAGCAGGCCGGCCCTGCATTCCCTCTCGGCACACTCGTGGTCAATCTGCTCGGTTGTCTGGTGATCGGCGCGCTCTCGCAACTGGCCGATACGCGCAATGCGTTTACGCCGCAATCACGCGCATTCTTCTTCGCCGGCGTTCTCGGCGGCTTCACTACGTTTTCATCGTTTGCCAGCGAAACCATGACGCTCGGCCGGGCAGATCAACATTTGCCGGCCCTGTTGAATGTGGTGTTGCATGTGGTGCTTGGCCTCGGCGCGGTCTGGCTGGGGCGATCACTTGCGGGTTTGCTCGTCAAGTAATTTCCCTGCATGGGCCGTTCATGGTGCGGTCGCCTGCCCGCGCTCCAGTGACTGATCTTCGTACGATGCACGGTCGCCTTCCGGTTCCAGATGCGTAAATACAATCACGCCTGGCACTGCTTCGCGGATGTCGGCTTCGATGCGCTCCAGCATCTCATGCCCGCGCTGCACCGACCAGTTGCCTGGCACCAGGATATGCACCGAGACGAAGCTGCGCGCGGCCGCCTCGCGCGAGCGCAGCGCATGGTAATGCATGCCCTCTGCGACAAATCCATCCAGCACGGCGCGCACCTTGCGCATGGTCTCGTCGGGCAGGGCGGTGTCGAGCAGTCCATAGGCCGATTGCTTCACCAACTTCACGCCGGTGTAGATGATGTTCGCGGTCACCACCAGCGCGATCACTGGATCGAGCCATTGCAGGCCGGTGACGACGACCAGCACCAGGCCAATCACGACTGCAGCCGAGGTCAGCACATCGGCCATCAGATGCTTGCCGTCGGCTTCCAGCGTGATCGAGTTGTAGCGCTTGCCGGCGCGCAGGAGAATCAGCCCGGCGATCAAGTTCACACCTGATGCGACAAGCGAGACCGCGAGACCCAACCCGGGTTGTTCCAGCGGCTGCGGGTGAAGGAGCCGGCTGATGGCGGTGACAGCGATGGTGATGGCGGCGACGGTGATGAGCGCGCCCTCGACGCCGCTGCTGAAATACTCGGCTTTCGAATGTCCATAGGCATGCTCCTCATCCGGCGGGCGCGCGGCGATAACCAGCATCGTCATCGCCATGATGGCGCCGGCGAGGTTTACCAGCGACTCCAGTGCATCAGACAAGAGGCCGACCGAGCCGGTGATGAGATACGCGGCGGTCTTCAGGCCGATGGTGACGACAGCGGCGGCAATGGAGAGCCAGGCATAGCGCGTGAGCGAAGATCGATTCACGGTAGGTGATTATCATTGCCTCCGGCCAGATGCACTGTGGCCAAAAGGAAAACGATGCGTCAGACAATACTGTGCAGCGCGCTGGCGCTTGCGCTGATAGGGTGCAACGCGCAGCCGGCCACCCCGCCACCACCGCCCACGTATCCACCGCGCGCCATTCGCGTGGAACAGCCGATTGTGCCGCCGGATGTGCCGATGATAGATCAAGCAGGCAGGCCGGCGACGCTGAGCGACCTGCGCGGCAAATACGTCTTTATCTTTTTCGGCAATGTCGAATGCCAGGAAGATTGTGTCGATGGCGTGCCGATGTTTGCGCAGGTGAAGGCGCTGCTGGGCGAGCGCGATGATCTGGCCTACGTGATGATCGGCATGGACAGCCAGGCAGACGCGCCGGCGATCCTGCGCGCTTATCTTGCCAAAGCCGATCCGGCGTTCATCGGCCTGACCGCAGAAAAGCCGGCGATGCGCGAGTTTGCAGTGAAGTTCGGCATTCACACCTACCTGCGCAAGGATGGCGCGCTCGCGCCGCACGCGCCGTTCATGTACTTGCTGGACAAAGAGAGCCGGCTGGTTTACTTCTTCCAGCGCGGCCTGAGCGCCGGCCAAATCGCCGAGACGATCCAACAGGTGATGCAGTAGGCGCGGCCGGCGTAAGGCGCGCCGGCTTGCCTGCCATTGGATGCATGCAAAGGCGGGGTGGAATAATTCTGGCGCCCCGCCCATTGCATTATTTGAACTGCGCTTTGAGATCGGCAGCCAGAATATCCACCGGCGTGCCAAATGGATATTTCATCTTCCATTTGCCGTTTGCATCGAACAGATACATGAAGCTGGAGTGCGCTACTGTGTAGCTGTTGGGGTCGCCCTCATTCGGTTTTTGCTTTTCAAACAGGCCATCCAGCGCGTAGGCCAGTTTTTGCAGCGTTGCCTCGTCGCCGGTCAGCCCGATGAATCTTGGGTCGAAGGATTCGACATAGCGCTTTAGCACTGCCGGCGTATCGCGAGCTGGGTCGACCGAGACAAGGACGAAATTGGCATCGTCGCCGAGATCACCCAGATCGCGTTTTACGCGTCGAAAATCCGACAACGTCATCGGGCAGACGTCGGGACAGTAGGTGTAGCCGAAGGCCAGCAGGGTCGGCTTGCCTTTCAGCATGCTCAGCTTTACCGGCTGGTTGTCCTGGTTGATCAGCGCAACATCTGGCACATCGCGGTATGCGCCGGCGGCGATACCGCCTGGCGTGGGTGTCGGCACTGGTCCGCGCACAAACTCTGGCGCAAGGCTGAGCAGCAGCCCGAATACCACGACAGCCGCGATGCCGGCCAGAATGCCCAGCAATAACTTGAAGCCGTCACTCTTCGTGTCCATGTTGGTGTTATATCGCTTCAACCTGACAGGGCGGTGAGACCTGCCGGGTTGATTGTTAAAGTGCGATGCAGCCTTGAACCACACCGCACTTCAAGATTGCCTATGGCTCCTTCACGGTCACGTCTACGAGCATCTCTTTGCCGCTCTTGAACTTCAACGTGAGCTTGAATGTGTCGCCCGGCTTGAGATCCTGCTTCAGATTCATCATCATGATGTGATAGCTGCCCGGCTTGAGCTCGGCGATGCCATTCGCCGGCACCGGCATGCCGTCCCTGGCTTCTTCCATCGTCATCATGCCATCCTTCTCTTTGGTCTGGTGCACCTGAATCATCTCGGCCACATTGCCACTGACGCCAATCAGCGTGTCTGCGCCGCCCTTGTTTTCCAGAACCATGTAGGCTGCGCTCATCGCGCCCATGTTCATGTTGCCCATGCTGCTTTCCTGGGCGTTTGGATCTTTGGTGGCATCCATTGCCATACCGCCCAGCGCCGGCCTGGCCCATGCGCCGGTAACCGTGATGTCGCTGGCTGCGCTTGGTTGTGCGGCCGGCGGCGCGGCGCATGCGGCCACGACAGCGGCCGCCAGCGCCGCCGATGCAATTCTTTTAAGGTTCATGAGATTGTTGTGTTCCTGTTTGTTGCGCAGTGTGTCTTTTCATGCGCGGCGCAGACTGCGCGTGCAACGCCGGCGCCCCACAATGCGATCAGCGAAAAGCGGGGGAAGCACAACCTGTCTGGGCGGCGGCTTGGGCGGCAGATGCATCTCTTGCCGCAGAACGAATTGCAGTGAGATGCGAAATGCGAGAATGATCAGCAGCGCGAGCCAAGCCGCTTGCATCGGGAGCGCATCGGTCACAGCCTGCACCATCTGCTGCATATCGTTGAGCGGTGCATCGCCGGCGTCCTGCGCAGTGGCGTGGTGCATGGCGCGGTGCGCCACCTCATGCGTGATGCGGCAATATGCGATGCAAGCCAGCGGCGCAAGCGCAATCAGCGCAACCGCCAGCCACAGGGTCACCTTGCTCCGAAGTGATGTCTTCGCGCGCATTCGCACAGTACAAATTATCCCATCGCCGGTTTTGGGATATAACAGCCAAACGATCAGCGATGTACGAGACAAACGACGAGTTGCGCCGGTTCGAATTCTTGTCAGTGGGCCGTCTTGCCGATGGAGAATTGGAATTGACGCTGGCCGCGCGCGAGCCATTGAACCCCACCACTGGCTGGGTGCCGACGTATCGCTTCGACATGCGCTGCGATGGGCGCTACGCCGGCTCGATTAGCCTGCGCATCGCCAACACACCGGAGATCGTGCTGTATCTCGGCCACATCGGCTACAACGTCGATGTGCGCTTTCGCGGCCGGCGCTTTGCAGCGCGCAGTTGCCGGCTCATCTTTCCGCTGGCTGCGCGGCATGGCATCGACCCGGTATGGATCACCTGCAACCCTGACAACTGGGCGTCGCGCCGGTCGTGCGAACTGGCCGGCGGTGAGATGATCGAGATCATTGACGTGCCGCCGAGCAACGCGCTCTACCAGCGCGGCGATTTGCAGAAGTGCCGCTATCGCGTGCGGGTTGGCAGTTAACCCATATTCATCACCAGCAGCTTTGGCTCAGTCATCTCCTCGATGGCGTACTTCACGCCCTCGCGGCCAAAACCGCTCTGCTTCACGCCACCGTAAGGCATGTGGTCGACGCGATACGATGACACATCGTTCACGATCACGCCGCCGGCGTCGATGCGCTCATAGGCATGCCAGATGTGCTTCAGGTCGCGAGTGAAGATGCCGCATTGCAAGCCAAAATCGCTGTTGTCAACTTCCTTCACTGCATCTTCGAAGCGGTCATACGGCACGACCGTCATCAATGGCGCGAACACTTCCTGCGCGCACACGCGCATCTCGCTCTTCACGTTGCTCATCACCGTCGGCTGCATCAGGTTGCCGCGTCGTGTGCCGCCGGCCAGCACGGTCGCGCCGGCCTGCATAGCCTCGCGCATCCACAGTTCCACGTTCTGCGCCGATGCCTCGTCGATCATCGGGCCGACATCAGTCGCCTCATCCAGCGGGTCGCCGACCTTGAGCGCGCCCACCTTTGCCAGCAGTTTTTGCACAAAGGCGTCGTGGATGGAGCGATGCACGAAGGCGCGTTGCACGCTGATGCACGACTGGCCGGCGTAGCCGAATGCGCCGGTCGCGATGCGCGACACGGCAAAATCCAGATCACAATCGTGATGCACGATGACGCCGGCGTTGCCGCCCAACTCAAGCGTGACGCGCTTGCGGCCGGCCTTGCTCTTCAGCGGCCAGCCCACTGCCGGGCTGCCAGTGAATGTCAGCAATTTGATGCGCTCATCCGTGATCAGCGGCTCGGCGGCCTGCGTGGTGCTGGGCAGCACGCTGAACGCGCCCTTTGGCCAGCCGCTGTCGTGGATGATCGCGGCCAGCGCCAGGGCGCTGAGTGGCGTGGACGACGCCGGCCGCACGATGATCGGACAACCGCTCGCCAGCGCCGGCGCCACCTTGTGCGCCACCAGATTCATCGGAAAGTTGAACGGGGTGATGGCGCTGATCGGCCCGATGGGAAAGCGCTTGACCAGCGCAACGCGCCCTTCGCCCACCGGCGCCACGTCCATCGGCAGCCACTCGCCCTCGATGCGCTTGGCCTCTTCGCCGGCGATGGTGCAGGTCAGAATAGCGCGATCAAGCTCTTGCCGTGCGGTCTTGATCGGCTTGCCGGCTTCGATCGCAAGCTGGCGCGCCAGCTTTTCGTATTGTGATTGCAGCGCGCCGGCGATGCGCTGCAAGACCGCCGCGCGCTTGTAGGCCGGCATCGCCCGCGTCTGCTCGAAGGCGTCTGCGGCTGCGGTGATCGCAACCTGCACGTCTTCGCGCGAGGCGCGAGAAACGACGGCGACCTCTTCGCCTGAATACTTGTTGCGCACGGATAGCGCATCGTCGCTTGCGCGCCATTCGCCGGCCAGATAAAACGGTTGGGGTGTGCGGGTCATGTTTCCTCTCCAGGCTTGCTCTTCGCGTGTCGCAGCGCTGGGTCGCAACGCTGGGATGAGGATAGCACGAAGCGGGGATCATCTTTCATGCGGGTGTAAGAAATCGCCCGTATGATGTCGCCGAATTTTGAATGCGATGGAGGTGCAAGGATGAAGAGACGAAGCTTTTTGGTGATGCCCGCACTGGCGGCGGCAGCCGGTCTGGCGGCATGCAGCGCGCCGGCACAGACAGCCAGCGCACCGCCGGCGCAAGATGCGGCCGCTGCCAAGCCGGTGTTCATCGATTTTTACGCGCCGTGGTGAGGATCGTGCATGGCGATGAAGCCTGTCGTGAACAGGCTCGAAGAGGAATTTACCGGGCGGGTTCAGTTTCGCTCGTTGAACATCGATGATGCCGTGAACGATGCCGCAAAAGCACAATACAAGTTCATCGGCCAGCCGCAGTTTGTGGTGGTCGGCGCAGACGGCGCTGTGATCGCCTCGCGCAATGGCATCCAGCGCTTTGACACGCTGAAGGCCGATCTGGAGAAGGCACTGTCAGGATCGTGAAGCATGAGTGCGCCGGCCCAGCGCACTCATGCTTCACTCCATCTCCTCGTCTTCCACGAGGCCCCACCACTGCATCAGCGTGAGCAGCCCGGGCTGCTCGCGAAACCACTTGACGGGGAAGGTGAGCTCGACTATCGCAGCGGAATAATGCAGGCCGCGCGCGTCCGGCGGGATGAGGTCGTAGCCCCATTTTGCGCTGGCCTGGTAAGCATGCAGCCAGCCGCGATCCGCGTCGACCTGCCAGTATTCCAGCACATGTGCTGCCGCGTAGCGCCGGCGCAGGGCTTCGCGCTCAGCTTCTGGCACGCGGCTGTGCAGCACATCGATGGCCAGCGACGCCGGCCCGTGGATTGCATCGGCATGCACCAGTTTGCGGTCGCGGTTCGACATGAAGGTGACATCTGGCATCAGCACGTCGTCGCCGGCGAGGATGCGCGCGCCCTTGCCGATGACTGCGCCCAGTTCATAGGCCTCTGAGACGACGCTGAGCAGCGTGATCAGCCACGCCTGTTGTTTGGCCTGCAACACGCCGAAGGGGGAAGGTTGGCTCATGTGTTGCAACGTATTCTATGCGCGCGTCGCGATCTACTCGCAGCTTTTCAACAACTCAACGGCGAAGGTGCGCCATGCGGTCGGCGCATAGTTCGATCCGATCTCCAGCACATTCCCTTCCGGCAATGTGATGAAGGTGCGCATATTGCGGGAGCCGCCGAACGATTGTCCCATGCAAGCGATGTAGCCGCGTTCTTTCTCAATCGCCCAACCCAGGCTGCGCATCACCCACGGATTTGATCGCCATAACAGGCCAAATCCACGCACGGGTTGCAATTTGCCAGCCGGCGGCGCGATGTCCGCATCGGAATCCAGCATGCCCTCGACAAAAATGTCATCAAAGCGATCTACCGGGCCGGCAGGCAAGGCGTCCGTCATGTTCTTCCCAAAATGATTGGATGTTTGAATCACCCAGATCGATTTTGCGCGCTCAAGCCAGATCATCATGCCGCGCTCAAAATGCTGGATTGCGGCTGGCGTTTCGATGGCCGGCGCAACAAGGCAACCTTCGGGCGCAGGCGCAAAGAACCAGGGCATGTCGCACGTGACGTCGAGCATGTTCAACCCGCGCAGTTGCCCATCCACATTCAGCGTCATGCGCAGCGGACTGAGCGCCCCGGCGCTGACTGGCACGGTGAAGGTGATGATGCCGGCGGTGCGCTGCGCATTCACAGTGCTGGTCTGCGGAAAGCTGAATGCGAGCGGGCCGCCTTCCACGTCGGTGGCGGTGATGAATACGCGCTTAGCAGGCTTGGTGAGCTGGTAGCGCGCGATGACCGGCTCGCCCTTCGCCGCTTTGCGCTTGTCAAGCATGAACGAGAAATATGGCTGTGCCGGCGTTGCAGCCAGCACCGGCTGCAAAGTGATGGCGCAGAGCAGCAACGCAATGAACAATGAAATTCCTTTGCGCATACACTGGATATAGCATGATCGACCTGTCCATTCAACCTTTCACACCCGCCGATCAGCCGGCGGCAAAGGCGCTCATCTTGCAGGGGCTTGAAGAGCATTGGGGTGTGCTTGATCTTGCACTCAACTCTGACTTGAATGACATCGCAGCGAGCCACGCCGAAGGCGCCTTCTTGTGTGCGTGGCTCGCTGGCGAGTTGGTCGGCACCGGCGCGCTTGTCCCTGAAGGCGAAGGCGTGATGCGCGTAGTGCGCATGTCGGTGCAGCGCGAGCGCCGGCGCATGGGCATTGCCTCCCAGCTCTTGCAGGCGCTGCTGGAGGAGGCGCGCCGGCGGGGTTGCCGCGCTGTCGTGCTGGAGACGACCGAGACCTGGGACGATGCCATTGGCTTCTACCTGCGTCACGGCTTTCGCATCGTCGCGATCTTCGACAG
>CAZPVX010000044.1:0-306 GCA_964590135.1 uncultured Anaerolineae bacterium | reverse complement strand
TTGCGAGATCATGCATCGCGCCGGCGACGCGCATTTCATCCTTGAGTTTTAAGGCGCGCCTTCGTTGTATCGCCTCAAGTCCTCAGGGGTGAGTTCACTGGGCAAACTGAGTTGATAGTGCCTTTCAGATATCTTTGCAAGGCCGGTTTCACCCATGTTGAAGCGAAACAGCGCGATGGTGTTCGTGTTGATGAATTGCGCAGCAATCGGATGGCAAATCAACATTGGGAATTTGTCCGCGCACATCGCAACGTCCTGCTCAAGTTGAACGACGCTAATCTGATCGTTGCCACCTTTTGCCTGCAC
>CAZPVX010000043.1:0-30266 GCA_964590135.1 uncultured Anaerolineae bacterium | reverse complement strand
AGATTATAGGCACGAGTGCAGCGTTAGAATCAGTCTTGCGTTGTATGGATGTGAATGATGTGCTGTCCCAGTTGCGCGCTGATCGTGAATTCATGCGCGATGTGGCTGATTGGCAGCGCGCGCCGGCGACTGATGCGCGTTACGCGCCATTCCCTGCAGCGCTGGATGCGCGTGTGGCCGATGTCCTGCGCCGGCGTGGCATCGATGCGCTCTATACGCATCAGGCGGCAGCCATCGAAGCGACGTTGCAGGGCGAGAACGTTGTGATCCTTGCGAATGCCGCCGGCGGGAAATCACTGTGCTTTCAAGCGCCGATTCTGCACGCGCTCTTAAATGATCCATCAGCTCGCTCGTTGTTGCTCTTTCCAACGAAGGCGCTGGCGCAAGACCAACTCACCCATTTGTCGGCCTTGATTTCTCATCTCGCGTGGGGCGGCGGTGTGTCGCACATGTCGAACGAGCGATCGAAGCTGGTCAATGCATACGATGGCGACACGCCGCAAGCCCGGCGTAGTGAGATTCGCAAGGACAGCCGCGTCATCGTCACGAATGCCGACATGTTGCATCTTGGCATTCTGCCGCACCATACACGCTGGTCGGCATTCTTCAAGAATCTGCGCTATGTCGTGATCGACGAGATGCACATGTATCGCGGCATCTTCGGCAGCCAGGTGGCGAATGTGATCCGCCGGCTGCGCCGCCTGTGCGCGTTCTATGGTGCAAACCCAATCTTCATCCTCGCCACTGCCACCATCGCCAACCCGCAGCAGCACGCCGAGCGCCTGATCGAAGCGCCGGCGCGCCTGATCGATGACGACGGCAGCCCGCATGGGGAGCGCAACGTCGTGCTGGTCAACCCGCCGATCACAAATGCCGAACTGGGACTGCGTCGCAGCGCCGATTTTGTGGCGCGTGATGTGGCATCGCGTCTCATCGAAGCTGGCTTGCAGACGATCTGCTTTGCTCGCTCGCGCAATTCGGCGGAAATTTTGCTGATGTATCTGCGTGAGGCCATGCGCGCCAGCAGCGCCATCACCCAACTCTTCACGCGCCAGGCGGCGGAGGCTGCGGCTGTCTCTGGCTATCGTGGCGGCTATTTGCCTGAGGAGCGCCGTGAGATCGAGAAGCATTTGCGCGACGGCAGCGTGCGCGGTGTGGTGGCGACCAATGCGCTTGAGCTGGGCATCGACATTGGCGCGCTGGATGCGTGTGTGATGCTTGGTTACCCGGGCAGCATTGCGAGCTTCTGGCAGCAGGCCGGCCGCGCCGGCCGTCGGCAAGGTTCATCGATTGCAGTGATGGTTGCCACGCCGGATCCGCTCGACCAATTTCTGGTCACGCACCCGCAATATCTGTTCTCACAATCGCCAGAGCATGCGCGCATCACGCCGGACAACCTCGGCGTGCTCGCGGCGCATGTGGCCTGTGCGGCGTTCGAATTGCCCTTCAACAGCGGCGAGAGACTGGGATCTGCAGCGATTGATGATTTACTCGACACACTGGCAGCCGAAGGCGTGGTTCATGCCAGCAGCGTTGAATACCTGCCGATCTTTCACGCCGGAGATGACGAGTCGAGAACTGCAACTTCTAAATCGCAAACTCGCTACACATGGGTCGGCGACACGTATCCTGCGGATCGCGTCAGTCTGCGCGGCGCCGGCGATCGCATCAGCATCATGGACGAGCTGGGCAACCTGATCGGCGACACCGAACGCAGCAGCTCATCAGCGCGTGTGCATCCTGGTGCCGTCTATCTGCATCAAGCCGGCGCATTTCTCATCACCGAACTGGATTGGGATCTGGGGCGCGCCATTGGCCGCAAGGTCGATTCGGATTACTACACGCAGGCCAGCGCCGTGTCTGAAGTGATTGTGCTGAAGGAGTTTGACAGCCAGGGTGGCGAGGGCATGCCGCGCAGCGGCGAGATCGAAGTGACAACAACGGTGGGCCGCTTTCGGCAGGTGCAATTCAACACGCACAAGGTGCTGGGGTGGGGTGAGGTGGATCTGCCGGCGCAACACCTGATCACCATCGGCTACTGGTTTGTGATTGAGCCGCATATCGCGAAGCAGTTGGAGAGGGAAGGCATCATCGGCCTGCCGAACGACTATGGGCCAACGTGGCCGAAGCAGCGCAATCTGGCGCGCGAGCGTGATGGCTACAAATGTGTCGTTTGCGGCAAGCCTGAGCCGGCCGGCCAGCAGCATCATGTGCATCACCGCAAGCCGTTTCGCACCTTCGGCTACGTGCGTGGCGAGAACGATCATGACTTGCGCGCCAATGATTTGAGCAACTTGATGACAGTCTGCCCAAACTGTCATGCGAAGATCGAAACTGCCGAACAGGTGAATCAAGCTTTGAGCAGTTTGTGCTACCTTCTAGGTAATCTTGCGCCGCTGTTCGTGATGTGCGATAGCAGCGACATCGCGGCGACATTCGACATGGCCAGCCCGCACACGCGTCTGCCGACGATCACGCTGTATGAAATGGTCCCGGGCGGCACCGGTCTGACCGACGAACTCATCATTCATCATGCGGAATTGCTGCGCATGGCGAAGGAACGCGTCGCCGAATGTCCCTGTGAGCAGGGCTGTCCGGCGTGCGTTGGTCCGATCGATGAAGCGCGTGGCCGCAATGTGAAGAGAGATGTGATGCGCCTGATTGACCTGATCCAATCGACAGGAAACAAAAACCATGAAAGCGATACGAGTGAATAACACGGGTGACGCGAGTGTTTTGACGTATGAGGATGCGCAGTTGCCGGCGCCAGCGCCCAACGAGGCGCGCGTCAAGATTGCGGCCGCCGGCCTCAACTTTATCGACATCTATCAGCGCAGAGGACTCTACAAGCTGGCGCTGCCGCTCACGCTGGGGCAGGAGGCTGCCGGCGTCGTCGAAGCTGTTGGCAGCGACGTGACCGAGGTGAAGACGGGAGACCGCGTGGCGTGGGCCAGCGTGATGGGCGCATATGCTGAATATGCGAATGTGCCGGCGGCGCGATTGGTGCAGGTGCCCGCAGCTGTGTCGCTGGAGCAGGCGGCAGCGGTGATGCTGCAAGGCATGACGGCGCATTACCTCGCTGTCAGCACTTTTCCGCTGAAGCAGGGGAGTACATGCGTGGTTCACGCGGCCGCCGGCGGCGCAGGGTTGTTGCTCACGCAGATCGCCAAACTGCGCGGCGCATTCGTGATCGCCACGATGTCGACCGAGGAGAAGGCCGCGTTGGCGAGGAAGGCCGGCGCCGATGAAACGATCCTCTACACCCAGACGGACTTTGAGCCGGAAGTAAAACGCATCACCGCCGGCAAGGGTGTCGATGTGATTTACGATTCAGTCGGCAAAGACACCTTTCTCAAAGGCCTGAACTGCATCCGACCATGTGGCATGATGGTGTTGTGGGGACAATCGAGTGGACCAGTTGATCCATTCGATCCGCAACTGTTGAACGCGAAAGGCGCGCTCTTCCTCACACGACCTTCGCTCAGTTTCTACACGCAAACGCGCGATGAGTTGCTCTCGCGCGCCGGCGATCTGTTCTACTGGATAAGCGCGGGCAAGCTGGATGTGCGCATCGACAAGACCTTTACGTTGCGCGATGCAGCTGAAGCGCATCGCTACATGGAAGGCCGCAACACGAAAGGCAAGGTGTTGTTTATCCCTTGATTGACAAGCGGCGATAAGTGGGTGGTAATGGGTATGCAGCAACTGGCGACTGGCAATGGGGATACGCGCAAGGGAGTGTCTGAACTTGAAATGCCGATCGCCACGCGCCAGTTGCAATGAGGAGCATCATGAGCGACAACGATTTTTACACAGTGAACATCGCCGGCGTGGAGCGCAAATTGCGCTTGATGGAGGTTGCGCCTGGCGTGCGCATCGCGGTGCTGAACATTCTGGGCGATACTGAGTTGGTGCAGGCGTCGGCGAAGGCGCTTGCCGGCATGCTGCCGAAAGAGACGGATTATCTCGTCACTGCTGAAGCGAAGAGCATCCCGCTGGTTTACGCGCTGTCGGTCGAATCGAGATTGCCCTATGTGGTGCTGCGAAAGTCGCACAAACCCTACATGGGCGATGCGCTCTCAGCTGAGACGCTCTCCATCACCACCAACAAGCCGCAGACGCTATTCCTCGATGAAAAAGATCGCGACGCCATTCGGGGCCGGCGCGTGGTGCTGGTGGATGATGTGATCAGCACTGGCAGCACCTTGCAGGGCATGCGACTGATCATGCAGAAGGCCGGCGCGCTGGTAATCGCTGAGGCGGCCATCTTCACTGAGGGCGATCGCGCGAAATGGAACAATGTGATTGCACTCGGCCACCTGCCGGTGTTCACATCGTGAGCGGTGTCGCCCGATCAGGCGCGCTTGACCACGACGCAGGTCATATCGTCAAAGGCGGCGCTGCCGGCAGTGAATGATTCCATGGCGCGTTCCAGGGCGTCTGCGATGGCAGCAGCGTCTTTGCCGTGTGCATCGCGCAGCACCGCCATCAATCGCTCGCGGCCAAATCGTTCACCGTTCGGATTCAGCGCGTCCGTCAAGCCATCTGTGTAAAGCATCAGCGCATCGCCGGCAGCCAGTTGCGCTGCATGCTGGGTGAAATGCGCATCCTCGAGGATGCCCAGCGCCATGCCAGACGATTTCAGCTCGTGCCACTGTGCGTCGGCTGAAACAAAGTGCAGCGGCGGATTGTGGCCAGCATTCACATATGCCAGCGCGCCAGTCACTGGATCGAGCGCGCACACGAAGAGGGTGACGAACATGCTGTCTGCCGAGTCAGCGTAGATCAGCATATTGGCGCGCCGCACAGCATCGGCCAGCAACTCCGTCGATGCGACGCAAGCGCGCAGGATGCTGCGGCTGAGCGACATGAACAGTGCCGCCGGCATGCCTTTATCCGAGACGTCCGCCACCACCATGCCGAGCGTGCCGTCGTTCAGCGCGATGAAATCGTAGAAATCACCGCTGACGATGTGCGCCGGCTGCCAGCGCGCGGCGAACTGCCAGCCGGCGTATGTCGGCACGTTGCGCGGCAGCAATCCCGTCTGCACGCTGCGCGCCACGTGCAACTCATGCTCCAGTTTTTCTTTCTGAATGAGCTGCGTTTGGGCAGCCTTCAGTGATTCGTAAGCGATGGACAACTCGCGATTCTTCTCGCGCATGTTGTCGAGGGCAATTGCGTGCGCTTCGTTCAGGTGCGTGCCAAGCACGCGCGCCATCTGGTAGGCCATTTGTGGTTGGCGATGAAGCAGTGCATCGAAATCAGCGCGCGTCATCTCCAGTGTGTGCAGAGACGTGCGGGCGCGGATGCTGGCTGTGCGCTTGCCATCGACCAAGATCAGGCTCATCTCGCCCACGTAATCGCCTGCGCCGCGCACGGCGATGATGCGCTCATCCGGCGTGCCGAGCGCCTTCACCACTTCAAGCTGGCCTTCGACGATGACATAGAAGCAGTTGCCGGCGTCGCCTTCCAGAAAGAGGATCTCGCCGGCGTCGTAGCGACCTTCCTGCAGCGCGCCGGCGACTCGGGTGATCTCATCTGCTGGCAGAGATGAGAATAGCGGGATGCGGGACAGGATGTCGGCGCTCATGTTGATCTCAATGCAATGCCGGCCAGGTCACTGCAGGCCGTGTTTTGCGCCTTTGCACCTCGATGCCTCTGCGCTGAAATCCTACTCGCGGATCATCACGAGCATCATCTTGAAGGGATGCTCAGCCTTCAACGCATGCGGCACGCCGGCCGGCAGTGTGATGGTCTGGCCGGCCAGCACTTGATGCGCCTCGCCGCCCACAGTAATCTGCCCTGCGCCATCCAGCACCAGCACCAGCGCTTCATAGGGGGAAGTATGTTCGCTCAATGATTCGCCTTTGTCGAAGGCGAAGAGTGTCACGGTGCCGGCGGTCTTTTTGACCAGCGTGCGACTGACGATTGCGCCGTCCTGATATTGCACCATCTCGTTGATCGTATGTGTTTCTGCCATGTGTAAAAATGGATGATACACGATGCATTCTCGCCATGCGCCATGTGTCAGCCGGCGCGCTGGCTCGCGTCACTCGGCGCTCAGTCGATGTTCGCGCTCTCGCGATGGAAGCGGGTGATGATGTTCGGATCCGGCGCGATGCACACCACAGCATCTTCCTTGCCGCTGTAGGGCAGCAGGTTCAACACGTGGCGGATGCTTTCCAGCCGTGCCTTGCGCTTGTCGTTGGCCTGCACGATGATCCACGGGCTGAACGAGTTGTGGGTGCGATTGAACATCTGCTCTTTGTAGTGGGTGAAGCGATCCCACATCTCCTGCGCCTTCTCATCCACCGAACTGAGCTTCCATTGTCGCAGTGGATCGTCGCGGCGTTTGGTGAAGCGGCGCAGTTGCTCCTCCTTGGTGATCGAAAACCAGAATTTGATGATGACGATGCCATCCTCATAAAGCATGTGTTCAAACTCTGGAACCTGCTGCATGAAGCGCTCATATTCCGACTTCGTGCAGAAGCCCATCACCGGCTCCACCACCGCGCGGTTGTACCAACTGCGATCGAAGAAGACGATCTCGCCGGGGTTGGGCAACTGGCGCGCGTAACGCTGGAAGTACCACTGCCCGCGCTCCTCTTCGGTTGGCTTGGGCAGCGCTACCACGCGCAGGGAGCGTGGGTTGAGGTGTTGGGTGAAGCGGCGGATGGCGCCGCCCTTGCCGGAGGCGTCACGCCCCTCGAAGATGATCGCGATGCGCCGGCTGCTCTTTTGCGCCCATCGTTGCAGCTTCACCAATTCGACATGCAGGCCGCGCAATTCGTCGGCATATTGCATCTTCCGCAATGCGGCATGCGCATCGGCGTTGCCTGCGCGCATCAGCGCGCGCAGGCCCTCAGGCGTGTTCAGCCGGCTCAGTTCATCTTCATTCAGCGGCCGCGGCTGTTCTTGCAGCGCGATGTTCTGGCTCACTTTTTACCCTTCTTCGACTTTTTGTGTTGCTTTGCGCGCCAGGCCTCATATTCCTTTTGCGCATCGGCATTCAGTGGGTAATACTTGCGCAGGTCGCCACCCTCCGCCAGTTTGATGCGGCTGAATACTTCCCATTCGGAATGCTCGCTGGCCTTCTTCAGCAACTCTGGCGCGAGCTTGATCGGCACAACCACCACGCCATCATCATCGGCCACGATGATGTCGCCCGGGATGACTGTGACGCCGCCGCATGCGATTGGCACATTTACTGCAAACGGCACGATGTTGGTTTGCGTATGGAAGTTTGGCGTGACGCCGCGCAGCCACAGTGGCAGGCCGAGATGCTGCACGTGTGTGTAGTCGCGGATGCAGCCGTCGATGACGACGCCGGCGCCGCCGCGCCCCTGAAAGTAGGTCAGCATCATTTCGCCAAACACGCCGCTGCTCAGGTCGCCGCGCGCATCCACCACGACGATGTCGCCGGGTTGGGTGTGATACAGCACATGGCGGTGCAGCTGCTTTTCGGGGTCGGCATATTCATCCACGCCATAGAGATCTTCGCGTTTGGGCATGAATTGCAACGTAAGCGCCGGGCCGACGACGCTCGCGCCTTTTGCCCAGGTCACCGGGCCTTGCATGTGCGGATTACGGATGCCAAGCCGGCTCAGTTCACCGCTGGCAGTGGCGCTGCCGATGTGCTTCAGCCCTTCGATCAGAGACTTGTCGGGTCGTTGAATATCTGGTGTTTGAATGGTCATGTCTTCTTACCGTTTCTTTCCGCGAGGGAGGGAGGTATTGGCTGTTTGTTGCATGCGGCTTGCTTTGCCGCACGCAAAGCCTTGAGGCTTAGGATATTGCGGCTTGCGGAAAAAGAGAAATCGGGTCTCATGCGAGACCCGATCGGCAAGAAGCCAGGTGGGTCCTGTGGGGCCCGCCCGATTTTTGTGCTAGCTCAGCGCCGCTTTCAACGCTTCGGCGCGGTCAATGCTTTCCCATGGCAACTGCACATCCGTGCGGCCAAAGTGGCCGTAGGCGGCCGTCTTGCGATAGATGGGCCGGCGCAGATTCAGATCACGGATGATTGCGCCCGGGCGCAGATCGAATACGTCGTGAATGGCGCGGTTGATCTTGTCATCACTCACCTTGCCGGTGCCAAATGTCTCCACGTTGACCGACAGTGGCTTGGCCATGCCGATAGCGTAGGCGACTTGCACTTCGCAGCGCTCAGCCAGACCGGCGGCCACGACGTTCTTTGCCACCCAGCGACAGGCATATGCCGCGCTGCGGTCCACCTTTGTCGGATCCTTGCCGCTGAATGCGCCGCCGCCATGCCGGCCCATGCCGCCATACGTGTCGACGATGATCTTGCGACCGGTGAGGCCGGCGTCGCCCATCGGTCCGCCAACGACGAAGCGACCGGTTGGGTTGGTGTAGATCTTCATCGTGCCGTTCACCAGCTCCTTCGGCAGTGTTGGCTTGATCACCACTTCTGTCAGCGCCTCGTTGATCTCTTCCTGGCTCACGTCCGGCGCATGCTGCGTGGAGATCAGCACGGTGTCGATATGAACCGGGCGGCCCTTGCTGTATTCCACCGTCACCTGTGTTTTGCCATCGGGGCGCAGCCAATACAATTCGCTGCTCTTGCGCACTTCGCTCAGCCGGCGCGCCAGCCGATGCGCCATCGCGATCGGCATCGGCATCATCTCCGGCGTCTCGTTGCAGGCAAAGCCGAACATCATGCCTTGGTCGCCGGCGCCCACCTTGTCGATTTCATCGGCCTCGCTGCCGCGCACTTCCATCGCCGCATCCACGCCCTGCGCGATGTCCGGTGATTGACTGGCAATTGCGATTTGCACACCGCAGGTGTTGCCGTCGAAACCCTTGTCTGACGAATCAAAGCCGATCTCATTCACCACGCGGCGCACGAGATGATCCCAGTTGATCGTGGCTTTGGTGGTGATTTCGCCGAGACAGAGGACAAAACCGGTCTTCACGGCGGTCTCGCACGCCACGCGACTCATCGGATCCTGCTCTAGGCAGGCATCCAGCACCGCATCCGACACCTGGTCGCACATCTTGTCGGGATGGCCCTCTGTCACCGATTCACTGGTGAAAAAAAGCCGTTCGGATTGCATGAAACTGTTGCTCACGTTGCTACTTCCTTACTAGATCCTTCTTTCCTGTATGTTGAATTGTCTTGGAAGGCGGGCTTTTGTCTGGCAACAAAAAACGCGCCTGTGCGAGGCGCGCCAGCAGAATCAAATCGCCTCTCATCTTCCAGAATACTCTGCCGGATTTGGCACGCTGTGCCGGCGTTTGCCAGCGCTCGTTGCCGCAGCGTCATCGGGCCGGTCCCTCGGCTGCTCTGGATAAGAGTTCCCAGAGTATAACAGATGGATGACCCATCGTTGGTCTATGTTGCATTAGTCGCGCTTCCATACAATCCTCCGCATGAAGGGCATCGCGCATTTTGCAACCGGCTTGTGCGTGGCCTCGTTTGTGCCGGGCGTGGCAGCCGGCGCTGCGGATGGCTCGTCGCTCATCGCGTTGGGCGGCGTGTTTGGCATGTTGCCCGACTTCCTTGATTTTCGCTTCGCGCGGTTTTTGCAGCGCCGTGACGCCGAGATTGTGCCGGATGCCATCAACCCAAGCCCGCAGGCGATTGCCGATGCGATTGCGCGGGAGTGCGCGCTGGCGATGCATGCGCCGCGCATCGTGCAACTGCATCCGCTGCGCCGCAATGCCATCGATTGGGTGACCTACTCGGTGCAGTTTGATGACAAGGCCGGCGAGGTGATCGTGCAGATGCATGACGCGGTTGGCCGCGCGCCGATCCGCCACCTGCGCTACGGATACGATGGCGCGCTCGATGCCGGCGAACTTGGCGGCCCGTCTTTGAGGCTGGCCTCTCATGCCAGCTCTCTCTCAGGGGAAGAAGATGCGACGCTCCATATCGAATTTCTGCCCTGGCACCGCACGTGGTCGCATTCATTGGTGCTGGCAGCGATGTTGGGGGTGGCGACGGGGCTGTGGCTGGGGTTGGCAGCCGGCATGGTCGCCGCGTTCGCTTTTGCCGCGCATGTGCTGGAAGATCAGCTCGGCTATCTCGGCTCAAATCTGTTTTGGCCGATCACGAAGACGCGCAGCGATGGCTTGAGGCTGATGCACAGCGGTGACACGATTCCCAACATGTTGACAGTCTGGATGTCGCTCATGTTGCTGTTGCTCAACATCGACCGCGTGCGCGACGTGCCGCTGATTTCGCCCGGCCCGTTTCTCGGCTTTGCGGTGCTGCTGCCGGCGGTCGTGCTGATTGGCGTCTATGCGCGCCGGCGCTGGCAGAAATTCAGCGCTGAGATCGAGCGCAACCGCGACGCCATTGCCGAGAACGAGGCGATGTGACGCCGAAGCGCAACATGCGCAGCGCGCGGCTACAATCTGCTCAAGTCACTTCTTGAGGAGCATCATGTCACTGAGCGCAGAAGAAATTATTCGCCTGAACAAGGAATACACGATGTTCGAATGGTCGGCGCAGGCCGGCTACACGCCGCTGCCGGCAGACCATGCTGAGGGCGTCTATTTTTGGGACACCAACGGCAAGCGCTACATCGACTTCAACAGCCAGTTGATGAGCGTGAACATTGGCCATGGCAACCCGCGCGTGAGGCAGGCCATCATCGACCAGCTCGACAAGATCGCCTACATCAACCCCTATGCTGCCACCGAGGTGCGCGGCGTGCTGGGCAAAATGCTGGCCGACATCACCCCTGGCAACCTGAAGAAGAGCTTCTTCACGCTGGGTGGCAGCGAGGCCAATGAGAACGCCGTGAAGATCGCGCGCATGGCTAGCGGGAAGCACAAGATTCTGGCGCGCTATCGCGGTTATCACGGCGGCACAGCCATGAGCATGGGGTTGACGGGTGACCCGCGCCGCTGGGCGAGTGAGCCGCAACCGCCTGGCATCATGCGCATCCCCGACCCGTTTTACTATCGCTGCCGGCTGCCGATCAGCGAGGCGGAGTTCATGCAGGAGTGCCTGAACCAGACCGAGGACGTGATCAAGTTCGAAGGGCCAAAGAACATCGCCGCGATCATCACGGAGACCATCACTGGCACAAACGGCATCATCATCCCGACCAGAGAGTATTACCAGGGCTTGCGGATGCTGTGCGACAAATATGGCATCTTCCTGATTCTGGATGAGGTGATGTGCGGATTTGGGCGCACTGGCAAGATGTTCGCGTGTGAGCATTACGACATCGCGCCAGACATCATGACGATGGCGAAAGGCCTGACCAGCAGCTATTTGCCGCTTGGCAACTGCATCGTCAGCGAGGAGATCGGCAAGTATTTCGATGACCACGTGCTCTACGCCGGCTTGACCTACGGCGGCCACGCCGTCAGTTGTGCTGCTGCCGTCGCTGCCATCAACGTGCTGATCGACGACAAGCTCGTTGAAAATGCCGCGACGATGGGCGCGTATCTGGCGCAGCGCGAGGAAGAATTGAAGGCGAAACATCCTTCCGTCGGCGATGTGCGGCATATCGGCCTGTTCACCCTCTTCGAATTGGTGAAGAATCGCGAGACGAAGGAGCCGATGGCGCCCTTCAATGCCAGCGGAAAGGAGATGGAGGTGATGAACCTGATCAAGAAGTTCTTCCATGACAACGGCTTGTTCACCTTCGTGCGTTGGAACACCTTCTTTGCCAACCCGCCGCTGTGCATCACCCGCGAAGAGCTTGACGAGGGGTTGGAGATCATCGATCGCGCGCTCGAAATCTCGGATGAGTTTGTGACAGGGTAGGCGGCCGGCGAGAGGAGCAATATGAACAGCAAAACCATGCGCTATCGAAGTGATGGCAGCATTGAAGTGTATGAGCGTGAGGTTGGCGACCCTGGTCCGGGCGAGGTGCAATTGCAAGGCGGCGCGTGCGGCATCTGCTCATGGGACCTGGCGACGGTGCGCTACGCCGGCAAGGTGACTATGGCGCCGCCCGGGCATGAGGGGGTGGGGCATGTGGCGAAGATCGGCGCCGGCGTGACTGGCCTGAAAGAGGGTGATCGCGTCGCTGGCGGTGGCTTTGCCAGCGTGCGCAATCTGCCGGCGTCTCGGGTTTACAAGATTCCTGATTCGCCACTGCCGGATCAATACTGGATCGTCGAGCCGGTCTCGTGCGCTGTCACCGGCATCGACCATTGCCGGTTGCGCGCTGGGGACCGCATCGCTGTGATTGGCAGCGGCTTCATGGGGCTGCTCATCCTGCAAGGGTTGCTGCATTCGCCGCTGGATCAACTCGTTGCCGTCGATACGGTGCAGAGCCGGCTCGACACTGCGCACGCCATCGGGGTGGAGGAGACGTTCAATGCCGGCGCGCTCGACCGTGAGCAGCTTGCGGCCGAGCTGCGCGCGCGCGAGTTCGATGTGGTGGTGGACACCACCGGCAACCAGGCCGGCCTCGACCTCGCGACAGATGTTGTCAAGCGCGGCGGTTTGATCAATCTGTTTGGCTGGTTGAAAGGGCAGACGGCCACCTTCGACCCCACCAAATGGCATAGCGACGGTTTCACCATCGTCAACTCATCCCCCTCGGCCAGGTTGCGCGACCCATTCCCGCCGGCGATTCGCCTGATGCAACGCGGCATCTTTAACCTGCAGCCACTCGTATCGCATTGTGTGGATCTGGACGGCTATGCTGCCTTCATGCAAAGCGTGATAGGCGGTGAAATCGCCTATTTGAAGGGAGTGGTCATGTTGTAACGCCGGCGCGAGCCAGCAAACGAAAACGCCACCGATTGTGGTGGCGTTTTCGTTTGAACGTGAAAGATGAGTGGCTAATTGCCAAGTTTGGGCAATGCAGCTGTGACATTGTCGACCGCGTTCGACGTTGCATTGGCGGCATCGGCGACAGCGGCTTTGGTCGAATCGGCGACCGCCTCAACGGTATTGGCTGCCTTCTGCGCCGCATCCGATGCTGCATCCGCAACGCCGGCTGCGGTGGCGCCGGCTGCACTCAACGCCATGGTCGGCGCGGCCTTCAATGCTGATTCAGTATTGCGCACGGCCACTTCGGTGTTGCGCATCACGGTCTCAGTATTCTTTAGCACGGCGTCACTGTTCTTTACGGCCGCCTCGGCCATCTTGCGGCTTTCCGTCGCCATGGCCATCGCCGCAGCGCCGTTATTCACCGCGTCCGTCAAGGCATGAAGCACGCGCCCAAAGATAATCATAGGGACGCCATTCAACAAACCGAGCACGATCGGCCCCCAGCCGATCATGTTGAGGCCGTTCTCAAAGCCTGGATAGGGCCGGGCGTTGATAATGCCGATGCCGATCAGGATGCCGCCGCCGATCACGATGATGCCGACGATCACCAGCAGCCAGCCAACCAGCCTGAGTCCGCCATACTTTTGCGGTACATTCATGGATGAAACCTCTTTGGTTAGAGTGGTTCTATCGAAAACCTGACAGGGCTGGCGCACGAATGCGGCCGATGGATTTGCCCTGTCAGACGTTTACAACTCGCCTAGTTCACTGTGATGTTGAACGGCAGCGGGATGCGCTGCGAGCCGGGCGCCATTGGGAAGCGCAGCGCCAGCTCAGCATTCACGCTTCGCAGTTCTGGGCCGAACCGGCTGACCAACTCATTGATCTGCTCCATGCCCGGGTATGTGTTGAGCGTGGTGATCAGGCCGGCGGTGTTCTTCAGGCAGTCCTCATTGCAGACGAAAGTCGGCAGTGGCTTGTCGTTGACGGCCAGTGCCAGGCCATCACCCATGCTCTTGATCGAGATGTGCTGCACGCCCTTTTCGCGGAGCTGTGCAATGAAATTCGGATCAAGCTTGAGCATGGTCATATCGAAGCCGGTCATGGCCTGCAGGTCGTTGGCAGAGATGCCGGCGACGGATGGCACGCCCATGTCGTCGTAGGTTACAACGATGCGCACCTGCACCGGGCTGTTTTCGCGCGGCTTGAGATCATCCGGCGTGTCAGCGGCATTTGGATCGCGCAGTGGGATTTCGGCAACGCCCTCAGCGCGCGGCAGGCGGACGACGAGGTTCAAGCCGAGCCGGCGAGCCAGCGGCAGGAAGCGCTCGACGAGCGGCATATAGCCCTCATAACCTGGCGCAAAGATGTCTGTCATCGTGCCGGCGACCGAGCCAAGGTTGGTCACTGACTCGTCACTCAGGCTGATGTGCGGCAGCGGCTTGCCATTGGCATACACGAACAAGCCATCGCCATTGAAGGCGAGTTCGATGTGCTGTGTGTTGGTGCTTTTCAGCCAGGCCAGATAATCCGCCGGCACCGTATATGCGGTCAGGTCGAGGTTGCCCATCGACAGACTCTTCACAGTATCCGGAGTTACGCCGGCGATGGATGGCTTGCCATCTTTATCGATGTCGACCACGACGCGCGGCAGCGCGAGGTAAAAGTCGCTGTTTTTGTCAGCAACTTTCGACGGGGTTGCGCCGGCGCAGGCCGTCAGCGCAATCGCTAGAACAGGTAGAAGATACGTTACGCGTTTTGCAAGTCTCATGAGTTGTTCCCTCCAAAAAGATCATTCAATATCTTGCTCGATCGCCATCAACCTTGCGATATGGCACCTGTTGTACTCACCTTTGTTGTTTTTGGCAAATGGCGCAATCTGCGATTGCACTATGAGATAACCGAGCGCGCCTCACGCAAACAGCGGCGCCATTTCTCGCTCGGCAACCAGCCTTTGCATCTGCGCGTCAACAGGCCGGCGCTCGAAGCGGCTCACCGCATCCAGCACCTTCGGCAGCACATGGATGTCGCCGACGGTGTTGAGGAAGACGCCGGCGTTGCCCAGCACCCAGTGTGCAGCCAGGTCAATGTCGGCCTGCTCGACCAGCGGCTTGTACCACGTGGCCGCCGTGTGGGGATCATCACCCCATGGCCGCTGTGTGATCGACTTGATCGTTTGCACGGCCACATTGCGTGATTGGCATAGTTGCAACAATCTTTCGAAGTCGGCGGCATATTGCTGGTTCTGCACAAGGATGTAGCTGTAAGGCAGCAGCACGCTATCGAAGTCATATCGCTGCAAGCTGCGATAGTGCATTGCGGCGATGCCCGAGCCGTGGCCGGTGACGCCGATATATTTCACCAGTCCCTGCTGCTTTGCCTCGATGGCGGCCTCGAGCGCGCCGCCGGGTCCCAGCGCCACCTGCCACTCTGCCTCTTCTGCCAGGTTGTGCAGTTGGATCAGATCGAGGTCGTTTACGCGCAGGCGCTCCAGCGAGCGATGAATTTCGTCCTTCGCTTTCTGGAAGGTGCGTTCGCCGGTCTTGGTGGCGAGAAAAACGTCGTTGCGGTATTTCGCCATCCATGGGCCGAGGCGGATTTCCGAATCGCCGTAGCTAGCTGCCGTATCGATGTGATTGATGCCGTAGTGGAGCAGCAATTCCATCGTGCGGTCAGCTTCGGTCTGCGTGACGCCGCCCAGCGCCGCCGCGCCAAACAGGGCGCGGGTGCTGAGGTGGCCAGTGCGACCAAAGGGTTGCTTTGCAATCATACGAGCCTCCTTGTATTGGTTTTCACCAATGCTGCACTCAAATCCGAATCTCGACCCGCCGGCCTGTCTCAGCTGCCTCGATTGCGCCGAAGACCATGGCGAGGCTCTTGATGTTATCGGTGCAGACAGTCTCAGGTGTGCTGCCCTCACGGATGCAGCGCACAAACTGTTGGATCAAGCTGGCATGACCATCGTCCAGGCCGGCGGTGTCGATGTTGGGCAGGGGGATGTCGTTTTGTTTGCGCATGAAGCCAACGTCCTCCGCCGGCGCCTGTGCCTTGAACTCCTCGCCGCCATCCCACAATGCGCTGCCCTTGCTGCCCACAAAGCGCCAGTCGCATTCCCATGTGGTGTTCAAGCCTTCAGCGCACCAACTGCCGCGATAGGTATACACCATGCCGCCGGCCATTTCAAATATGGCAATGGCCGAGGCGTCGTGGTCATACCACGAGCCGCGTGGGTTCCATTCGCGGCAATATTCAACCGCAACGGGGTCGGCGCCGGTGAGGAAGCGCGCCTGATCGAAGGTGTGAATCGCCATGTCGAGCAGCAGCACGTGTTCCATGCGGTCGCGGAAGCCGCCGAAGTGCGCGCCGATGTAGAAGTCGCAGTTTACGGTCGTCAGACTGCCAATTGCCCCGCTTTGCAGCAGATGGCGCACGCGGCGGATGGACGAGGTGTAGCGGCGATTTTGAATCACTGCGAAGAGCCTGCCGGCGCTTTGCGCCGCCTGCATCATGCGCCGCGCGTTGTCCATCGAATCGGCCATTGGCTTTTCGCCCAGCACGTGACAGCCGTATTGCAGCGCCAGTAACGTGGTCGGCGTATGCGCCTCCGGTATGGTCACGTCAAACACAATGTCGGGCTTGATCGCGCGCAACATCGTTTCCAGGTCGCTGCCGATCTGCGCGCCGGCGATGCCGAATTCATCGCGCCGCGCTTTTGCAGCATCTTCAACGATATCGACCAGTCCGGCGATCTCCAGCCCCTCCAGCGTCGTTGCCGTCTTCAACCATGCGCGGCTCATGCCACCGCAGCCGACCAGAACTGCTTTTAATTTGTCCATGTGTTTATCACGTTATCGCATCGAATGCTTGATTGCCCAATGTCGCAGTCGCTAGATGAAGATGTCGCTTAGGGCCTGTTTCATCACGTCGATCGGCGCGTCTTCGCCAGTCCAGATGGTGAAGGCGATTGCGCCCTGATACACCAGCATCCCCAGACCATCGAGCGTTTTTGCGCCGCGCGAGGCCGCCTCAATGAGGAAGGCGGTGCGCGGCGGGTTGGGGATGACGTCACACACCCACATGCCGGCGTGGATGCTGTCCATATGCACGCCGGGCTTGTCTTCAATGTTGGGATGCAGGCCGACCGGGGTTGCGTTCACCAGGATGTCAGTATCCGCCGGCACGCTGAAATCACCGAGCCACCACGCGAATTCTGCCGGCGTCTTCGTGCGCTCGTTCAGCAGCTTCACCAGGTCGGCGCCGCGGTAGGTGGTGCGGTTGACGATGGTGATGTGGCTCGCGCCGGCCAGCGCCAACTCGACCGACATGGCGCGCGCTGCGCCGCCTGCGCCAAGGAATGCCACCCGCTTGCCGGCCGGGTCGATGCCGGCCTGTCTCAGCGCCAGCAGGAAGCCCTTGCCATCGGTGTTTGTGCCGATCAACTCGTCGCCCTGCCGCACCACCGTATTCACTGCGCCCATCATCGCCGCCTCTGGTGTGATGCGGTCGAGGTATTGCAGCACCGCCACTTTGTGCGGGATGGTCAGGTTGATGCCCTTGAAGTGCATTGCCCGCATGCCCTGCATGGCTGCAGCCAGTCCGTCCGGTTTGACGCGGAAGTTCTGGTAGCGCCAGTGCAAGCCCTTGGCCTTGAAGGCCGCCTCGTGCATGGCGATGGTTGGGTTCTCGTCGACCGGATCACCGAACACGCCGACGATTTCATGACGATAGCTTTTTGATTGCGTCATGGCTGCCTGGGGCATTGCGCCTTTGCATGATTGAATCGCTGCAGTTTGGATGTTGGCTCGATCAAAAAAGATCAACGCGCATACGCCGCCGGCACGCCGCCGTCAATCGTCAGCATCGCGCCGGTGGTCTTGGCGGCGCGGTCGCTGGCGAAGAACAGCACGCCCTCGGCGATGTCGTCAGGAAACACATTCACCTTCAATGTGGTGCGCGAGGCGTAATAGGCATCCAGCTCTTCCGGCTTGATGCCATAGTTCTTCGCGCGCTCCTCGCGCCAACTGCTGTTCCAGATCGCGCTGCCCTGCAGCACTGCATCCGGCAGCACGCTGTTCACGCGGATGCCACTCGCGCCGCCCTCCTCGGCCAGGCAGCGCGCCAGATGCAACTCGGCGGCCTTGGCAGCGCTGTAGGCGGCGGCATTCTTGCCGGCATACACGCTGTTCTTGCTGCAGATAAACACGATCGAACCGCCGCGATTCTGTTGCTTCAACACCTTGAATGCCTCGCGCGCGACAAGGAAGTAGCCGGTGTTGAGGATGTCCATGTTCTTCTGCCACTCGGCCAGGGTGGTCTTTTCGATGGGCGCGCTGGTGGCGATGCCGGCGTTGTTCACCACGATGTCCACACCGCCATATGCGCTGCAGGCTGAGGCGAACGCGCTCATCACATCTGCTTCGCTCGTCACGTTGCAGCTCACGGCCACCGCGCGCTTGAGGCCGTTCGCCTTGCAGATGTCCTCGGCGACGATCTTCGCGCCATCCAGGTTGATGTCGGCGATGACGACGTGCGCGCCTTCCTTGGCGAGGCGGTGGGCGATGGCGCGACCGATACCGCTGGCGCCGCCGGTGATGAAGGCGATGCGGCCGGCCAGTTCGCGCTCGGGTGGCCGCAGCGAGAGCTTGTAGAGTTCAAGCGGCCAATACTCGATGTTGAACGACTCTTCTGCATCGAGCGAGGTGAATGCATCGATGCGTGAGCATTGCGTCATCACCGAGATGGCGCGGTGATAGAGTTGGCGCGACACGTCGGCCTGCGTGGCATCGCGGCCGGTGTTGAACATGCCCAGCCCCTGCACCAGGATCACGCGCGGCGAAGGGTCAGCCATCTTGATGCTTGAGTCGTTGTTGAACTGGTTGAAGTAGGCCGCGTAGTCCTTTTGGTATTGCGCGACGCCATCGGTGAGCGACTGCTTCAGTTGCTCCACATCCTTGCCATCCCATGCCACGAACAGCGGCACGCGCTTGGTGTGCACAAGGTGGTCTGGGCAGGCCGCGCCGATCTGCGAAAGTGCCTGCGCGTCGGGCCGGCCGAGAAATTCCAGCACGTCGTCGCTGTCGTCGAACAGCACCACGCCCTTGCGCTGGCTGGTCACTGCGCCGCGCAGCGTCGGCATGATCGCAGAGACCGCTTTCTCCCTCTCCCCCTGAGCCATAGTCGAAGGGTGGGAGAGGGCCGGGGTGAGGGCAACTGACGCAAAAACGCGCTTGCCGGCTTCATCCAACGCATCCTCTGCTTGTTGAATGTGCGCGATGGCGGTCGCGTAGCTGCTTTTCGCGTCGTTGCCCCAGGTGATCAGGCCATGCTTGCCCATCACCACGCAGGTGGCTTCAGGATGCTCGCGCAATGACATGCCGATCTGCTTGCTCAGATCGAAACCCGGCCGGATGTATGGCGCCCACACCATCTTGTCGCCGAACACCTCGCGGGCGGCAGCTTCACCGCGCGCCGCGCAGGCCAGCGCGATGATCGCGTCGGGGTGGGTGTGGTCGACGTGCGGGTGGGGTGTGAAGGCGTGCAGCAGGGTCTCGATGGATTGGCGCGGGCGGTTCGGCTCGAACTGGCAGCGCCCGAGATACGCCACCATCTCCTCGTCGGTCATGGCGGGCCGGTCGAGCAGGGGCAACACTTCATCGAGCTTGAGGCCGGCGAAATCTTTACCGGTGCAATTGGCAAGATCGCTGCCGCTGCCCTTCACCCACAGCACATTCACGTCGCGGCCGGCGTGGTCTTTCTCGCTGGCCTTGACGGAGGTGTTGCCGCCGAAGATGTTCACCACGCTGCGGTCGGCGGCCAGCAGGCGCGAGCGATAGGCGAGCAGGTCGAGCGGGTTGAGTCCCGCTGCGTCGTTGTCATTCCACAAATTTTTTGGCATGGCGATGTGTGAGCTATTGGCTATTGACTAAATGCTCATGCAAGAGCAGTCTCAGTGTACTGCCAACGCGATGATTCGCGAGTTTGTGAAATGACAAGTGTGCATTTCGTGCATCTCGCGTAAGATCGGCAGAAAAATGCCGCGTGTTTTCGACAACATCCATGAATCGCTGCTACCGGCGCTGACCCAGACGCTGGACGTCTCGCAGCGCGCCGATTTTTGTGTCGGCTATTTCAACCTGCGCGGCTGGCGCGAGATCGATGGCGCTGTCGATGATTGGGACGGCATGAATCAGTTCTGCCGCGTCATCGTCGGCATGCAGCGTCTGCCGGCGGACGAGTTGCGCATTCGATACCACATCGCTGGCAACAGCGACGACGCGGGCATCGACAACCAGACGGCTGCGCGGCTGAAACGCCGGCTGGCTGAGGATTTCCGCGAGCAACTGACCATTGGCACGCCGACCAACGCCGACGAGGCTGGCTTGCGCCGGCTGGCGCGCCACTTGCGTGCAAAGAAAGTGCGCGTCAAGCTCTTTCTGCGCCACCCGCTGCACGCCAAGCTCTACCTGTTGCATCGTGATGACTTCAACACGCCGATTGTCGGCTACCTGGGCAGCAGCAACCTCACCTTCGCCGGCCTGCAACACCAGGGCGAGTTGAACGTGGATGTGGTCGATCACGATGCGGTCCAGAAATTGAAGGCGTGGTTCGAGTTGCGCTGGGAAGACCGCTGGGCGCTCGATATCTCCGAAGAGCTGGCGCAGATCATCGAGGAGAGCTGGGCGCGGGAGGTTGCCATCCCACCGCAGCACATTTACCTGAAGATGGCGTATCACCTCTCTCAAGAGGCGCGCGCCGGCATCAACGAGTATCGCATCCCCGCCATCTTTGGCCAGCGCCTGCTGGAATTTCAGCGCGCTGCTGTGAAAATCGCGGCGCATCACTTGAACAAGCGCAACGGCGTGTTGATCGGCGACGTGGTTGGCCTGGGCAAGACGCTGATGGCGACTGCGGTGGCGCGCATTTTTCAAGACGATCAGGAGTGGGATGCGCTCATCATCTGCCCGAAGAACCTGGTGAAGATGTGGGAGACGTATCGCGACCGCTACGGCCTGCGCGCAAAGGTGCTGTCGCAAAGCCGTGTGCTGCGTGAATTGCCCGACCTGCGGCGTTATCAACTGGTCATCCTCGATGAAAGCCACAACCTGCGCAACCGCGAAGGCAAACGCTATCGCACCATACGCGAATACATTGCGCGCAACCAGAGCAAGTGCATGTTGCTCTCGGCCACGCCCTATAACAAAACGTATCTCGATCTGTCCAGTCAGTTGCGCCTGTTCATCAACGAGGACGACGCTCTGCCCATCCGGCCCGAGCGCTTCATCCGCGAAACCGGCGAGGCCGAATTCAGGGCGAATTACGACGCCGCACCCAACACCATCGGCGCATTCGAGCGCAGCGATAACCCCGACGACTGGCGCGACCTGATGCGGTTGTACATGGTGCGGCGCACGCGCAGCTTCATCCAGCAGAACTATGCGCTGGATGAAGCGGCAACCGGGCGCAAATACCTGTTGCTGGAAGATGGCACGCGCAACTATTTCCCCATTCGCCGGCCCCACACCGTGAAGTTTCGCGTGCGCGATGGCGCCGGCGACGACCCCTACGCAAAACTGTATTCCGAACAGGTGGTGGATGTGATCGGCCGGCTCAAGCTACCACGCTACGGCCTGGGCAACTACACCACCGAGACGGCCAAAGCTGCAGTGGACGGCACGGGCAGCCGGCGTGGACGCCAGACCCGCACCACCGCCGAGCCGCAACCCACACCAGAAGCATCTGCACTATTGCGCAACCTGGCGCGCGCCGGCAAGCGACTGATTGGCTTTTGCCGCACCAATTTGTTCAAGCGCCTTGAAAGCAGCGGCCATGCCTTCGTGCTTTCGCTGGAGCGGCATATCCTGCGCAACTACGTTTTCCTGCACGCCATCGAGCATGGCTTGCCGCTGCCCATCGGCACGCAGGACGCCGGCCTGCTGGACACGCGCATCAGCGACGAGGACGCCGACTCACTGGAAATCTTCGACAACATTGACAGCACAGACGACAGCGGCGATGACGATGCTGAGGCCGCGCCAGTCAATGGCAACGGCCTGGGCAGCGGCAACTGGACCGAGCAGGCATTGCGCGAGCGGGCGGCGGCGGCCTACGTGCTTTATGAAGACCAATACCACCGGCGCTTCAAGTGGCTGCCCGCCAGCCTCTTCACAAAAGCGCTGGCCGATGATCTGCGCGCCGATGCCGCCGCGTTGCTGAACGTGCTGCGTGACAGCGGCCCGTGGCTGCCGGCGCGCGATGAAAAGCTCAAGGCGTTGCTGCACCTGGTACAGCAGATGCACCCCAGTGACAAGGTGCTGGTGTTCACGCAGTTCGCCGACACGGTGAACTATCTGGCGGCGCAGTTGAAGGCGAATGGCGTGGAGCGCGTTGCCGGCGTCAGCGGCGATTCGCCCAATGCCACCGAGCTGGCCTGGCGCTTCAGCCCGCAGTCGAATGAAAAGACACTCCCCTCTCCCCTGGGGGGAGGGGCTGAGGGTGGGAAGAATGGTGAAGGCGAGTTGCGCGTGCTGGTTGCCACCGATGTGCTGAGCGAAGGCCAGAACCTGCAAGATGCCTTCGTGGTGGTGAATTTCGACTTGCCGTGGGCGATCATCCGCCTGATCCAGCGCGCCGGCCGCGTCGACCGCATCGGCCAGACGCACGACGAAATTCAGTGCTATACCTTTTTGCCGGCGGAGGGTGTGGAGCGGCTGATCCGGCTGCGCAGCCGGCTGCGCCAGCGCTTGAAGGACAACGCTGAAGTTGTCGGCAGCGACGAGGCGTTCTTCGAGGACGACGACAGCCAGCAGACCGTGCTTGATCTGTATAGCGAGCACGCTGGCATCCTGGATGGCGACAGCGACACCGAGGTTGATCTGGCGTCGTATGCCTATCAAATCTGGAAAAATGCCACCGAGCACGATGCGAACCTCGCAAAGGCGGTCATGGCGCTAGCGCCGGTGTCGCTCTCGGCAAAACATGCGCCGGCGGATGGGACGAAAGGCGTGCTCGCGTATATCCGCACAGCGGAAGACAATGACACGCTAGTGTGGCTGGATGAATACGGCAACAGCGTGACCGAATCGCCCTTTGCCATTTTGAACGCGGCGGCCTGCCCGCCATTCACGCCGGCAGCCCAGCGCGCGCCGCAGCACCATGATCTGGTGACGAAGGCGGTGGCGCTGGCGGCAGAGCAGGAGAAGAGCAGCGCCGGCGGCACACTGGGCAAGCGCAGCGGCGCGAAATACAAAACCTATATGCGCTTGAAGGCACTTTCCGATGACCAGAAAGGCACCTTGTTTCAGTCTGCGGAATTGATTCGCGCGCTCGACCAGATGTATGTGTATCCGTTGCGCCAGTCGGCCACCGACACGCTAAACCGGCTGCTGCGCACCGGCGCGACCGATGCGCAACTGGCCGACCGCGTGGTGGCGTTGTATGAGGATGACCGGCTGTGCATCACATCGGACGACGATGAAGAGGCCGGCGCGAGCCGCGAGCCGCGCATCCTGTGCTCGCTGGGGTTGCGGTGATCGCATTCTCCCCTCTCCAACGGGGAGGGGCTGGGGGTGGGGATTTTTAGGGCCTGTCTCAAAAGATTGACAAAGTTGCATGACAACATTGAATATTCCACGCACGCGCGAGCGGCTGCAAACGTTTGCATTCAAAACGCTGTTCATCGAAGATCTGGGCTGGTCGCGCCCACGGGCCGGCGACGCGCCGCTGGCCGAAACGGTCGATGGCATCCCCTTCACCGCGCAACCCATCGCCCAACTTTCCGGCGTGGTGGTCTATGAGGTCGGCACTGCCGCCGGCGATGTGCCAGACGCCAGAGTGCGCGCAAAAATTCACACGTTGATCGAGCAGCGCCGCAGCTTCGAGCATTTGCTGGTGTTTGTGGATACGGCGCGCACGCAGACGGTGTGGAGCTGGGCGAAGCGCGATGCCGGCGGCAAACGCCGCGTGCGCAGCCATTACTACTTCAAGCAGCAGCCCGGCGACTTGTTCCTTGGCAAGCTCAGCAGCATGGTGTTCGACCTGGGCGCGTTTGAACAGGATGACCCGACCGTGACCGAGGTGGCGAACCGCCTGCAGCGCGCGCTGGATGTGGAGCAGGTCACCAAACGCTTCTACAACGCGTTCAACGACTTGCGCAAGGATTTCACGGAGGCGATCAAGGGCATTCCGAACGAGCGCGAGCAGAAGTGGTATGCCAGCGTGCTGCTCAACCGCATTCTTTTCATTTATTTTTTGCAGCGCAAGTTCATCCTGGATGGCGGCAACACGCGCTATTTGCAGGACAAACTGGCCGCAAGGCGCGCTGCCGCGACAAACACGCCGGACGGCGAAACCTTCTACGGCGTCTTTCTCAAGACGCTGTTCTTCGAGGGTTTTGCGCTGCCGGAGGACAAGCGCGACCACTCCGTGAAGCAACTGATCGGCGAGATCAAATACCTGAACGGCGGCCTGTTTCTGCCGCACACGGTGGAGGAGAAATACGGCGATGCGATTCACATCGCCGACGACGCCTTCGATGGGCTGTTTGCGTTGCTCGAAAAGTATTCGTGGAACCTGAACGACACGCCGGGCGGCGATGACAACGAGATCAACCCGCACGTGCTGGGTTACATCTTCGAGAAATACATCAACCAGAAGGAGTTTGGCGCGTATTACACGCGGCCCGAGATCACCGAATACCTGTGCGAGCAGACCATTCACCGCCTGATTCTGGATGGGGTGAACCGCCGGCGCGCCGAGGCCGCGCGCGAGAGGCAAGTGCTGGTTGATGCAGGGTTGCTTCGCTCGCCGGCATCTTCTGACCCCACCCCCTCCCCAGAGGGAGGGGAGAAAGAGTCGGACTTGCTCCCCTCCCCCGTCAGCGGGGGAGGGGTTGGGGGTGGGGGACAACCCTTTGAAACGCTCGAAGATCTGCTGCGCAATCTGGACGCCGGCCTGTGCCGCATGTTGCTGCTGGAAGATGGCGGCATCCTGCCCAACCTTAAGTTGCTCGACCCGGCCTGCGGCTCGGGCGCTTTTCTCGTCGCCGCCATGAAGACGCTGATCGAGGTCTACAGCGCCGTCATCGGCCAGGCCGAGCGCATGGACGACGCGACGCTGCGCGGCTGGCTGGCCGGCATGAAGCGCGATCACCCCAGCGTGGACTATTTCATCAAGCGCCGCGTCATCACCGACAACCTGTTCGGCGTGGACATCATGGATGAGGCCGTTGAAATTGCGCGGCTGCGCCTGTTTCTGGCGCTGGTGGCCAGCGTGGAGAGCGCCGGCCAGCTTGAGCCATTGCCCAACATCGACTTCAATATTCTGCCGGGCAATTCGCTGATCGGGTTGTTGCGGGTGGATGAGGCCGAGTTCAATGAGCATCAGGCCGAAGCGCGGCAGATGGGCACGGGCATCGTGGGCGAGCAACTGGCGCTGGGGCTGCCCGCCGGCGGCAAGAGCTATGCGCAGGTGGTGGCAGAGAAGAACCGGCTGATTCAAAACTATCGCAGCAATGCGCAATATGGTGAGCATCTGAAATCCCTGCGTGATGAGATTGAGGCGCGGCGTAGAGATGACGTGGCCGTGCTGAACGCGCTGTTGCTCGACCAGTTTCAGGCGCTGGGCATTCAGTTTCAGCAGGCGACATGGGATGAGAAGCGGGGCAAAGAGGGCAAGCCGGCGCGCCGCAGGCTGAAACCGAATGAGATCACGCAGCTTGCGCCCTTTCACTGGGGCTACGACTTCGACGCGGTGATGAATGCGCGCCCTTCGACCTTTCGGCAAGCTCAGGGCTCAGGGGGTTTCGACGCGATTATCACCAACCCGCCCTGGGAAATCTTCAAGCCGCAGGCCAAAGAATTTTTCGCCGAGTATTCCGAGCTCGTCACCAAGAACGCGATGACGATCAAGGACTTTGAGAAGGAGCAGGCCAAGCTGCTGAGACAGCCGGATGTGCGCAGGGCGTGGCTGGATTATCTCAGTCGCTTTCCGCACGTCAGCGCGTGGTATCGCAGCGCGCCGCAGTTTGCCAACCAGATCGCCATCGTGAATGGCAAGAAGGCCGGCAGCGACATCAATCTTTACAAGCTGTTCGTGGAGCAGTGTCACAACCTGCTGCGCGCCGGCGGGCTGTGCGGCATCATCATCCCCAGCGGCATCTACACCGACCTTGGCGCGAAGCAACTGCGACAGATGCTTTTCGATAACGCTGAAGTGAATACCCTGCTCGGCCTTTCAAATGAGCGCTTCCTTTTTGAGAACGTCCATCATGCCTTCAAGTTTGCACTTCTGACTTTTCAAAAGGGAAATGCGACGAAAGCATTTCGCGCGGCATTTCGCATCAACACGCGTGAGGCAATTGGGGCAGAACAACTCGATGAATTCCTGCATGCGGCCGACGACAAGATCAATATTCACGTCGAGATGGTGCGCCGACTCTCGCCCGATTCGCTCAGCGTGATGGAGTTCAAGAGCGATGCCGACGTGCAGATTGCAGAGAAGATGCTGCGCTTCCCGCTGCTCGGCGAGCAGATCGCCGGCGTGTGGAATCTGCGTTTGAACAACGAATTCCACATGACCAACGACAGTTATCTGTTCAAGACGCAACCGGCGAAGGGACACCTGCCGCTCTACGAAGGCAAGATGATCCATCAGTTCGACGCGAACTTTGCCGAGCCGCGCTACTGGGTAGACGAGCGCGAAGGACGGGCGGCACTGTTGGGCAAAGTGCCGGACGCCGGCCAGGTGCTGGATTACCAGCGTTACCGGCTTGGCTTTCGCGCTGTTGCCGCAAGCACGAATGAACATTCATTAATTGCTGCGTTGCTTCCCAACAAAGTGTTTTGCGGCAACTCTGTGATCACGTCACAAGAATGGGATTGTGAAGACTACATTCAATTGTTTGTGCTTGCTTGTTTGAACGGCTTTGTTGTTGACTGGATGCTGCGACAAAAGGTGACAACTAACATCAACATGTTCTATGTCTACCAGTTGCCAGTTCCACGTATCGCCACCAATCTAACTCTTTTCAAAAGGTTGGTTACTCGTGCTGCCCAACTCATCTGCACCACGCCGGCATTCGACGATCTGCGCAAGTCGGTGGAGAACGAGATTGGCACGACGATCACGCCGGCGACCGATGAAGCCGCGCGCGCCGCATTGCGCGCCGAGCTGGATGGCATGGTCGCGCACCTGTATGGCCTGACCGAAGCTGAGTTCGCGCATGTGCTGGCGACCTTCCCGCTGGTCGCCCAAACCACCAAAGACGCCGCGCTGGCCGAATACCGCAGGCTGCGCGACGACGCCGCATTTCAAGTCGCGGTGGCTGAGGCGGTCGCCTCGCAAGCCGCCCTGCGCGAACGCAGCAAGAATGCGCCAGCGCAGCTTCATCGAAAATGAAGGGGATGCCTTGCGGCTGTTTCGCGCCGCTCGGGCGCGGCCAGGTTCATCGTGTGGATGCGGTAAGAGAGCGCCTTGAAAATCACAAAGCACCCTGAACGCAGCGGGGAACTTGTGCGGATCAAAATCTACACGGGCCAAAGCGCAGTTGAAGGGTGCGCAAAATTAAGACGTGCCGCGTGCGCACCCTTCAACTGCGTGCGGCATTACCCTTACGCAAGTGCAGCGATCCCAAGCCGCACTCCGTTCAGGATGCTTACTTGAATTCAAGACGCTTGCTAAGACAGTTTTCGCGCTGGCTGGGCTATCGGCGGGCGGGGCCGGCGTTTGACGAGGCGGCGCGCTCGCTGATCAGCGGCCTGATTCGCGAAGGGCGGCTGGAAGCGGTGGGAGAGGAGATACGACGGGTGTGAGGACGAGAGCGGAACACCTCAGGTTTCTTTCGCAAACCTCAGTTCTGGATAAGAAAAGCCCCGTCATTCTGAGTCCCTTTTCGGCCAAACTTGATGCGTTGTAACCGTTGATGGCCCGAAAAGGGGCGAAGAAACTCCGTCGAATGAGACCAAAAGCTGAGTTGGGTGACTATGGTCAACATGTTTTATGCGTTTTTCATGACCATGTTTCGTGTCAAGGTTCAGAGCAAAACAAAAACCCGATTTACATCCTGAGCCTGTCGAAGGACGAAATCGGGTTTCGGTATTCTCTGCGCCTTTGCCTTTCTGCGCCTCGGCGTTGAGACGGCTCAATCCCCTTCCGGATACCCGCCGCCGGCGGCGCCGGCAATGCGCTCTTCAGCGAGCTTCGCCTCGTAGCCGCTCTGCTTCAGCGCGGTGATGGGGTCGGGGTGCAGCCCCATCTCGATGCGCACCTGCTCCAGCAGCGGCCGCACGTCGGTGTCGAAAGCATCGGTCACCACGCGATGCGCACCCAGCACATCGTGTTGTGCCTGCTTCTCGCGCAGGCAGGCGCGATCCACGCACAGCGCCTTCGCGTAGGCACTTTGAATATTCACCACGCTCTGCACCATCGCCTCGATCTTCGGTTCGATCACGTGGCTCTGGTCGATCATGTAGGCTACGTCTTTGGCGGCATCGCCGGCGGCCACCAGTTCGCTGTAGATCAGGAACATCTCGAACGGGTTGACCGTGCCGACGATGAGATCGTCATCGCCATATTTGCGGTTATTGAAATGGAAGCCGCCGAGCTTTCCGTCGTCGAGCAGGGTGGCGACGATATGCTCGATGTTCACGCCCTGCGCGTGGTGACCGAGGTCGACCAGCACCTGCGCCTGCGAGCCGAGTTTCAGACACACCGCATAGGCTTGACCCCAATCCGACAGGTCGGTGTGATAGAACGCCGGCTCGTAAAACTTGTATTCGATCAGCATGCGCATATCCGCCGGCAATGCCTTGTAGACATCCCCGAAGAACGCGATCATGCGGTGCCGGCGCTCGCGGAAGGATTCCTGGCCGGCGTAGTTCGTGCCGTCGCCATACCACAGGCTGATGGCGTTTGAGCCGACGGTCTTTGCGATCTCGATGCATTCGTAGTGATGGTCGAGCGCGATCTTGCGGATGGCCGGGTCGGCATTTGTGATGCTGCCAAACTTGTAGCGGTCGGCCTGGAACGTGTTGGTGTTCACCGCGCCGATGCGCACGCCCTGCGAGGCGGCGTAATCTTTCAGCGCGCCCCAGTCCTTCACCTTGTCCCACGGGATGTGGATCGCCACGCTGGGGCACACGCCAGTGATCTTATTGACGAAGCCGGCGTCAGCCAGTTTCTCCTGGATGGTGCTCGCCGCGCCCTTCCACGCATACGTCTTGAAGCGGGTGCCGGTGTTGGCAAAGCCCCATGACGGCAGTTCGATTTGCTGCGCCTTCAACAGCGCCTTCACGTTCTCGACATCGATGCCTTTTGCGGCCAGATCGCCGGCCAGTTGTTGGTAGTTGCTCATGATTCTTGTTAGTCCAGGTGGAAAACTTCTTCAAGCAACAGGAAGCTCTCGTCAGCCTTCTTGCCGCCAATACCTTCGAAGAAAGGCGCCATGTCGGTTTGCCAGCGCGCGTTCACTTCCTTCGTCGCCATGCCGGCACGCGCAGCATCGAAGTTGGGCGTCTCCAAATAGCCGAACAGCGTGCCGTCTTCAGTCGTGAAGATGCTGTAGTTGTGCCAGCCGGTTTCGCGCAAGGCGGCCAGCATATCCGGCCATACCTCGGCGTGCCGGCGCTTGTATTCCTCCAGCATGTCTTTCTTGACTTTGAGCATGAAACCGATTCTTTGCATGGTGAATCTCCTGAATCAATGGGAATTTAAGTCTCTAGCGCGCATCTGCGCAAAAAGCTATCTTTCACTTTCCGGGTGCGGCTGGCTGCCCTCGGTGCGCAGCAGGCGAATCGGCACGCCGCCGACGAAGGCGCCAGCCGGCACATCGCGGTTCACCAGGCTCATCGCGCTCACAGTTGCGCCTTCGCCGATGATGACGCCGGGCAGGATCGTGCAGTTCGCGCCGATCGTCACGTCGCGGCATATCCTTACCGGCCCGCGCCGCCACTCGCGCCGCATAAACTCATGCGCCAGGATGGTGGTGTTGAAGCCGACGGTTGCGTCGTCCTCAACCGTGATGTCCTGCGGAAAGAAAATATCAAACACCACGCCGAGGCCGACCGCTGCATGCGGTGCGATATGCGCGCCGGCCATGCGCAGCAGCGCGCGCTTGATGCCAAACGTCGGCGCGATGCGCGACAGATAGATGCAGATCGCGTTCTTCATCACGCGCAGCGTGCCGCCGGTCAACTGCGGAAAGTGCCACAGCGAGGCGCGCTCGCTGGGTGACGGATATGTCTGGCAACGCGCTTTGCGCGCCTCGGTCGACGGCAACTCCATGGATGGGTTAATCGTAGCGCAACCTCATCCATGCATAAAGCATGGCCGGCCAATTTGTCAATCCGGTAAATGCATTCATGAGGCAAGATGCTCGCTCGAAGAACGCTTGCATCCAAAGATTCCTGTGTATAATCACGCTCGTTCAAGCCGAAGTGGCGGAATTGGCAGACGCGCTACGTTCAGGGCGTAGTGAGATTACTCTCATGAGGGTTCAAATCCCTCCTTCGGCATTCTTAATCCCCACAGTATTGTGGGTTTTTTTAATGTTCTTTCCTATTTTCCCTTT
>CAZPVX010000042.1:13038-30989 GCA_964590135.1 uncultured Anaerolineae bacterium | reverse complement strand
GCTCGGCGATTTCAAGCTTTGGCTTCTCGGTGAAGCGCAGCGCCTTGAACACATCCAGCCCATGCGATTCACAAAGCTTTTCGCCGCGCTCGATATAGCCGAAGCCGGTGGATGCAAACGCCGGCGTGATGCCAAGTGTGACGATGTAATCATCCTGCGCAGCGTCATGCGCAGCCTTCAACGCGCGTTGAAATTCGGCCACCTTGCCGATGTGATGATCGGCAGCCAGAACGGCAATGGTGGCATCCGGATCCTGCCTGTGAATATGTGCCAGCGCCAGGCCGACCGCCGGCCCGTTATCCTTCGCGCTCGGCTCGATGATATAGTTCGCCTTTGGAATCGCCGGCACTTGCTCCATGAAGATCGCTGCCATCTGCGCGTTGGTCACGACGTGCACACGCTCTACCGGAATGAGCGGCTGCAGGCGCAGCACTGTGACCTGAAACATCGTGCGCGCCTCGACCAGCGCCAGAGATTGCTTCGGTTTGTTCTTGCGGCTGAGCGGCCACAAGCGCGTGCCGCTGCCGCCGGCCATGATCAATGCGTGAAACATCTTTTCAATTCCCCTCGCGATGATTTGGAAACCGGAGATGCGCTGCCCGCGATCTCCAATCTCTATTCCCCATTCGCCTCGTATCTCTCTTTCGCTTCCCGCGCCAGCACATAGCTGGTACCGCTGGCTTGCCGCACCATGCCCTTCAACTCCATCAGCGTCAGCGCTGTGGTCACTGCTTCCGCCGGCAAATCCAGCGTCCGCACCAGATCGTTCACCTCAGTCGGCTCGTGAGTGAGCCTGCCGTAGATCGTGCGTTCGGTCGGATCGTCGGGCAAGACGGCTTGCATCTCAGCCTGCGCGGTCACCATGCTCAGGTTCAACTCTTCCAGCACGCTTTGCGTGTCCAGCACCACCTTGGCGCCCTGCTGAATGAGCTTGTTCGGGCCGCGGCTGCTCTTGTTGAAAATGTTGCCCGGCACCGCAAAAACATCCCGCCCCTGCTCGGCGGCAAATTCGGTCGTGATCAATGCGCCACTACGCTCGTCGGCCTCGATGACCACAACGCCAAGGCTCAAGCCGCTGATGATGCGATTGCGCGGTGGGAAGTTTGCAGCATCGGGCGGGGTGCCGATCGGGTAGTCGCTGACAATTGCGCCCTGCTCAGCAATCTGCTGCGCCAGCCGGCGATGCTCCGGCGGATATACCACATCCACCCCGCAGCCCAGCACGGCAATTGTGCGACCGCCTGCCTTGAGTGCAGCCTGATGCGCAGCCGTATCGATGCCGCGCGCCATGCCACTGACCACCGTGATCTGGTTGCGCGCCATATCGCCGGCGAGCATCTCAGCCACCTCACGACCATACACGGTGGCGCTGCGTGTGCCGACGATGCTGATCGCAAAAGCGTCGGCATCGCTGATTGCGCCTTTTACAAACAACACCGGCGGCGGGTCAGCCACCTCGCGCAGCAGCTTTGGATAATGCGGGTCGTCCCACGTCAGCGCAGTTGCGCCAGCCTTGTGCAGTTGCGCCACTTCGGCATCTGGCACAATCACCTTGCGCGCCTCGCGCAGCGCGGCAATGGCCCTCGCATCGAGGCCGGCAGCCATCAGTTCGAACTCGCCGGCGCCCCACGCCAGCCGCAACTCGCCAAAATGCGTTTGCAGCTTGCGCACGCGCACCGCGCCGATGCCCTTCACGCGGGCAAATGCAAGGTAATACGGCAGATCAGTGGTCATCCGCTTGTCCGTGCTGTCTTTTCGATTGTCGTCACTCGCCGGCGAGCCTGCGCTGCCATCCGCTCCCACCCGCTACGATTCCAAACCTGCCGGCACCACGACGACCATCACGCCTTCATCGAGGTTGATCGCGCGCACCACGCTCTCCAGCGCCGGCAACAGCAACTCACCAGTTGCAGTTTTCACCACATACACATCGTTGCTGCCAGTCGCCAGCACCTCAGTCAACGTGCCAATAGGTTCGCCGCCTTCGCGCTGCACGCGCAAGCCTACCAACTGGTGTGAATAGTATTCACCTTCGGGCAGGGGCGGAAGGTCCTCAAGTTGGATTGCAACTGTCGCACCGCGCAATGCTTCCGCATCATTGCGCGTGGTGACGCCATCCAGCCGCAACAATAACGCATCCTGATGCGCGCGCCGGCCGCGCACGCGACGTGGTTGCGCTTCGTCGTTGAGATAGATGCGCCGCACGCCATCGAGCGCGCCGGCGAATCCTGGCGCAAGCTGCACCTTCACCTCGCCGGCAATGCCATGCGCGCGGGTGATTTTGCCAATCACAAGAAACTGTGAGGGTTGTCGTGTCATGCGCGATTCATGTGTGATTTGCATCCCCGGATACAAAGCGCATCATAGGTGCGCATCCGGTGAACAGTGACAAAAAAAGGCGTTCAGGGATGAACGCCTTCGTCGACAAATCCAGCGAACTCAGTCGGTGATGTCGAGCATGATGCGCCGGCCCGAGCGACTGCCGGCCACCTTCAACAGGGTGCGCATCGCGTTTGCCAGCTTGCCCTCGCGGCCAATCACGCGCCCCACCTCACCTTGCGCCACACGCAACTCCACAAAGAGGCCGTTGCGGCCGCCCGATTCAGTCACGCTCACGGCATCGGCATTGTCCACCATGCCCTTGGCGATGAACTCGACCAAGCCCTTTGCATCCGGCTGCGGACCGCTCGGCTGCCGGTCATCATGGCGGTCATGACGCCGGCCATCACGACGATTGCCATAGCCGCGCGATTGTGAGGATCGATTTCGGTTGTTGTAGCCCATTCCATCACAGCAGCGACAGCGCAGCGAGAAGTTGAGATTTCTTGATGCGCTGCCCCTGCGACAGGTTTGTCTTAGTCAGCGGCTTCGGCCTTTTTGGCCTTCGGCGCCGGCTTGCGGCCAATGCGCGTCTTCGGGTTGATGGCCGGCGCAGCGGCCACAGCGGCTGCGGCTTCGGCCAGCAACGTGTCGGGCGCCTCGCCCTTCATCAGGCGCTGATAGCGCTCGGTCGTGCCGGTCTTCCGAAACAACTGCTGCACCGATTCGCTCGGCTGCGCGCCGACCTTCATCCAATACAGCGCGCGATCTTCCTGCACCTGCACGGTGGCCGGCTCGGTGCGCGGATTATATGAGCCGATGATCTCGATGAACGAGCCATCGCGCGGAGATTCCTTGTCGCACACCACGATGCGATACGTCGGCTGCTTCTTCAAGCCCATGCGGCGAAGTCGAATTCGAACCATTCCTGTCAGTCTCCTTGAAAGTCCCCTATTGTAACGGGGATTGCATTTTGTTGATGATCAATGCGACTGGCATTTGGAGATTGCCGGCTGGAAAGGATGCAGCCGATCATCTCGCATCACCGATCGCAACCCTTATTTTCTGCGCCGGCCCCCGCCCATCAGCCCGCTCATCATGCGCATGCGCGGGTTGCTGGCCAGCTGCTTCATCATCTTCTGCGCCTCGCGAAATTGCGTGAGCAGTTGATTGATCTCCTGCACGCTTGTGCCACTGCCCTTTGCCACGCGACGCTTGCGGCTGGCATTCAACACATCGGGGTCGCGGCGCTCGTCACGCGTCATGCTGCTGATGATGGCTTCGACGCGCTTCATCTGCCTTTCGGTCATGTCTGCCGGCAGTTGCCTGGTCAGATCCTTCATGCCTGGAATCATGCCGAGCAGGTCGTTCAGTGGCCCCATCTTTTTGATCTGCTGAATCTGGTTCAGGAAGTCTTCCAGATCGAAGCGCGCCGTCATCATCTTTTCGGCGGCCTCGGCAGCTTGCGCCTCGTCAAATTGCGCCTGCGCCTTTTCAATCAGTGTCAGCACATCACCCATGCCGAGGATGCGCGAGGCCAGCCGATCGGGATGAAATGGTTCAAGCGCATCCGGCTTTTCACCGACGCTGAGAAACTTGATCGGCACTCCCGTGACGGCGCGCATGGAAATAGCCGCGCCGCCGCGCGCATCGCCATCGACCTTTGTCAGCACCAGACCGGTGATGCCAACGCGCTTGTTGAAGGTGTCGGCGATGTTGACGGCTTCCTGGCCGGTCATTGCATCGGCCACGAGCAGCACCTCCGCCGGCTTCACCTTTGCCTTGATCTCCTCGACTTCGCTCATCATGCGCTCGTCGATCTGCAGGCGGCCGGCGGTGTCGATAATGACGATGTCCGACGCCGTCTGCACAGCCTTTTGGATGCCATGCTGCGCAATCTGCGGCGGCGGCACTCTGTCACCCTCGCTGAAGACAGGGATGTTTAACTGTTTGCCGAGCGTTTCGAGTTGCGTGATGGCAGCCGGACGATAGGTGTCGCAGGCAACCATCAGCGGCTTTCGACCATCGCTGCGCAGGCGCAAGGCCAGCTTTGCAGCCAGCGTGGTCTTGCCGGCGCCCTGCAAGCCAACCAGCACAATCACGCGCGGCGCTGGGCCGCCCAGATCAAGCCGGCCACCTTCACCCAGCGTTGCCAGCAATTCCTCGTGAACGATCTTGACTACGGCCTGGCCGGGCGTCAGGCTCTTGTGCACTTCCGCGCCGATGGCGCGCTCGCGCACGCGGGCAAGGAAGTCTTTGACAACCTTGAAGTTCACATCAGCTTCGAGCAGTGCGACGCGCACCTCGCGCAGCGCCACATCCACGTCCTGCTCGGTGAGGATGCCGCGCTTGCCGAGGCGGTCAAAGATGCCCTGGAGCCGGTCGCTGAGTGATTCAAACATGCTGCGAAAAGCGCACTATTCTATCGCAGAATGAGGTGGGATGTGAGGCCCGAAAAAGTGTAAAGCATCCTGACCCTTCGACAAGCTCAGGGCAGTGCGGCTTGGAGTCGCCGGCCTTGTGATGATCGAACTGCCGCACGCAGTTGAAGGCGGAACGTCCCGGTGGGAACGCGATTGATCTTGCGCAAGCACCGTGCGCGCATCCTTCAACTGCGCTTCGGCTCATGTCGATTTCAATCCGTGCAAGTTCATCGCTACCCTGAGCTTGTCGAAGGGTCAGGAGGCTTTGCATGTATCACAAGCAAGCTATTGATTGCGCATATTTTCGCGCGTTTCTATACTCACCGGATAAGCGCCCATGCCCTTTGTCTACATTCTCCGTTGTTCAGACAACTCGTACTACACCGGCCAGACAACGGATATCGAGCGCCGGCTTGAGGAACATCAATCAGGCAAATACGAAGGTTACACACATTCACGCCGACCTATCGCGCTTGTCTGGAGCCAGGAAGTGCAGACAGACAACGACGCCTACTTTTTGGAGCGGAAACTCAAAGGATGGTCACGCGCCAAGAAAGAAGCGCTGATTCGCGGTGACTTTGAAGATGTCCATCAAGTTATTGCGGCAGAACGCAGGCGGCGAAAGCAAGGCAAAGCATCCTGAACGAAGTGCGGGTTGGCATCGCGGCACTTGGGCGAATTGATGTGCCGCACGCAGGCAAAGCATCCTGAACGAAGTGCGGGTTGGCATAGCGGCACTTGGGCGAATTGAAGTGCCGAACGAAGTTGAAGGATGCGTCGAACTTGCGCAAGTGCCGTGTGCGCATCCTTCAACTGCGCTTTGGCTTAAGCCAATCAAGATCGTCGCAAGTTCTTCGCTGCCCTGAGCCTGTCGAAGGGTCAGGATGCTTTGCGCTTTTCAGGATGCGCTACGTTCCAGATTCAACGCCAGCAGGCGCGCCAGAATTTCCTCGTCGCGCAGGTCGTGCGGCCAGCCGTAGGCATCCAGCACGGCGCGGTCGAGTTTTTGATGCGCGAGGTCGAGCCACGTCGGGCGCTGGTTGTAGAGATTGGTCAGCGTGCGCGTCTCGCTTTTCTTCGGCTTCTTCGCGATGTTCAAGCCGGTGAGATAGGCCGGGTCGATCTCCTTTGCGCCTTCGGCCAGCCAGCGGTCGCGCTTCTCGACCAACTCGCGGGCGGCCTGCGCAATGGCCTGCACGCGCGGGTCGTCCTGCGGTTCGTGCGCCGGCGGCCACGGGAAGGGGAAGGTTTCGAAGCAGGTGGAGTTGTTGTAGGTGGGTCTTCCACCTTCATCACCATCGCCATGTCGCGATGAAGTCGCCAGCGACCACACTTCATGCACGCGTGAATGCAACATGCCAAAGAAATAGTCGTCGTCACGAGCAAAGACAAATGTGCGGTCATTCGCAAGCACCGATACTGGCAACCACAAAAAGATACGATGTTTTGCGACGCGTGGTGTTACGATGAATCGCTCTTTGCCCTTCAACGCTTCTCGCAAACCCCTTCTGGCTTCGGCATATTGCCACCACTTTTCGGCATATGCTGCCCGACGATTATTCTTGCGAATCGGATGAACAACCCTTTTGACATACTCAAACGGCATCTCATAGCTGGCAGCGTCATCCATCGACATCAATCCAAAATCGATAGTCCATGCCATTCTTGGCTGCTGCACAAGATCAGATGCGCTGGCAACCTGACGCACAACATCAGAGTTTGGTCGGCCATTCACATTGAGTGGTGCATTCAACATTTGACGCGCTGTGTTCTCGTCAATGTCAAAAGGGCCCTTGGGCGAAGGGCCCTGAAAACAAATATTCTCGTTCTCATAGAGTTCCTTTGCCGATGTCAAATCAAGCTGACTTGTGAGATCCGAATTGATTTGATCTACCAGTTTGCCATCCAATACGCGCTCACGTTCAGAACAATTGTCAAACCCAACGATTGACACGCGAACCGCCGCGCCATCCAAGACCCATTCCTTGTCGCTCCACGCCAAAAAGATATTTCCAGTTTCCTTGATGCGATCAAGCACATGCCGATTCAATGGAGAACGAATGGCTTGCGTCGCAATGAACCCGGCGCGCTTGGCTTTGCCTTGCTCAATCTGCGCTCGTGCTTTCTCGAACCAATAGCACACCAAGTCGGATGATGCCGGCACGCGCACTTCGTAAAGTTTGAAAAGCGTTTCGGCATGTTCGTTGCCCAACTCGCGGCGCAAACGACTGCCGCCCAAAAACGGCGGGTTGCCAATGATGACGTCGGCTGCCGGCCAGTCTGGTTCCGTTGCAGTCACATGTTTGCCAAAAGACTCTGCGGGTGGATTGAGCAGACGATCATCTGGATCACGCATCTCCACCATCAACGTCATGATCGCGTCCATGTTCTGGATGTTGTCGAGCTTGCGCAGGATCGGCTCTTCAGGATCGCCGAAGCCGTTTTCGTGCCGCCACTGGATGTAGCCGATCCACACCGTCGCCTGCGCCAGCTCATGCGCATACGGGTTTAGCTCGATGCCGAACAGTTGCGCCGGCGACACCTTCAGCGCCGGCCGCGGCAGTCCCAGCGCATCGCAATACGTGATGATCTCTTTTTCGAGCGAGAGCAGCGCCCGCAGCGCGACATACAAAAAGTTGCCACTGCCACAGGCCGGGTCCAGCACGCGCGTGCCGGCGAGCGCATCGTGAAAGGCGTTGATCCGGTCGTTGGCCTCGGCCATCTGCCGGCTCATCTTTTTGTCCGGCAAGCCCTCATGCCCAGCGAGGCCGGCGATGTCCAGCGCGCCAACTTTCGCCTTCACCGCTTCCCACTCGCGGCGCAAGGGCGCCATCAACATCGGCTCCACGATCAATTCGATGTCGCTGCGGTCGGTGTAATGCGCACCCAGTTGCGCGCGCCTGGCCGGATCCAGCCCGCGCTCGAACAGCGTGCCGAAGATGCTTGGCTCCACCGCGCTCCAGTCGAGGTTGCTCACCTGTTGCAGCGTGAGCATGGCGTTGCCTTCCAACTCCAGCGCGATGTTGCCATCGAACAGGCCGCCGTTGAAATACTTGATGTCCTCGTTGCCGTAGAGACCGCCGGCGCGCATGGCCTCGAACAGTTGCGTCATGCGTTGCTGCAATGGCTTGGGCTGGTTGCGCGCGCTCACAATCATGTTCTTGACAAGGTTCGCCGGCAGCAGGCCGATGTCCTCGGCAAACAGGCAGAACAGCACGCGAATGAGAAAGTGTGCGGTGGCCTGCGGCTGCTCGCCATATTTCTGCATCTCGTGCGCAATCTCGCCAAACAGCCGCGCCGCTTCCTGCGTCACGCGCTCGGTGGTGATCTCGGGGCGCAGAGGATGCGACGCCGGCGGGACTTCCGTGAAGATCAGCTTGAGTAGCGCGAGCGGCCGCATCCGTTGCTGCCTCTCCCCTGAGCTTGTCGAAGGGTGGGAGAGGGCTGGGGTGAGGGACGTGAGGGGCGAAACCCAATCATCCGCCTCGATATCATCCAGCGTGATCTCATACACGCGCTTCACGGTGTTGGTGAAGTTGGTGTGGATCAGGATGCGCTCCAGGTCGCAGGTGATGAGCAGCGGCGGGTTTTGCAGCGATTCGCGGTATTGCTGCAACTGCTTGTAGGCTTTGTCGAGGTCGGCATCCTTGCCCTTGTATTCCCACGCAAAGCAACCATGCTTCCACACATCGGCCCAGCCCTGTCCGCCCAGTTGCTTGTTCGCGCCCTTTTCAAAGGCATAGGTTTCGCCAGTCGGGTCGCCCTCGTTGGGCGTGGGCACGCCGAGCAGCCGGCACAGGTCGATGAAATGCTCCTGCGCGGCGGAGCGCTCCTTGGTGCGAGTCACGCGCCATTTGGCGGCGAATTCGTGTGGGGTAAGGGTGGCCGGCATGACTGATGTGAACTATAGCTGAAGCATCTCGACCTTTCGACCCTTCGACAAGCTCAAGGCTCAGGGGAATGCGGCATAGGATTGCCGGCCTTGCGATGATTGATGTGCCGCACGAAATCCAAGCATCCTTCAACTGCGCTCTGGCTTGAGCCAATCAAGATCGTCGCAAATTCACCGCTACCCTGAGCTTGTCGAAGGGTCAGAATGCTTTGCGCGTGTAAGTCAACCGCGCTGCGCCGGCAGCGTCTCCATCTCGCCATTCACACTGACCACTGTTGCGGTCACGCGATTCGCGCCGATCAGCACGCCCTCACCGGCCACCGCGTGCGGTGTGCGCACGTAGCCCAGCGCGAAGCGCCGGCCGTCAAATAGCGTGCTCTGTGCGCTGGTGATTTTGCCAATCGGCTGCAGTTCAATCGAGTAAATCACATCGCCCCCGGCAAATTCGCCGGCGCCGGCTTGCAATTTCACCAATCGCTTCGCAATCTGTCCGCGGCTGTCCATGCGCGCGATGATCTCCTGCCCGATGTAGCAGCCTTTGTTGAAGCTCACGGCATCGATCAGGCCGGCTTCCAGCGGAATATAGTCCTCGTTGATCTCGTTGGGAAAGCGCGCATAGCCGTGCGCGATGCGCAAGTCATCATAGGCGATGTGCGCGAGCGGCGTGCTGAGCGTCTGCGCATTGCCATTTGCCGCTGCCGGCTTCGGGCGAATGAGGTAGTAGCCGGCGCCAGCCATCGGCGGCGCTTTGATCACGATCACGTCCTGCGTGGCGGCCAGTGAATATACCGGCTTGTCGACGAGATGATCCGCAGCGTGGCCGGCGGCATTGAAAATGAAACTGGCCGCGCCGTCGCCAAAGATACCAAGCATCAACTGCGCGTCGCTTTCATCCTCGATCTGCACGTCATCGTTGAAGAAGACATACTTGCGCAGCCAAGTCGCCACCTTCGCGCTGTTGCCACCGCCAGTGAGCAACAGTGTGGAATCGACAAAGGGCAACGCCACCACGCAATCGACCATGCGTGCAGTGGGTGTGGTCAGCGCGGTGATCGCACCCTGCCCTGGCCGCAGCGCGCGCACCTCACCGCTGCTCATGCGATGCAAAAAATCCACGCGGGTTTCGCCATGCAACCGCACGCGGCCAAATGTGTTGGAGAGGTCGTAGACGAACATTTCGGAATTGAGCCATTGAGCGACTGAACCGTTATGGCTTTGCGCATCAATGGCTCAATCATACAGAACTCAATGACCCAATGTCTTAAGCCATGCTTCCAGTTGCGCGCGATGCTCAGCATCGTGCTCGCCGCTGTCGCCCCAGACGTGGTCGGCCAGCGAGTGATGCTTCAATGCAGGGAAGCGCACCTTTTGGAAGAGCGCACCTTCGTCTGGCCACGCTTGCAGGCGCTTGATGAGTTGGCTGTGCGCGCCGTGATAATCAGCCAGCACGCGATCGAGCGGACGATTCCTCTGCGCCTCGTAGTCCTGCGCGTTTACATCCTGCCAGTCGGGGCTGTTCGATTGCGGCAACTGCAATTTCCCATCTCGCCCAGCCTGAAACAGCAGGGTGACCGCGCGCGACGACCACACCGCCAGGTGTGCAAGGATGTCTTTCACCGACCATTCGCCGACGACGCCTGGGTCGGTCATGCGCTCCGCCGGCACCTTTGCCAGCACCGCATTCAGTTGCTCGCGCTCGGCCACTATATTGGCGATCAACTCGCGCTTGTCCATTCCCTCGATTACGGCTGCCCCTGGTGGTCGCGCTTGAACCACGCCAGCAGGTCGGCCATGTCTTGTGGCGTGAGCTGCGAAGAGAAGGTTGCCGGCATCAAGCCGGATTGGTAGGTCGCAACGATGTGGGCATTCGGGTCGACAATGCTCTGATATAGATACTCATCCGGCCCCATGCCCGGCACCTGGGTCTTGGCATCGTCGTAGACATCGTAGAACGATGGGCCAACGAGTCGCTTGTCCTTCTCCAGACTGTGGCAGCCAACGCAGCCCTTCGTATTGAAGAGCGTCTTGCCGTTGTCTGCGTTGCCAGCCGGCAATTCGCTGACGATCTTGGTGAAGTCACCAGTTCTGGGCAACGCAGCCGCTGCCGGCGCAGCTTCGGCATTCGCGCCGGCGACCACGCGCGGCGAGGGCGTCATCCCCAAAAACACGCTGACCAATATGAGCGAGATGATGAACATCCCAATTGCCACCAGCACTGGCTCATTGCGCGCCGTCACTTTGAACGGTTCGCGTTGCGATCGGCCAACGGGGTTGAATGCCGCGCGCAGCGTCGCCAACTCTTCATCGGTGGGCAGGTTGCGGTGGAAGAAGCGCGAGCCAAACTGTGCCAGCCCGGCGATCACTGCGCCGCCAACCAGCGCCAGCACCAGCGCGATCAGCACGCCGGCCAGCGCCATGAGCGCAGTGTTATTCGAGGGATTGACCTGTTCCTGATTGGGCGCAGCGGCGAAGGCTGTGCCTGCGCCGAGCAGGATTGAAGCGAACGTCAACGTGCCGGCGCGAAGCCACAATGAACGGAATGATTTCATCCTTTGCTCTCTCGCTTTGTAAAAATGGGTTTTCCTGTGCGTCTAGAAACTGCAGTGGCTATTTTAGTCGGCCTTGCCCGAACTCGCATCTACAAAACTTTGAAAGAGCGCCATCATGTCGGGGCGGCCGGCGGTCATATCTTCGGGATGCCACTGCACGCCAACAAACCAGCGCCTGTCCGGCGCCTCAACCGATTCGATGATGCCGTCCGGCGCGCGCGAGGTCACGATGAGGCCATCAGCCACGCGCCCCACCGCCTGATGGTGGAAGCTGTTGGTGCCGACCTCGCCGGCGCCAATGATCGCCGCCAGCTTGCTGCCCGGCTCCACGCATACCTTGTGCAACACCTGGTCGCGCGCGGCGCCGATCTTGTGACCGCGATGCTCCAGCACAAGCGCGCTCTGCCACTGCGATGGGATGTCCTGGATGAGCGTGCCGCCGAGCGCAGCATTGACCACCTGGATGCCGCGGCAGATCGAGAACGCCGGCTTGTCATCTTGCATTGCCCACTGCGCCAATGCCACCTCGGCGCGATCACGCTCGGCATCAATGCCATATGTCTCGGGATGCTTTTCCTCGCCGAAGTACATCGGATCGATGTCGCTGCCGCCAGTGAACAACACGCCGGCGGCCTGCTCATACATCTCGCGCATCGATTGCAGATCGAGGCTGACCGGCAACATCACCGGCAGCGCGCCACACTCGATCAGGCTGCGAATGTAATTCTTGCCCATCGTGAAACGGCGCATCTCTGGGTCTTGCACCGGTGTGGGGATGAGGATCAACGGTTTGGTCATAGCGCCATTTCAAACCCCAAAGGCGCAGCCTTCAACAGGTCAAAGGCTTCACAACCACGCGGGGTTTCACCTGCCAAAAATAAACTCCCGAAGTGCTGCTTCGGGAGTATCAAGCTATCCGGCTTCATTCTGCGATTTTGCAGCAGCGGCTGCGGCAGCCGCCTTGCTGCCGGGAGCGAGTCGCTCTTTCAAGCGCGCCGACTTGCCGCGCAGGTTGCGGAAATAGTACAGCTGTGCGCGGCGCACCTTGGCGTGGCGCGTCACTTCAACGCGGTCGATGCGCGGTGAATTCAGCAGGTAGGTGCGCTCCACGCCGATGTTGCTGCTGGCGATCCGGCGCACCGTGAAACTGGCGTTCGCGCCGCCTTTGCGCAGGCGGATCACGGTGCCTTGAAATACCTGGATGCGCTCGCGGTCACCTTCAACAATACGCTGGTGAACGCGAACGGTGTCGCCGGGCGAAAGCTGCGGGATCTTCGCGTTGGCTTGCAGGCTCTTTTCGAGCGATTCAACGAGATTCATCGGAATTTCTCCATTTGTTCATCGCGCCATTCAGCCATTGGCAGCGCGCTCAGCGCGCGTGCAGCCAAATGGCAAAATGATCAAATGACCCAATCGCTTTAGCGCTTGGTGTAGGTTGGGCCCTTGCGCGCGCGCTTGAGACCGGGCTTCTTGCGCTCCTTCTCGCGCGAATCACGAGAGAGGTAGCCGGCGGATTTCAACGCAGCGCGATATTCAGCGTCCACTTCCAGCAGCGCGCGCGCAATCGCCATGCGCGAGGCAATGGCCTGGCCGGTCGTGCCGCCACCCAACACTTTCACGCTGACGTTGTAGCGCGCATCTGCGCCGGTGACCTTCAGTGGCGCATTCACGGCGATCTGGTCACCCTCGCGGCCAAAGTATTCGTTGACCGGCTTGTCATTGACAAGGATCGTACCGCTGCCCTGCGGATATAGGCGCGCGCGGGCGGTGGATTCCTTGCGCCGGCCAACGCCTTCGAAATATTGCTCAGTCGTTTCTGCCATAGCTCTCTTTGTTAAAAACAATTGACAATGTGTAATTCATGATTTTCTCCATGTGTGGCACAGAGATACATCAACTACCCACCACCAGTTGCCACTGTCAGCCCTTGATCTCTAGCGGCTGCGGCTTCTGCGCGGCGTGCTCATGCTCAGGACCGCCATACACCTTCAGCTTCTTGATTTGTTGCTTGCCCAGCCGGCCATGCGGGATCATGCCCCACACGGCTTCTTTGATCACGCGCTCAGGCTTCTTGGCCAGCACCTCACGCAGGGCGCTTTCCTTGTAACCGCTGTCATAGAGCGAGTGACGCGAATACATCTTCTCGGTCATCTTGTTGCCAGTCACACGAATCTTCTGCGCGTTGATCACGATGACGTAGTCGCCGCAATCGACGTGTGGCGTGTACATGGGCTTGTGCTTGCCCACGATGATCTGCGCGACCTGGCTGGCCAGCCGGCCCAGCGTGACGCCGTCTGCGTCGACAACGTGCCACTTCTGGCTGGCGCGCGCCTCTTCGGGCTTGGCCGTGTATGTCTTGCTCGTCTTCATCTTTGCACCTGATACTTCACATCCACGAGGCACAGTCCGCATGCAGGCGCAAGGCCTTTGATCCGCTGTGCATCTTTGCTTTCCAAAATTTCCAATAACTCGCCGGCGCTCAATTGCCCCTGCCCCACCCGCACCAGCGCCAGCGTCAACCGGCGCACCATGCGAAAGAGAAAGGCGTTTGCCTCGATCGTAAACACCAGCGCATCGCGCTCACTTTCACGCCATGCCGCCCGCAGCACGTCACGCACAGTCGTCTCTGCTTCGCGACCCGATGGCGGGCTGCCGAAAGCGGCGAAATCGTGCGATCCAACCAGCTGTGCGGCTGCACCATTCATCAGCGCCAGATCCGGCTTGCGATCAAGCTGCCAGACGGTTCGTCGCAACAGCGGCTGACGCACTTCACCAGCAAGGGCGGTGTATTCGTACGTGCGGCTCTGCGCATCGAAACGCGGATGAAAGTCCGCACCGCACTCCGCCATCTCCCGCACCGCCACATCTTCTGGCAGCGCCACGTTGAGCGCCCTTGTGAGCGCATCCAGCGGATGTCGCCAGTCAGTCTCAAACGCAATCACCTGGCCGGTGGCATGGACGCCGGCGTCTGTTCGTCCTGCGCCAGTCACGCCGATCTGCCGGCCACTCACCTTCTCCAGTGCTGCCTCAATCTCTCCTTGCACCGTCCGCACATTGGCCTGCCGCTGAAAACCGAAGAACTCGGTTCCGTCATAGGCGACCTTTGCGCGAACCCTCATCCTAAACCCACTCGATGATCGCCATTGGGGCATTGTCGCCCTTGCGCGGACCGAGCTTGCTGATGCGGGTGTAGCCACCCTTGCGCTCGGTGTAGCGCGGGGCGATGTCCTGGAACAGCTTGCGCACGGTGTCTGCGCCGCCGTTCACCTGCGCCGCGACAAGCCGGCGCGCATGCACCTGCTTGCCCTTGTCTTCCACCAATCCACCCTTTGCAATTGTCACCAGTTTCTCCGCCTGGTCGCGGATGGCCTTGCACTTGGCCTCGGTCGTTTGAATGCGACCGTGATCAATCAGTTCTGTGACCAGACTGCGACGCAGCGAATTGCGCTGTGCGGTTGGCCGGCCCAGTTTGTAACCAGATACCTTGTGTCTCATCTCATTCCTCGTCTTCGCCGGCCATTTCCGAAGACAAACCGTCCTCAGAGCCTTCTTCTTCCTGTGGCAACAAACCGCGCGCGCGCAGCTTTTCCTTCAGCTCAGTCATCGACTTTTCGCCAAAGTTGCGCAGGTTCATCAGATTGCCACCGTTCTTTTCCATCATTTCGAGCAAGTCGCCGATGCTGGAGATGCCGGTGCGCTTGAGCGAGTTATAAACGCGCACGCTCAGCTCCAGGTCTTCGATGGGCTTGTCACCCCATTCGCTGGGGATGCCCTTGCTCTCGGCGTCGGTGTCCAGCATGACGTCTTCGAGCGTGCCGGCGCCGGCGATCAGCCGCAAGTGCTGCACCAGGGTGGTGGCAGCCTGCGACAGCGCATCCTGCGGGCGCATCGTGCCGTCCGTCCAGATCTCGATGATCAGGCGGTCGTAATTGGTGGTCTGGCCAATGCGCGCCGGCTCAACGGTGTAATTGACGCGGCGCACCGGGCTGAAGATCGCGTCGACGGGCAACTCGCCAATCGGCAGTTTGCCACGCTGGTCGGCAGGTGAATAGCCGCGACCGGCCTCCACTTGAAATTCAATGTCGAGCCGCGCCTTGTTCGAATCGGTCGTGAACAAATACAGTTCTGGGTTGACGATCTCGATTTCGGGCGGAGCCTGGATGTCGCCGACGGTCACCTGACCTTCACCGCGCACTTCCAGCCGCATCCGCATCGGGCCGTCGCCTCTCATGCGCAGGCGGACCTGCTTCACGTTCAGCATGAGTTGCGTGACATCTTCCTTCACGTCAGGGATGTCAGAAAACTCATGATGCACATCGGTGATGCGCATCGAAGTAATGGCAGCGCCTGGCAACGAGCTAAGCAGGGTGCGCCGCAGCGCGTTGCCCAGCGTGATGCCGTAACCCGGCTCCATCGCGCCGATGATGAACCGGCCATAATCGCGAGTGAGCGCGTCGCCTTCAACTTTTGGAAAAACGGGTGCTGATAGCAAGGCTTTTGCCTCCAGCAGGGATGAGCGGCGCGAAACGCAACCGCTTCCCCCTGCACTGTTTTAGCGCGAGTAGTATTCGACGACGAGTTGTTCCTTGATCGGCACGTCGATATCCTCACGCTTCGGCAATGCAGCGATGATGCCGGTGAGAGCAGCACGATCCGCCTGCAGCCAGGCCGGCGTCGGCCCGCCGTCCTTGTTGCCGGTCAGTTCACGGAAATAGGGCAGCTTCTTGCTCACGTCGCGCACGGTGATCTTATCGCCGGCCCGCACCAGATACGATGGCACGTCGACCGGGTGGCCATTGATATTCAGATGGGCGTGGCTGACGATCTGGCGGGCAGCGGCGCGCGATGGCGCAAAACCCATGCGATACACCACGTTGTCGAGCCGGCGCTCGAGCAAAATCAACAACTCAGAGCCGGTCACACCGCGACGTTGCTGCGCAGCGCTGTAATAGCGGCGGAATTGCGCCTCGAGCACGCCATAGATGCGGCGCATCTTCTGCTTCTCGCGCAACTGCTGCGAATAGTCGCTGGATTTCTGGCGGCGGCGCGCCCGCACATTGGGGCCATGCTGGCCTGGCGCAAAGCCACGCCGTTCAAACGCGCACTTTGAGGTCAGGCAGCGCGCGCCCTTCAAAAAGAGTTTTTCGCCCTCGCGGCGGCACAATCTGCAAACGGGTTCAATATGTCGAGCCATTCTTTCTTCTTTTCGCGCAAGTCAATCTGTTTACGACGGGCCGTCTTCTTCCAGGTCGCACTGCGCAGATCAATGGAATCGGTAAGGAGCAATTGGCAGGAAGCAATTGGTGTTGCAATGGGCGCACTGACGTGACGCTGCAATGTCCCAACCACCTTCTGCAGCCAAGCGCCTAGACGCGGCGGCGCTTCTTGGGTCGGCATCCGTTGTGCGGCACAGGCGTAATGTCGGTGATGGAGCGGACGCGCAGGCCAGTGCCTTGCAACGCGCGCACAGCAGACTCACGGCCGGGGCCGGGGCCTTTCACGAAGACGTCCACTTCCTGCATGCCGTTGTCGGTCGCCAGGCGATAGGCGTTTTGCGCGGCGATGCGCGCCGCAAACGGCGTGCTCTTGCGATTGCCGCGAAAGCCGGCAGCGCCGGCGCTGCCCCAGCAAATGGTATTGCCGGCCTTGTCTGTGACCGTAATGATGGTGTTGTTGAACATGGCCTGGATGTGCACCACACCCTGCGCCACATTCTTGCGCGCGCGCCGCGGATTTGTCTGCCGGCGCTGCGTGCGATTCGATGCTGCTTTGCCCATTCAGTTTCCTCTATTGGCTTTTGCCATCGGCCATTTGCGCAATACACCAGCAAACAGCCAACAACGACAAGCGCTACTTCTTCTTTGCACCACGCCGGCGACCGCGTCCGGCCACCGTCTTCTTCACACCCTTGCGCGTGCGCGCGTTGGTGCGGCTGCGCTGGCCGCGCGTCGGCAGGTTGCGCTTGTGGCGCAAGCCGCGATACGAGCCGATCTCGATCAGGCGCTTGATGTTGAGCTGCACCTCGCGGCGCAAATCGCCCTCCACCTTGTATTCCTTCTCGACAATCTCGCGCAGCACCACCGCTTCCGCCTCAGTCAAATCCTTCACGCGGGTTGCGGGGTTGATGTTGGTGTGCCCAAGAATATCGGCAGCCGCCGGCCGGCCGATGCCGTAGATATACGACAAGCCGATGTCGATGCGCTTGTTGCGCGGCAAGTCCACTCCTGCAATACGTGCCATATTCCCTCGAATTCTGAAGGTTGAATCTCGAATCTTGAATCCGCAATTTCGAACCCAAAATTCTCAATTCAACATTCCCTAACCCTGCCTCTGCTTGTGCTTCGGATTCTCACAAATCACATACACGCGGCCGTGGCGCTTCACCACTTTGCACTTCGGGCAGCGCTTCTTCACTGATGATGCAACTTTCATGGTCGATCTCTTCGCTCCTGCTTGCTGCCGCAATACAACGGCAATCACGTTACACGTCAACGTCCGACTTGCACGTTTGTTTGCGCGAGCCGGACGTCGGCGATCAATTGCTGCTAAACCAAAGTCAGTATTTCGGCGTCACCTTCGGTGATGACGACCGTATGCTCAAATTGGGCGGACAGTTTACCATCAATCGTAACCACTGTCCATCCATCCTTTTTGATTTTCGTCTCGGGCCGGCCTTCGTTGATCATCGGCTCGAGCGCCAGGGTGAGGCCTGGACGCAGCCGCATGCCAGTGCCGGCCACGCCAAAATTTTGCAGACCGAAGCCCTCA
>CAZPVX010000042.1:0-13028 GCA_964590135.1 uncultured Anaerolineae bacterium | reverse complement strand
CGCTAAAACCGCGCGGCTCGGCCACACCCTGGATGGCAGCGCCGATGTCACCGCCACGATTGCCGGCGCGCGCAGCTGCAATGGCCGCCTTCAGGCAATCCTGTGTCACCTGCATCAGCCGCTCGGCTTTCTCACTCACACGCCCCACACCGACAGTGATGGCTGAATCGGCGTGATAACCCTTGAAAATCGCGCCAGTGTCGATCTTGATGATATCGCCTTCCTTCAGCCGGCGGCCGCCTGGAATGCCATGCACGATCTCTTCGTTGATCGAGGCGCAGATGCTGGCCGGAAAAGGATAGGGCGCGCCACCCGGCTGATAATGCTTGAATGATGGCTTCGCGTTGTGCTGCGTGATGATTTGCTCGGCAAGCGCGTCTAGCTGTTGCGTCGTCACACCCGGCTTGACAGCGTTTTTGCATTCCGCAAGCACAGTGGCCACGATCCTGCCGGCCTCGCGCATCAGCGCAATCTCTTGCGCGCCCTTCAACACAATCATCGCTTCAAGCTTGTTCCTTCGCCGGCGGCTCACAAGGCACTTCGTCCTCGACGATCTGCATCAGCAGCTGATGCACGAACTCGATGGTGTGTTCGCCATTCACCTCGCGCAGCAGCCCACGCGCGCGGTAAAACTCAATCAACGGCTCCGTCTGCTCCTCATAAACACGGATGCGCCGCGCCTGTGTTTCAGGGTTGTCGTCGGAGCGCTGGAAAAGTTCACCTGTGCAAACGCTCTTCTTGCAACCCTCGCGCGGCGGCAGCGATTCATAGCTGAATACTGCACTGCAATCTCGGCAGGTCCAGCGGTGACTCAGGCGCTCCATCAACATGCGCTCGCGCACACGAATGAACGGCACCACTGTGATGCAGCGGCCAAGCTCCCTCAACAATATATCCAGCGCATCAGCCTGCTTGATTGTGCGCGGAAAGCCATCCAGGATGAAACCATTGGCGCAGTCGGGCCGCGAAATACGATCGCGCACCATGCCGATGGTGATTTCATCCGGCACCAATTCACCACGGTCGATGTTCTGTTTCGCCAGCTTGCCCAACTCCGTTTCAGCTCTGATGTTCTCGCGAAACAGATCGCCGCTGGAGATATGCGCGATGTCCAGGTTCTTAGCCAGCAAGACGGCTTGTGTGCCCTTGCCGGCGCCTGGCGCGCCCAACAAAACAATCCCGTGCATCATTCACCTTAAAAATCCCAGCGGCTGAACGATCGCCACTGGGATTTGACATGTCACTTGATGAAGCCCTCGTAGTTGCGCATCATCAGTTGCGCCTCGAGTTGCCGCATCGTATCCAGCACTACGCCAACCACAATCAGCAAGCCGGCGCCTGACAGCAGCAGGTTGTTGCCGCTGACTGGCCGCAGGAACGACATGCCCGGGACGTTCGAGATAAAACCAAGCAGGAACGGCAGAATGGCGAGCAAGCCCAGAAACAGCGCGCCCACCAACGTCAGCCGGCGCATCACCTTCGTGATGAACACCTCAGTGCTTTTGCCTGGTCGAATGCCTGGGATGAAGCCACCCTGCTTTTGCAGGTTCTCCGGCAGGTTCTGCTGCTGCATCATCACATCGGTATAGAAGTAGGTGAAGCCAACGACAAGCAGAAAATACATGACCGTATAAACGACCAGTGAGAGCGTGATGCCGCCCTGGCTGGACGCCTGGCCGGCGCTGAACATCTGCACCACACCTGTGGCAAACTGCTGCACCGCCGCATCTTTGCTGTTGACAAAGAAGCCGGCGATGATGGCTGGGAACACCAGCATGGCCTGCGCAAAGATCAGCGGGATCATGCCGGCGGTGTTCACCTTCAGCGGAATGTGCGTGCCTGCGCCGCCCATCATGCGCCGGCCGCGCACGCGTTTGCCATACTGCACCGGAATGCGCCGCTCGCCCTCCTGGATGAACACGATTGCCACCACCGTAAAGACTGTGATCAGCACAAACGCCAGCAGTGTGAGCAGCGCCTGACTGCCGGCGGCGATCTGCGCCAGGTTGTTCGGAATGCGCGCAACGATGCCGCCGAAGATGATGATCGACAAGCCCTGACCGATGCCTTGCTCGGTGATGAGTTCACCCAGCCACACGGCAAACATGGTGCCGGCGGTCATCGTCACGATGGTGACGATGGTCGGCAGGATGAATTCCGGCCGGTCAAAGCCCCACATGGGGATGACGCGCTGGCCGGCGGCCACGCTGGAGCCAATATTCTCGAAGATGTTCACCTGGCCAACCGCGTTCAATGCGGCCATCGGCACGGTGAGGAAGTAGGTCAGGCGGTTGATCTTGCGCCGGCCGGCGTCGCCTTCCTTCGCAATCTCCTCCAGGCGCGGGATGATCGGCACGAGCAATTGCAAAATGAGCGACGCCGTGACATATGGGTATACGCCCATCGCCAGCACCGAAAAGTTGAACACCGCGCCGCCGGAAAGCAAGCTGAGCAGGCCGACGAGGTTGCCCAAACCGCCGGCGTTGCCCTGCTCAACCGCCTGGCGAATCAGCGTCAGCACCTCTGGATTGACGCCCGGAACGGGAATATGCGAGATCAGGCGATAGATGACCAGGATGAACAGGGTGAAGATGACCTTGTTCCTGATCTCTGGCAGCGAGATCGCGTTTCTGAGCGCTTGTAGCATGTGAGTTCCGAGTCCTGAGCGTCGCGTGCCGGGAAAGCCAAGATTGACTCGGCATCCGGGCGCGACACTCAGCACTTATCGTGTGCGATACCCGCCGCGCTTGACGTCGAGCTTGGTGGCGCTGCCTCCGGCAGCTTCGATCTTTTTCTGCGCCGACTCGCTGAACTTGTGCGCAGTGACCTTGAGCGCGACTTTGATATCGCCGCTTCCAAGGATGGCGATGTGCTTGTCGCTCTTCAGCGCCAGGCCGGCTTCCACCAGCTTCTCCGGCGTCACTTCGCTGCCGGCTTCAAATTTGCCGGCCAGGGCGCTCACGTTGATCGGGCGGTATACGATGCGATAGGGGTTGCTGAAGCCCACGCCGCGCATAAACGGCAGTTTGCGCACCATGGGGAACTGGCCGCCTTCGAAATAGGGGCCCTTCACGCCGCCAGAGCGGGATTTCTGGCCCTTCTGGCCTTTGCCGGCAGTGCGGCCCTGGCCGGCGGCAATGCCCATGCCCTTGCGCTTTTTGCGCCGGCGCGAGCCCTCAGCGGGCTTCAAATCGTGCAGTTTCATTTTTCCTCGCTTATCGCCGCTGCGGTCTTTCTCCGCGCGACTCGCTAAATGACAAATGTGAAATCACAAATGCCGGCTCAAAATCACTTGACTTCCACCAGGTGCTTCACAGCGTTCAGCATGCCGCGCATCTGCGGCGAATCTTCATGCTCCACTGTCTGCCCCAGCTTGCTGAAGCCCAGCGCCTTCAGGGTGCGCTTCTGGCGCACGTTATAGCCGATGGCGCTCTTCACCCACTTCACTGTGAGTTTCTTGCTCTCGGCGCTAGTTGCTGTTGTTGTTGTCTCGGCCATCGCCTCTTCTCCAGAATGGCTGCACGTCGTCCACAGACTTGCCGCGGCGCACCGCCTCTTGGTTCACATTCTTCAGCGACTGCAGGCCAAAGAACGTGGCATAGGTCGCATTCAGCTTGCTCTTCGAGCCGAGCGACTTGGTCAGCACGTCCTTCACGCCGGCTGCCTCCAGCACAGCGCGCACGCCGCCGCCGGCAATCACACCGGTGCCTGGCGCCGCCGGCTTCAGCATCACCTGTGCGCTGCCATACTTGTGGATGATCTCGTGCGGGATCGTGCTGCCCAGCACTTCCACCTTCTTCATGTTGTTGCGGGCGCGGTCGGTGGCCTTGCGAATGGCGTCCTGCACCGAGCGGGCCTTGCCCATGCCAATGCCGACCTTGCCGTGATTGTCACCCATCACGATCAGCGCGCGAAAGGCGAAGCGCCGGCCGCCCTTGATCACCTTGGCCACGCGCGCCACATCCACGATGCGGGTGTCGAATTCGGGCGCTTCCTGTTCCTGCCGGCGCGGGCCGCGTGAATCACGATCACGTCGTTGGTTGTTTCGATTCTCCATGCGTTAAAACTCCAGGCCACCTTCGCGCGCGCCATCAGCCACGGCCTTGACGCGGCCATGATAGCGATAACCTGCGCGGTCAAACACCACCTGCTTGATCTGCTTCTCCTGCGCGCGCTGGGCCAGCAGTTTGCCCACGGCAGTCGCCTCGGCGCTCTTTTTCAGGTCGCTCTGCGATTTGATTTCTTTGTCCAGGCTCGACGCAGCAGCCAGCGTGTGGCCGGCCTCATCGTCGATCAACTGCACATAGATGTGCTGCAAGCTGCGGAACACGTTCAAGCGTGGCCGCGCCTGTGTGCCATGCACGTTGGCGCGCACGCGGCGGCGCCGGCGCTCACGCGCCCCGGTTCGGTCTACATGTGCCATTGTGTTTCAGTCTTCTCGGTCGCCGGCGACTCAACCTGTGGGTCAGGCCCACAGCCGCTCACACAGCGCCACTTTGCTCACGCAATCCTTCGATCATGCCCGACGAGGGTCAAGATCGAAAGCGCGCAAGCCCGATTCTCACCTTACTTGCCGCCCTTGCCCGTCTTGCCGGCCTTGCCAGCCTTGCGACGGATGACCTCGCCCTGATAGCGAATACCCTTGCCCTTGTATGGCTCAGGCGGGCGCAACTTGCGCACCTGTGCGGCGGTTTCACCCACCAGTTCCTTGTCGATGCCGCTCACCTTGATCTGACGTGTCTTCGCATCGGTCTCAAAGGTGATGCCGGCCGGCGGCGGAAACTCGATCGGGTGCGAGAAACCCAGATACAGCATCAGGTTCTTGCCGGCCATCTCAGCGCGATAACCAACGCTCTCCGCGCCGATCTCCAGCACCTTGGTATAGCCGGCCGAAACGCCGGTCACCATGTTGGCGAGCAGCGCGCGCGACAGGCCGTGCAGGGAGCGCTCATCGCGCTCGTCACTCTCGCGCTTGACCTCGATCACGCCGCCATCCTTCACAATCTGCACCTTCTCGTGGAAGGTGCGCTTCAATTCGCCCTTCGGCCCCTTCACTGTCACGGCATTGCCGTTAATAGTGATGTCCACGCCCTTGGGCAGTTCAATCGGCTTCTTGCCTACTCTCGACATTGTTATCTCGCTTGGCTGGTGGGCTGAACATGCCGGCATATTCACGCCGGCGATCACCGATCACCAGCCGCTAGTACACGAAGCAGATTACTTCGCCGCCCACGCCCAGCCGGCGCGCGGCGCTGCCCGTCATCACGCCTTTGGGCGTGGAAAGAATGGCGATGCCCATGCCGCTCAGCACGCGGGGGATATCGCCTTTGGCGCAATACACGCGCTTGCCAGGCTTGCTGACGCGCTTCAGATCGCTGACCGCCGGCTTGCGCGCGCGGCGCTCGCCACTATAGCGAATCGTCAAGTTCAACGCCCGCTTGCCATCGTTCTCGATCACCTGATAGCCATCGAGGAAACCCTCTTCCTTCAGGATTTCGGCCACGCGCTCAGTCATTCTGGAATGCTTCACGGCCACCGAGTTGTGGCCAACCATCGCAGCGTTGCGAATGCGCGTGAGCATGTCGCTCAAAGAATCATTGCTCATGTCTTGTTTCAGATCAGGAATGTCAGGCAACGCATCGCGCGCCTGGCACTCGCAACTACCACGATGCCTTCCGAACGCCGGGGATTTCACCGCGCAGCGCCATCTCGCGGAATACGATGCGAGACACGCCGAACTTGCGCATGTAGCCGCGCGCGCGGCCGCTCACCATGCAGCGGTTGCGAACGCGCACCTTGAACTTGCGGTTCTTCTCCCGGTTCATCATCGCTTCTCTTGGCATTTGTCTGTCCTCGTTAGTGATTGGTTGTGTCTTCTTCATGCTGGCTGCCGGCCTCGCAATGAGGTCAACAACCAATTACTAATTACCGCTAGCGCTGGTCACCCGGCTTGCTGTAGGGCATGCCGAACAGGCGCAACAGCGCGCGCCCCTCATCGTCGTTCGTGGCGGTGGTCACGATGGTGACCTCCATGCCGCGCACTTTGTCGATCTTGTCGTATTCGATTTCCGGGAAGATGATCTGCTCACGCAGGCCAAGCGTGTAATTGCCGCGCCCATCGAAGGCGTCCGCCGGCACGCCGCGAAAGTCGCGCACACGCGGCAGCGCCAGATTGACCAGGCGATCCAGAAAGTCATACATGCGCCTGCCGCGCAGGGTGACCTTTACACCGATCGGGCGATGCTCGCGCAGCTTGAAGCCGGCGATGCTCTTGCGCGCCTTGGTCACGATGGGCTTCTGGCCGGCGATGCTCGTCAGGTCGCCCACCGCAAAATCCACCACTTTCGGGTTGTCTGCGCTCTCGCGGCCCACGCCGATGTTGACGACGATCTTCTCAATTTTCGGCGCCTGCATCACGTTCTTGTAGCCGAATTCCTTCATCAACGCCGGCCGAACCTCGTTCTGGTAGCTCTTGAATAAGTCTGCCATGTCAGTTCAACCCCTCATTCAGCTTGTTCGAATATCGCTTCTTCTCGCCATCTTCCACGCGATAGTTCACGCGGCTTGGCTTGCCGCTTGGCGAAACCAGCTTCACGTTCGAGACGTCAATCGGCATCTCGACATCGATGATGCCGGTTTGCGCCACTGTGCGGCCGGCGCGACGCGGCTTGGCGTGCTTTTTGGCGATGTTGACGCCCTTCACGACCAGCTTGTTCTGCTTGGGCAGCACGCGAGTCACCTCGCCGCGCCGGCCCTTGCCTTCACCGCTGATCACGAGCACCGTGTCGCCCTTCTTGATCTTCATGCTCTTGTGTCCTCCACTGGGCTGCTGGCTGTGTCCAGTCAGTCTCTTTTTCGACAGAATGAACAGAATACACAGGATGCGTTTGAATCCCGTTGATCCTGCGCATTCTGTTCATTCTGTCGCGTTTTTCACAGCACCTCTGGCGCGAGCGAGATGATCTTCATGAAACCCTTGTCGCGCAATTCACGCGCCACTGGCCCGAAGATGCGCGTGCCACGCGGGTTCACTTCGTCCTCGCCCAAAATCACGGCGGCGTTGTCATCGAAGCGGATATACGACCCGTCGGCGCGACGATATTCCTTCGCCTGCCGCACGATAACCGCCTTGACCACACTGCTCTTCTTCACGTCAGCAGTGGGGCTGGCGCTCTTCACCGTGGCAGTGATCACATCGCCCACGCGGCCATAGCGGCGCTTGTGGCCGCCATGCACACGCATGCACAGCAGTTCCTTGGCGCCGGTGTTGTCAGCCACCTGCAATCGGCTCTCTTGCTGGATCATCGCTATTTCCTCTTCTGAATGACCTTTTCAAGCTGCCAGCGCTTGGTCTTGCTGATGGGCAAAGTCTCGACGATCTGCACCAGATCGCCTTCCTGCGCCTCATCGTTTTCATCATGCGCCGAATATTTCTTGCTGCGCGTCATCACCTTCTTGTAGACAGGGTGACGCAGAGTGCGCTCCACGCTCACAACGATCGTCTTTTGCATCTTGTCGCTGACCACCAGACCGGTGAGGCGACGCTTTCTCTCATCTGCCATCGTTTATTTCCCCTGTGCTACTTCGCCGGCGCTGCGCTCATCGCGGCAGCCAGCTCGCGCTGGCGAATCACCGTCTTGATTCGCGCAATGTCGTGACGGACGCGCTTGATGCTGTTCGAGTCGCTCAATTGCCCCTGCGCGCGCTGAAAGCGCAGATTGAACAGCTCCTTGTAGGCGTCATCCAGCTTGCCCTGCAATTCCGGCGTGGACATGCTGCTCAGTTCTTTCGCATTCATGGCTTACTGGCCTCCTTGCATCTGCGCCTCGCCCACCACCTGGGTGCGCATGGGCAGCTTGTAGGCGGCCTGCGACAGCGCTGTGCGCGCGATACCCTCCGGCACACCCGACACCTCGAACAGGATGCGACCGGGCTTGACGACCGCGACCCAGTGATCGACGGCGCCCTTGCCCTTGCCCATGCGGGTCTCCGCCGGCTTTGCAGTGACGGGCTTGTCCGGGAAGATGCGAATCCACATCTTGCCGCGGCGCTTCATCTCACGCACGATCACGCGGCGCACAGCTTCGATCTGGCGGGCAGTGACCCACGCCGGCTCCAGCGCCTGCAAGGCAAACTCGCCGGCCTCCAACTCTGAGCCGCGCAGCGCCACACCGGTGCGCCGGCCGCGCATTTGCTTGCGAAACTTCACTCTCTTCGGCATCAACATGATGACCAACTCCACAAAAGAGATTTGAGATCAGCCTTGTCTAGCGCAAGGTCCCAATCTCTATTTCTCCAATCTCAAATCCTACTGCCCCACGCTATCGCCCTGCGGCAGGCGCTCACGATCGCCACCCTCGCGGCGCGGACCGCGCCCACCGCGGCGATCCCGCCGGTCACGCTGGCCCTGCTGCTGCGTGCGCGAAGGGCGCGTGACCTCTTCCTGCGGCATGTCGCGCAGGATTTCGCCGCGATAGATCCACACCTTTACGCCGATCTTGCCGTAGGTGGTTTCTGCTTCCGACTTGGCAAAATCAATGTCGGCGCGCAGGGTGCTGCGCGGGATGCGGCCGTCCATCACCTTGTCGGTGCGCTTCATGTCGCTGCCGTTCAGGCGGCCGGCACATTCGATCTTGATGCCTAGCGCGCCCTTCTGCATGGTGGTCTGCACCGCCTTCTTCATCGCGCGGTTGTGCGGAATGCGCCGCTCGATCTGCTGGGCGATGTTATCAGCCACCAGTTGCGCCACCAGGTCGGGCTTGAGGATCTCCTCGATGTCAAGCTTGACCTTCTTGCCGGTCAGCTTCTCGATGCCGTCGCGGATTTCCTTCACAGCCGCGCCCTTGCGGCCAATGACCACGCCCGGGCGGGCGGTATGCACCACCACGTGCAACTGGTTTGGCGGAAAGCGCTCGATTGTGATGTCAGCCACGCCGGCATTGTCGGCATCCATCTTCTCGCGCAGATAATTGCGCAAGTTCATATCTTCCTGAAGGAGTCGGGTGTACTCGCGCTTCGGCGCATACCAGCGGCTCTTCCAGTCGCGGATGATGCCCAGGCGAAAACCGTAAGGATGAACTTTTCTACCCATATTACCCCTCCGTGGGAACCACTTCCTTCAGCACAACTGTGATGTGCGAACTCTTGCGCTCCAGCGGGCGGAACCGGCCGCGCGCGGCGAAACGTCGCCACGAGCGCGACGGCGCGCCATCCACGTAAATCTGGCTAATGACCAGATCTGCCTCTGTGAACTGCTTGTTTTCGACAGCATTCGCCACTGCTGAGGCAATCACCTTGCTCACCGGCTCGGCAGCAGCCTTCGGCGTGAAGCGCAGAATGTCCAGCGCCTCTTTGGCTCGCTTGCCGCGCACCAGGTCGGCGACCAGGCGCACCTTTTGCGGCGACATGCCAATATGACGCGCAATGGCGCGCACCTCGTTTTCAGCCAGATTTGTCGCCATGAATTACTCCTTGCTCGCCGATGCTGCCGGCTTGTCTTCCTTGCCGACGTGGCCGCGGAAGGTGCGCGTCGGCGCAAATTCGCCCAGCTTGTGACCGACCATGTTCTCGGTGATGTAGATGGGAATGTGCCGCCGGCCATCATGCACCGCGATGGTGTGCCCCACCATCTGCGGGAAGATGGTGGATGCGCGCGACCAGGTGCGAATGACACGCTTTTCTCTGACCGTGTTCATCGCCTCAATACGCTTCAACAGCTTAGGCTGCACAAAGGGTCCCTTTTTGAGTGATCGTGACATTTTTCTATTTCGGATTCCTGATCTCTCTTTTCTGAGCCTGACCGATGCTCTCGCTTCGCCAGACTCAAGATGCTGAGATCAGAAATCGCAAATCCAAAGTTACTTGCGGCCCTTCTTCTCGCGCCGGCGCACGATCAGGTGATCGGTCGACTTATTGTGGCGCGTCTTGACACCCAGCGCCTTCTTGCCCCACGGGGTTTGCGGCGCGGACTTGCCGATGGATGAGCGACCTTCACCGCCGCCATGCGGGTGGTCGCGCGGCGACATCGCTGATCCTCGCACGGTTGGGCGCACGCCAAGCCAGCGCTTGCGGCCAGCCTTGCCCAGCTTGATGTTCTGGTGATCCAGGTTGCCCACCTGGCCAACAGTGGCCATGCAGGTCTGAAGCACGCGACGCACTTCGCCGCTAGGCATGCGCAACGTCACGTAATCGCCTTCCTTGGCGAGCAACTGCGCGGCAGCGCCGGCCGAGCGCACCACCTGCGCGCCCTTGCCAGGGCGCAGTTCGATGGCATGCACCGTCGAGCCGAGCGGGATGTTCGCCAGCGGCAGAGAGTTGCCTGTGCGCGCTTCTGCCTCTGCTCCACTCATCACTTCATCACCCACCCGCAACCCATCAGGGGCAAGGATGTAGCGCTTTTCGCCGTCGGCATAGTGCAGCAGCGCAATGCGCGCCGAGCGATTTGGATCGTATTCAATTGTCGCGACGCGCGCCGGAACGCCGGCTTTGTCGCGCTTGAAATCAATGATGCGATAGGCGCGCTTGGTGCCGCCGCCCTGATGTCGGACGGTGACTTTGCCACGCACGTTGCGACCGCCGTGACCGCGCAGATCGGTCAGCAACGACTTCTCCGGCGTGTCGGTGGTGATGTCCGAGAAGTCATAGCCGGTTGTGCCGCGCCGGCTGGGCGTTGTCGGTTTATATGTCTTGACTGCCATTGCTATTTGCGATTGGCTATTGGCCGGCGTGTGACGCCAGCCGACACCCAATTCATCAGGCAACACCCTCGAACAGCGCGATGCGATCCTTCTCGCTCACCTGCACGATGGCCTTCTTCCACTCTGGCGAGCGCTGGATGTGCTTCGCCTTGCGGCCGGTGATGCGGCTGCGCGGCGAGCGCCGGCGCTTCTCCGGCATGTTCACCACGTTCACCCGCAGCACGGTTACGTTAAAGGCGATCTCAACCGCCTCCTTGATCTGTGCCTTGTTCGCGCGGCCGTCCACCTCGAAGGCATATTGCGGCTTTTCATAGCCGACCTGCCATTGCGTCTTTTCGGTGATCAGCGGGCGCTTCAACACTTCGTATGGATGCATTTCGAAACCTCAAATCTGGAGCCGGGAATTCAGCGCGCTGAACTCCTGGCTGTTATCCAAGCCACGCCTTGATCACATCCAGCGATGCCACCGGCACCACCAGCTGGTCATACTTGAAAATGTCGCGAATGTTCAAATAGTTCGCGTTCAACGCCTTGACGTTTTCGACATTGCTGGCTGACTTTTCGACATTGACATTGCGCGCCGGCAACACCACCAGTCCCTTCGTCACACCCAGCGCCTTCATTGCAGCGGCGAGGTCCTTCGTCTTTGGCGCAGCCATGTCGAGCGATTCGACGACGACGATCTGCTGGTCAGCAGCCTTCTGCGAGAGCGCGCTGCGGATCGCTGCGCGGCGCATCTTCTTTGGCATATCCTGGTTGTAGCTGCGCGGCTGAGGCCCGAAGGCCACGCCGCCGCCCACCCAGTGCGGCGCCTTGCGGCTGCCCTGACGCGCGTTACCGGTGCCTTTCTGGCGATATACCTTCTTCGTCGTGCGGTTCACTTCGGCGCGCGTCTTCACCTTGTGCGTGCCCAGGTGCGCGTTGGCATTCTGGCGCAATAGCGCCTGGTGCATCAGCGGCACGCTGATTTTTGCGGCGAAGATGTCATCGGGCAGCTCCACCTCGCTGACCTGCTCGCCCTTGAGATTCTTGACTGGAACTTTCATATCACTTGCTCGCGGTAATTTAGTAAGCGGCAATTGGCAGATAAGCGTTGCTCACGCAGCGACTCATCTCATTGCAAGTTACTACTCACCAATTACTTCTTGGCACCCTTGCGCGATTCCTTGATGACGACGATGCCGCCATTCGCGCCTGGCACAGAGCCAGACACGGCGATCAAGTTGCGCTCCACATCCACCATCAGCACCTTGGCGCGCATGGAAGTGATTTGCGCATTGCCGTAGTGACCAGACATGCGCTGGCCCTTGACCACGCGGCCCGGCGTGGTGCCGGAGCCGATGGAGCCTGGCGCGCGCTCGCGATCCGAGGCGCCATGGGTCTTCTTCTGGCGATGGAAACCGTGGCGCTTGATGCCGCCGGCAAAGCCGCGCCCTTTCATCGTGCCGGTCACATCGACGATCTCGCCGACGACGAAGATGTCGGCCTTGATCACATCGCCCTGCTTGTAAGCCGTTTCCTTGATGCGGGCTTCTTCGAGGTGCTTCACCGCCGGCACACCGCTGATGTCGCGGCGCTTGGGGTGCTTGTCGTTGGCCTTGAGGAGTCCAAGGTGGCCCTGCTCGCCGCGTGAAAGCTTCTTCGCCTTCACTTCACCAAAGCCGAGCTGGATGGCATTGTAGCCATCGTTCTCAACGGTCTTTACTTGTGTCACATAGTTGGGGCCGGCTTCGATTACCGTGACTCCCGTGACGTTGCCCTTCTCGTCGAAGAGCTGGGTCATGCCCACTTTCCTTCCAATTATCTTCTTCATGGTCATTGGCTCTTGCGGCTTGCGCCGCCCGGGCGCTTGCCCCATCCCATGGGGGCAGCATTGCGCTAGAGCGTGATTTTTGTAATCGGCTCTTTATTAGAGCTTGATCTCAATATCAACGCCCGCCGGCAAATTCAATCGCATCAATGTGTCAATGGTCTTCGAATCAGGGTCCAGCACGTCGATCAGGCGCTTGTGCGTCCGAATTTCGAAATGTTCGTGCGAATCCTTGTCAATGAAGGGCGAGCGGCGAACGGTGTAGCGCTCAATCTTCACCGGCAGCGGCACTGGGCCGACCACAGTGGCGCCGGTGCGCTCGGCCGTCTCGACGATGCGCTGCGCCGACTGGTCGAGCGAGCGATGATCGTAGGCCTTCAAGCGAATGCGAAGTCGTTGTTTTGCCATTTCAAAGAATCAAGAGCCAAGAGCCAGAACCCAAAATCGTGTGCTGGCTCTTGGTTCCCACTGTTCTACTCCAGCACCTTGGTGATCGAGCCGGCGCCGACTGTCAACCCGCC
>CAZPVX010000041.1:0-31190 GCA_964590135.1 uncultured Anaerolineae bacterium | reverse complement strand
CGAAGACTACCGCGGCGGCAGAAACGCCGTCACACACGATTGCCGAAGCAACACGCATTGGCACTGGCGTCCCAATTCAGTCGGAAGTCGATTCTGGTCGCACTTCTCAATGAATGCGATGCTCCTTTCAGATGTGAAACCGGGAACTTCGCCGTCAGGTGCTTCAACTTTCCAAATGAGAGTCAGGGCGTGTTCCGCGATGCTGCGCATCCCCGTCAGGCAAACCTTTGGTTGGGCCACCTTTTCGACGGCATTGGTGATAAAATCTCGGAGATCGGCATCCTGCATCGCAACGTGTCCCAATCGCAATTCTACCAATGCTCGTAAATTTCTCTCAAAATCCTGGGGCTTGGAAAAGAGCACGGTCATCGCCGCCAGTCCTTCGCGTCTGGCTGCGCTGTGATTTGCCAAAAGACGCGCATGAGGTTTGAGCTTGTTGCCGCTTTCTTGTGCCAACCCAAGGGCCACCAACCTGCCCGCAACGCTGGATATTTCCGAACGGTTCATCTCCCCGCGATCCACAAGCTCCAGGAAGGCCGTTTGGACTTCAGTTTCGATCTCCTGCCAAAGCGCTTCAAGCACATCGCCCCTGTCTGTGAGGATAACGCCAGCGGATTCGGACACTTGAGCAATGTTCAAACCACTGCCGGGTTTTGTGCTGCTCTGAAGATGCTCGCAAAGCGCGGCTGCGAGCAGTGGCAGGCCACCCGACCAATTCCATATCTCAGTGTCTGCTCCGGAAGCGAGTGTGCCGACGTGCGCGACCAGAGGCTCGATGAATTCTTGGAGTTCCTCGCGCGTCAGCGCTCGCACTTCAACCACTGGATCAACAAACCTTTGCCAGAAATCAGAGGTTCGGGAATTCGGATTGATGCACAACTGGCGAAGCCGCTTCCGGCTCGCGGTCAGCATGGAGACGCTGTTTCGCTCGGTGATGGCGCATAGATTGTCCCAGACGCTCGGACTAAGATTCTCCGAGCTTAACGGCTGATCCATCCCGTCCATGATTAGGAGCACCCGTTTGCTCTGATCTTTGAGATAGTCAAAGAAGCCAACAATGGCTTGCGCCGTTTTGTCTTCGGGCGAAGCGAAATAATCCGCAGCGTCATTGCCGCAACTCTTGACCTGATTTCTTAACGCATCTGCAAGGGCGATAAAAAACTCCTCGTCATTCGCCGGCGTGAGATGCCGCAAGTCCCAATAGACAATGTCGCTGAAGTGCTGATTTGCTCTCTCTGCCGTGGCAATACCGGAAAGGAACACGGTCTTGCCGAAATATCTTGGCCCGACGACGCTAACATGTTGCGTGCGCAGGCGGTCGAGGACTCGCTCGGCCAGGCGCGACCTGCCAAGCATTTGCGGGGCGGGGTTGCCAAAGACTTTGTAGGGATTGGGCATCAGAGTTCCTCCATTGCTGCGCGGCGGTATTGCTCAAAGTCTTTCGTGCGCTTGAGCCACATCGAGAATAGCGGCACTTCGATGCGGTAGATTTGCCGCCGTCGTTCGCCATGTGCGCCGAGCACTTCCAAATCGAGCAGGTCTTCCAGATCACGCTCCAACTCGGCCGCACCACTGAAGCGCACACCGTGACGCTCGGCGGCATCAAGAATGGCACTGAAAGCAAGTGTCACGCGTTGTTCCTCGGCCAGTTCATCGACGATGAATGCCAGGCAGCGCTGGCGGTGGGTGCGGATGTAGCCCCAGAGCGTTTCAAAGTGCTCGTTGTCACCGGCTTTCTCCTCGGCGACCTTGTCCACCATTTCCGCAGTGACCGTCCTTTCGCCGGATTCCTTGCAGACTTCAAACAGGCGACCGCAGATGGATTGAATTAGGAGCGGCTGGCGTGCACAAAGTTCGACGATTCGCCGATTCGCGGCGGGCGAATAAACCAGCCGTCCAGCAACCGGCTTCTCAACCAGATCGAGAGCTGACTTTTCCTCCAGGCCTCGAAGCTGATGCGATTCCCCGAGGCCAAACAGCACGTTCCAATACTCCTGGCGCAACCGCCGGATGGTGCGTGAGCCGGTGAAGATGCCGCCGATGTCCCCGTAGGTCTGGAAAACGTGGCGAATGTTCTCAGGCACTTGATCGCTGGTGATTCCCGACGCAATGCCCTCTTGGATGCGGTCAAACTCATCGAGGATGAGCAGCAGCCGCTTCGGGCGCACCGCCTCGCGGATGATTTCCAGCAAGCCGCGGAATCGGGTGAAGGGCTGATCGTCGTTGAACCAAGTGGGCAACTTGCTGTCGAGGAACTTCCGAAACAGCAGCGAATTCCTGGGCGGCACAGATCCCAAATCCGGCAATTCCAGCAATGGCATGGCATCGCGCGCAGTGGTCACGAGTTCCCGCGCCATGCCGAGAAAGATGTTGCGGGTCGGGATGCCCGGCAAAGTGCGTTCGCCCGCTTGCGGGTGATGCCCGTCGAAATCTTGGAAGTTAACGAACACAGAGAGCCATCCCTCGGGCAGCCGATGACGCACGAAATGTTTCAGCAGTGAGGTCTTGCCGATGCGCCGATTTCCTTCGAGCAAGATCACCGTGGTCGGTCCGGAGCGGCGAAGTTGGGCTTCAAGAAAATCCATGTCTCTTTCCCGGCCATAGAACATCCGGTCAAAATCCCCTTCCAGAACGCGCCCGTAGATGTATGGATTCTCACCGACCGGTTCACTCGATCCCACTGCGGCACGTAGAGACTGCACCTCAAACGCTAATTCAAGTTCCCCGGACACGGGAGCGTTATCCAAACGGACGCTCTTCCAAAACACGCGCACCGTTTGCTTGCCTGTCTCCCCGGGCGTTACTTTTGCCACCCACTGATGAGTGCCCTTTGCAACAAGCAGCGGACACGTTGTTGACGATTCGAAGGGGGCGGTTCGCAATTCCAGACGGCGAAGCGGCAGCAGCCCCTCGTTTGTGACGGCGATCACTAGGTCGCGAGGCTTGCCGACCTGTAAAATTGGATTCTCGATGTTCGCTGTCAGCCGAACGTTTTCCAAATGCGCTTCAAGGTCAGCTTCCCAGACACGGATCAAATTGTCGTAGAGCTTCTCGATTCGCGCACAGACAGTCCGAATCGTTAACCCGCTGGCGGGATCATCATCCGTTTGCTTGGCAGCCTCCGCCCGAATGGACCGGTAGGCCGCAAAGAAGCGAGCCTCACGTTCGCGAAAACCCAGCCGCCAGGATTGCAGGCTGGTAAATCGTTCCGTTCCCAGCGGCAACGACTCAATCTCCACCAGTGCTTCAGCGAGCCGGTCGAAGCCTGCTAGCCAATCGAGCAGTGGTTCGGGTTCGGCCTGTCGCAGTTTCTCCCGCTGAGGCTTCAGCGCCATCTCGTAAACAAGTTTGAGCAAGTCCCGCCCTGCGTTGTCGCCGGCGGCCTCGGTGCTCAATCCCGCGAAATCTTTGAGAAAAGGGGTGTCGAGGAGGAAATTGACCCAAACTGAATATCCGCGACGCGCTTTCAGTAGCTGGAGAATCGTTTCAGCACTTTGTCCCACCCGCATGTTCTCCAACAAATTCAGCGCTTCCGCCTGACGAAAGACCGGGATCGGAAGCTGGCGTAGTTCGCGGATTCCGAGATGAAGTATCGTGCTGCCTTTCGCCTGGCCTTGCATCCAACTCTGGTAAGGCTCTGTCGTCAGGAGCATCGGAAGAATGGCGAGAAGTTGCGGGTGCTCGGAGCGAATCACTGCAATCTTGTCGGAGGCGATCATTCGTTCGCAGTAATCACCAGCTCGGGCGACCTTTCCAACGGTGAAATCGGTGCTCAACAAGATGTCGTTCTTCTGAAGAAGCTGCTTGGGCGCGAGACTCTGAACGAATTCAGGTTGCAGACACCGTCGCGTGGCCATGATGCCCATAACGGCTTCATCACCCGCATTATTCTTCAGCATGTCTGTGACGCGCACCTCGCGAACAGCGCTCTTTCGTTCCGCCTCGGGAAGAAGCTTCTCTTCGACGGCGTGCCCAGACCGGATCATCGCGCCCTTAAAAACTTCGGCTACCTCGCCGAGCGTGCGAATCTGCGTCTGGGGAAATGCGGCTTTGACGCCATCCAGGAACACCTGCATTGCATCTTCGCCACGGTCTCGGGCAACCAGTTCCCAGCCGCGATACTCCAATGCGCTGACAGGCTCACGCCATGCGAATCGTTGCGCATAGACCGGTGTGCCATCCTTGTCTTGAATCTCTCCAGCCCTGACGAGGAATTTTCCGCCGTCGCCCCACGTGGTCTTTCGCCCAAGTATCTCCTGAATCTCGGAAGATGTCTTGTTCGCCTCTTCGGCGGTTGACTCCTTCTTGAAGATGGGTTCGGTGACCTCGCTGGAAATGAAGACGACATCTTTCAGCGGCTCAAGGCGATGAACCACCAGAATACTGCTCTTAACGCTGGTATTTGGCGCAAGTGCGCGTTCAGGCAACGAGACGACAGCTTCCAGCCGGTATTCGTTCAGCATTACCTTACGCAGCTGCGCTTCCGGACCTGAACGGAAAAGCACGCTCTCCGGCACGAGCACGACGGCCCTGCCACCGGGATTCAAGTTGTTCAGGATGTGCTGGAGAATCAGCACAACATTGGATCGCGATCGGATTGAAAACCGCTCGGCAGCCTTGGGGTCAACCACTTCACCAAAAGGCGGATCACAGAGGATGCAATCGTGTCCGCGTGGGAATCCGGCCTGTGGTCCAGAACCCCAGCGACCAGTGGCATCTCCATCTCGCACGAATGGCCGGGTGACCCCCGCCAACATCAGGCGTGCGAGTGCGATGAGGCAGGAACGCTTGTTCTTTTCCAGTCCATAAATTGTTCCTCGTCGAACCCGCTCAACGGATGATTGATTACTGCGAATTGCCTGCGGAAGAAGGTTGCGCTTTACAGCCCGCACCATCAGCGAGCCAACCCCAAGGCACGGGTCGTAAATGGATTCACCTGGCTTGGGGGCTGCGATGTCGAGCATCAGATCCGCCACACGCTCCGGCGTGCTAAACATTCCAAAGCGGGGAGAGGCAAGAAACCACGAGAGTTGCTCCTCCAAAGGAAGTGAACTCGCGCTTTGCTCGAAAGAGAGATATGCCTCAAATGGAAACTCCGAAGACGACAATAGCTGAACACAAATGGCCAACGCGGACGATTGCAACTCGGCCGCCGGCAGCCATTCGGGCAGGAAGCGAAGCGGGCTGTCCCAGCCGGCACGAGGCAGGCGCGAATAAACCTCATTGACGATGTGTGCTTTCAGCTCCTCCCCCCGCAGTGACGAGAGCAATTCCCAGCGCCCATCATCAGGGAATTCTGGAGTGTAGTCCGCGCCATTGAATTCTGCTACCGCTCGCTGTTCCCGTTCTGCGATCTCCGAAACGCGGAAGATGCAAAGCAAGGCCAGCGTTGGCAACAGTTCCACCATTTGCTGCCCCAGGCCAGAATTCAGGAGATGGGAAACGAAATGACTCTTGCCCGAGCCGTATGAGCCGGAAACGAAAGCGCGAAGACTCCCTTCACGTTCCAGATTCTTCTCAAGGAACGATTTCAGGAATTCCCACTCATTTGGCATATCAAAGGTTTCCCGCGAAGGCTTCGCGAAGAACGGCTTCGCGGAAGGTAATCAAGTCTTTGGTTTGTTCTTCAAGCTCTGCACCGATGGCAGACGTTACTGATGCAACCTCGGTGTATTTGGCCTCAATGCGCTCTTGGTCTTCGGGTGAAGGGCACGGCACTTCGACAGTCCTCAATCGCTCGCCGGAGATTTTGACCATCGTTTGGCTTGAACCAATCGCATTTGAGCGCAGTTGATGACGAACGCCGGGCATTCGGAGTGCAATGGTCAGATACAGTGGGCGGATCGCCTTGGGCTTTGGCGTGAGGCGAATCATCAAATCCGAGAAGATTGTTGGTTCTTCAATGTGATCGGGTGCTATAGCGCTGAGTGCTACCAGTTCACGCGTATTCGAGCGCGAGATGAACACGTCTCTGGGTTTGACCAAGTATTTGTTGTCACGACTGGAATTGATTTGGACTGGCTTGTTGGCGTCCAAATCTAAGAGGTGTGACCGAACGGCAGAGAGGGTCAGTGCTTTGCCATTATAGTTGTTTTCCTTGTTTTGGAGAGATTTCCCATTTTGGGTTTCTACAAGCAGGTTGCTTAGTGACGTGTTGCAACTCGTCAAAGAATCTTCCAACTCCGCAAGGAAACGCTGTTCAACAAGCGGCGCATCCAACGTGACCTCTTCTCGCAACCCTTGCATCTCGCGAACCCGCTCCAGACATTTATTGATCTTTCTGACAATACGGCGCTGTTCGTTCTTGGGCACAAAAGGAATGTCCATTGCTTCGAGTCGTTCCTTCGTGATGTGGCGAAGGCCAACCGCTCCGTGAGCTTGGTGGATCATCTCGCCGAGTTCGCTGTTCACGGCGAAAACAAAGTATTGCTTGTCGTAAATCTCCTCGTTTACGTGGACCTTGAAAATGTGCTGGTTGAGGACCGCTTCACCACGATTCCAGATGAAGCATCCGAACGATGTGCCCGGCGTTCCCGACCACGAAAGCAACACGTCGCCGTCAGCGACGAGATGCTTGGGCAGGTAGCTTCCATTGTAACGGTTGAAAGGCGCGTCCTGGTTGTTGAGGTTTTGGATGCGAATGATGCGCAAACCCTCCTTCGTCCAGTCGGAGGGTTTGAATGCGCGTCCGTTTACCAGTTGGCATACGTCGCCGATCTTCTTGGTGGCCTTAGTCATTCGCGGTTAGGACTTCCTCAAGCTCATTGGCTAGTTCAGCGATGCGCTCCTGCTTGGCCTTGATGCTCTCGACAAGCTCAAGAGGCTTCCTTTTGTCTGCCGTTGAAGTCCGTTTGGGGTTCTTGGCAGATAGATCCCACCCGCGCTTCATCAATTCATCCAGTGGCACGAGCCAGGAATTGTCGCCACATTCGCGCTTCTTCCACTTCTTCAGGAAATCGGGCAATTGGTCGCCGTCAATGGGCTTGCGGGTCTGCTTGAGTTCAAAGCCGTCGTTGGTCAGTTCGTAGAACCAGACGCTTTCCGTGGTCTTGCCGTCCTTCTCACGATTGAAGAACAGCACGTTGGTCTTCACGCCAGCATACGGCAGGAAGCAACCTGCGGGTAGCGAGAGCACGCTGTGGACGTTGAACTCCTTCAGCAAGCGTTCCCGCACGACTGCATCCGGCCCGCCACGGAACAACACGCCTTCCGGCACAATCACGGCGGCGCGTCCGCCCACGGCCAGATTCGCCATGATGTGCTGGACGAACAGAATCTCGGTCGCCCCGGAATGAATGGTGAAGTTGGTCTGGAGTGAGCGATCCAGTTTTCCGCCATAGGGCGGATTGGCAAGGATGACCGTGTATTTGTTCTTCTCCGGCACGTTGGCGCTGTGAACTTCGAGCGTGTTCGCCAGCTCAAAGTTCGCCGACTCGATGCCGTGCAGGATCATGTTCATCGTGCCGAGCAGGTAGCTCAACGGCTTGAACTCGACGCCGTAGAACGTGGCGTGGTGCAGCTTCTGCAAGTCCTCGCCGCTCAAGTATTGCGAGGCGGACTGCTGCTGCATGTAGGTGGCGGATTCCGCCGGGAAACCGGCGCTGCCAAAGCACGGGTCATACACCCGGTCGCCAATCCTCGGCGCAACCACCTGGACCATTGCACGAATGATGTGGCGCGGCGAATAGAACTCGCCTGCATAGCCGGGAGAATCCGCAGCCACTTGCTTGAGAAGGCTCTCGTAAAGCTCCGAAAGAATGAGCACGTCCGTGCGGTCGCTGAAATGGAGGCGATTTACCTGTTCTACAACCTTGGCAAAGACGATGCCGCGCCGACAGTAGTTGCGGACGGTGGAGAAAATGCGGTTGAAACGCTGAGCAATCGGGTCAGTGCCGAGATTCAGCAACTTGGGCCAGAGCACCTCGTTGACGAACTTGAGCATTTCGTCGGGCCGATCCGTCATCTGTGACCAGGTGGACCACCGGTGTTCGGATGCAAAGCGTTCCTTGAGTTCCTGGCCCTCAAACAGGGCCATTTCCGCGCGGGCAGCCTCGGCCTCGTCGAATGCCTTCAGGAAGAACATCCATGCGAGCTGCTCGACGTAGTTGCGTGGGTCAACACCGTCCGAGTTGAGCAGGTTGCAGGCGTTCTTGATTGCCTGATTCACCTCGGCGCGGCGGTGTTCCAGTTTCTCGCCGGTCAGGAGGTCGTTGGCCACGGACTCAGGCGCGGCGGTGGCCTTGTTGGGCCTGGGATATTTAATGGTCTTGGTCATGCGTTTAGCTGGCGACGTAAAGATGGCGTTTCACTTCCTCCAAGTCGGTTCGCAATTTCTGCGCGCCGCCATAAACAGGCAGGAAGCGGGCAAATGTGCCAAAGCGATGGACGAATTGCGGGGCATTGTAGGTTTCTCCACGCTCCAGATCGTCAATCGAGTAGAGCGCGTAGTGGTCAAGGGCGGTTTCCCAGAAATTGAGCTTGGTGTCCTCGTCGGCTGAACCAACCAACGAACGCAGCCAGGGTTCATTCCGATCCCAGAAATGCGTCACGCGATTGTGCCGCATGGGAACGTTGGCGAGGTTGAACCCGACCTTGCCGAGAATATCCACGTCGTCCGCCGCATCGAGGTCGAAGTAGTGGCGGAAGGCGGCAATGTGAATGTCGTTGCTCTTGAGCTCCTCCCGCACGTCGTTGCGTGTGCTGCGGTCCGCCCAGAGGTTGAGCAGGTTTTGGAAGTCGGTGGGCGAAATCTTGCGGATCACTTCCTTGGATTGCTGGCAGTAGTCGTCGAAGGGAATCTTGCGCCCGTCTGCAAGGCAGACAAAGCGCTCGCTGGCGGCAATGAACAGGCTGACACCTTGGGCTACGGGCTTCTGTTGCGGAGTGGTGTCTTTGCGGGGCGCTTTCTTGGTGGGCGCGGGCTTCTGCTGATTGGCTGGGTGGCCGTCAAATTCTGCGTCCTCCAATGCAGTTGCACCGGAGTAATCGAAAATCGAGAAGAACCGCTTGTCTATGTCTTCGCAAAGGCGCGTGCCGCGCCCTTTCATCTGCTTGTAGAGGATGGAACTCCTCAGTGGGCGCACGAAGACGATGACTTTTACGTCCGGTGCGTCGAAGCCGGTGGAGAGCAAATCAACCGTCACTGCCACGCGCGGCTTGGCCCGACCAACTTCCTGAAAATTGCGTTCAAGCTGGTGCGAGTTGCGCTCCGAGCGGGTGATGCGCGCTGCGTAATCGTTGTCGCCGGAGATGCGGCGTAATTCCTGGGCGAAGAACGCGGCATGAGTGTCATCCACGCAAAACACGATGACCTTCTCGTTGAGCATCCCGTGCTGGCCCAATTGAGCGTAAAGGTCTTCCGCAATGAATTTGGTGCGCTCGGGAATGCGGACTTCGCGCTCAAAATTCTCCTTGGTGTATTGACGGCCATCCGGTCCGGTCCAGCCGTCGGCATCGAGATTGGTGATGCGCTGTTCCAAGAGGTAAGGAACAAGGAATCCGTCCTCGATGGCCTGCTTGAGCGAATACGTGAAGATCGGATCGCCGAAATAGTGGTAGGTGTCGCGGCGCTGCTCCTCGGGCAAGAGTTCACGACCCTCGACCTCCATGATTTCGCGCGGCGTGGCGGTCAGACCGAGTTGAAACGCCTTGCCGAAGTATTCGAGCATGGCGAACCAATCGCCAAAACCGGAGCGATGGCACTCGTCCACAATCACCAGATCAAAAAAGTCCGGTTCGAAATGCTCGAACAGCTTTTTGCCATCCAACTCCTCATCAAGATTCTGATAGTTGGCAAAGAAGATTTGCCCAACGCGATGCTGGCCCTGGGCAACAAGAGCCTTGTCTATGACAACACGGGCAGCCGACGGGAAGGCGCTGAACGCGCGATACGCCTGGTCTTGAAGGTTGTTTCGGTCGGTCAGGAAAAGGATGCGGTTGTTGCGAAGAACGTTCCCGCGAATCAATTTCCAGATGAGTTGGAAGACGGTAAAGGTCTTGCCCGTGCCGGTTGCCATCAGCAGCAGCACGCGCGGGATGCCCAATGCGAAGTTGAGCATCGTCTTGTAGATCGCCATCTCCTGATAGGGGCGAACTTGTTTCCGAGTGATTTGGTCAACGTGCCAGGGATGGTCAAAGGCTGATTGCCATTTGGCCCAGTCAATTGAGTAGCCGAGGCGGTTGAGAATATCGCCCGGTGTGGGAGGCGTGGTCGAAGTGGTGTGCTCGCCAGTCTTGCGATCCACCAAAATGTATTCGTGACCGTTCGACGCGACGGCGAAACGGAGATCGAGACGCTCGGCATAGCGTTGGCCTTGCTGGATGCCGTCCGCCGCTGGCTCGGTTTCGGCTTTGGCTTCGAGAACTGCGAGGGGGATTTGGCCGAACCGCAACAGATGGTCGAGAACCAACTCCTGATCGGAGTCATACATCGAGCCACCGGAAATGTTCACGCGGCCCGGTCCGAGACGAAGATGGCGATCCCATGACCAACCGCTGGCTTTCAGCGCTGGCTCAATCAACTGCCGACATGTTTCGCTCTCGTTCATCTGAGTTTTGCTGCACGATTAAATGCGAGCACCGTGCCAACCGCACCCGGCCTCCAGCTTGCGCTTGATTCGCAGCGACTTGCGCAGAATACCAACTGCCAGCCGCCAAACCAAGCGTAACCAAGGTTACGTTTTACGTCCGAAATAAGCACGGCACTTCTTGCGGAAGGTCGGCTCTTCGTAACCGAGATGGCGGGCGGCAGCCGACCGGTTTCCTTGGAAGCGCTGTATGGCCTGCTGCATCATGTCCTTTTCCCAGTCCTCAATGACCTTGGTCAGATTGATTGGCTTGTCACCGATGCTTGCGATCGGCTGGGCGGTGTTGGTGACCTTCCGGGATTTCGGCTTCGCCAAGAGAAAGTCATTGGCGGTGATTGCTTCACCAGGACTGGAAATCGCGAGTCGCTCAACGGCGTGTTTCAGCACGCGAATGTTTCCGGGCCATTCCTGCTCCTGGAGGATTGCCAATGCCTTGGAGTCAAAGCGAAGGTTCTTTCCATGCGCGTGGCAGAAATTCTCCAGGAACTGTTGAGCAAGCTGTGGGATGTCCTCCTTCCGTTCACGAAGCGGAGGCAGTTGAATCTCCGCAGTGTTGAGTCGGTAAAGCAAATCCTCGCGGAATTTGCCTTCGGCAACCATCGCGGCCAGATCCCGATTCGTGGCGGCAATGATTCGAGCCTTGGATTTCTGATGCTTTCCTGAGCCTACCGGCATGAACGAGCCGTCCTCCAAGACGCGCAGCAACTTTGCTTGAATGGTCAGAGGCAGTTCGCCGATTTCGTCAAGGAAGACGCTCCCTTCGCCAGCCAGTTCAAAGATGCCCTGTTTCGGTTTGGTTGCGCCCGTGAAAGCACCAACGACATGACCGAACAGCTCGCTTTCAGCAAGCGTCTCGGAAATGCCCGCGCAGTTGACCGGAAAGAAGGGCGCTTTCGCGCGTGGGCTGCTGAAATGAACCAGCTTGGCGAACTCCTCCTTGCCCGTGCCTGTTTCGCCGGTGATGAGCACGGGAACATCGTAGCTGGCAAATTGCTTGGCCAGCTTGACGGCCTGACGAAACGTTTTGTGCTGGCCGACCAACCCTGGGGCAACTTCGCGCGCAAGTGCCTCGCGCTCGCGTGTGAGTATTTCGACCTGATGCTTGGCTGCCGAGAGTTCCCTCTGCAACTTCGGAGGGGAGACAATCTTTGGAAACCGTTCAAGCGATGGCTTGATCTCGCGAATCGGGGATTCGCCGGGGCGGACCTTGTGCGGTGGCGCAAGCTGAACCAGTCGCGCTTTGAATACGCCCCCAAGGACGAGGAGCAACCAACACGTCTGCATTTGCGGCGTGCCGGATGAAGTGGCCACTGTGAACTCGGCAGTCTTGCTGTGTTGCTCGGCGATGTCGCAGCACTTGTTGTGCATCAATTCGTAGAGCAGGTCGTGATTCGTCGGATCGGCAACGCGAATCTCCTCGTAGGTCACTTGTGTTTGCGGCCAGCGAGCATTGATCTCCTTGAGGACACCGCTGGCGCGCCGGAGATAGTCGTCGTTGTTGTAGAGAATGTGGACGGCGTCGAACTTCTCAAACTGGAGGAGCGAGAGAACTGGCCCGTCACCTGATCCAGCGCTCTCGCCACGATACGGATCATGCGTTCCTACGAATGTCAGCAGAACCTGCTGCGTGGCTGGGCCAGTTTTCGCCATATTGTCGAGTTTTACTGGCCTGGAGGTTACCGAATTGCCCTCAAAGTGTCCATGTTGCCGTCGGCTTCGGTCAGCGGTGGGCGAGCGCCACGCCGCCGCCGAGCCGCAGGCAGAAGCCGGCCGCATGTGCGGCGTCCGGCGAATGCCCGCTCGTGACGAGCGCGCGGTTTGCGAAGTGGAACGGGCGTGGTCGAGAGGGAGAAAGGGCCGACCGGCAGCCCGTGGAGCGCAGCACAACCACGCGTTGGCCATGGTGAAAGTGCTGATCATGACTTTGCAGTTTGCAGCCACCCTCTGCTGCACGTTTCGTGGAAAACCGCTGGTTTGCGCGATTGCAATGCGAAGATCTGCGTCAGCCCTGAAAGGAACGAAACGCCCTATTTCCCGTAGTTCGACCACGACAAAAGTGTGAGCACGCGATTGGAGTTGCCCAACTGCACCGCTTCTTCCCACAGTTCCGCGTGCGTCCCTCGCTCGGGAAACCAGATTTCGACCTCAGTTTTGCCTTCCACAATTCCTCGGGTGACAGTCGCCCTTGATGTAGGGCTGTCCGCCGGAACTGCGAAATCTCGCAGATTCCAAAAGCCCCAAGCCCGCGCCTCCTCCGATGCAAAGCCGTAGAGCACTGTGCCGTTTTCAGAAACCAAAGCCAAATGAGGCTCCCTCGTAAATCTGGTGTAGCGGAACGCAGTGGCCTGCACACTGGCTTTACATTCGTCGGCCAAGCCCAGAATCTGCGACAGGCTGAGAAATCCTCGCCTTCCCATTTTCTCTTTCAACAATCTCGCGGGAATGAGAAGGGCTGCCGCAAACGTATCCGCCTGGCGTTCGACAGCATTCTTGTGGCGGAACCCTTCCAGCGAATAGTGCGATTTCCCGCTGAGCAACATTTCTCGATGGTGAGGGATGTAGAAGTGGCCAAATTCATGACTGATCGAGAATCTGACTCGCGAAGGATACTGGCTGGTGAAATAGCGCGGATGGTAAATGACGAATGCGCCAACTTCGGCCAGATATTCAATCCGCCCGTGGAACTCGTCTCCGTAGTCTCCCTCGGCAAGTTGGATTCCTTCGTCTTGAGCGATTCGCTCAAGATCAATCGGAGCAGAAAGGCCGAAGGCGGCGACTACCTCATCAGCCACGCCCTCTATTTGAGAATCAGTCAACCGGCCCCCTTCTTCTTGCGCAGTTTGGCCAACAATTCCTCTCGCTTGCGCTTGATCTCTTCTTCGGTCTTTTGGGAAAAACCTTGTCCGGGCTGCTTGCGGTGCAGGGCCATGAATTCCGCAGTCTCGACCGCCTCGGTCTCCGGCGGCCAATCCGTCTGCGTTCGCTTGGACTGCAAGGGAGATTCCAGCCGCTTTAGTGCGGCCTCGTCCTCTGCCGAGAGCACTACTTCGCCACAGAGAAACGGCCGGATTTCCTCCTCAGTAACGTCCGCGTCGCCTATGTGAAGTGCGGCTGAAATGAGCGCTTGGACAGCCTTGTCCTCCCTCTGCTTTGAGTTGTCAGATTCTGTCATAGGCTCAAGCGAGTTTGCGTTTCATGATTTCACGGAACTTTGCCATCAATGCGTTCTTGGCCCCTTTGACCTCCATTACCGTAATCCTCATTTTCGAGCGCACAAATACTTCGTCGGCAATTTCCTGATCTGTCAGCAAGTCTGGGAGAAAATCAGCCATTACTGAAGCGACACGTCGCTGCTGCCCCTTCAATGTCCCAACGAATTTGCGAAATTCATCTCGAATTTCGTCAGCCTTATCCAGGGTGACTGCGAGACGCCAGTCTCGTCCCGTCTCCGTTCCAGCCAGGTATTTACCAACTTCCTCGGTCAGTTCTGCATCCGCACGAATCCGGCGGGATGCTTTCCTCCGAAGGTCAATCGCACGGCGGTTCGCGACGGTGAAGAGCAAGGGGTGCAGCGGCGAATCTACATCTAGGGTCCGGTTCACGGCCTTTTCATGGATGGCGAGGAACGCGTCCTGCACCACGGAAGCCCGGTCGTCCGCCGACAGGTCTGTAAATCGACCCGCTAGAAACTTCATAACGGGCCTTTGAAATCGCGAAACGAGGAGTTTGATCGCCTGCTCTCGTTCCTCATCGGTCCCGAGAAGTCCGATGCGCACCTGGAGATCCAGTTCTTCGTCATCGGCATTTGCCACCCACATGATTCGCATTCAATCACATCCGTCGTTTCACTGCAATAACGCTTCCGGCTCATCCAATAGGCTATTCGGCAGCGGGGGACAGCCAGACCAAAACATTTTCAAGAATTTTTGTTCCGCCCTGGAGTTCCATACGAATTACTCGATGGCTGCCAAAGTGCAGCCGAAGGCCGGTTGACGAGCCACCCGGCGAGAGCAAAAACCAAAGCTGTGGCGCTCGACTAGGCGAATTAGACACGCGTTATGCTGAATACATTAAACCAGTTGGGGGGCGCTGCGGCGCTCCAGAAGCAGCCCCTCTTCGGCAGATATGGCTTGGATGAGCTATTCCGCCAAAAAGGCGACGGGTATGCCTGGGCCAAGGGAGTCCATCTTTATTCGGAACTTCGGCCCATCGAAGACCTAGAAATTGCACAGTCCGACGAAGCCGCGAGGAAGTATCTACGCGTGATTGAGGAATACGCCCATGCTGGCATTGCGGCGGCAAACCTATTCGGTCTCGAATTGCTCGAATTGCAGGGGAACGTGCTTCACTTCCACAAAGACGGCGACTCTGTTGAGGATGCTGCGATCGAGGCCCTTCAGTTCAGCTACGTTTTCACAAAGGTCCTATATGAGACGATGGCGGAGGAATTGGGCGGCGACTGGCATGGATTCGCCATCTGCATGGATCATGGTGACTCGATTATCGTCCGCCGTGGCAATGGTTCCAACTCCTCGGCCGTTTCCCTTGGACCGTCCGCAAACCGGCCTGCGCAACGCTTGCTGTATGGTAAGACGCCGGCTGGTCATGCGGAGATCCCCGGAAGCTGGGCCGCGAGTCTTTTGGGGACGCCGTGCCGGAACGACTGGTTCGCCATGAATCTTCGAGACCGGGACAAGCTCCCGCTTTTGAACTCCTTGGAAAACGCCGAGTTGGAACGTCAACTTCGCACCGCGCTCAACAATTATCGTGTCAACCGAGCGCTCATGGCAGATCGCAGTCAACCCCTGACGCTCGTCAACGCCAGCGACCTCGTTGATCAGGGCAACTTCACCACTGACCGTCCCCTCCGCATGCACGCTTTCTGCATGCGCGTTGACCTCGACGGTTTCTCCAGCACCGTCGAAAGAGCATTTAGCCGTGGCGACGAAGCTGTGGAGGCAATAGCCAGAGGGTTCATCAAGCTACTTGAGTTCGGAGACTATTTTGAAAAGCGTCACTACGGCATTGTTAGATTGCCGTGGGCTGGCGATTGCGTGTCATTCCTAATCCCGCCAACAGCCGACCTACGATCATTCCGTGGCAAGGACTGGATCGCATTTGTGGAGGAGTGGCAAACATTCGGAGCGAACACCCCGGACGGACGGAAGCATCAATGGGCCACCGTCTTCAGCAACGTGTCTTGGGCGGTCGGTATTACATTCTCCGAAGACGGATGCTGCCTGGTAGCACCTGTCTCGACGCTTTCCCGCACATTCTTGGTTGGAGCTGGCGCACCGCTGGCCGTTGCGCACGACGCCCAGAATCTTGGTAAGGGCGGGGACACTATCATTCATTCCTCCGATCACCAGGAGTGCTTCCCGATTGTCCGCGACTTGTTTTCCAAGATGATCGGAACTGAATTCTGGCGGACCAAGGCAATCACGCTTCAGAAGGTCAGGGAGGCCGCACTCGAAGCTGGCAAGTCCGAAAGCGCTTCAAGAATCGAAATCGTTGAAAAGGCCAAAACCATCACAATCCCGCCCCCAATGCCCTACTGCGAGTGAAAGGTTTCTTCACGAGGGAATTTCGTCTCACCTTCGCCGGGGCGATGCATGCCCGGTTGCGGGAACCGAGGTCCATCCATTTGCAGCCACTGAACCGCGACTATCATCGAGCGTTAGCCAACCCTGTCGCGCTGGTTGTCGTCAAGGGCGGTCTTCCACTATGTGAGCATGGGGAGACGGGTGAAACGGAGGTTGGAATTACGCTAACGATTTGGCCCGACTGGATGCAGTCGCCACCGCTCGTTGCTACTGACGCTCCCTTTCTCAGGGCGGAACGGAATTGGCACGTTCCACTCAAACCATATATTTGCCAGGAGTTGGATCGGGAGTGGCGATGGAAACTCGACGAGCTTTGGGAAAGCGGTGCCGATTCAAATACCATCGTCTCCGTCAGTAGTTCCTGGTGCTTGCGCAACATCGACAGTCTTATCACTCGTCACCTGCATGGGTATCGCTACGGCATCGTTAAGTGGCCGAAGCAGTGGGGGCAATGGAGCCATGGCGACGATGGGGTTCGAGAATTTGAAGAATACACCCGGAAACTGGAGGTAATATGAGCGGCGACACGTCCATAATAACACGATTCAAAGGCAGTCATGGCACAAGGCTATGCCAGGAAGCACTTAAGGAACAACGAATCGTTCAAGGCAGCGAGGACATTGCCAGGGCATTGTGCAATAGACGCAAGCTTCAATACCACACTGCTGGCGACACCATCATTAAGCAAGGAGACGGGACGAACGATCTGATTTTCATCCTAGCTGGCAAAGTCGCAGTGGTTCGCAATAATCGCGAAATCGCCCACCGCTCTGCGGGGGAATCAGTTGGAGAAATGGCCGTGATTGATGTGCAGAACAAGCGTAGCGCATCCATCATCGCTAAAGAGGATTGCATTGTCGCTTCGGTTCCCGAAGCCGACTTCGCAAAGATCGCCCGGAGGTATCCGGAGCTTTGGAGGTGCCTCGCCAAACAGGTGGCTGATCGACTGCGTCAACGGTTGGAAGGAGTCCGTCCCCAAAATATCGTCCCACGCGTTTTCATCGGTTCGTCAACCGAATCCAAAAAAGCGGCAATGGCGGTAAAAAAGGCCATGGATAGAGTTTCAGAGGCGACTGTATGGACACAGGGCAACGTTTTCGAACCAGGCAAGTTCACTTTGGAATCACTGGAAGAACAGTCTCGCTGTTCTGACTTTGCAGTGATGGTTTTCTCACCGGACGACCTCATTTTCTGCCGAGGCAAGCGACAGGCGGGACCTCGCGACAACGTGATATTTGAACTCGGTCTGTTCATGGGTGCTACAGATCGCAAGCGTGCATTCGTCGTGACTCCTCGCGGTAAGAAGCTGAAGATACCGAGCGACCTACTTGGCACGAACCTCGTCATGTATTCAGTCGGCGGTGGCATAACACTGGAACAATCCGTGGATGCGGCGTGTGAAACGATCAGGAACGTGGTCTTGAAAAATGGCCCACTGTGATGCAAATACCGCTTATATTTTCGGCGAACTCAACGGCACAGGAATCCCAGCTTCAAAGCCAGCGTCGCCAGACGGAGAACCACTTCGCTACCATTCCATCCGACTCCAACGGCGGCAGAGTCACGCGGCGGAAGCCCCGTTCGCAATGGACGAGGACGCACTCGTGGTCGCGGAGGTTGCGGAGCTTGTGCGGTTTAATCTTGTGCTCCTCGGTTTCGTTGTAATTCACGTTGCGCTTGCCGGCGCTGAATCCCCACGAACGCTTGACGACCCGCTTCTTCCCAAGGAAGTCGGCGGCTTGAACCGCATCGGCTTCATCGGCGGCGCGAAAAATGAGCCGGTTGCGGAGATTAAGCGTCAACACCTTGGCTTTGTCGTTGCCAAGAGGCGGCACAAGTGAAGTTGTGCTCTGCGCGGCGGCAACAATGGTTGCGCCTGCCTCGCGGATCACATCCACGCAGTTGTAGTCGCTCGTGCCATCTTCGCTGGCAGTCATGAAGCGCTGCGCTTCGTCAGCCCAAAGGATGAGTAGATTGTTCCTGGCGCGAGCCGACTTGGTTTGGTCGAAGCGTCGGAGGGCGTGGTTGTAGTAAAGCAGCTTCAGGAACGTGTTCACGTAGCGGCGCTCCGTCTGAAACTTCTGCGGCATCGTCGTGAGAATGATTTTGCCGGAGTCTATCGCCGCGAAACTGAAGGTGCTTTCGCTGGCGCAGAACACCTCAGCCACTTCGGGCGTCAGGAAGTATTGCAGGTAGTTGGCGATGGTTTCGCGGACACCACCAAGCTGCTCATCAGGCTGCGTCAGGAAGCGATTCGCAAAGTGCGCGTGAACCGCCTCTCGCCGGGGTGTTTCAAGCAACGATTCAAGGTTTTCCATTTCTTCTTCAAGCAGATCCCGGTCGGACAGCAACTCGAATGCACCCCGCAGCGTGACCGGGCGGTTTAACTCGAACAGCATTTCGAGGGCGTGGGCAATGTGAGTCTGTGCCTGGCTCTTGAAGAATCCCTTGTCGCCGCCCTGGCCGAGACTTGTCGCCGTATCCACGACGAACTTGGCGTAAGTCGTAAACGGAATGCTTCGGTCGCCGGTCAGATTGTAGCGGTGCGGCGGAGTCCAATGCGCGTTGGTGTCGTTGGCGCGGATTTGCAGATGAATCAGGTCGTGCTCGCGCCCGTAATGCAGGGCCATCCCCGCCAGCGTTTCCCAATACACGCCCTTTTCGTCAATGCACAGGCCACCCCAATTTGGCTCATTCCGGAAGACTTGGTGTGCCAGTTGGTTGATTCCCGAACTCGTCTTGCCCGAACCGGTGTCACCGGTGATGAGCCAGCCGCGGCAGAACTGATTCCGCCGCCACGTCAATCCCCCAAGGCGGGCAACAAATCCAGCTTTGTTCGGCTTGAACAACAACAACGCGGCGAGAAGCGCCAGTGCAATTCCGCCGCCGAGCATGACGTATTGAGGATGCCGCAGCAGCAACTCCAAGTCGGGCGGGAAACTGAGCGGACCGAATGGAACGAATTCCAGTTTCACGGCCATGCCCTCCCGATCAGATAGCCGGCCAGCAAGCTGGCGAGCGCGGCGAAGAATGCTGCTGTGCGTGTGATCCGCGCAGCGAGATGTGTCGAGGGCAATTTGCGCAACGCTTCCAGCAACGCCGCCGATTGGGCCTGAAATGTCCGCGTTGTTTCCGTGAGCTTGGCGATGTCGGCTCGAACCAGTTCGAACGAAGGAATTTCGCGCCGTCTTAATTCATCCCAGTGCCGTTGATGGATGCGGAACAACTCCACCAGCAACAACACTGCGTCATCCTCGCGGAGACGATGACGCTCGCGCCAAGCGGCGATTGCCCGCTCGAACTCGTCGTCGAAGTCAGGTTGGTCGGTATTTGGCATGGGCTACTTGGTCGGCAGGAGCAATTCGGAGACGGTTTCAATCTCGGTGTTGAGTTTGCGCTGCCAAGTTTGGAGGCGCTGCCGGTCCAGGAGGCTGAATGAGGGGTGTTTTGCTGCGGCGGTGATGGTCACATTTTCGGCATTCAGGGCTTCGACCAGCCAGTCTTGGAGGCGTGCCATCGCGATCTCGCGTCCGCCGAGCTTGTCCCTGAGTTTCGCCCTGACCTCCGAAGCTTCAAACAGCGCGAAGCTGTCGCTGTGCGCGGCATTTCGCACCACGAGATAGTTGGCCTGCTTCCCAAACTGGTCGGCGAGCCGCTGCACCTGGTCCACGCTGTCCGCCTCGTGGTTCACCGGCATGATGAGTGTGAGATTCGCCCCCATCGCAGCGAGGACGGCAGCCAGATCAATCTCAGCGAAGTAATCAATGAACAGGTCGGTGGATGCCGCCCGACAATCCATGACCACGAGTTGCGATTTCTCCAGCGCAGCGAAGATGCCATCGAGTTCACGGCGGTTGTCCAGGTCGAGGAATTGAGCGTCCGGGTGAAACCGCTTCAACGTCGAGTTCTCGTTGTCAGAATCAATTGCCACGTGGGCGATGCTCTTGTCTTTGAGGAATTGAACAAAGTTCACGGCGAAGAAGCTCTTCCCGACGCCGCCCTTGCCATTGAGGATCAGATTGAGTCGTTTCATGTGGTCTGGGGTTTGAGCATGCGGACTTGGGCAATACGAGGGCCGCGAGTGCGTGACGGCGCGTCTTCACCGTTGCTGCCGATGGCAGGCTCGGTGGTCGGCGGCGTGGACGCTGGTTGTTCTGGAGCGGATTCGCGATTGGCCACTGAGGGGACAACAGGTCGTTTGCGTCCGGGACGGCGGCGTGGACGAACGATTTCCCCCAGCACCTCGTGACAAAACACGGCGATGGCCGTCTTGCTGGTAGGCAGGCAATGCTGCGTGAGCAACTCGGCAATCGCGCGATACGAAGCGCGCTTCTGCCTGGGTTCGGCGATGACATCCTTGGCCGGCATCAAGTCCTGGAACTTCTCGGGACGGCGCGGCGTGAATTCCGCGACCGCCTGCCGGACACTGGCTGGATCAAATGAGGTCATGCGCGGCAGCGTGATGAATGTGGACGGGAAATTCCGTTGGTAGCGCGGTGGCCACCCAAATGCGATGAACAGCCTGTGTCCGTGTCGCGGACGATTCCCGATCCGCTCGCGGCTGCGGCCTGTTTGTGGACGAGGACGCTCCGGCATCATGGACTGAACAGGGACAAACCGAGGACATGGCTTTTGCCTGCTCTTGGCTGCTCTGCTCCGTTGCCGGTTCGTGGACACGGACAATTCGTTGCCACGACTCGGGGCGTGGACTGAACGCGGCCGCGACTTGTGCGCGCTTCTGATTCGTGCGCGACTGCGCTCTGCCTGTGGCCAATCCATGGTCGTGGATTGGCTCTAGCCGTGGTTGCTTGCTGCTGCTCGTGCGCGGCTCCTGTGCGTCAACTCCGCGACTCATTCGCGGACGGAGAATCCTTGTGGCAACAAGGGGTAAGGCTTGTCCTGGTCCTGTCTTAATCATGATGAGAAACGCACGGCCTCTGTTGCTGGCTGAGTTCGCTGCGCCACTGCTCCAATTGAGCGGTCACGGCCTGAATGCGGGTGATTTGCTCGATGCTCACCACCTTGGCCCGATCTCCTACGTGAGCGCCGAGTCGTGTCTCCGGCAGTTCAACGATGAGATTTGCGGCATTGCGATTGATGTGTTCGCCAAACCGTTTCAGAACTTGGATGGCGGTTCGGATTTGAGCGGTCGTCGGTGCGTGCATAATCAGATGTGGATTCCGCGCGAAGGCTTGCGGGCGGGTTCGGGACGATGGCTTCGCCGGCGCTTGGGCAACCATTCCGCCCCTTGGACTTCCTGTGGCCGGATGGGATGTGCCCAGGGTTCGCTAAACCCGAGACGCGCGGCGGATTCCTCGGCGGCGAGCTTGCTGGGTGCTTCAACCACCGTGCGGAGCGGATCACCCATGACTCGGGCGTATTCCCGGTCGGTATGGTAGATGCCCCAGAGTTGACTGGCCGGCTGCTGTGTCGTGCTCAGGCTCACGCAGACAGTTCAGCACAAGCAGCGAGCAGGTGGATGTATCAGTTACACAAGGTGCGCGACCAGTCCTGAATGTGTCCTTCTAGTATACGAAGACAGAACCTTCCGCCGGACTGCGCAAAGACAGCGCACTTCTGCTAATGGAGATTACCGAAGAAGTCCACAAATACGCCGCCGAACAAGGCGTCTCCGAACACGAGACTCTGCCAAAGGGAATGGAACAAACCCGCGAGTTCACCGAGAAGGGCCACGTGCTTTACAAAGGCGCGAAATGCGCTTCCCAGCATCCGTCGCTTCTGCGACTATTCGGTTGAGAATCTATGTTCACACAACAACAAACGCTTCTCAGGCAATTCGATGAAGGGCTGCGGCCTGAAATCGTCGAGTTTGGAAAGCGCATACGGAGCGTTTCCGGTAAAGTTGATGTTGTAATCTTCATGGCCCGGAAGGCTGCGTGTTTCGCCGAAGCCCTCCGGCTGGTCAGATTGACCACCTACCAGTGCATTACCACATCGAACCGTGTGTTAGACATGAATCCCTCGTGGTTCGAGGGGAAATCCGTGGCCATCATTGACGACGCACTCATTACCGGCACGGAGCTTTACCGCACCATCCAGAGAGTGCGTCCATACGCGAAGTCTGTGGAAGTGCATGTGCTCGCAGTGAACAAGATTTGGAATGCGCAGTTGGTGAAGCTCAACAGCCGCTATTTGGAGTTGGAGGACGAGGAGTGTGCGTTGGTCTGCGCCAACATCGTCGATGCGATTTCCTTGATTCCCCTGCCATACTCGACGGATTACCCACTTTATTCTGGGTTCAGAGTGAGGCGAGAGCACTTGAGAACACTAGCGCACCTCGACTCCTGGCGCTGCATCGATGTGACGAGTTCACTCCAATCGCGATATTCAGTCTTTTCAAAGACCATTTGCCCTGAAGCGCCAACGTTGGCGCAACTCAACGAACGGTTGGGCGTGGATCTCACGCGAAATGCGTTGATAAAGTTTCGACTTTATGGGCGTTGGTTCGATAAAGGTCGAACGACCATTTGGTGTAACGCGACTCCCATTGTGGCCTTTGAGGCGCTATCAAAGGCGGCCGTGGAGGATTTGTTTTCGCGCGCGGCAACTTCGTATTCACTACCAGATCACTGTCTAGATTTGTTCGCCTCCCCAGCGACTGCGATTCAGGACATCAAAGACGCGCGCTACAAAGCCAAACTACGTTTCATTCAATTCTTGGCAGCCTCCGAAGTTGCGAAACTCTGGCAGGAACATGCAGAAGAGGCGATCAGTCAAGACCTCCATTTCAAACCAGATGCGTCAAGCTTGGCGATGCTGTTTCCCCAGCCGCTGTGTGCTGAACTTGCAAAGCGAAGCCACGCGCCCCGCCCTTTTGCTGGCATGAAACTGCCTGCGTCATCCCCAAAACACCCTCATGGTTTGAAGAACTTCGAGCCGCCAACACCAACCTCCACGGATGCGTGGGCCATTGAAGCCCATTTGATCAACCCTTTTGTCCGGCTATATCGTGAATTGGAACTTGCAGCACGCCGCCTCGCCAAAAAACACGGGGACAAGATTTTTTCCGACCCACGAATCAGCAAGCAGCACTCGGCGCTACGAGACCGACTTCAGAACGGTTTTGGTTTACAGCATTTGCGAAACTGGTTGGCAGGCGCTAACCTCACTCAACCCCTGCGCGAGAAGATACTGTCCCTCTTTCTTGATCGCGCAATCGATTTGGGTGCGGTTGTTCCCATTACATGCGTCTCTGGTGACGCCGTCTTTCGAGCATACCGTCACGGTGAAGACATCCTGTTCGGCGAAGAGGAATTGCGCCTCGCAAACGTCCTGCTGAGAAGTCTTTTTCAGACGAGAAAGGCTGCTGGAAGAAAATATGTGAGTCAAATTGAAGTGGAAAAAGCGTTGGTGCTTTTCGTGAGAATTGGCTTGGACAAGGAGATATTGCGGAGGCCTGAAAAGGCAGTTCTTGGGGAGCGAGGCACTGCCGGGATTCGCTTCTCGCTTCACGGCGCAGTCGTTGGCGTAGAGACAGACAAGCTATACACAGTGGATTCCGACAATTCCGCCACCTCGGTTTTGGAGAGAGCCGGGGTTTTGTCCCGAGTCGATCCCAAGCGTGATTGGAAGGGGGACTTGCCTTACGTCGTGAAGGAGGAACTGGTTTCAACGGAAACCGACATCCAACGGGAGGCCACACCTCAAGTGGAGAACCTTGGCATGGTCATCGGGGAGTTGAGGAATAGAGTTCGCAATCCCAAGGCCTTGGGGCGGCTTACGCAAAATGATCTGGTTTTGATTGCATCGTGCGCAACGGCGCGCGACGCCACCGGCGCGCTCGCGGCAGAGGTAAAGATCGTTGACAAATTTCTCAAAGGCCTTCGCGAACGCTGTCTCGCCTTTCCATTCGCCAGTGGCTCACGCGCGGCCGCAGGGCGTCTGGCCGCTGAGCTTCGCGACGGAGAAAAGAATTATGTCCCTGTGGCAATACACAGCGCGTGCTGGAAGCATGACGCCTTTATCTCACGCCAACCGTGGAAAGCGATTCGAGAAATAGAGTCGTCCCTCTCCGAGTCCCGCTCGATGGCGGACAAGATACTGAAGAATCTTTGGACAGAGTATTGGCCAAAGAGCCTCGACCAGAATCCAGAAAAGCATCCTTTACATCCCTTGATTTCACAGCTGGCGGGTTGGATTTACGGGGTCAAGAGCCACTACCTCCTTGTCGAGGTCGCGTTGCTAAATCACTCAGTTGGCGGTCAACACCCGAATTGCGATACCCTGCTGTATGAATCGCAAGCCGCTTTTTTGAATCACCTCAAGCTCACTGGTCAAACCTGTTTGCCGGAGCGAATTCCAGCGGAACTAGTCCGCGAGCAAGTCGCGGAAGGGAAGTGCGACCCTGCCGTTGTCTGCAAAGCAGCGTGCCAACGCATCACGGAGTTACTTGAGGAGTCGTCCGACCTGCTCCGACACGTTGACATCGCCGCGAGCCCATACGGTCATGTGAAGAAGATTCTGGGCTTCAAACACGCGTTAACCATTCGGCTCGGCTGCATTCCGTCTGCAAAAGACGCAATGGTGAAGGAGTTCCGGCAGTTAATCCGCCAGAGCTTGGCGACTTATGCGAGAGAGTTCCGGGATGCCAAGGACGCTCTTTCCATCCACTTGCTTCCGGAAGGCGAATTCGCGGCGAGCATGGCGGCTGTCGTCGTTGGCTACGCAACCCGCGAGTTAAATTACCTGACCAAACTGGCAACAGAGTTGGCTTCGCGATTCGCTAACAGGAGTGATCTTGGAATGACGCTGTTGTGGAATCTGCCGGATAATTTCCGCTGCTATTGCGAGGATGGAACAAATGAATACTTTGGCAACTTCTTCGGAAAGGTGTGTCAGACGGTCGAGGGCGTTGCTAATCCGGCTTCCGGCTCGTTCCTACGCGTGATCGGCCCGGGGCATTTGGCGGCAGACGGCATTCTTTCAAAGCACATTTCGGGAAGGTTCGCGCAAGTGTTTGTGCAGGACGATGACGGAATAGCTATCGAACTGGCGAAGTCGTTTTCCCAACAAGGAATCAATCAAATGTTCACGCTTCATCCTAATTTCAACGGGCCGGATGCTACCCGATGTGTGGACGTCGGAATTCTTGCTGTTGTGGGTGACGAGGCGCGGGCAATTACCGCTCACTTGAATGGCTTCTCTGGTTTTCGCGATTTTGGGGATTACACCAGCGAGAAAACCGTTAGACCATTCTTCTTGGGTTGTCTCCCTGCAAAGGGCGGAGGGGTTCACACAGTCGCTGGCGTTCAAGCAAACAAACAGGGGAACGCATCCATAATGGCAGCATATCAGGAGTTGTATGAAGAGTTCCGCCCGACGCTCGTTGTTCTGATTGGCATTGGCGGAAGCGTCTCCAAGAAGCTGGCCGAAAATGACGTTTGTATCGCCAATGCAGTGCTCAATTACGACAGCCGAGCCGTAACTGAAGAAGGAAAGAAGCACACCTTCGACCCCTTACCGCCAATTGAGCCGTGGCTCATAGAGATTTGGCGGGCGCTTGAACGAAAGCGTGGCGAGGACTTCACGCTCACATCTCCCGAAGGAAAGAAGTTTCAAGTGCAACTCGGGCCGGTTGGTTCTGGGGGGGCAGTGGTGAAGGATGAGTATGCTGAGGAGAGGGCGTGGTTGTTGACGGTCTGTCGCAAGTCCACAGCGGTCGAAACCGAAGCGGTTGGCGTCGCGGAGCAGTTCTCCCAAAACAAGCTCAAACACAGTCACGCGACCAAGGGTTATTTGGTTATTCGCGGAATCAGCGATGGCGCAAACAAAGACAAAAGTGATCTGCATCGGGAAGCTTGCGTTCGCAATGCAATGGTCTTCCTCCAAGAGTTTCTTGAGCAGGCAACTCCTGGCTTTGCGAATGTGCTTCCCCGCAATGGATGAGAGGATTGGCTGAGCAGAATTACTTGGACTGAGTTTACCGGTAATATTGACCCGAGTTGAATTTGAAGAGCTTTACCCACGTTGAGCCGCGTTGCTGGCAGTTGAGTGATCATGTAGCTGCCACATCCGATTTATCTATTGCTATGCCAGCCTTGCAGTTGTGGTCACGGCCAAGACGCAATACAACCTCGCGAACGCGCGCGAATACTTTGAGGAACACCTCTGCGTCGGCGACTACTACGACGAGGGGCAGCGCGTTTCAGGCGAGTGGCAGGGTTTGGGCGCAGAACGGCTTGGTTTGGCTGGTCGAGTCCGCGCGGATGATTTTCTCCGCCTGTGCGAGAATCAGCGCCCCGCGACGGGCGAAACGCTGACCCAGCGGTTGAACACCACTCGGGCTGACGGCGACGGGAGCGCAGCGAACAGACGGATCTTTTACGACTTCACGTTTTCCCCGCCAAAGTCGGTATCACTGGCTGGATTCCTCGGCGAAGACACGCGGGTGCTGGATGCTCATGCGCGGGCAGTGAAGTCGGCATTGCGCGAGTTCGAGGCCTTTGCCTCGACACGCATCCGAGCCGGTGGCGAGCATTCCGACCGGCGCACCGGAAACTTTGCGGCTGCCTTGTTCACTCATGACACATCGCGGGCGCTTGATCCGCATCTGCACACGCACTGCATCGTTTTCAACGCAACTTTCGACGCTTCCGAGAATCGCTGGAAGGCGCTTCAGAATTACGAGTTGCTGCGCGCCCGCAAATTCGCCGAGAACGCCTACTACCATGAACTCGCCCGTGAGTTGCGCGGTTTTGGGTATCGCATTCGTAATCTTTCGCGTGGTGATTTTCAGATTGAGGGAGTTCCCGCTGAACTGTGCGACCGCTTTTCCAAGCGTGACGCTGAAATTGATAAAGCCCTCGCAAAGCTCCTTGCAGACAAGCCTGAACTGGCCAGATCAAACATCGCTGAATTGCGAGCGCGGCTGGCGACAGAAAAGCGGACGCGAAAGCAAAAGGATCTGAGCCGCGATGAACTGCGGGCGATATGGGGCGCTCAACTGAGTCGGGCAGACCGGGAAGTCTTGCGTGGATTGACGGAGGCTACAACAGACGATGGAAAGCGAAGGACGTCCATTTCGGTAGCCGAGGCGGTTCAGTGGGCGGAGGAACATCTCTTTGACCGCAACTCGGTCGTGCTGGAATGCCAGGTGTGGCAGGAAGCGCTGGGCCGGGCGCGCGGTGAAGATTTCTCGCTGGCTGAACTAAAGCAGCTCACGGAGCGACGCGGCTACATCCGGGATGCGGATCGTCCTGGTGAATTGACCAAGCGCGACGTGCTATTGCGCGAGTGGGAGATTGTTCAGACCGCCAAGGAAGGTGCCGGCGACTGTTGGCCGCTCGTGCCGAATCCGCAGCCTGCCGACCCAAAGCTCGATGACGAGCAGCGCAAAGCGCTCGATGGATTGCTCGGCTCGACGAATCTGGTTTCTGTCTTTCGCGGTGGTGCGGGCACGGGAAAAAGCTTCGTGCTGCATGAGTTGGTCCGGCAAATCCAGCAATCGGGTCGTCCGGTGGCCGTTCTCGCACCGCAGCGTCAGCAAGTGGTGGATATGGAAAAGGCAGGATTTCCGTCACCGGCGACGGTTGCGAGTTTTCTCACCAAAGCTGAATTGCCGGAGCGAGCCGTCATCGTCGTGGATGAGGCTGGCCAGATTGGTGGGCGGCAAATGCTGGCGTTACTTCGACTCGCCAAGGAGCGAAGTGCGCGTGTCGTTCTCTCCGGCGACACCCGACAGCATGGCGCGGTGGAAGCATCGGATGCGTTGCTCGCCATTGAGCGTCATGCCGGAGTCAAACCAGTGGAGTTGCATAAAGTTCGTCGTCAAGACCCAAGCCTCGCTCTTAATAACAGCGAACGCACTCGCATCAAGCGGTATCGAAAGGCGGTTGAAGCGGCTGCTGCTGGAAGATTGACTGAGTCCTTCAAACGTCTCGACCAGATGGGCGCTGTCGTCGGCTGCGGCGTGGGAGATCAAGCCGACAAGCTCGCCGATGAATACGTTCGTCTCGCGGAACAGAGCGCTTCGGCGGTCGTAGTATCCCAGACTTGGGGCGAAGTGCATCGCGTGAATGCGCGAGTCCGTGAGGCGCTCAAGGCGAGAGGCTTGCTCGGCGCGAACGATGCCACGGTTCAAGCGCTCGAACGCGTGGACCTGACTAATGCGCAGAAACGCGACGAGCGGTTCTATCCGCAAGATGCGGTGATCGTATTCAACCAGAAGGTGCGCGAAGCCGACGCAGGAGCGAAGGGCAAGCTGTCAGGCATCCTCAAGACAGGGCTGCTCGTGGAAGTCGGCGGTCGGTTCGTCACAGTCTCGAACAAGATGCTCAACCGCATTTCGGTCTGCCAGACACGCGATGTCGCGGTGGCGTCGGGCGATCGACTGCATCTGAAAGCCAACCGCAAGCTTGCAACGGGTGGGCGCGTCACGAACGGAGAATTAGTCGCGGTGAGGTCGGTTCGCGCCGACGGCAGCGTTGAACTCGCCGATGGCCGGGTGTTGGATGCGAGCTTCCGCGAATTCCTGCCGGGCTACGCTGTCACGTCGTATGGGTCGCAAGGTAAGACCGTGGATTACGTTCTGTTTTCTGATTCTACCATCAAGGCGGCGACGAATGCGCAGCAATGGTATGTGACCATTTCACGCGGACGGCGCGGCATACGCATCTTCACGCCGGACAAAGAGCAGTTGCGCGAAAACGTCACGCATTCCGGGCATCGCCCGCTGGCGCTGGAACTCGCTGCTGGATTAACCCCTCGTCCTGGCCTGCGCCTTTGGGATCGGTTGCACGGTTACATGCTGCGTTTTGGCCGTCGTGCAGCCGACAATGTCTGTCGCCTGAAACTCTCCCGTCGTCGTCATCAACCCGCTGAAACCCATGAACACAAAATCACCCGAGTGTTGGGCGAGCGATCCGAACGCTCGCGCGGTCAAAATCGAAGTGTCGGCTGAACAAAGCCTGCTTCTGCCTTTCGATCAGTTCGCCTTCGCTGAACTTAAGAGCGAGGGCAAAGACCAGCGTCTTCGGTTGGTCTTCGCCACGCACGAAGTCTCGCTACGCGGCTACTCGCTGCGCCGTATCGAAACCGCCATACAGCGAATGGAACTGGCTTTGCTCACGGCGCTGCCAAGCAATCAGCGCACGCTCATTCCTGACGGACAGCCGGTGGTCCGCGAAATAGCCATTTCCGAGATGGGTAAAGCCGAGTGATTCATTACCGTCCGAACACGGTGATCCGATAGCAGCTACGCGCAACGGACGAAGGCTCATCTTGAATTGGGCAGCGGGCGGATAATGGTCAGAACGCCAAATCGTCCGAGCCGAAGGGCTTCCTCTTGGATGACGATGTCCTGCTGACTTCCTGGATACACCCCATTGAACCAGAATGATGCGAGCGACACTGACGTTTTCGGTTCGCAAAAAGCGTTGGGATTATCGGCGATTGCCAAGGAGGTCGCACAGTCCGGTGGCAACAAGTCCGAACGGCTCATCAAGTAATGCAATCCCATGCCTCGGAAGGCCAGATTCACCTCTGTCCACGGCGGCTTTCCATTTCTCCAGTATGCCAGCGCCACAGGTTGCGGGCTGTGTTCAACAAACCGGATCGCCGCACTCGCACAGGAGACGTTGAACTCCTTCACTATGCCCCGGATGCCTTCCAGTCCGGCCGGCTGCCTGGAAAAAACGGCACTGAACCTTGCGGCAGGCATCAGCAAGTGCGAAGCAAACAGGTCGGCTTCCTGTTCGACGATGCGCTCGGCATCCGGTTGATCGGCGATGGAGAAATGCGCTGGAGCGCCGGCCAGCAGGGCGTTGCGGTGCTCATCAATGAAATAGTGGCCAAGTTCGTGCCCCTGTGTGAACCGAGCTCTCGGCGCGGTCAAGTTCCCCAACCGATCGAGGTTGCAGAAGATGTGAAATCGCCCCTTGCGGTGTTCAAGCATTCCGTCAAAGCCATCGCCGTAGTAATTTGCAGATTGTGTAATGTGCTTGTTGCCCATGATGCAAAGTGGATCAATGAACCGGGCCGGGCAGTGCGTCTCCGCAACTGCCTCGGCGAGCGCGATGATTTCCTGCCGCCGCGCTGGGGCAACTTTGCTTTTGCTCATTTCTCGTCCGTTAAGCCCTTCTCGGCATTGGCGCGATCTTGCTCCATTTGCTTTCGGACTTCGTCCGTGATCTGGCCGCCGTTTCGCGCAGCCATTGCATGCAGCTCGTTTTCGACTTCGGGTGATGTTTTACCGAACAGCGAAACGACCTTGGAACTTTTCTCTGTCTTTTGATTTCTGACTCTGGCCAGCAGCCGGGCAGGATCAATGCTCTGAACCTCGCTGGGATCAATCTCGGCTTCGAGGTTGCGGATGTCTTCTTCAGACACGGGGAAGACTTTTCCGTCTTCTCGAAGAACCTGATGTAGCAGGCTTTCAAGCTCTTCGCCCGGGATGCCTTTTCTTGCCGGGTTCTCACCGTGGTTATTCATAATTCCTTTCGTTGTTGCGTCACTTGTGTGGTGGTCACGTTTTGGTTTCAAGATACTCTTCCAATTTTCGGAGGAGTCTTCCTCTCTTCGTTTTAATGCTTTCTGGTGTCGTCCCCATCGAATCGGCAAGCCCCGCCAGGATGTCGTCGGGAATGTGGGCTTTGCCCGTGTTGAAGTCGTAGAAATTCATCGAGATGACCAGCATCTCGCTGTCGGCCTCGGGCAGTGTTTCGAGAAAAGTCCTGACGGCTGCTTTTTTGCTTTGAAGGGCGCGAAGGTCGAACCGTTCGGGAGCTTTTTCTGGCAGTTGAGCTTGAGCCTCGGCTTCTTCCTGTTCCTTTTGGGTGGGAGCTTCCTTTTTCCTCTCCGGCTTACGGAACTCCATCAGGAACTCGTTTTTGGCGATCTGGAAAAGCCAAGCCTGGATCTTTAGCCGCAGTTTGTCGGGCGACAAACCAGAGGGGGCATTGAACGAACCGGCCTTCTCAAACGCCTTTTCGTAACTGCTCAGGTAGCCGCCCCAAGGCGGGCGGCTACCTGAGAGAAGTTGGCG
>CAZPVX010000040.1:0-31227 GCA_964590135.1 uncultured Anaerolineae bacterium | reverse complement strand
GCCTCGTTGAGCGCGTCCTTGAGCGTCTTGCTGCCCGATTCCACCGGCACCACGGTGGCGCCCAGCAGCTTCATGCGATACACGTTGGGCGCCTGACGACGCACGTCCTCTGCTCCCATGTAGACCACGCACTCGAGGCCGTAGCGCGCGCAGATGGTGGCCGTGGCCACGCCGTGCTGGCCGGCGCCGGTCTCGGCAATGATGCGCTTTTTGCCCATGCGCTTCGCCAGCAGCGCCTGCCCCAACGCATTGTTGATCTTGTGCGCGCCGGTGTGCAGCAGATCCTCGCGCTTCAAGTAGATTTGCGCGCCGCCGAGTTGCGCGCTGAGGCGCTGCGCGTGGGTGAGCGGTGAGGGCCGGCCCACATACGTCTTGAGCAGATGCTCATATTCGGCGCGGAAGGCGGCATCCTCGCAAAACTCATCGTAGGCGCTGATGACATCGTCGAGCGCCGGCATCAGCGTCTCCGGCACAAAGCGCCCGCCGTATGGGCCGAATTTGCCGCTCGCATCCGGCAGGTTGTCGTACACATCATCAGGGGCAGTTTGTTGTGTCATGGGTGCCGCATTATCGCGCAGCGCGTGCGTCCGGTGTATAACCGGCGCGCATGTTTGAACATCGCTCAGCACCCTTGTTGCCGCGCCGCGCGTTCATCAGCCGGCAGATCAAGAGCGCCGGCCTCGGCCTCTTGCTCATCATCGTCTCACTGCTCATCGGTATGGTCGGCTATCACGCCTTCGAAGGGTTGGCGTGGGACGATGCCTTCGTCAATGCGGCGATGATCCTCTCCGGCATGGGGCCGCTTGCCCCGCTGCACAGTTCCGCGAGCAAAGTGTTTGCCGGTTGCTATGCGCTCTACAGCGGTCTCGCCATCCTGCTCATCGCCGGCATCGTGTTTGCGCCGGCGGTGCATCGCGTGCTGCATCACTTTCACCTTGAATCCAAAAAACGTGCTGCGGGCAGCGAGTGAATCGCGTGTTGCAGCTTTGCTGCATTGCGATTAAAAAGTTGCCATGCCACAACTGCATCCCAACCTGCCGACAGACATTCCCGAAAATTTCCAACCCAGGCCGCCGGCGCAGGATTTTGAGCTGATCGATGCGATGATCCCCATGCGCGATGGCGTGAAGTTGCACACCGTCGTGCTGATTTCGAAGCGCATTCAAACGCCGGCGCCGATGCTACTGACGCGCACACCCTACGGCGCGAACAACATGGTGCGCGCCGGCTATCCCAGCCCGGCGCTGGTCGCCAATCTGCCGTTCTGGCTGCAAGACTTCATCGATGCCGGCTACATCTGCGTCGTGCAGGATGTGCGCGGCAAATTCAAAAGCGAGGGCGATTACGTGATGTATCGCGCGCCCGGCATCGGTGAGTGCGATCACGTGAGTGACACGTGGGACACGGTCGACTGGCTGGTGAAGAACGTGCCAAACAACAACGGCCGCGCCGGCATCACCGGCGTATCCTATCCGGGCTACCTTGCGACAATCCCGCTGCTCGATCCCCACCCCGCCCTGCGCGCCGCTGTGCCGATCAACGCGGTGATCGACGCGTGGATGGGCGATGACTTCTTCCACAACGGCGCATTTCGGTTGATGGAACTGGAGTATTTCTACCGCCAATCGACCAGCAAGGACAACGAATTCAGACCGCCGTATGGCCATTACGACATCTTCGCCTTCCACTTACAGGCCGGCAATGCCGCAAACGCCGCAAGGCAACTGCTGGGCGAGGATGTGATGCCGGCATGGGAACGGCTCGTGACGCACACCAACTACGACGATGTCTGGCAGCGCAACGCGCTTGATCATGCGCTGGCGAAGCTCGATCGCGTGCCAATCCCAACGATGGTCGTTCATGCGTGGTTCGACGCCGAAGACATCTATGGCCCGATCGCCACGCACAGCGCGCTGAAAGACAAGGGCGGCGCACCCTATCACTTCGTCGCCGGCCCGTGGAAGCACGGTCAGTGCATGGGCGATGGCTCGGGGGCCGGCACGATGCACTGGGATGCAGACACCAGCCTGTGGTTCCGACGCAACCTCATGCTGCCATTTTTCAATCAGCACTTGAAGGATGAAGCGCCGGCGCAGCCGATAGCCAACGCCACGCTGTTTGAGACTGGCGTGAACCAGTGGCGCGTCGCATCGGCGTGGCCGCCGCCACAGGCTGAGCCGCGCGCGCTGTATCTGCACGCCGGCGGGAGACTTTCATTCGACCAGCCGGCGGACGAAGGCACAGATGCCTTCCTCAGCGACCCAGCCAGGCCGGTGCCGTTCCGCGTGCGGCCCATCATCTCGCGCCATCGCGATTACAGCCGGTGGGGCGAATGGCAACTCGACGATCAGCGCCCAGTTGCCGACCGGCCCGACGTGCTGGTGTATGTGAGCGACGCGCTGGATGCGCCGGTGACGATCGCCGGCGATGTGAGCGCGACGCTGTTTGCAGCCACAACCGGCAGCGACGCCGACTGGGTGGTGAAGCTGATCGACGTCTTTCCCGATGAGTATCCGCGCCAGCCGGAGTTGGGCGGCTTTCAGATGATGGTGTCGTTTGAAATCTTGCGCGGACGCTTCCGCGAAAGTTTCGAGCAGCCAAAGCCCATCACACCGAATGCCGTGCTGGAATATGCGGTGAGGATGCCGCCGGCGTATCACACCTTCAGGCGCGGGCATCGCATCATGGTGCAAGTGCACAGCACATGGTTCCCGCTGTATGACCGCAACCCGCAGACTTTCGTCGAGTCCATCTACGACGCGCCGGCATCGGCATACGCGAAGGCAACGCACACGCTGCACGCCGGCGGCGCGACAGGCAGTTGCGTGAGGGTGAAGGTGATGTAGTTAACGTGACTTGCTCCCCAGGCATGGAAGCCAAAGTCATTCCCGCGAAGGCGGGAATCCAGCATTGTAGGAGCCGCTTTCCAAGTCTGGATGCCCACTTTCGTGGGCATGACGGATGAAGTAGCAAGTCACGTGAGTTACCCGCCCAGCGGGATGGCAATCAACACCAGCGCCACACCAAAGGCAGCCAGGGTGAACGTCATCACGATCAGGATGGCGTAGATCGCCTCGGTCAGCCGGTCAATGGGATCCAGCACGCGCTTGAGAAAACCCTTGCGCATCTTTTCGGGGATGGCGAGTGTTGTTTGCATCGTTATTCAGGCGTCTGGCTCTATGATCGTGCCGGCCTCACCCGCCACGATCTTCGCGATGTCGGCAAGCGCGCCGATGGCAGCGCGCTTGCCAGTCTGGGTCACAAAGTCGATGGCTGCATCGACTTTCGGCCCCATCGAGCCGGCGGGGAATGCATGTTGCCGCAGATCACTCGGCGTCGTGCGACCCAGCCGGCATGCTGTTGGCTTGCTCCAATCCAGATACACGCCATCCACGTCGGTTGCGATCACAAACAAGTCTGCCTCGATCTGCTGCGCCAGCAATGACGCCGAGCGATCCTTGTCGATGACCGCCTCGATGCCCATGAGCAGTCGCTCTTGCTGCGGATCGTAGATCGTTGGAATGCCGCCACCGCCGGCACAGATCACCACCACGCCCTTCTCCAGCAGCCACTTGATCGGGCGAATCTCGAAGATGCGTTTTGGCAGAGGTGAAGGCACCACGCGCCGCCATTTCACGCCATCCAGCTTGATTGTCCAACCCTTCTCCGAAGCCAGCCGCTTCGCCTCGGCCTCGTCATACACCGGTCCGATGAATTTCGTCGGATTTGCAAACGCCGGATCATTCGGGTCAACTTCGACCATGGTCAGCAGCGTGGCAAATGGCACCTCAAACGGCAGCAGGTTGCCCAACTCCTGCTCAACCATGTAACCGATCATGCCCTCGGTCTGTGCGCCAAGCACATCCAGCGGATATGGTTTGACGTCTTTGTAGGCATCCTGCTGCAGCGCGAGCAGGCCAACCTGCGGGCCATTGCCGTGCGATAACACCAGCTTGTGCTGCATCGCTACCGGCGCGAGCGCTGCCGCAGCCAGCCGCACATTTGCCCGCTGCACCTCTGCCGTCATCGGCTCGCCGCGCTTCAAGAGCGCGTTGCCACCCAGCGCCACCACAACCAGCATGGGGCTCCTCACGGCTTGAAGAACGCGCGCAATGCATCCGGCTCGGCCAGCGTCGCCACCATGACCGCCTTGATGGTGTGCATGCGGTTTTCGGCCTGATCGAACGAAATGTTCATCGGCGTCTCGAACACGTCATTGGTCACTTCCAGCCCGTTCAGCCCAGTCTTCTCGAAGATCTCCTTCCCAATCTTCGTCTTGTTGTCATGAAACGCCGGAAGGCAATGCATGAATTTTGCGCTCGGGTTGCCGGTCTGCGTCATGGCATCTTCATTCACCTGATAGGGCAGCAGCAGCTTGATGCGCTCGTCCCACACCTCCTTTGGCTCGCCCATGCTCACCCACACATCAGTATGCACATAGTCGACGCCATTGAGGCCGGCGGCCATGTCCTCGGTCAGTGTGATGTGCGCGCCACTCTCCCCTGCAATGGCTTCCGCCTGCGCCTGCAGGGTCGCATCAGGCCACAGCGACGCCGGCGCAACAAGGCGCACGTCCGCCCCCATGATCGCGCCCATCACGAGCAGCGAGCGCCCCATGTTGAAGCGCGCATCACCCACAAACGCATAGCTGATGCGTTCAATCGGCTTCGGGCTGTGTTCAAGCATCGTCATGAAATCGGCCAGCATCTGCGTGGGATGCCATTCGTCGGTCAGGCCGTTGTAGACCGGCACGCTGCTGTGCGCAGCCAGTTCCTCAACGATGGCCTGCGACACGCCGCGATACTCGATGGCGTCGTAGTAGCGCGAGAGCACGCGCGCAGTGTCGGCGGCGCTCTCCTTGTGCCCCATCTGCGAGCCGGATGGATCGAGATAGGTGACATGCGCGCCCTGATCGTATGCGCCGACTTCAAACGAGCAGCGCGTGCGGGTAGACGTCTTCTCAAAGATCAGCGCGACATTGCGGCCCGCGAGTAGATGCGGCTCAGTGTGGTTTTTCTTCGCCGCCTTCAGCGCGCGCGCAAGAGCAATGAGATAAGCGAGTTCTTCCTTCTTGAAATCCAGTTCCTTCAAAAAATGGCGGTTGTGCAAATTCATGATTGCGAATTTTCCTTCACTCAAATAATCGGCAGCGTCAACAAGACAAATAGGCCGCCTAGTAGAACGATCGCGCCAAGGGCGATCATGCCAGCCTCAAGCGCAAGCCATTGAAACTTGCCGCTGATGCCGACAAAAAACAATGACGAGGCGAAGATGACTGTAAGCAACACGTAGCGATCACCCATTTCATTTGCATCGTCGGCGCGTTGCGCTTTGTCGTCGGCCAGTGCCCCCAGCCGCGCAGACTCGGCCTGTTCCGCGAGCTGGTAGCTCGGCATATCAAACGGCGAACGCGGCGCATCCGGGTTGGTCAGCGGCTGCGTCTTTAGCCAATCATCGGTTGCCGTGCGCAGCGCCGGCGGGAAGCGCTGATACATGAAGTCAGCCAGCTTGGTGTCACCCTGGGCAGTGGCAACGACGTATTGGGTGAACAAATTGAGGTGCATGTTCATGCGCAAAGTGGCTTCGTTATTTTTCTGTGCAGATAGCGTGCGCGCTGCGCCGGCCTGGCTATACGATGACGACTGCACCCCGCCCCAGCGTGTCGCCTGATAGCCGCACCATGCCGTCGACACCGTCGCCAACGACAACACGATGGCAGCGATAGCGCCCATCCATCGTCCAAGGCGTTTTCGATTGAACGGAAGTTTTGATGCAGGTTGGGGTGAATTAAGCGTTGTAGATTGTGCTTCCATGATTTGAATGCAGCGAGCGTATGAAAGGCTGGCGCGCATAAAGTGGGCAAAGCATACTGGAAAAAGCCGGCGCTGGGCCGTGGCAATGCAGCCCAGCGCCGACCACAACGCGAGCGCGGAACGGTAGAGGCAATAGGCGCGACCGATAAATTTGTGGGGTGACGCTTTACAGCGAGGAGTTGCGCTTCACTGTCGGCAGCAACCGCTTTGGCAACTTGCATACGAACGTGTAGGCCGGGTCGAACATGTTGCCGAGATCGTATTTCACCGCCTGTCCCATCAGAATGCCGGTCTCATGCCCATCCAAGCCATAGTCATCACGCAGCCAGCGCGCCATCTCAGTCGTGGCATGTTGCATGGCTTGGTCAAGCGGACGCGCATTGCCGACAGTGAAGATGAATTCATCGTTCTGGCCGCGCGGCCATTGAATCGACCAGCCCTTCACCACGCGCGCGGTGAATTGCATCTCCGTGGAAATCTCGATGCCGGTGCCGCTGATCTCACCGTCGCCCTGCAGCGCATGGCCATCGCCGATGTGAAAGAGCGCGCCTTCGACGAAGACGGGGAAGTAGACCGTGACGCCGGCGACGAAGCCGTTGTAATCCATGTTGCCGCCGTGCGGGCCGCTGGTGGCGGTGCTGATGGCCTCGCCGCCGGCTGGCGCAACGCCGAAACAGCCCGGCATCGGCGAGAGCGGCAGCACCCATTTGCCCAGCTTCGTTGCCGGCGTGTCAAGCGTCGCCGTGCCGCCCGCCACATCCACCATGAATTTCCCAATCGGCCCGTCGCGGTCCGGCACCTCAGGCACAAATTCTGCGTCCACCACGTTGTAGGCCAGCGGCGTGCGCACCCAACCCCATGGCCGATTCGGCGTGATGCGATCGAGGTGAATGGCGAGCGCATCACCAATCTGAGCCCCCTTTACAAAGAACGGCCCGCTCATCGGATTGCCCGAAGGCGTGATGCGCTCGCCAAACTCATCTTGCCCCCACGCATCGACACAGGTGGTGATGACGGTATCGCCGTCGGCAATGACGAGCGCCGGCGCGTGCGAACCAAGCGTGTTGTAGTAGCGCGCGGGCTTGAAGGTATGAATCATGACAGAAAAAGGCGGGATCGACAGAAAGAACAGGATCTTTCGATCCTGCTCGTCCCTTTCATCCCGCCCATGCAAACCTAGTAGCGCCAGGCTACAGGCCGGCTATAGACTGGATTAGCCGACATCCAGCCGGCGCCGTAGGGGGTGCGCACGCGCCACCACTGATAGTTATCGCTCGCGCCGGTCACCTGCACCACCTGGCCGGCGTGCAGCGTGGCAATGCGGCGAAAGCCCGTGCCAGGGCCAGTGCGCAAGTTCAAGTTGACCAACATGCGGATGCGCGTGACGGGCGTGCCGCGCACCTGTGCGCTGACAGCCGGCGCTGCGGCGATCACCGAGTTGCCTGGCGTGGCCGCAGAAAATGTAATCGCCGCGACGGCAGCGATTGCAGCAATCCATTTTGATGTCTTCATAAAATCCTCCTTGAATGTTGAGACAGATTATGAGCCAAGCGCGAAATCGCGCAATCGTCAGCCGTTTCGGTTGAACTACGATTTTGTTGAGAACGCAGCGCAATACAATGGCGCGCGTGGAAATCGTCGTCATCGGTGGCGGAGCAGCCGGCTTCTTCGCCGCCATCACGGCAGCAGAGCGCAATCCCGCTGCGCGTGTGACTGTGCTGGAACGCAACCGCAACGTGCTGGGCAAGGTGCGCATCAGCGGCGGCGGGCGCTGCAACGTGACCCATGCATGCTACGAGCCGGCGGAGTTGGTGCAGCACTATCCACGTGGCGCGCTGGCCCTGCGCGGTCCGCTCACGCGCTTTGGCCCGCGCGAGGTCATCGCGTGGTTTGAGGCGCGCGGCGTGCAGTTGAAGGCCGAGCGCGATGGCCGCATCTTCCCCAGCACCGACGACAGCGCGACGATTGTGAACTGTCTGCTCGATGCGACGAAAGGCGCCGGCGTGATGGTGCAAACCAGCGTTGCGATTTCACACATGATTCGTCACGCCTCGAATGATGGGTTTGCCATCGGCATGAAAGAGGGCGAGCCGTTTCATTGCGACCGGCTGTTGCTCGCCACCGGCAACAGCGCAAAAGGCTGGGAGTGGGCGCGAGTGATGGGCCACACCATCGTGCCGCCAGCGCCGTCTTTGTTTACCTTCGAGATCGACGATGCACGTCTGGCCGGCCTCGCCGGCGTATCAGTCGAGCGCGCAATGCTGCAGTTGGATGAGACTCCCCGATTGCAGCAGACCGGCGCAGTGTTGATCACGCATTGGGGCTTGAGCGGGCCGGCGACGCTGAAGCTGAGTGCATTCGGTGCACGCTGCCTGCACGATTGCAACTATCACGCCGACCTCACAGTCAACTGGCTGCCCGACCAGCGACAGGACGATGTGATTGACCGACTGCATGACCTGAAAGCAAAGCGCGGCGGGCAGAAAGTGGGCGCGCATTCGCCGTTTGGCGCGCTGCCACTGCGCCTGTGGCAATCACTCTGCGCCGCCGCCGGCATCTTCGAAGAGCAGCGCTGGGCCAAGCTGCCGAAGGCGAATCTGCTCGCACTGGTCGATGAACTTCTGCGCGGGCGCTATCGCATCCGCGGCAAGGGGCAGTTCAAGGAAGAGTTCGTCACCGCCGGCGGCGTCGCGCTGGACGAGGTGAACTTCAGGACGATGGAGAGCCGCATCGTGCCGGGACTGCATTTCGCCGGCGAGATTCTCGACATCGATGGCGTGACCGGCGGCTTCAACCTTCAAAGCGCGTGGACCACCGGCTGGCTCGCCGGCGGGGCGATGGCGACGCCATCCCGCCAGGATGCATGAGTGTGACGTGACACCGATCGAAAAAAGATGCGACGCACTTTGAAAAGTGCGTCGCAACTCGTTCCCCGCCGGCTAGTATTTGATGTCCACCTGGCGCTTCTCTTTCGAGCTTTGCACGATGGCGTCGCAGATCACGGCGTTGCGGTAGCCGTCCTCAAAGTCTGCGCCATACGGCTTCACACTCGTCTTGTTCACGATGGCATCGAGGAAATGGTTGAACTCGTGGACGAAGGTATGCTCCCAGCCGATGATGTGACCCTGCGGCCACCAGTTGCTCCAAAATGGATGGAAGCTCTCGCTCACCAACACCTTGGTGAAGCCGGCGGTTTCGCGGTCGCCGCCCTTCATAAACACTTCGAGGTTGTTCATGTCCTCAAGGTTGAAGCGAATCGAACCGTTCTCCGCATTCAGCTCGAAGGTGTTGTGATTCTTGCGGCCTGGCGCAAAGCGCGTGGCTTCCAGCGTGCCGAGCGCGCCGTTCTTGTACTCCACAACCGCTTCAAAAGCATCGTCCACCGTCACTTTCTGTTTCTTGCCGCCTTCGCCCTTGCGCTCAGTGATGAATGTGCCGGTGCGCGCCATCACGCTCTTCGGCTCGCCGACAAGAAAGCGCGCCAAGTCGATGATGTGTGAGCCAAGATCGCCCAACGCGCCGCTGCCGGCAACCTTCGCATCCAATCGCCACACCATCGGGAAGTCGTTGTCGGCGATCCACTCCTGCAGGTAGCTGGCGCGGAAGTGGTAGATGCGGCCGAGTTTGCCGCTGTCGATCAGGTTGCGCACCAAGCGCACCGCCGGCACGAAGCGATAGTTGAAAGCGACCATGTTCTTCACCCTGGCCTTCTTCACCGCCTGCCACATCGTATGGCACTCTTCGGCATTGCGGCCCAGCGGCTTCTCGCTGATGACCGCCTTGCCGGCTTTTGCCGCCGCGATGTTTGGCTCGGCGTGCATGTTGTTCGGGCCGCTGTTGTCGAACACCTGCACTTCCGGATCATCGATCAACTGTCGCCAATCCGTGTAGGCCTTGGCATAGCCATAGCGTCGTGCCGCCTCTTCGACCGCCTCTTTATTGCGGCCGGCGATGGCCACCAGTTTGGGGATCGCCACCGGTGGATACATCATGTAGGGCAGCTTCTTCAGCGCGTTGGTGTGCGCCTTGCCCATGAAGGCATAACCCAACATGCCGATGCCGATCTCCGGCGCGGTGCCGGTCGCCCTCGGGCCGGCCATTGTGACAAATCCAACTTCGTCAGCCATTTTTCTCCTCGTAGATCAGGTGAAATTTTCGAGACTGGTTGAAGTTTAGGGTTTGCCGGCGGTTCTGGCAAAACATACAGCCGCCGGCCTTCTGCAGAAAGCCGGCGGCTGTGGCATCACCCCCTCGTTGGCTCAGCGTGATTGCACGCCGGCGCTGATCTCATCGATGTCGCCGGCGTAGTGCAGCGCATCGCGTCCGCGCTCGCCAGTGCGGATGCGAACGACATCATCCACTGGATAGATGAAAATCATGCCGTCGCCAGATTCACCGGTGCGCGCAGCCTCGCAGATCGTCTTCACCGCCTTTTCCACATTGTGATCGCTCAGCACGATGTTGATCTGCATCTTCGGCAGCAGATCGACGCGATATGCGCCGGAGCGACCCAGCAGTTCGATACCGCCCTCGCGCCCATGCCCGCGGATCTCGGCCACATTCATGCCGATGATGCCGATCTGATACAAGGCATCCTTCACGTCATGCAGTTTCTCTTCGCGAATGATCGCTTCAATTTTCTTGGTCATGTTCTTGTTGAAAGTGACGCAGCGTGCAAGTTGCGTCATCCAGAGACAAAGCCTTCAACCCACCGTTTCCGCCTCGCGCTTCGCGCATTACGAATACGCCCGCTCGCCGTGCGCGCTGATGTCGAGGCCGACTTCCTCCTCGCGCTCCGACACGCTCAGGCCAATCGTGCGCTTCAACACTTGCGCGATGACGAATGTCATGGCGAATGCAAAAACGGCAGCGGCCACGACGGCGATCACCTGCGAAACAAACAGGTTGACATTGCCGAAGAACAGGCCATCCGCGCCGGCGGCATTCACCGCCTTCGTTGCAAACAGGCCAGTCGCCAGCGCGCCCCACACGCCACCCATGCCGTGGCATGCAAACACATCCAGCGATTCATCCAGCCCGCGCTTCTGGCGCATCTTGATGGCGTAGTAGCTGATGGGCGCAGCAATCGCGCCGATCAACATCGCACCGATCGGCGTGACAAAGCCGGCCGCCGGCGTGATCGCCACCAGGCCAACCACCGCGCCGGTGACGATGCCCAGCACACTTGGCTTGTTGTCGCGCCACGCCAGCAGCATCCACACGACGCCGGCAGCCGCCGCGGCGGTGTTCGTGTTGACGATGGCAATCGCAGCCAGACCGTTCGCACCCAGCGCGCTGCCGCCATTGAAGCCGAACCAGCCGGCCCACAGAATGCCCGCGCCCAGCACAGTGAAGGGGATGTTGTTCGGCTCGAAGATGCCATTGCCAAAGCCGCGCCGCTTGCGAATGACCATGGCAAATGCCAGCGCCGAGAAGCCGGCCAGCACATGCACCACCGTGCCGCCGGCGAAGTCCAGCGCGCCGAGGTTGCGCAGCACGCCGCCCACCGCCCATACCCAGTGCGCCACCGGCCCATACACCAGCGTCGACCAGAGCAAACTAAAAATGATGGCGGCCCTGAAGCTGATCCGCTCGACGAAAGCGCCGGTAATGAGCGCCGGCGTGATGACGGCGAACATCATCTGATAGGCAGCAAACGAGATGTGCGGGATGGTGGCAGCGTAATCAGCATTCGGCGCAGCTCCCACCTCGTTGAATCCCAAATACCGCAGACTGCCAATGAAAGGGTTATCGACACCGAATGCGATGGAATAGCCAATCAACACCCATTGCAGGCTGATCAGCCCCATCATGATGAAGCTGAGGTTGAGCGTGGAGAGGATGTTTTTGCGGCGCACCATCCCGCCATAGAAGAACGCCAGCGCCGGCGTCATCAACAGAACGAGTGCGGTGGAAACCAGCACCCAGGCCGTATCACCAGAATTGATTTCACTTGGCATATCGTTTACCTCACAACGGGAAACTAAAAAGTGACGGTCGGTTGAACGACCGTCACTACCAGGTGACACGTCTCGGTGACACGTAATCCCTAAAGACGGGGCGAAGTGTATTCAGCCCAAACGGTTTGTCAAGAGGTTTTCCCTACTTCTTTTTCTCAAACGCGGCATCGAAGGCCACATTGCTCGGCTTGAAATCGTAGCGCCGCACATTGGCTGCGCTCTCAGCTGCGCCATGCTCGCGATCCATGCCGCTATCTTCCCATTCCACCGAGAGCGGGCCTTGATAGCCGATCTCGTTCAAGGCGCGGATGATGTGATCGAAGTTGATGTTGCCGCGCCCCACACTGCGGAAATCCCAGAAGCGGCGCGAATCACCGAAGTCGGTGTGGCCGCCAAACACGCCGGCCTGCGTTGGCGCGCTGCTCCAGCTCACATCTTTCATGTGCACGTGATAGATGCGGTCGCGGAATTTGCGGATGAAGCCGATGTAGTCCACGCCCTGATAGCCAAAGTGCGACGGATCGTAGTTGAAGCCAAACTCTTTGCGCCCCTTCAGCGCGCTCAGGGCACGCTCAGCGCTGACGATGTCGAAAGCGATTTCGGTTGGATGCACTTCGAGGCCGAAGCGAATCTTTTGCTCCTTGAACACATCCAGAATCGGATTCCAGCGCTCGGCAAATTCAGCATAGCCGGCATCGATCATCGCCGGCGGCACCGCCGGGAACGAATATACATAGGGCCAGATGCTGCTGCCGGTGAATCCGTTGACCACCTTCACGCCGAACAGCTTGGCAGCGCGCGCGGTGTTTGCCATCTCCTCGGCAGCGCGCTCGTTCACGTTTTTGCCGTTGCCCCACACCCGCGCCGGCACAATCCCCTTGTGCCGCGCATCGATGCGGTCGCACACTGCCTGGCCGACCAGGTGGTTGCTGATGGCGTAACACTTCATGCCGTGCTTGTTCAACACATCCCAGCGGCCTCTCACATAGCTGTCATCGCTGAGGGCCTTCTCTACATCGAAGTGGTCACCCCAGCACGCCAGCTCCACGCCGTCGTAGCCAAACGACATCGCCTTTTCGACGATGGTTTCAAAAGGCAGGTCTGCCCATTGACCGGTAAATAGCGTCACAGGTCTTGCCATTGTTTTGTTGCTCCTTGAACTGTTGAGATGCGCCTGTGCCCAAGTCTAGCCAGCGTGGATGGAACGCGCAAACGCAAACTTCGCACGCTTCAGCAATTTGCGCAGCGCAGTTCATTACATTTGCGGATCATCCCTTCGCTGCTCGACTATCCGAATCGGGAGCGATAGTACACGGTCGGTGCTCAACTTACCCTATAAATCCATTTTGCTTGGCACGATGATGGCGATGATGGTTTTGCCTTTGGCCGGCGCGTCACTGCACGCCGATGCGCCGGCCAAAGCGGCGCCGCCACCACAAATCAGCGCCAACCTGCTCAGCCGCGCAGCGCAGGGCGAGGTGCGCGTGCTGGTGCGCGTGAATGACGCCGCGGCGGGTGGCATGAGCGCGAGCGCCATGCGCACGATCAACGCAGTGGCGCTCGATTTCGCTCACCGCTCACCGCACAGCTACAGCCACATCCCATTTCTGGCAATGGCTGCCGATGCTGCCGACCTCACCCGCCTGCAAGCAGATCCGCGCATCGCCGGCATCGAAGAAGATCGACCGAACGAATTGACGCTGACCGACACGACGACCTTGATCGGTGCAGTGCAAGCATGGGCCGGCGGCTATGCCGGCGCAGGGCAGAGCATCGCCATCCTCGACACCGGCTTCGACTCAGCGCACCCGATGTTGCAGAACAAGATCGCGGCAGAAGCGTGCTTCAGTCAGACAGGAGCCAATTCGCTGTGCCCAAATGGAGAAGGTCAGCAGATCGGCGCCGGCGCTGCCATCAATTGCAACCCGCTCAGCGGTGGCAGCATGGGCAGAGCCTGCATGCACGGCACGCATGTCGCCGGCATCGCACTTGGCAGCAGCGCTGTGCTAAGCGGCGTCGCGCCTGCGGCAACCCTCGTCGGTTTTCAGATCTTCACCAAGCTCACCAGTGGTTGCAGCGGCGCAACGCCGTGCCTCGCCGCCTGGGATTCAGACATTTTGAAAGCCCTCGATCAGGCTTACACGTGGCGAGCGCAATATCACATCGCTGCGGTGAACATGAGCCTGGGCGGCGGCGCGCACACCAGTCAGCCGGCTTGTGATAGCAGCCGGACAGCCTACAAGGCCATCATCACGCTGTTCAACCAGTCCGGCATCCCGGTGGTGATTGCATCCGGCAACAACGGCTATGTGAATGCCATCTCCGATCCGGCTTGTCTGACCGGCGCCATCAGCGTCGGTGCCACGACGAAGCTGGACACCGTTGCTCTTTACACCAACAGCGCCGATTTCCTGACCCTGCTCGCACCAGGCGACAACGTCTATTCAGCGGTGCCAGACGGGTTCGCCGCGATGAGCGGCACATCCATGGCGGCGCCGCACGTCTCCGGCGCCATCGCTGTGCTGAAGTCAAAACTGCCATCTGCGAGCGTGATGCAGTTGATCGACACGCTCGAAAGCACAGGCGCGCCGATCATCGATGAGCGCAGTGGCGCGAATCTGCGCGAAAAGAGGCGCATTGCGCTTGCGCCGGCGCTGGATGCGCTCGACCCAGACTGGAAGAGCGATGCATTTGAGCCAGACGACACGCCGGCGCAAGCGCATGCGTGGACGCTGAACCTGACGCAAACACATCGCTTCGGCGCACCGGGCGACCGCGACTGGCTGGTGCTGCAAGCGCAGGCCGGCCAGGCCTATCGCTTTGAAACGCTGAACTTGAGCGCCGCGACAGACACCGTGATCAATCTCTACGCCGGCCAGCAAACCGCCAATCCTGTTGCATCGAACGACGATATCGTCGCCGGCGTCGATCTCCGCTCGGTGTTGACCTACACTGCCGTCGCTGATGGAGCGCTCTATCTGCAAGTGCGCGATTGGGATAACGCAGCATTCCTGGGCACGCGCTACGACGTGCAGGTGACACAGGTGGATGTCCCGGCGCCACCGACACCCAGCCCGCCACCGATTGCCACAACTGAGCCATCGCCCACGCCGCCGGCCGGGTTGAAAAACAAGGTGTATCTCCCGCTGGTGAGTTAAGGTTTTCACGCGCCAGTTGCGCTGACGTTGGCTACGCCTTCATCGCCGGCAAAATCACGCGCAGCAACAGATAGCCATTCCAGGCCGACAACCCGATCAACAGCACCAGCCACAACCAGCGCGCAATGTTTTCGCGCCGCGAGAAAGAGAATGTCCAGCCCAGCGCAAAGGCGGTCGAAATGGGGATGAGCGCCGGATACAGATACCGGCCTTGATGTTGCACGAACTGCAGGTTGTACCAGATGAACGCCAGCACCGTCAGCCCCATCAACACTGCCAGCAGCGCAAGCCGGCGCGATTGCGTTTCACTCAGCACGACAAATGGTGGGTGGATGCTCGCGTCATGACTTCTTTTGGCCGAGCGGACATTCAGCCACCACGCCACAAACAGGCCGGCGGACACCAGCGTGAAAGCCAGCAGCAAGAGGTAAAAGGACGTTTGCAACGGAATCGTCATCCAACCGAACTGACCCCAAAATGATTGAAACGTCGTTTGCAGCAATCGCGCGATCACGCCGCCAAAGCCGTACTGCAAAATCCACTCGGCAGTGGTGGGCTGGCCAACCACGACCTCGTTGTGGTGTTGCAGGCCGAGGAAGTCCGCGCCGCCGTACATCTGCATGTTGTGAATCCACCACGGCAGGCCAATCAGCAGCGACACGCCAAAAAGCGCAACCAACCGGCGCGCGGCCTTGCGCGTCGCATCGGGCGCATTCCAGCACGTGCGCCACAGCGCAAATGCAGCCACCGGCAGCGCCAGATACGCCTGCGCCTTCGTCCAGAAGCACACCCCAACCGCCATGCCAAGCGCGATCACAGCGCCGCGCGAAAGGTCCTGTTCGTCACGGATGGCGCGCACGCTGAGATACACCACCAGCGCAAGCAGAGCTTCGGACAACGAATCGTTGTTGTAGCCCGACATGATGAAGAGGTGCTGTGGCAGCAGGCCGGCAAACGCAGCGGCAAACGCGGCCAGATACAAGCGCGCAGGAAAGATGATTGCAACTGTGAGATACACCAGGATGATCGTCAACGCGCCGATGAGCAGCGAGGCCAGCCGCATGGCGACGAGGTTGCCGCCGGTGAAGGCATAGGTCGGCGATGTGACGAGGTAGAACAGTGGCGGCTGATGATCTTCGTAGGTCAGCCGCTCCACCGGCACGTCGCGCTGGTCAGGACCGAGCGGCACAAGCTTCACATCCCAATCTGCCGGCTCGATGACGGGCAGACGACCCGTCTGCACAAACTGGCGCGTGTAGTTCCAATGCGCCGGCTCATCGGGGTTTTGCCACGCCGGCACGCGCGCGCTGAACAAGCCGCCGATGACGAGATATGTCGCGAGGATAATTGCAAGAGGCCAATGACGTGACAGCATCTGAAGTATTGTAGCGGCGATGCGCGCATGCATTCGCAATCTCCAATGAATCGCTTGATCCACTTCGCCTTCGACCAGTTCTACACAAACTTCGCGTGGACCTACGACGCGGTGGCATCGGCGGTGTCATTTGGTGAATGGCAGTTGTGGGGCCGGCAGGCCATTCCATTTCTGCCGCGCGATGGGCACATTCTGGAAATCGCGCATGGGCCGGGGCATTTGCATCTCGCCTTGCGTGAACAAGGCTACTGTGTCGCCGGCATCGACCTCTCGCGGCAGATGGGACGATTGGCATTCGCGCGCATCTGGAATGCGCAGCATCAGGCGCCGGCGCTCGCGCGCGCTTCGGCCATGCAGTTGCCATTTGCGAGCGGGTCATTCGCTGCAGCGGTCAGCACCTTCCCCGCCGGCTTCTTGTTTGCAAAGGAAACCCTCGCGGAGATAAGGCGCGTGCTCGCGTCACATGGCCGGCTGGTGATCGTGCCGGCGGCGGAGTTGCGCGGGTGCGATTGGGTCACGCGCGGGGTGAAATTTGCCTATCGCATCACCGGGCAGGCAGAGACATCGCGCTTCACTGAATTGCGCGCGCTCTTCGCGCACCAAGGCTTCATTCTCTTTCAGCACATCTGCCCCACCCCGCGCGCCGACGTCGCAGTGTGGGTGATGGAGATGCGTCGCGATGTGAATGCAGCGTGAGACAGTCAGATGGACTGCCTCGCCACTCTGGTAAGCTATTGTCATCGACGGTCATTCGACCACCGATGAGGAGTGTCATGAGCGAAGTTCGCGAACCGCAAACGCAGGATGAAGCGATTGACGATGAGGACAAGCGCCAATCCTTCGACGACGAAATGGAATGGTGGATCCTTGCCAGTTCGACCTGAGGCGGGATCGACCCAGATACCGGGCGCGTGACGCCTGGCTGCTAAAAATGCTGAAGGGGCCGGCGAATGTCGGCCCCTTCCTTTTTATCCCCTCGCCTATCCCCCGCCGTTCATGCGTTCGCCGGCCTTGATGATCAGCGCAATCGCCTCATCCAGATCATCCGTCACATGCAACAGCGATGGGTCATCTGCGCCGATCAAGCCGCGCTTGAGGAGCGTGTTGTGAATCCAATCGATCAGCGGCTGCCAGAATTCCACGCCAAACAAAATCACTGGCACCTCGGCGTCACTCTTGCCAGTCTGGATGAGCGTGAGGATGGTAAATAATTCATCGAGTGTGCCAAAACCACCGGGGAAAAACACATAGGCCAACGCCGAGTAATCGAGCATGAATTTGCGGCTGAAGAAGTATTGGAAGCCGATGCCCTCTTTGACGTAGGGGTTGAATTTCTGCTCCATCGGCAACTGGATGTTGAGGCCGACGGAGTGACCGCCGACTTCGGTGGCGCCGCGATTGCCGGCTTCCATGATGCCCGGGCCGCCACCGGTCACAACTGCATATTCCGCCTGTGCAAGCTTCGTGCCAAACGCGCGCGCCATCTCGTAGTAGTGCTCACCTTCCTTCAAGCGCGCCGAGCCAAAAATCGTCACAGAGCGCTGCAGATTCGAGAGAAACTCAAAGCCCTGCACAAACTCCGACATGATGCACAGCGTCTCCCATGCGAAGTTGGTTCGATGATCGGTGAAAGTCAGTTGCTTGCGCTCAATGGGCGATTTGCGCTCGGATTTTGGGCCCTTTTTCGTCGTTGTCATGGCGGGAATCATACAAAAATTCGCTGCGAGGTGATGCGCTTCATTTCCGGATCGATTGACAGCGCTGAGTCTGCATTGTCTAATGCCGCCCTTCCACATGGCAGCATGGTTTCGCGCTCGCCTGATATCTCATCATGACATCCCGCTCAGCAATCTTGTTGATTCACTGCCCAGATCAGAAGGGGCTGGTCGCTGCGGTGACCGAGTTCATCTCCAAAAACGGCGGCAACATCCTGGCGCTGGAGCAGCACGTCGACCAGTTGGCCGGCGTCTTCTTCATGCGGGTCGAATGGGATCTTGCCGGCTTCGCCATCCCCGACGAGAAGCTCGCTGACTTCTTCGACACGCTGATCGGCAAGCGCCATCGCATGACATTCAAGCTGCACTTCAGCGATGAGCGCTTGCGCATGGCGCTGTTCGTGTCAAAGCCGGCGCATTGCCTATACGACATCCTGGGCCGCGTGCAGGCCGGCGAATGGCAGGTCGATATTCCGCTGATCGTGAGCAACTACGAAGTGCACGCCGCTGCCGCCGCCAGGCATGGCATCGCGTTTCACCACTTTCCCATCGACAAGGACAACCGCGCCGAGCAGGAGCAAAAGCAGGTTGCGCTGCTGCGCGAACACCACATCGATCTCGTCGTGCTGGCGCGTTACATGATCATCGTCGGCGCGCCATTCATCGCAGCGTTCCCCGAGCGCATGATCAACATCCATCATGCCTTTCTGCCGGCGTTCATCGGCGCGAAGCCCTACCACCGCGCCTACGAGCGCGGCGTGAAGCTGATCGGCGCAACTGCGCACTATGTGACGGCCGACCTGGATGAGGGGCCGATCATCGAGCAGGACGTCATCCGCGTCAGCCACATGGACTCCATCGATGAGTTGACGCGCAAGGGTTTCGATGTGGAGAAGATCACCCTGGCGCGCGCCATTCGCAGACATCTGGAGCGCAAGACGCTGGTGTTTCAGAATCGAGTAATCGTGTTCAACTAGCGGCAGAATGACGATCGCGCAGGTTGTTGCCAAAGGCATCAAACGCGCCTACAACAAGCACATGGCAAACCTGCGCTACGAACCCAACTGGGAATCGCTCAAGCAATATACCGTGCCGGACTGGTATGTGAATGCCAAGTTCGGCATCTTCATTCATTGGGGCGTGTACGCGGTGCCGGCCTTCGGCAACGAATGGTATCCGCGCAACATGTATCTGCCAGATCGGCCGGAGTTCGCGCACCATGTCGCCACCTATGGTCCGCAGTCGCAATTCGGCTACAAGGATTTCATCCCGCGCTTCACCGCTGCGCATTTTGACGCCGGCGACTGGGCAGCGCTGTTCGCGCAGGCCGGCGCAAGATTTGTCGTGCCGGTCGCTGAGCATCACGATGGCTTTGCGATGTACGACAGCAGCTTCAGCCAATGGTGCGCGACGAAGATGGGGCCGAAGCGCGACATCATTGGCGAACTGGCACGGGCCACCCGCGCGCGCGGCATGGTGTTTGGCATATCATCGCATCGCGCTGAACACTGGTGGTTCATGAACGGCGGGCGCGCCATCGACAGCGATGTAAATGACCCGCGCTTTGCCGATTTTTACGCGCCGGCGCAACCAAAGGAAACACAGCCCGATGATGTGTATCTGCAAGACTGGCTGGCGCGCACCAACGAAATCGTCGACAAATATCAGCCGCAACTGGTGTGGTTCGATTGGTGGATCGAAGAGCCGGCGTTCGCGCCCTACCTGCAGAAATTCGCCGCGCGCTACTACAACCTGGGCGTCGCATGGAACAGGGGCGTCGCCATCAACTACAAGCACAAGGCATTTGCAGAGGGCACGGCGGTGTATGACATCGAGCGCGGGCAACTGCGCGGCATCAACCCGCTATTCTGGCAGAATGACACATCGGTGTCGAAGAATTCATGGGGCTACGTGACGAATCAGGATTACAAGCGCGCCGGCGACCTGATCGGCGACCTGATCGATATCGTGAGCAAGAACGGCGCGCTGCTGCTCAACATCGGCCCCAAGCCCGACGGCACGATCCCTGAACCAGAGCAGGTCATTCTGCGGGAAATAGGCGGCTGGCTGCGCATAAACGGCGAGGCCATCTACAACGCGCGTCCGTGGAAGGTGTTTGGCGAAGGGCCGACCGAAGTCGCCGAGGGCAGCTTCAGCGACACCAAACGCAGCGCGTTCACGGCACACGATTTCCGCTTCACGCAGCGAGACGACTGCCTGTATGTCTTCTGCCTGGCGAGGCCGCAAGGCGAGGCGGCGATTCACGCGCTTGGCAGAAGCGCCGGCCTGTGCGAGAGGCCCATCGCCGGTGTCAGCATGCTGGGCAACGATGCACCACTGGCATGGCGCGTGGAAGACGACGCACTGGTGATTTCATTGCCGGCGATTGATTTGCCTGATGTCGCGGCAACGTTCAAGCTCACCTTTGCCAAGTGAATTGCAGCCGGCCGGCGCTACTTTGTCTTTAGCGCGCGCAACACGTCACCGCCATACGCGCCGAGCTTCCACGGTGTCATGCCAGCGATGCCTGCCATCTCCTCTACGCTGAGCGGATTCAGCTTCGCAATCTCAAGCAGCGTGGCGCTGTTCAACACGATGTCAAGCGACACGCCGCGCTGCTCGGCAACCTTCGCGCGCCAACCGCGCAAGGCATCGAAGCGCGTGCGCTGCGCATCATCAAGCATCGCCTCCGGCCGGCCGCGATGCGGCGGGTGCGCCGGCGGTTTGCGCAGCCGGCCATCACGAATGATGCGCAGCAGCGCATCACCATGGCGCGAGATCACGTAGTCACTCAAGCCATGAATGCGGTTCAACGCAGCGTGGGTGCTGGGCGCCTGCTCAGTCAGCGCCACCAGCACTGCATCATTCGCGATCTTGAACGGTGGCACATCGCGGCGCTGCGCCTCGGTTTCGCGCCATTCCCACAGCGCCGCAAGCAAACCGTGTTGCGCGCGCGGCACATCGCGCACGCCTTTCATATCCCAGAACGTGCGCGCCTCGATTGGCTGCGCATCCTCGCCAATCGTCGCCAACTGCGCGAAGGCATCCAGCGCCTCCTCCCAGCGACCCCTCGTCTTGAGTTCATCAATCTGCAACTCGCGCAGCGCCAGGAGCGAATGCGTATCCTGCGCGGCGTAGGTGACTTGCTGCGAGGTGAGCGGCCGGCGGCTCCAATCGGTGCGCTGCATGCGCTTGTCGCTTTGCACGCCAAACTTCTCTTCAAGGATGGCGGCGAGACCGACACGCGGCCAGCCCAAAATGCGCGCCGCCAACTGCGTGTCGAAGATGCGCGGAATGCGAAATTCAAATGCGCGTGCCAGCAGCAGCGCATCGTTCTCCGCTGCATGCATGACCACCTCAACTGCGCCCAGTCTGCCACCCAACGGTTGAATGTCTTTCATCCGCAGCGGATCGACCAGAAAATCGATGACGCCATCGCGCGCGCCGGCGCTCACCGAAAGTTGAATCAGGCACACCTTCGGCCAATAGTGAAACAGGCTGTCGGCCTCGGTATCCAGCGCGATGCGCGGCGCATCGGCCAGCGCCGCCAGCATCTTGTCGAAGCCGGCAACCGTGTCGATCAGATGTGGTGTCATGGGCAATGCGGCGATTCGAAACGATAGCCCTGCGCGGCAAGTTGCGGCAGCGCAATGCGATACGCATCCACCGTCTGTGAGCGATTGCCGCCACCATCATGCGAAAGGACAAGCGCGCCGGGTCGCGCGTTCTGCAGAATAGTGTTGACGATTTGCTGCGTGCCAGGCAATGCCCAATCCTGCGGATCGACGTTCCACAGCATCACCTGAAAGCCCAGCGCTTGCGCCCAGGTGCGGGTGTTGCCATCCGTCGCGCCATAGGGTGGGCGCAGGCAATGCGGGCCGGCTTGCGCGTATGCCCCCTGCTCGCGCTGCACCGATTCGGTCCGCGTGACCTGCGCATCGAAATTTGCTTTCGCCATGCCGGCCAGCGACGCGTGATTCCAGGTGTGATTGCCAATCGACATGCCGGCGCTGAGTTGCTCCTTTACGATGTTGCCCAACGCCGGCACTTGTTGCCCAATCTGAAAGAATGTCGCCTTCGCGTTGTTCTGCTGCAGCACCTGCAGGATCTGCGGTGTCCACGTGCCATGCGGGCCGTCATCGAAGCTGAGATACAGCACTTTGTCTTGTGCCGCCGGCACTGGCACATCCACTGCTGGCACACTCTCAACACAAGCCGGCGTCACCACCTCACGTGAGACCCAGCCGATCGTGCCGTAAAAATCGATCCGATACCACGTCCCTTGCGGGTTGACGCCCGTCGCCGGCAGTGAAGTGCCGGCTGGCACGATGGCCAGCACATTCGCATTCGTGCTGGGCGCGTTGCGCAGATTCACTGCGCCGCTGAATGAGATGTTTGGCGTGCAGGCCGGCGGTTGCGGCGGTGGCACGGTCGGCACCAACTGTGCCGGCGGCTTCTGCCATCGCGCAAGCTTGACACCATGCGATGGCGCCATGCCGCGCGGCGTCGGCGTCATTTCGGGCAGTTGCGGCGGCTGCGGCGATTTCAATGCCTGCCACGTCTCCACGCCCACAGTGCCAGTGGGCAGCAGGCCTTGAGACTGTTGGAAGCGCACAACCGCTTCGCGGGTCTCTTGGGTGTAGACATCGCCGCTGGGGCCGGGGTCGGTGAAGCCGAGCCACGACACTGCTGCAAGCCGCTCGTGCAGACGGCGTATCGCCGGCGCGATGTCGCCACTGGTGATGAGGTATTGCAATGTCCCCAATCCTGTGTTCAGGTTTGACGCCTCGATGGCAACGATGAATTCATCGTCGAAAGTGAGCGCGATTTGCATCGGCGCCGGCAGCGCCTGATTGTTTGTCTGCGTGAACACCACCGTCACGACGTTGTCCGCATGTGACCACGCGCCAACGCTGGTGTCAACCTTCAGCGTCTCAGCATCTGCGATTTGCGCCATCAAGGCGGCCGTGCCATCCGGGTTGAGCGCCAGATGGTATTGCGCATCGATTTGCCCGGGTGAGTTGGCCGCGACGATGCGATATGCGCCGGCGTAGTTCACCGGTTGTTCCGCCACCGTGCCGGCGATCAACCCTTCACGAACCAGAAAGTCGCGCGCCACCGCCGCCACCGGCTGGCCCTGCACTGTCACACGAAAATTCATCGCGCGCAACGCATCATCTGTCAGCCTTGCGGCCAGGGGGTTCAACGCGTCGCGGATGGCCGGCGCACGCTCCAGCGCCTGTTGTCGAACGACTGGCGCAACCTGATACGGCGGCAACCACAGCTTGTCATCGATCAATGTTGCAAGATCGAAGCCATTCACCTCGCCATCTGTGCCAAAAGCAACCACCGCATCAGTCTTGCCGGCGGTGAGCTGCTGATAGCGATCCGACGTCGGCACTGGCAAGAACGTCAAGGGCGTCGCGCCATACACGGCGCGGAAACCTGCCAGGCCATCGTTGCGCGTTTCAAACTCCGGCGGGCCGGCCAGCGTCAACGGCGTTCCCTGGCCGGCCATGTCAGCAGCCACGCGCGCAAAGTCACTCATCGTCACGATGCGCAGCTCGGCAGCGCGCGCTTTGGCCAGGGCGATGGCCTGCGCATTGTTGATGTCGGCCGGCGCAAGCCACACCAGATTGAAACGACTCGCATATTCCCTCGCCACTGCGTCGAACACAGCCAGTGGGTCAGTCTGCGTTGGCAGATTCAGCACATCCAGCAACGCCGTGCCAGTGTATTCGGGATATAGATCAACCTCGCCGGCGAGGAGCGCGGGGTGGATCACTTCGGTTGGGCCAATCTTGAATTTACGTTCGACGTTGAAGCCGGCGTTCTCCAGCAGCAACGCGTACATCTCCGCCAACACTTGATCTTCGGCGACCAGTTTTGAACCGACCTTGATCGTGATGGGCTTCGCGGTGGGCGGCGCCGGCGGCACAGCGCATGCAGCAAGCACCAGCATGGCAGCCAACGCAGTGAAAGCAAGTTTTTTGTGTTTGTCGTTCATGTAACGTGTCGATCGTGCAGAGCGCTCATCAACTCCTGCGCACATCAAAAGAGTCTTCAATCAACGTGCGCTGCAATGTCGCCGGCGCTCACGCGGATGGTGAGCGCGTCGCCGGCTTGCACATCAGCTGCGCGCTTTACCACTGCGCCATCGTGCAACACGATGGCATAACCTCGCGCCAGTGTCGCCTGCGGCCCAAGCGCGTTCAGAGCCGCGCGCAACCCATCCAACTGCAGCCGGTGCAACGCAATCACGCGCTGCCGCGCCGCATCCAACCGCTCACGCAAAGCATGCAGTTGCCGGCGCTGCCCTTCGATGGCGCTGGCCGGGCTGAGGTGGCGCAGCGCGCGCCACAGCGCCATCACTTGCGCGCGCGCATTGCTGATGCGCTGCGCGAGCATCTCGCGCAACCCCGCGCTCATGTCATCAATCGTTTGCCGCAACGCATCGATGTCCGGCGTGATGATCTCGGCAGCGGCGGAAGGCGTCGGCGCGCGCAGGTCAGCGGCAAAATCGGCCAGTGTGAAATCAATCTCATGGCCAACACCGCTGACCACCGGGATGGGGCATTCGGCGATGGCGCGAACCACGCGCTCGTCGTTGAATGCCCACAGCTCTTCCAGTGAGCCGCCGCCGCGCGCGACCAGAATCACATCGGGCTTGTCGTCATCAGGCAATGCGCACAGGCGATGGATGGCTTGCACGATCATCGCCGGCGCTTCCGCGCCTTGCACCAGCGTGTGCGCCAGCAGCACTTCGATCAGCGGATAGCGCCGACGCAGCACGTTCAAAATATCCTGGAATGCCGCGCCGCTGGAGGAGGTGACGACGCCGAGCCGGCGCGGATGATCGGGCAACGCGCGTTTGCGCGCTGCATCGAACAGGCCTTCATCGGCCAGCTTTTGCTTCAGCCGCTCGAACTCGGCATGCAGGTCGCCGGAGCCTTGTTGCGCCAGAGATTCGACATAAAGCTGGTATGCGCCATCGCGCTCATACACGCCAACCCGCCCGCGCGCAATGACTGCATCGCCCTGCTTCGGCATTGCGCGCAATCGCTGTGCTTGCTGTCGCCACATCGCGCACTTGATCTGTGACGCGCCATCCTTGAGCGTGAAATACAGGTGACCCGACGCCGGCCGCGAGAGATTGCCAATCTCGCCGGCGACGCGCACATCGGCCAGCGCTTCATCGCTTTCGAGTAGGTCTTTCACCCGCGCTGTCACCTCCGACACGGTCATCGGCTCCTCGGGTTGCAGGATGGACATGAATCCAAATTGTGTCATGGGACTGTGATGCCTTGATCATATCGCTCGTCGAGCGGCGGCAGGGGCAACTGTGTGACGCTATCGTAAACCACGACTGTTGCGCGCAAACTGCCGGCGTAACCGTTCAGCACAAAGGGATGACGATCCATCACGCGCGAGCCAGCGATCCACTTCAGCGTGGGAATGGCGCCCAGCGCCGGCACGCTGTCGTGGGTCTGGTACAGGCCTGCGCCGTCGATGCGCGCCGAGATGATGTAATCACGCACCAGCGGCCGCGCCGATAACCAGTTCAGGTCGAGCTTCAGATCGTTTGCATCACGCTGCATCGACGACCCGATCAACACCATTTGATTGGCAAAAGGCACGTAGCGCTGGCCGGCGTTGACATTTGGCAAAATGGTTTGCGTCAATGATTCGCGCATGAATCCCGCCGCCGGCGCGTCAAAGACGAGCGACAGAAATTGCGGCTGCAAAATCGATGTGGCCGCGCTGAGGGTTTGCGGCGCGGCAATCAACTGGCCGGCCGCGTCGAGCAACGAGACCGTTTGTGCATTGGCGCCAAGTTGCCAGTGCAGCCACACGCGCACCTGGCCGGCGCGGCCGGTGTCATAGTCCACGCCAACCAAGCGCGGCATCGTCGAAATGATGCCGGGTTGCTGAACAGGATGGGTGGTGGCCGGCGGACGGCTGGCTGGCACGATCGCCATCTGTGATAGCGGCGCGAACTCGCGCCCCTCGCCCGTTTTGAATTGCACAAATCCAGCCGGCGTCGATTGATAGGCGCCGGCCAGCACCTCATATTCTCCTGGTGGCAGATCCATCGGCGCAGCCAGCGCCAGGCGCCGCACGCGCACTGTGCCCGGTGTTTGATCGGGCGGGATGGCGATGTCGGCATTCGCGGCCAGCCGGCCATCGGGCCGCATGATGCGCACCGTGATGGCATCGCCAGCGCGCGGTGCGGCGCTGATCGACCACGCGAAATCGAGCGTGAACATCGCGCCGGCTTCAGCGCGAATGGCGGCTGTGTCTTGCACGCCGATGACCTGGATGCGCTGGTCGAAGATTGCGATGGGCGCGCGGGTAATCGGCGCTGGTTCCATCTGCCACGCCGGCGCATCCGGCGCCGGCTGCACCTGCGCGCCCAGCGCTTGCAGTTCACGCTCAAAAAATGACGTGATGAAAGTCGAGTGCGCCTGAGCGCTCTGCGCAGCCTGCTGTGCAAATGTCTGCGGATAGGGCTGCGCGCCGCGCGGAAACACATAGGTCACCGTCACATCGCGCTGCACACCTTCAATGTCTTGCAGCGCCCACATCGGCGTGGCTTGATGCCACTGTGACAGCACCTTTGCGCCGGCAGGCGCGCTATGCAACACAGCTTCAGCATCCGCGCGCGCGCTGCGATCCTGCCCCAGGGCCAGATAACTTGGCCAGCGCGCCACGCCATCGCGCACTGCAAAGAAGCCGGAGATGAGCAGCAGAAGCAGCGAAAAGAGCGCTGTGAGACGCAGGGGCGACGCGCCGCGCGCGCTATTTGACGCATCACGCAACGCGTATGGCCGCTCATCCCAAACTGCCAACCCGGCCAGCGCGCAACAGGCAATCACCCAGCACGGCAGCGCATATTCAACCGTCTGTGGGGCGCGATAGGTGATGGTAATGAACAGGTGCAACACAAAGGCGATAAGCCACGCGATGCCGATTGCACGCCGGCGCGCCATCAACCCGGCCCATGCAAGCGCCATCAACAAAAGCAGCGGCGCGCTGAACTGGAATGTGAGCAGCGTGGGCAGCAGGGCAAGCCGGTCGGACAGGTAGGCTGGCGCGGCGAATGCGAGCATGTCGCCGGCGAATCCGCGCGCGAAGATGTGGAAGAGCAGGCCATCCAGCGTGCCCAAATTGCCCGGGGCAAAGCGCGCGCCGGCGGCATCGCGCAGCGGAAGATACAGCCACACCAGTTGCGTGAGCAAAAATGCGATCACCGCCTGCGGTGCTATCCGCTTCAGCCGGCTGCGCTCTTCGCCGCGCCAGATCTCCACTGCCGCAAACACGCCCAGCGTTGCGCCGACAAACACGAGCGAGACGTGATGACCAACACCGAAACCAAACACGATTGCAAAGGCAATCAGCGATGATGCCTTGCGCGTCGCATGCGCCTTCGTGGAGACCAACAGCATGAGCGCGACAAACAGTGCAGTGAAACTACGGATGTTGGTGGTGGTGGCTTGCGCCCAGAAGGTGGTGCTGAGGCCAAGCGCAAGTGCGGCGATGACGCCAGAGAGGAGAGGGAGAAGGTGAACAGGCGGGAAGTTGGAATCCCTCTTCGTATTCTCCCTTCCAGATACAAGCACCTGCTGCACGGTGAGGCTGACGGCAACAAGTGTGAGCGATGACGCGACAACCGAAAGGAACGAGACGCGCGCGAAGGGCGAACCGATCGGCACTTGCGCAAAGAGCCAGCCGAGTATGGTGAACAGCGGATAACCTGGCGGATGCGGGATGCCAAGCATGATCGCGGCGATTTGAAATTCGCCACTGTCCGCCGGCTGCACATCGCCATTCAACGTGAATGCATAGAGCAGCACCGCGCCGATGAAGAGCGCGAGATGAATGATGGCGTTGAGCGATGCGAAATGAGAAATGAAAGCTGCATTCCTCATTTCAGATTTCTCATGTGTGATTTCGCTGCTCATGCACTTTCCTGAACACCTCATGGGTGTCTGCGGCGGTGCGCTGCCAGGTGAATTGCGCAGCGCGGATGAGCGCGCGCGTGCGCAGGCGCTCATGCAATTCATCTTCGGTGCAGACAGCGATCAACGCGCCGGCCATCTGCCGCGCATCTTTCGGCGCCACCAGCATGCCGGCGTTGCCAACGACCTCCGCAATGCTTGCCGCATTGCTGCCCACCACCGGCACGCCGCACGCCATCGCCTCCAGCGCCGGTAACCCAAAACCCTCATATTCTGACGGATAGAGAAATGCGCGCGCGCCAGCGAAGAGCGCCGGCTTGTCTTCCTCAGCCACGCGCCCGATCAGCCGCACATCGCCCTCGATCTCCAGCGCCTTTGCCATCTCGCCAAGCGTAGTGCGCGTGTTGTCCTCAGTGGTTGCCGGCGTGTCGGCGCAGCCGCTGATGACAAGCGGGAAATCATCGCTGATGCTCTCGCCGGCCCACACATACACCTGCATCAACGTCTCGATGTTCTTGCGCGGGTCAAAACCGCCCAGATACAGCACATATGATTCGGGCAGGTTGTAGCGCTCAATCACGCGCGCGCGATCTTCTTCGCGCATAATGGGTGAGAAGCGCGCTTCGGCGGCAAGCGGAATGGCGGTGACGCGAGATGGATCGAGTTGCAGGTGCTTCAGGACATCCTGCTTGCTGAACTCCGAATCGGTAATGACATGGGCAGCGTTGGGCGAGGCAGCGCGCACGAGACTTGCGTAGGCGCGTTGCAGCGGACCGCCACGATACGCCGGCAACGCAATCGGGATGACATCGTGAATGGTGACAACCGCCGGCGCCTCACAGTGCAGCGGCGGCGCCCAATATGGCACGAAGGCGATGTCGGCTTTCATGCGTCTGGCCGCGGATGGAAATTCGTTTTGTTCGAACCACACCTTCGCCAGGTTGTCGCGCCGGCGCGGCTGCACGCATTCGATCTCGACATCGGGCGCAATCTCGCGCAGCGCATTCAGCAGGTGCAAGGCGTATTGCCCGCTGCCGGTGGTGTGCTGTTCGGGCGAATCGAGGAACCAAGCGTTGACAGCAATTTTCATGAGTGCAGGTCAGTCAAGTAAATCATGTCGGACAAGTCGCCAGGCCGGCGGCGCGATCGGCGCAGGATGACGTTTGGCGCATACAATATGCGAAGCTGATTATGCCTGATTCAACCTTGCCAGACCTGTCGCAACTGCATCACCTTGCCATTGGCGCGCAGATCCGGCGCGCGCGCATGGAATCTAGCCGCTCGATGCGCGATCTGGCAAAGCTGGCCGGCATCTCATCGAAGCGGCTGGCAGCGCTGGAAGCCGGCGAGACCGAGCCGGCGCTCGGCGAGTTGGAAGCGCTCGCACATTTCCTGAATGTGCCGGTCGATGCGTTGTTGCGCGACGATGACCCCGCCACCGATGAGCCAGGCCGGCAACCTGATTTCAAGCGCATGGCCGCCTTGCGCCAGCGCATCATCGGCGCGCGATTGAAGCAAGCGCGACTGGATCGCAACCTGTCCATCACCGAAACAGCCGAAGCGTTGGATCTGACCCGCGCACAATTGCACAACATCGAGATGGGCCGGCGTCCTCTGCCCGTCTCGCGCATGTTGAAGCTGAATCAGCATTACGGCATCACGGTCGACCAACTGCTCGATCTCGGCATCGGGCCGGTGGGTGAAAAACAATTGCGCATGCTGCAACACGCGCGCTTCGATGCGCTGCCTGACGACGTGAAAGCGTTCGTCACAAGCGCTGCATCACTGCCATTTTTACAGGCAGCCATGCACTTGAGCCAATTGCCAAAAGAGCAGTTGCACAGCGCGGCAAAAGTATTGAATGCAATCAGCGAGGTGGATGAGCCGGCAGAAAACTGATCTTCACAAGCCGGCTTCACTGCGCAGGGATTTCCGCCACGACTTTCAAGCCCATCCGCTCAAGCTCAGCACGACCACGAATTGACGGGTCGATGAAGTGCCAGCCGAGCGCAAGCGCCGCGCCGATGAGCAAGCCAAGCAGCACGCGCACCGGCAGATCGAAGCGACTGCGCAGCGGCGGGGCAACCGGCGCCGGCATGATCGAGTCCATCAAGCGCGCCGGCGGTGAATTGGCGCCCTTGAGTTGCGGCCAATATGCTTCGTAGTTCGTCGTCAACTCATCCACTACGCCCTGCGCGATCTGCGCGGCCTGCTCGGCAGTCGGCCAGCTGACATAGACCGTCATCACGCTGCTGCGAAATTCGGAGCGCAGGCTGCCGGCCACCGGCGCAGGCAGGGTGATGCCACGCTTGGCAAGTTGTCGCTCCACGCCGGCAGCAAATTCGCTCTTCGGGATGAGCAGAGAGAAACCTTGCGTGATGTATTCCGATGCCAGCCAGTTGTAATGCCGGTCGAAGTTATAGACATCTGCGCGCAGTGGTTCGGGTGGAATGCCCATCGAAAACGCCATTGTGACCTGATAGGTGACAGGCGGCGCCGGCTTCGTCATGAGCAGGGTCAGCGCGACGATGACGACCGGCGGCATCAACACTAGCCACCAGCGCCGCAGCAACACCCTTGCATATTCAGTCAACATCGCTCGTATTCTCTCGCGAAGTCGCAAAGGCGCAAAGGGGGGAAGAACATGCGCGCCGCATCTCGCATCGCGCGCCGATCACAACACATCATCGCGCTGCCCAGCCCTCAGCCGCTCGACGATTTGCTTCAGGTCGGCTACACGGTCGAGCGAACACACCAGCAGCGCGTCGGGTGTATCGACAATCACGAGGTCCTTCACGCCCATCGTTGCGACCACGCGGCCATCGCCACGAATCAAGGTGTTGGCTGTGTCGATGGCGATATGCTCGCCGACGAGGGCATTGCCGGCATCGTCCTTCGGCAAAATCTCCAGCAATGAGGCCCAACTGCCGATATCGCTCCAGTCGATGTCGACCGGTATCACGGCGACTTTCTCGGCGCCTTCCATGATGGCATAGTCGATGCTCTTCTTCGGCGCGATCTCCCAGACCGCTGCGAGCGCCTCGGCGTATGCCGATGTGCCAATCGCCGGCTCCAGTTTCGCCAACGCGGCGGCAAATGGCGCCTGCTGCCGCGCAAACTCGCGCAGCCCCACGCAAGCGCGCATGATGAACATGCCGCTATTCCACGAGTGCAACCCATCGCCGAGATATTGCTCGGCGATTTCAAGCTTTGGCTTCTCGGTGAAGCGCAGCGCCTTGAACACATC
>CAZPVX010000039.1:0-32412 GCA_964590135.1 uncultured Anaerolineae bacterium | reverse complement strand
TTCGAGATGGAAGAGATCCTGTATGAGCTGCGCGAACACATCGCCGGCCTGAACGCCGGCCGCTGGGATTACATCTTCAGCACGATCAAGAAGTTTCGCCGGCACGACATGCTGCTGCCCGACCGCGCGCAGGTGACGATGACCGTGCCGTTCATGCGCGCCTACACCGAGTTGCTGGTGCGCACCTGCCACAAGCGCGGCGCGCACGCCATCGGCGGCATGGCGGCCTTCATCCCCTCGCGCCGTGACCCCGAAGTCAACGCCGCCGCGCTCGCCAGGGTGCGTGAGGACAAGCTGCGCGAAAGTGGCGACGGCTTCGACGGCACGTGGGTGGCGCACCCCGATCTGGTGCCGGTGGCGAAGGCAGTGTTCGATGAGAAGCTGGGTGAGCGGCCGCACCAGAAAGAGCGTCTGCGCGAGGATGTGCAGGTGGCCGGTCGGCAACTGATCGATTTCAATGTGCCGGGCGGCACGATCACCGAGGCCGGCGTGCGCAACAACATCAGCGTCGCGATCCAATACATCGAGGCGTGGTTGCGCGGCAACGGCGCAGTGGCCATCTTCAATCTGATGGAAGATGCAGCCACCGCCGAGATCTCACGCGCCCAACTCTGGCAGTGGATTCACAACCCGCGCGGCGTGCTGGCCGATGGCCGCAAGGTGACGCTAGAGATGTATGCGCAGTTCGCCGACGAGGAGATGGCGAAGATTCGCGCGACATGGGGCGAGGACAACTACAAGCGGAGCCGCATCGGCGAGGCGCGCAAGATCGTGGACACGCTGGTGGACAGCAACCAGTTCGCCGAGTTTCTCACCCTGATGGCCTACGAGCAGATCGATTGACGCGCCGCAGCGGCAGCGCTGTTTCCCCTCTCTTTTGGAGAACGAGAAAGGCCAGGCACAGCCAAAGGATGCGCCTGGCCTTGCGCGATCTCAGCGCACCCTTCGGCAGCGCGCTGAAGGCCTGCGCGGCCTATTGTGTCACCGCGCGCACGACATCTTCATACGCAGCCAGCGTCTCGGCGATGTCGGCTTCGCTGTGGGCATAGCTCAGGAACCACGGCTCCTGAAAGTCGGGGTCGGGCAAAATGCCGCGCGCGTGCAGGCCGGCGGTGATGGCATGCGACAGCGCGTCGTCTGAATAGCGCGTCGCCGCGCGGAAATCCATCGGCGCGTCGTGCTGGCCGTTGCCGACGATGACGCCGAACAGCGCGGGCACGCCGGTGATGGCGTGCGGCACGCCGAAGCGATTGAGAATCTCGTGGAAGCCGGCCATCAGCGCCATGCCGCGCGCGTTGATCGTCTCGAACACCGGCTCGGTCTCCATCACCCGCAGCGTGGCCGAGGCAGCCGCAGCCGACACGACGTTGCCGCAATATGTGCCGCCATGGCCGACCGCGCCCGGCTCGATCGTCATCATCACCGCGTCTGTGCCGGCCACCGCGCCGACGGGGAAGCCGTTGCCCATCGCCTTGGCGTAGGTGACCAGGTCGGCCTTCACGCCGAAGAACTGCTGCGCGCCACCCGGCGCAATGCGAAAGCCGGTCTTGACTTCATCCATGATCATGACGATGCCATGCTCGTCGCACAGCCGGCGGATGCACTCCAGCCAGCCCTTCGTCGGCATGATCGACGCCATGTTGCCCATCATCGGCTCGACCATGATGGCGGCCAGATCGCCGGCGTGGTTGCGCACAGTGCGCTCCAGCATGTCGAAGTCGTTGTAGGGCAGGGGGATGACGCGGTCGCGCAGCGCGTTGGGGATGCCGCTGCTGCTCGGCACGGGGATGGGGCTGCGGCGCGAGCCCATTGCGCCCAGCGGGGCCGTCGGCGTGCTCCACATCACGTGGTCGTGCGCGCCGTGATAGCAGCCCTCGAACTTGATGAAGCGCTCGCGGTTGGTGTGCGCCCGCGCGATGCGCAGCGCATGCATGGTGCTTTCGCCGCCACTGTTGGTGAAGCGCACTTTGTCGACGCCGGCCATGCGGCAGATCGCCTCGGCTGCGCAAATCTCGTGCACGTTGGTGAGGGCGAACACGTTGCCGTCCAGCATCGCCTCGCTCACGGCCTGCGCGACGGCCGGGTGGGCGTGGCCCAAAATGATCGGGCCAAAGCCCAGGCGGTAATCGATGTAACGCCTGTCGTTCACATCCCAGAGATGCGCGCCCTTGCCGCGCGCCACGACCATGGTGTCGTCCGGCCCCCAATAGCGGAAATTCGACGACACGCCCCATGGCATGACGGCTTTTGCGCGCTCGAACCAGACATCGCGCGGCGACTGGGTTTCGCCGGCGACTGGCGCTCCGCCTGCTGGTGCCTCGGCCGATGCAGCCGGGCCCGCGGCAGGCGTCAGTAAACTCTCTTCAAGTGGCGGACTATTCACGATCTCTTGCGTAAACATGGTTCTCCTTGTGTTGAGCCATTGTGTGGTTGGGTCATTGCGCCATCGCGGGCAACTCGCCGGCGATGGCACAATGGCTCAGGACTCCAATCGCCGGATCGCCGGATGGAAAAACAAAAAGTGCCACCCTGCCTTGCAGAATGGCACAAACCAAACACGACACCAAGAGCCGATCAGACCGGCTTGCCCATTGGCTTCATCCTGAAATTCAAACGAAGCAAATCAAGCACCCATCCTCAGCACCTAGCGCGGCGTTTTGCTCTCGCAGCGTCCGCGGGCAGGCTGAACACGATGGGTCTCCGTCAGCCTTCGCCCGTGTTGGCGTGAACTGATTTGTCAGCGGCCGACTTCATCTCCGCGGCTGTTTTTTCGACTTGCGCTTTTGCCTCCACCGAGATTTGCTCGGCCTTCTCGCGCGCCTCTTCGATGATGCGCTCGGCGCGCCGGCGCGCATCGGCAATCGTCGCCTCGGCGCGTTCGCGGGCATCTTCGAGCGAGTCCTGCGCCTTGTCGCGGAACTCGTTGCCGGCCTTGCTGATCTGCCTGCGCGTCTCTTCACCGCTTTGCGGCGCCATGAGCAGCGCGGATGCGGCGCCCACCAGCCCGCCAATCAGCACGCCGGCGAAGAATGCGCCCATGCTGGAATCGTTGTTTGCCATGTCGTTGCTCCTTCAGATGTAACTGTATTATCGCCCAGTTATTTTTCGCCGCGCACTTTGGCGTTGGCTGTCCTTGCCATCTGCGAAAGGCCGGCCATCATGCTCGCCACCTTGATCGTGGGCTTGGCGACGTTGTCGCTCACCAGGTTGGCCGTGCCGGTGACCTGGTTCACCGTCGCGCCGACCTTGTTCATGACCGGGATCAATTCACCGCGCAGGAAGGCGATCAACTCCTGAATGCGGTAGATCAGCACCACCATCAGGATGCCGATGGTGAGCGTCATCAACAGCATGCCGGCGGCGAAGAGAATGATGACGATGTCGCGGATGAGCGCGGTGCGGCCGGCATCGTAGGCGAGAAAGATGACGATGCCGATCAGGATGAGCAGCAGGACAACGCCGACGATGGCTGCGATGATGGCGGCCTTTCTGGTCTGCTCGCGCTTTGCGCGCTCCTCAGGCGTGAGTGGTTTCGGCGTTTCAGGTTGCAGCGTTTCAGGTTGCAGCGTTGCAGCCGGCTGATCGATGGGGATGCCGGCGGATGTGTCGCTCGCGCTGGCGCTGCCGTTTGGATTGACGCCATCATTGGGATGCACGCTCATGGTGTGGGGCTCCTCTTGCCAGGTCTGGGATTCGATGGATGTCGATTGATGGATGGATTATCGCCCAGCTTCGGAAATGATTCAGTCGCGCCGGCGGTTGGCAAGCAGCAGGAAATACAGCAACTGCGAGATGGCCTGCGCGGCGGCGGCGACGTAGGTCAGCGCCGCAGCATCCAACACCTTTTTTGCGCCGCTCAGCTCTTCCGAGGTGAGCAGGCTGTTGCTTTGCAGCATGGCAAGCGCGCGCCGGCTGGCGTCGAACTCCACTGGCAGGGTGATGATGGCGAACAGCGCCGCGAGGCCGAACGCAATCAGGCCGAGCGTGATGAGCGGCTGCCACGAGAAGATGAGGCCGGCCATGAACAGCAGCGGGCCGGCCCAGCCGCCCAGTTGCACCATCGGCACGATCGCGCCGCGCAGTTTGAGCGGTCCGTAATTCTGCTTGTCCTGCATGGCATGACCCAGCTCATGCGCCACCACCGCCACCGACGCCACCGAGTTTTGCTGCGAACTCTGCGAGAGCGCCACCGTCTTGGTGCGCGGGTCGTAATGGTCGGTCAGATGACCCGGAATGCTGGTCACACCCACGCTCAGCGCGTTGCGATTGATCAGCACCTGCGCCGTCTGAACGCCATTGACGCCGCTGCTGGTCGGCACCTGGGCATATTTCTTGAAGGTGCTTTGCACCTTCCACTGCGCCCACATGGCGAGCAGCAGCGCCGGCACTGCGAATACAAAATAAAGCGGGTCAAAGTAAAACATCGTCGCCGTTTCTCCTTGAGCGAATCACACAAAATATCACGTAACCGGCATTATGCCCAACTTCGTTAGAAGATGATTACAGCAGCGCAATCAAAGCAGGCTCTGGCCTTAAATCCTCGCCTGCGTGTCGGCATCGAAGAGATGGATGCTCTCCGCCGGCAGCGTCACGCTCAGCGGCTCGCGCAGCGGCACATCTTGATCGATCGGCGCGCGGACGACCAGGCGTGTGCCGCCGAATTCGGCATGTAGCAGTTGGGCGCGCTCGGCGTGCAACCGCTCGGCGAGGTCGAAGCGCGCGGTCAACCTGCCGGCGCCGGCGGGCGCGCTTTCGCCGTCGGCCAGCACGCGCATGACTTCGGGACGGATGCCGGCGATGACGCGCTGCCCCTGCTTCAGGCGCTGCTGGAAGTGAGAAGGGCAGGGCAGCTGCTCATTGTTCACCACGATGCATTGCCCATCGAATGCGCCATCGAGCAGATTCATGGGCGGCAGGCCGAGGAAGCCGGCAACGAAGGCATTGGCTGGACGGTCGTATACCTCGTGATACGCGCCGACCTGCAACACGCGCCCGCGATTCATGATCGCCAGGCGGTCGCCCATGATCGTGGCTTCGGCCTGGTCGTGGGTGACGTAGAGTGTGGTGATGCCGAAGCGATTGATCAGCCGGCGAATCTCCAGCCGTGTGGTGGAGCGCAGCTTTGCATCGAGGTTGCTGAGCGGTTCATCGAAGAGCAACAGCTTGGGGTCGCGGCAGATGGCGCGCGCAATCGCGACGCGCTGTTTCTGGCCGCCGGAGAGCGTCTTCGGCATGCGCTCCAACAGCGCGTCAAAGCCCAGCCCCATGATCTGTGCGGTGAGTTGCACGCGCTCGTCGATCTCCTGGTCGCGCTTGTGCAGCCGAAAGAAAAAGGAGAGGTTGCCCTTGCTTTCGTAGTGCGGGTAGAGGGCGAAATTCTGGAAGACGATGCCGATGCCGCGATCCTTCGGCAGCACATCCTGCATGTTTTGGTCGTCGTAGTAGATCTCGCCTTCGTAGGTTTCGAGGCCGGCGATGCAGCGCAGCAGCGTGCTTTTGCCGCAACCCGACGAGCCGAGGATGACCATGCTCTCGCCATCTTTTACCGACAAACTGGCGCGGTCGAGTGCCAGCACGTCGCCGGTTTGCGGCGCCGTGTCACTGCCGCTGCTGCGCGGATCGTAGCCGAGGAGCTGCTCCTGGCGCGAGCGCGCATGCTGACCGAGCGGCGCGCTGGCTGCGAAACGCCGCGATACTTCGACAACCTGGATGCTTGCCATACGAAATTGTAGGGGTGACAGGGCTCAGAAATCAAAACTGACGCGATAATGCAACCATCTGCCATGAAGACCAAACCTGCGCAATTGGATGCAAAACTCACCCTGGGAGAGTTGGCTGGCACGGGCGCGTTGGGCCAATTCGCTGCAAAGGATGCGCTGTATGTCGAATGCGAGCCGGGCTGGTTTGCCCTGGTCACCGCCGGCACACTGCAGCAATGGGTCGCGCTGCTGCAAGACGCTGTCAACCGCCGGCTGGCGGCTGCCATGATGGCGATGTCACTGGGCGAAATGCTGCGCCCCATCGCGACGCAGAGCGACGCGCCGCCGGCCACGACCTCGCGCCGCCGGCCCATCAGCAGCGCAGAGGACTTGTTGCGCGCTCTGAATGTTGACCCGGCTGACCTGAATGCGCTGGAGCAATCCGCCGCCATACTGCCGGATAACGCGACCGATTTGCTCGGCGCACCCTCGGGCAAGGGCGGCGATGGTGAGGATACTGCCGGCGAAGTGTCGAAGGGTGGGTTGGGTAGCGCAGAGAGTGATGCTGCGTCCCAGCCGGCGGAGGCATTGCTGCGCGAGGAGATTCGGCTGGATGTCGTCACTCCTGAAACAGCGGTGATCAATGAGCCGTTCGACATGGCTGTCGCCATTCGTCAGCCGGCGTCGCCCGCGCTCACGATCGATGACCTGCCGAAGCTCACTTCGACGCTCGGCGAGGTGTATCGCAGCGGCGGGCAGGACCTGGTCAAATATCGCGTTGAGGTGGAGGTCGACGATTGCGACGTGAAGCCGGCGCGCTATGATTTTCTGCTGGCGAAGGGGCGTGATTCGATCGTGCAATATTTCCAACTCACACCGCGCCGCGCCGGCAACCTCAGCATCGTGGTGAATGCGTATCAGGCCGACAGCGCGACCCTGGCTGCGACCACGCGGGTGCGGCTGAAAGCCAGCGTTGCGATTGCCGGAGATTCGCCGTCCCCAGAGGCGCAGGCAGATGCTGTCAAGGTCTACGACGCGCTGACCAGCCGGTTCAGCCTGAGCGATGTCGAGGATCTCGCCTTGCGGCTGGGCGTCAACTGGGATGAACTAGCCGGCGACACGCTGAGCGCCAAGTGCCGCGCGTTGCTGGCCTATTGTGGCAATCGCGGCAAGTTTGACCAGCTGCGGCAGCTGGTGAAGGCCGCGCGGCCAGAAGCGGATTTATGAGCAAGACCTTTTATCACATCGGTTTTGGCGTGGACGATCTGGGTCAGGACAAACCCACGCTGGCGTTGCTGAGCGGCGACCCCCAGCGCGCATCACACATCGCCAGCGCGTATTTGAAAAATGCGCAGATGCTGTCGGAGCATCGCGGCTTGAACAGCTATGTGGGTGAACTCGCGAATGGCCGGCGCGTCCTCAGCGCGACCAGCGGCATGGGCGCACCATCGCTCAGCATCGTGGTAAATGAGTTGGTGCAGGCCGGCATCCAGACCATCATCCGCATCGGCACGTGCGGGTCGATTCAAGCGCATGTGCTACCGGGCAGCGTCGTCATCAGCAGCGCGGCGCTGTGCCGGCAAGGCGCGGCGAACGACATCGCGCCGGTGGAATATCCCGCCGCCGCCAACCCTTTCCTCACGGTGGCGTTGGCCGATGCGTCAAAGCGGTTGGGAATCCCATTTCATGTTGGGATCACGGCCAGCGTGGACAGTTTTTTTGAAGGGCAGGAAAGGGTTGGATCGGCAAATCCATATCTGTTGCGGTCGTTGCGCGGCATCACCGACGAATATCGCCATCTGAATGTGCTGAACTACGAGATGGAGAGCGGCACGCTGTTCAAGATGGGCGGCGTGTATGGGTTTGCCGCGGGTTGCATTTGCGGCGTGGTTGCTCAGCGCACAGAAGGGGAAGATGTGGTGCTGGAGGCGAAGGCCGGCGCAGTGGAGAATGCGATCCAGGTGGCGCTAGAGGCCGCGATGCTGTATTGAGGCCGCCTGCCTTTGGCGGATCGGCCTTCACTGCAAACGGATCTCTGGCGCAATCGTCTCAAAGATCTTGCGAAGATCGTCGGCGGTGCGCAGGCCGGTATACACCTCGCCATTGACCACGAACGTCGGCACTGCGGCAACGCCGGCTTGCTGCGCGGCGAGGCGATCCTGCTCCAGGATGTCGCGGTGCTTCTCTGCATCCAGGCATGCGTCGAACGTCGTCGCGTCAAGTCCCATCCGGCTTGCCAGTTCCTTCAGGCGCGGCTTGGTGAATAGGCCGGTGTTCTCGCGCCCATCGAACGGCTGGTTGAGAAAGATCGAGTGATGCATGCGCCAGAAGGCATTCTGATCTGCGGCGCAGAGCGCAGCCAGCGCTGCGTCGTAAGACTCGCGCCCGATGAAGCTCAGAATGCGCACTTCCATGCGCACTTTGTCTGTTGCGGCAAAAGCTGCGACGATGGCTGGGTCGTAGTCGCGCGCCAGGCGGCCGCAGTTGGGGCATTGGTAATCCACGAATTTGACCACTTTCAGCGGCGCATCGGCCGGCCCCCAGGCGCGCCCGTTTGCCTCTGCGTTTGGCGGCTGCCCCGGCTCAGCCATGCTCAAGCCCGATGTTGACGGTGCGTTCGTTGGGGAAACGCGCGCATCGCTGCAGCCGGCCAGGATGAGCAACCCGGACAGGCACAGGACAAGAAACCCGCGGTGCGGCATTTGTGCATTCTCGCATGGCGCTGATAATGCGCAACTGTTGCGCCGAGATCGGGCGCGCTTGGAGGAGACACGGTGGAACTGCTATCGAAACCGGAGGAGTGCGAGGTTCGTCTTGACGGCCAGATTCTGGCGCGCGCCACAATGCCATCGCTGGGCAACCAACCGCCCAGCATCACCATCAGTGATGCCGGCGAGGGTTGGCAGCGCGTCCGGCTAAGCTGGCAGTTGGATCGGGATGTTCAACAGGATGAGCTGGCGATTGCCTTCCAGTTGGAATTTGCCCCGGATTTTTGGTGGGCGCCGCACCTCGCGCCTGAGCCAGACGACTGCATCGCGCAGCACGTCTTCCGGTCGCCGGCGCTGATCGCGGCGCAAGGCAGCCGCACGCTCGTCGTCGTGCCAGACCTCGACATCTGCGGCGACCGCGCGGATGCGCCGTGGTTCATGGATGTGGACGCGCCGGCGCACAAGTGGTGGCTGGGCTTGCGACGCACCGAAATCAGGCGCCATGTCGAATATCGCAAGGTCGACGGCATGATCCTGGCCGCCGGCATGCTGGAGATCGGCTTCTATGTGACGGCCTATCACGACGCCGACGAGCCGCGCAACCCCTGGTCGCGCGTGACGCATTTTCTGTGGGAGCGCTATGGCCGGCCCCTCTATCGCGCCGGCCAACCCCATCGCGTGCCGATGGATCGCTACGTCGCGCACGTCTATCGCTGGGCATTCGACACATGGCAGGATGCAGTGTGGCAGGAGTTCGATCTTGATGGCCGGCGGGTCGGCGCGCCGGCGTTCATCGTCAACGTCACCCAGTCGCCCAATTACCCGGGTGAGGCGGACTTGCGAGAGTTTCTGTCCATCTGGAATCAGGCGTGGTTCTCATCCCTGCGCGGCGCAAGCGGCGTCTTTCGCTATGCGCGGCGCATGAACAATGACGACTTGCGGCGTCGCGCGGATCTCACCAAGGAGTTCGCCCTGGCCGCGCCGATGCGGGATGGCATCTTCCCCGGCGTGTATCGCACGAAGATGACTAAGGTGCGCAGCGGCGATCGGGAATACAGCCGCAGCGAAGGCTGGGAAACGGCGTATTGGACGAACTCGAATCGCAGCCCGCGCGAGCGCGGCATCAGTGATCAGTGGTTCCATATTTTGGACGCGAGCTGGACAGCCCTCTTGATGCTGCGCTGGCATCAGGAATTGGAGGCTGATCCACGCTTGCTCGCCTACGCCACGCAATATGCGGAGAAGCTGCTCGGCCTGCAGGATGCGCAAGGTTTCTTCCCCGGCTGGCTCCATCCCGAGACGTTGCATCCAACAGAGGTGATGAGCCAGTCGCCGGAGACGAGCATGAGCGTGACGTTCCTGCTCAAACTGGCCGAGGTCAGCGGGGAGGAGCGTTACCGCGCCGCCGCCTTGCGCGCAATGGACGCCGTCTTGCAGGAGATCGTGCCGGACGGCCGCTGGGAAGATTTCGAGACCTACTGGTCGTGCTGCTCATTCGGCAAGGAGGAGTTTCTGGGCCGGCGCATCCCGCGCAACGGCATGTACAAGCAGTGCAACTTCTCGATGTTCTGGACGGCAGAGGCCCTGCTCCAGTGCTACCGCCAGACTGGCAATGCCGCGTATCTGAAGTGGGGCCGGCGCACGCTGGATGAGATGTCGATGACGCAGCAGGTCTGGCAGCCGCCATTCATCTTCATCCCGGCATTGGGCGGGTTTGGGGTGATGAATTTTGATGGCGAGTGGAACGATTCGCGCCAGTGCCTGTACGCCGAATTGTTCATGGACTATTACCGCGAAACCGGCGATGTGCATCTGTTCGAGCGGGGCATCGCCGCGCTCAAATCCGCATTCGTGATGATGTATTGCCCGGAGAACCCGGCAGCGAAGGCGCTGTGGGAGAAAAAGTGGCCGTTCTTCGGGCCGGCGGATTTTGGCTTCACGATGGAGAACTACGGCCACATCGGTCGCGTCAGCCCAGAGGGCGAGGGCATCGGCGAGTTCACCATCTATGACTGGGGCAACGGCGCCGCAGCCGAGGCGCACAACCGCATCCGCGATCACTTTGGCGATGTGTATATCGACCGCCGGCGCGGGCATGCCTTCGGCATCGACAGCGTGGCGATCAAGCGCGACGGAGATCGCTACATACTGAGCGACGCGAGCGCCACACAAGCTGCGGAAGGCAGCCGGATGGTGCAGGTTGCCTTCGAGGATGGGAGCCAGGTGAGCGTGAGGTTGGAAGGCGGCCGGCCGGTGGTCGTGCCGGCTTGACGGCTGATCAGCCTTTCAGCCCTTCAGTCCCGTCAGCGCGATGCCTTCCACGATGAATCGCTGTGCGACGAAATACAGCACCAGGCACGGCAGCAGCACAACGACCGACGCCGCCATCAGATAGCCCCATTGCGTGTTGTACAGGCCGCGAAAGGTCGCCAATCCGAGCGACAGGTTGAACAGTTGCGCATCGTTGAGAACGATCAAAGGCCACAGGAAATCATTCCAGCCGAAGATCACCGAGAATACAATCACGGTCACCAGCGCCGGCTTGCACAGCGGCAACAGGATGCGCCACCAGATGCCGATATAGCCGCAGCCGTCTATTTTTGCCGCATCGTCCAACTCGGTGGGGATGGTGAGGAAGAACTGGCGCAACAGGAAGATGTAGAAGGCGCTGCCGAAGTAGGCCGGCACCAGCAGCGGCAGGTAAGTGTTCAGCCAGCCCAACTCCTTGTACATGATGTACAGCGGCACCAGCGTCACCTGGCTGGGCAGCATCAATGTCGAGATCAGGACGACGAACAAGGCATCGCGGCCCTTGAATCGAAACCGGCTGAAGCCATACACCACCCATGAGCTTGACAACACGATGCCGAATGTGCCAACGATCACCAGAAAGAGCGTGTTGAACAGCAAGCGCGGGAAATTCATCAACTCCAGCGCCTTGGGATAGTTCTCCCAAAGGATGGGATCGGGAATCCATTTGGGCGGATAAATCCAAATGTCTGCCTCGACTTTGAGCGACGAGGAGAGCATCCAGAAAAACGGCAGCGCGAAGAGGATGCCCAGCGCGGTCAACAGCACGTACCACAAGACCTTGCCGAGCGTGCGGCGGGCGCGATATACGCGCGGCGTGATCGCTGTTGATGAGCGAGAGCGGGGTGTCGTTGTCGCAGCCATCTCGAAATTACCTCTTCAGCAAGTCGCCCTCGTAATACACCCATCGGTTGGCGAGGTGAAACTGGATGAGTGTGAGCACAAGGATGATGACGAACAGGATCCACGCCATGGCGGCTGCGTAGCCCATGCGCAACTGGGCGAAGCCCTGACGGAACAGGTATAGCACGTAGAAGAGAGTCGCGTCTTGCGGTCCGCCCTGGGTCATCACATAGGCCTGGGTGAAGACCTGGAACGACGCGATGATGCCCAGAATCAGGTTGAAGAAGATCACAGGCGTCAGCATCGGCACCGTGATGTTCCAGAAGCGCTGCCAGGTGTTGGCGCCGTCGATCTCGCACGCCTCATACAGACTGCGCGGCACGCCTTGCAACCCGGCCAGGAAGATCACGGTTGTGCCGCCCACGCTCCACAGACTCATCAGGATGAACGCCGGCTTGGCCCAGGCTGCGTCGTTCAGCCAGCCGGGCGCCGGCAAACCCACCGAGCGCAGCAAATAATTGATCAGCCCAAATTGCGGATTGAACAGCCAGATCCACAAGAGCGATACGGCCACGCCCGACGTGATGGCTGGAAGATAGAACACGGTGCGATAAACATTCATCCCCCGCAGTCGGACGTTGAGCAGCAATGACAGAATGAAGGCGGTGAGAATGCTGAGCGGCACGCTGAATGCGACATAGTAGACCGTGTTGTAGAGCGACAGCAGAAATCGCCGGTCGCGCGTGAACAGATCCACAAAGTTCTTGGGGCCGATCCACTTCGGCGCCGTAATCAGTTCATAGTCTGTGAAGCTCAGCGCCAGCGAAGTCAACACCGGCCAGAGCGTGAATACCACGAAACCGATGAGCCAGGGCGCGATGAAGAACCAACCCCACAGGGCTTCGCGACGCTCCATCTTCGATTGTCGCTTGGTCGCGACGCCTTGCGGGGCGCGCGCCAAATCAGCATCCATCACTCGCCTCCACGGGCGCCCCTGCCCGAGACCATCGTCAATGGTCTCGGGCAGGGGCAACGCTCACCGCCCAGTATCGCTTGATGTTGGGCGAGACTGCTATTTGCTGCTTGCTTCCTTCTGCAGCGCCTCTTCGATCTTCTTGGCCGCATCCGCCATGGCCTCTTGTGGCGGGCGCGTGCCGAAGATGGATTCGTCGAACGCGACCTGCATGGCTTCGGTCATGGTCGGATACTCGGAGCTGCGCGGGCGAGCCCTTCCAGCCAGCATCGCGTCAATGAACACCTGCAGTTGCGGCACTTCCTTCACGCGCTGCGCGGCGATGGATTTCCGGCCGGTGAGCGCGTAGCCGAACTTCGACGTGTGCAACTGCCAGTCGTCGCCCATCATGAACTTCAGGAACTCCAACGACTGTGGGATGTTCTTGCCGCTCTTGTAGGCCGACACCAACCAGCCGCCCACGCCGCTGACGAACTTGCCGCCGGCTTCCTTTGGCGGCGCCACAGCGATGTCCCACTTGAATTTGGGTGGGTTGCCCTGCGTGAGGTTGGCCAGGTCGAATGCGCCGGTCTCACCCATTGCCACCAACTGACCGTAGAACGTGCCTTCTGGCCCGGCCTGCATCGCGCCAGCCTTCGGCCAGATGTGATGCTTGTTGACCAAATCTGACAAGAACTGGATCGCCTCGACCGCCGGCGCATCGGCGAACGTCACCTTCCGGTTGGCGTCATACACGTCGCCGCCGTTCGACCAGATCCATGACAGAATCATCCATGTCGCCCCTTCGCCGGTGCAACACCAGGTCTCGAAGGCAGCCTGCTTCAGGGCGTTCGGGTCAAAGCCGGCCTCGTTGGCTTTCTTGCCGCTTTGGTCGAGCGTCAACTGCTGGCCGTTGACGACCAGTTCGTCCCACGTGGTTGGCACGCTGACGCCGGCCTTCTCAAGCATGTCCATGTTCACGCGCATCGCTTGCGAGTTTGTCTCAAGCACCGAGGCATACACGCGACCCTCAAATTCCATCTCGGCCCGCGCAGAGGGGTAGAAGTCGTCCAGCACCTTCGGGTCAACGGCCACAATCTCGGCTGTCAAGCCGCGCGAAGTGTAGGCCGGCACGTTGATGCCATCCACCGCAAACAGGTCGGGCAGCGTGCCGCCGGCGGCAGCGGTGCGGAACTTCTGCTCCCACTCCGTTGGCACACGGGTGAATTTGAGCTTGATATCGGGATGCTGGGCCTCGAACGTCTTGGGAACGAACTCGTTGATCTTAATGTTCTCGTCCAGCGGATGCGGCGTCCACAACTCGATTTCAACTGCCGCACCAGTGGCGGGCGCTTCCTGTGGCGCTGTTGTGGGCTGCGCACCAGATGGCTGCGCGGGAGCAGCAGCGGGTGGGGCGGCGCATGCAGCCAGGGCAATGCCAACTCCGCCAAGGCCGGCCACTCTCAGAAAGTCACGTCGGCTCACTCGATTGGAATACCTATTCATCTGTTCTCCTACTGATTCTTTCGGAATCTCGATAGGTAACTGAGCTTCTTGCGTATTTCCAGTCGCCAGATGGGCCCAGTTACGAACGTAGCACACCATTTCGTGTCTGCCAAACGAAACTGCAACAAAGCAAATGTCTTTGTGCTGAATAGATCGCGCTCATCACCTCCTCGCTGCCAATTTACTCCAAGACGGTGTTGGATGCAATCTGAGCACCACGCCATCCGCGCCGGCGGCATGCGCGTTGCAAACCGCTTCCAGGCATGAGATTTGCGTTGCAACACAATTGCGGCGAAACTCGTTCCAAGTTGACTCTACTGTAGAGGTCACCTGCCCGACCATTCGCCCGTTGCTGTAATGTGGGCGAGGGATGCGCAGATGGAGAATTTGCAGATGACAGGCCTGTAGCAACTCGCGCAGAGTGAGGTGCGAGGCGGAGGTCCGTATGCCTGATCGAATGAGCAAGCGTCGCACGATCGGTTTCATCTCAAGCTGGCACGTCTACGATGAGACAGCGATCGAAGCCTTCGTGCATGAATTGCTGCAAGGCGTGCGGGCAGCAGCGCGCGATCAGGATTGCAACTTGCTGTTTGCGTGCGGGGTCGGCCCGCATGTGACTACGGGATCGGCTGCGCCGGCCTGGCCGGTGCCATTACCCGACACCGACTTTGTTCCAGTCAGCCCCTGGAATGTGGATGGCATCATCGTTGCGCCGCACCCGCTGACGCCGGCGCAGTCGAGCTATGTGCAGAAATTGCTGGCCGATGGGTTTCCGATTATCGTGGTTGGCCCGGAAGAGCTTGGCCCAGCGGTGATGGTGGATGCTGCGGGGGGCTTTCGGCAGGCATTCAACCACCTGTTTGAGCATGGTCATCGGCAGATCGCATTCATCGCCGGCGTGACGCGACGATCAATCGATACTTCTCAACGGCTGCAAGCGTATCTGGACGCGCAGCGGGTTGCCGGCATTGCGCATGACTCGCGTTTGGTCGCGTATGGCGAGGCCAGCCTGCCTGGCGGCCGGCAAGCCATGCGACAGATCCTTGCCGCCGGCGCACCGTTCACGGCGGTGTTGGCCAATAATGACCGCTCAGCGTTTGGCGCGATTGAGGCGCTGCGCGAAGCGGGCCGGCGTGTTCCTGAGGACGTCGCCGTGATCGGATTCGATGACATTCTGGAGGCGCGCGCTTGTCTGCCCCCGCTCACCACCATCCGGCAGCCGACATTCACCCTGGGCTATCAAGCGGCGCTCCGCCTTCTAGACCGCATAGCTGGACGAAGTGATGATCCGCAGATCACCGTGCTTCCAACGCAACTGGTGATTCGGGCGTCATGCGGTTGCCGCTTGGATCATGAGCCGCCGGCGGATCATGATGCGGGTCTGTATGATGTCTCGATGCGCGGAGCGCCGGCGAATCTGGCGCACAGCATGGCAGAGGCTGCGATGAACCTGGCGCGCACCCTCAAGCCTGCTGAAGTGGAAGCTGATTGTCATCGATTGCTTCGAGCACTGATTGAGTCCGCTGATGCAAGCTCTGGACGGAACGACGACTCGTCATTTGTTGAGACCCTGCGCGCCATCCTGCTGCCGACGAGCAGGATTGAGGATGTGGATGCCTGGCAAGCTGCGCTGTCCGTCTTGCACCATGCGCTCCCTGCCTTCTTTGACGCCTTGCACAGACACATGCCGGCTGCGCTCATGCGCGCCGAGTTGCTGCTCCATCAGACGCGCCTGGTGATCAGCGAGCGGTCACGACAGTTGGCCACCCGCCGGCTGATTCAGCACATGGCGCTGACCGATCAATTGGGCATGCTGACCGCTCAACTCCTATCGGCATTGGATGAGTCGCAGGTTGGCGCGATCTTGACGAAGCACCTGCCACAGGTGCATGTGCGCCACATGTTGGCAGCGCGCTTTGTGCCGGTGACTGGCGATCCTGTCGCCCAAAGCACGGTGCTGTTTTGCCATGGCCTGCCAGAGAACCGCGCCGGCGAGCGATTCGTCACACAACAATTCCCACCGCCACATTTCTACCCGGAGGATGAGCCGTTCCAACTAGCCCTATTGCCGCTCATCGTGCAAGATCAGAACACCGGCTTCGTCGCCTTCGACGCCGGCAATCTGGAGCCGTGCGCGGCGATCGTGCGCAACCTGGCTGCGGCGCTGCGAAGCAGCCATCTGTATCGCGATGCGGTGCAGGGGCAACGTATTGCCGAGCAGGCGAGCCAGCTCAAGAGCCGGTTCCTTTCGATGGTCAGCCATGAACTGCGCGCGCCGCTCAATTTGATTGTGGGTCTGAGTGAAGTGCTGGTGCGTGAGCAACACCAAACGTCGCCTGAGATTGCAGATATTGCACAGGATCTTGATCGCATTCACACCAGCGCGCAACATCTGGGTCGGCTCATCAGCGATGTGCTCGATCTGGCCAGCAGCGAAGCTGGGCAGTTGCGGGTGCTGCGCGAACCATTGGATTTGTGTGAGGTGCTGGCGGCCACTGTCATCACCGGCGAGCAGATGGCGCGCGAGAAGGGGTTGCGTTGGCAGGTTGAGATGCCGCATAGCGCGCCCTGGGTGTTGGGTGACCGGACGCGGTTGCGTCAGGTCGTGATCAATCTGCTCAGCAACGCCGTGAAGTTCACCACCAATGGCACAGTGGCATTGCGCGTTAGCGCGGACGCCGGCCAGGCCACAGTAGCTGTGAGCGACACCGGCGTCGGCGTGACAGTTGCCGAGCAGGCCAGCATCTTTGACGAGTTTCAGCGTTCCGAGCGCGCCGTCGCGCGCGGTTACAGCGGCCTCGGGCTCGGATTGGCCATCTGCAAGCACCTTGTCGAATTGCACGGCGGCACAATCGGCCTGCGCTCATCTGGGGTGGAAGGCAGTGGCTCGACGTTCTTCTTCACATTGCCCACCATCGATGTTGGGGCATTGTCGGCCGAGCCAGATGGACCGCTCGAACCAGGCAACCTTGATCGTCTCGCGCGCATCTTGTGCCATGACGAGTTGTCGAACAGTGGCGTCACTGCCATCAAGACGATTTTGATCGTCGATGATGACCCCGGCAGCCTGGACCTGCACGCGCGCCTGGTGCGCCAGTTGCAGCCCGCAAGCCGTGTGTTGCAGGCGCACAGTGGGCGCGAGGCGCTCGTGACCATGCGACAGATGCGACCTGACCTGCTGGTGTTGGACTTGGTGATGCCGGGGATGGACGGATTTGGCGTGTTGGATGTCATGCGCGCTGAGCGCGCTTTACGCGATGTGCCGGTCGTGGTTCTGACGGCGCAGGCGCTGGCCAATACCGACATGGAGCGCCTCAATCGCGGGGTGGTCGCTGTTCTGAATAAAGGCATGTTTAGCGCCCAGGAAGTCATGCGACACATCAAATCGGCGCTGGAACAGAGCAGGAAAATGGGCAATGCAACGCTGCGATTGGTGCATGCGGCCATCGCGTTCATCCATGCGCATTATGCTGAGCCGCTGACGCGCCAACACATTGCCGGCCACGTTGGCGTCGCCGAGGGCTATCTGACGACCTGTTTTCACCATCAGGTCGGCATTCCGCCAATGACCTACCTGATGCGCTACCGCGTCCGTGTGGCGCGCGCGCTGCTGGAAGCGGGCGAGCAGAGTGTGACTGAGGTTGCGCTGGCAGCCGGCTTCTCCGATAGCGCCCATTTTTCGCGCGTATTTTTGCGCGAGGTGGGCGTTTCGCCCAGCGCCTACCGACAGGGCAAGCGCGCTGAGAAATAGCGCCGGGTGGCAAAGCGCAGCCTGCGAATCTGACAAGAACGCCTGACTCTTGCACAAGACAAGCGCGCGCCCTTGCCCTATTCTCCTTTCAAACGCGGTGTATAGCCCGTCTATCGGGGCGCAGATTCAGGCTGAGGTCCCGCGCGATGACACAGGGTGCAGCACAGCCTTCGGGCAATTTCATCCTACTAATCGGTGACGATCTCCAATTCAGCTACCTGATTACACGCTATGCGCGCAGCCAGGGTTGCAATGTCATCAACGCAGGCAGCCTCGTCGAGGCGCTTCTGGTCATCGCCGACGAGCGGCCAGCGCTGATTGTGTTGCACGGGCTGTTGGCGCCGGCAGACGACTGGTGTGTCTTGCGGGTGCTGAAGCAGGAGCGCGCCACGCGCAGTATTCCGGTTGCTGTTTGTTCGGCTGCAGCGGATGAAGTGCGCGCACGCGAGGCCGGTGCGGATTACTGGCTGTCGCAACCTGTGTTGTACGGTGATTTTCTCGCGGCACTGGCTGCGACCGAGGTGGCCCCATCCTCGGACTTGAACCCATTTGAGCGTCGTGCGTGATCGTAACCTCAGCGGAAGGAGCAATCGCAAAGGAGAAAGAGATGATGAAACGAACAATCCGATCCTACGGTGTCGTCGCCCTGATGGCCGCTCTGCTGGCTGGCTGTGCAGCGCCAGCAGCGCCGGCCGCGCCGACAACCGCGCCGGCAGAACCCACGGCCGCGCCAGCGGAACCTACCGCTGCATCCGCAGACGTGACTGCTGCGCCGGCGACCGGTGGGCAGGCGCCGGCTGGTTGGGAAATCCCAGCTGGCACATTCCCCGTGACTCAGGAGAAGGTCACCCTGCGCGTGTTTGTCAACCAGCGTGAAGTGGAGGACTTTGACACGAACTTGTTCACCAAGTGGTATGAAGAGCAGACCAATGTTCACGTCGAATGGATCATTGCCCCAAGCAACGAGGCAAATGAAAAGCTCAATCTGCTTTTGTCCAGCGGCGACCTTCCGGACATCATCCTGCTCGATCTGACGCCGGCGCAGCAACGGTTGTATGGCGAACAAGGCATCCTCATTCCCATCAATGACCTGATCGAGAAGAACGGCGTGCAGACCAAGAAGGTCTTCGAGGCATTCCCGGAGATCAAGGATCGTGTCACTGCGCCGGATGGCAGAATCTATGGATTGCCCGAAGTGAATCAGTGCTACCACTGCTCCATGTCGCAGAAGATGTGGATCTACAAACCGTGGCTGGACAAGCTCGGCCTGAAGATGCCCACCACGACGGAAGAGTTTGAGCAGGTGCTCAAGGCTTTCAAGGAGAAGGACCCGAACGGCAATGGCATGGCTGATGAGGCTCCACTTGCCACGGCTGTAGGACTGTGGAACGGCAACCTCGATCTCTTTCTGGTGAACTCTTTCACACTGAATCCAGACACGCATCTGGTGCTGAATGATGGCAAGATCGAAGTCACCTACAATAAACCTGAGTATCGCGAGGGGTTGCGCTATTTGCACAATCTTTATGCGCAAGGATTGATAGCGCCAGAAAGTTTGACCCAGAATGCTGATCAGTTGAAGCTGCAGGGTAGTGGCGAGTTGCCCATCATCGGCACTCATAGTTCGGCCTTGTCCGGCTATGTTGCAGACTGGGGGACTGAGCGCAACTTGGGTTATGTGACTGTGCCGCCACTTAAAGGCCCCAAGGGTGTGCAGGTTACACCCTATGTGTCTGTGTATGGCGGCGGCAAGTTCTTTATCACCAAGGCAGCCAAGAACCCCGAAGTGGCATTCAAGTGGGGCGATGCGCTGTACATCCCGGAGGTCGTGCTGCGTGGATACTATGGCGTCTTCGGCGAGAACTGGCGCTGGGCGGAGCCGGGTGAGAAGGGCATCGATGGCCGGCCGGCGATCTTCGCCACCATTGACGATGGTCCCAAGAATGCTGGTTGGTCACAGGCGTCACACACCTACCGCCCGAACGATTTCCGCTTTGGCGAGAAGCGCCGGAGTGACACCGATCTGGAGCCGTGGCTGTATGAGCAGACCAAGGTGATGGAGCCGTTCAAGCAGGACCCGAAATTCACCGTCCCACCGCTTTTCTTCACCACTGACCAGGCGCAGGAGATCGCACAACTCTCAACTGGGCTTGACCAGTATGTTAGTGAAATGCTGGCGCGCTTCATCACCGGCGATGCCGATCTTGATGCCGGCTGGGATACCTATGTCCAGACGCTGGAGCAACAGGGGTTGCCCAAGTTCCTGGCGATCTACCAGGAAGCCTATGACACGAAATACAAGAAGTAGTTGTCATTGCTGATGACAGATAGCTGGAAACGGCGCGCCATGCGAGTCGCTTCCAGCTCAGGCTAGGGCGAAGTGTTTGGGATCACGCAATGGAAGCAATGAAAATTGCCCATGACCCTGAATGCTTCGCCCTGCGATGGTGAAAGGAGGCAAAGATGCAGCGCAGCCTGATCAAAGATACGAGGGGAGACCGCGTCTTCATGGCGGTCAACTATGTGGCGCTGACGCTTCTGCTGTTGATCGTGCTTTATCCTCTGGTCTATATTCTCAGCGCCTCATTCAGCGACCCAAGCGCTGTCACCTCTGGGCGGGTATTTCTGTGGCCAGTCGACCCGACATTGAAGGGCTATGAAGCCATCTTCAAGAACAAGCTGCTGGTCAGCGGCTTTGCAAACGCGTTGTTCTACACCATCGCCGGCACGCTGATCAACGTCGTCATGACCATCCTGGCCGCCTACCCGCTCTCACGACCTGATTTGCCGGGCCGCAACGTGCTGACGCTCTTGTTCTTCTTTACAACACTCTTCAGTGGCGGCCTGATTCCAGGATACCTGGTTGTGCGCGATCTTGGCATGATCAACACGCGCTGGGCGATGATCATCCCCGGTGCGCTGGCGGTCTGGAATGTGCTGATCATGCGCACCTATTTTCAGACCAGTATCCCGAAAGAGCTGTACGAGGCGGCGCAACTGGATGGCTGTGACGAAATCACCTATCTGGTCTCAGTCGCTCTGCCGCTGTCCGGCCCGATTATCGCGGTGGTTGCCTTGTTCTATGCTGTCGGTCACTGGAATGCGTTCTTCAACGCATTGATCTACCTGACGAGCAAGGATCTGTGGCCGCTACAACTGGTGCTGCGCGACATCCTGATCCAGAACAACGTTGATCCGAGCATGCTGGCAGGCTTGGACGTTCGCGAGATGATCTTGCGCCAGACCTTGCGCGAATCACTCAAGTATTCACTCATCGTCGTCGCGACCGTGCCTTTGCTGTTGATCTATCCATTTGTGCAGAAGCATTTCGTCAAGGGCATTCTGCTTGGCTCGGTGAAGGGATAGGCCGGCAATAAAGTGGAGGAAGATACGATGGCTACGAAAGGAACCTCGACAGCTGGTGGCGCCATGTCGCCCGCTCAACTGCGTCGCCCGAGTGATCGTGCATCCTTGCTTCAACGCATGCGAAGAAGCTGGCAGCTTTATGCGTTAATCGCGCTGCCATTGCTGTATCTGCTGGTATTTGCGTATTGGCCCATGTATGGCGTGCAGATTGCCTTTCGCGACTTCAACCCCGGGCAGGGCATCACTGGCAGCCCATGGGTTGGCTTGAAGCACTTTGAGCGCTTTATCTCGTCCTATGATTTCGCCCGCACCCTGCAGAACACATTGGTTCTGAGCCTGTATGGCCTTGTGGTTGGCTTTCCGTTTCCCATCATGCTCGCATTGGGGCTGAATTACGTGAATCGCCATTGGTTCCAAAAGAGCGTGCAGATGGTGACTTATGCCCCCTACTTCATCTCAACGGTCGTCATGGTCGGAATCATCCTCCAACTCCTGGCGCCGAATACCGGGTTGGTGAACCACATTCTGCGCGCGCTGGGATTCCAGCAAGTCAACTTCATGGCCCGACCAGAGTTATTTGCGCATATCTATGTCTGGTCCGGCATATGGCAAGGGATCGGTTTTAGCGCGGTGATCTATCTGGCGGCGCTGAGTGGCGTGGATCCAACTTTGCACGAGGCGGCGATCATCGACGGCGCCTCCAAGCTGCAGCGCATGCGTCATATCGACCTGCCAGAGATAATGCCGCTGGCCACAGTTTTGCTCATTCTCAGCATGGGCGGCATCCTCAGCACGGGCTTCGAGAAGATCCTGCTATTACAGAACCCGCTCAACTTGCGCGTCTCTGAGGTGATTGACACCTACGTGTATCGTGTCGGCTTGGCTTCGGCCGTGCCGAACTACTCGTATGCTGCGGCAGTTGGCTTGTTCAAATCTGTGATCGGCCTGATCCTGGTGCTGGCGGTCGACCGCTTCGCCAAGCGGGTGGGGCAGTCCGGCGCGCTATAGTTCCCAAAGCGACGACGAAAGCGTCACAACATGACAACGATACCGACCCCCGGCCAACTTCGATGGCAGGAAATTGCCTATGGCATGTTCTGCCACTTCGGCATCAATACGTTCTACGGTAAGGAGTGGAGCGATGGCTCGTTGCCATCGTCTGGCTTTGACCCGCGCCGGCTGGATGCGCGGCAATGGGTGGAGACGGCCAAGGTCGCCGGCATGCGCTATCTGATCTTCACAGCCAAGCATCACGATGGCTTTTGTCTGTGGCCAACCAGCACCACCGACTACGCGCTGACCTCTTCGCCTTACAAGGCCGGCAAGGGCGACATCGTCGGCGATCTGGCCACAGCCTGTCGCGACGCTGGGATGGAATTTGGTTTGTATCTCTCGCCGTGGGATCGCCATGAGCCGCGCTATCCGAATGCCGAGGAATATGATCGCTTCTATGTGCAACAGCTCACCGAACTTTGCACGCGCTACGGTCCGCTGTTTGAAATCTGGTTCGATGGAGCAGGCTCAATAGGCCGCACCTACAACTGGGATGCGATCATGGAGACGGTGGATCGCTACCAGCCGGACGCCATGGTCTTCAACATGGGCCGCCCAACCATCCGCTGGATTGGCAACGAAGATGGCCTGGCTGCCGATCCCAACGTATACGTCGTCAGCCAACTGCTGGGCAGCTCGGCCTATTCTGAGGCGCGTCTGGCAGCCGGCCCGCAATACGTGCCGCCGGAGTGTGATGTTTCTATTCGGACGGGCTGGTTCTGGCATCCGCAGGAGGAACATACGATCAAGAGCGTCGAGCATCTGTTGGGCATTTACTATCGCTCAGTTGGCCTGGGCGCCAATCTGCTGCTCAACGTCCCGCCAAACCGCGATGGACTGATTGCCGACGAAGACCGCGCTCGGCTGCTGGAAATGACTGCGGAGTTGGAGCGCCGTTTCGCTCACCCCATCGCCGGCCGGATCGAGCAGGAAGGCGCAACCGTTCGTGTCACTTTTGATGCGCCGGCTGAGTTCGACCACCTCGTTTTGCGTGAGCGGCTCACTGAGGGGCAACATGTGAACGGCTATAAGGTTGCGCTGGAGTCGGATGGGCACGAGATCGCGCATGGCATCACCATCGGCGCGAAGCGCATACACGCCTTCCCGGTGGTGCGCGCGCAGTCTTTGCGCATCACGCTGTCGACGCCCGACGCGCATCTGACCAGCGTCACAGCCCATCGAACGGGGTATGGCGAGTTGCCGGCGCTGGGCAAGCCGTTGCAGCCTGGGGATCTGGCAGCCAGAGTGGATTGATGGGAGCCGGCAGGTCAAATATGGCACTGTGGCGCGCAAATGAACTTAGAATGGCGCGCCATGTGTAGAAACATCCGACCGTTGTTCAATTTCGAGCCGTCGGCCAGCGAGGCAGAAATTCGCGCGGCGGCGCTTCAATTTGTGCGCAAGGTGAGCGGCTACAACAAGCCAGCGCAGGTAAATGAGGCCGCCTTCCAGCAGGCCGTCGACGACATTGCCGGTATCACCGCGCAATTGCTCAGTAACCTGCGCACCACCGCAGCGCCGAGAGACCGCGAAGTGGAAGCGGCGCGGGCGAAGGCGCGCAATGTGAAGCGGTTTGGCGACCGGCAGCGTTGAACACTGCGCCATGAATAACAAGAAGTCCACCCCCAGCACGGTTGACGAATACATCGCCGGCTTCCCGCCCGAAGTGCAATCCATCCTGCAGCAGATTCGTCAAACCATCCGCGAAGCCGCGCCAGAGGCTACTGAGGCGATTAAGTATCAAATGCCGACCTTCGTGCTGAATGGCAACCTGGTGCATTTTGCTGCCTATAAGCATCACATCGGTTTTTACCCTATTCCATCCGGTATCGAGAAATTCAAGCGCGAACTTTCGGCCTTTAAGCACGCAAAAGGCTCGGTGCAGTTCCCGCTGGATGAGCCGATGCCCTATGACTTGATCCGCAAAATCGTGAAATTCCGGGTGAAGGAGAGCTTGATGAAGGCAAAGAAAGCCTAGCGCCAGCGGCCAGAGCAAGGGAATCAACGCTTCGCGCATGCCTGATAATGGGGTGCATGGCGATAGAGCGCAAGGAGCATCGCCTGTTTAGCGCGTTCCACACACAGAGGCGGCACCATGAAACAAATTCTTGGCCTGGTGGGGTTGATCATTTTTGTGGCTGCCGTGATTGCCGGCGTTGTGGCGCTGGCTTCACAGCAACGCGCGCAAATACACGACAGTGCAACTGAAGGGCACGGCATGGTGGTCGGTGACGCGCCGCCCTGTGCCTGGGAAGTCAGTTTGCCTCAGCGCATGCTGAGCGAAAATAAATCGCAGACCATCGTTGTGAACGTTGCAAACACGATGGATGTGGATTGTCAGTCCAATCTCACGCTGCTTGCGCCAGGGTTCGATATCTCGCCCCGCAAGGAAGAGCAGGTTGTCACAGCAAAGGCGAACAGCCGCGGATCAGTCGCATGGATCATTACACCTGAGGAGGCGGGCGAATATGAGATTGCTGTCACCGATGGCATCGATACACGCGTGATGGGCGTCACGGTCACCAACCTTTTTGGGTTGACTGCCATTCAAATCCAAATATTTGCTGTGATCGGCACTGTTCTTGGGCCGATGCTTTCAGTGCCGTGGTGGTGGGAGCGCATGCAGCAACGCAAACGGGCGCGGCCGCAGACTTCGACGCCATAAGCTCTACGGAGTCGTTTCCGCCCTGGCATGCTCGAATGGATGCGCTTGTGTCAGCAGCGATTTCAAAATGGGAAAGAGCGGGTCTGGCGTCTGTGTGTAGCAAAGCCACTGTAGATACACGGCTGAATGAAGCAGCATGTGTGCAATCACCCTGTGATAGAAGGACTCATCCCAACCCTGCAGGTAGGATTGCACCAATTTGACCGGAAAGGTGTCGTGGGCGTGCGCAAACCATGTATCGGCATTGTGTGCAAGCAGCACACCCAGGTCGCGAGCGGGATCGTTGCCTTCTGCATCTGCCCAATCGATGAGGCCGGTAATTGCATCGCCGGCGACCAGGATGTTGGAGTCGTTCAGATCGCAGTGGGCGAGGATGGGCAAACCCGTATATGGCGTGCATATCAGATGCTGCATCGCCTCATCCAGAAACGGCAGCGATTCGATGGGCGCTGCATCATACAAACAGGCCATTTGCACGCGAAACTGCAGTTCGGTCAGCCAGTCTTGATGCGTTTGGTGCTGGGTATGATCACCAACTGGCGAGAGTATGCCAAACGACGGCACCCGCACGCTGTGCAACTGACGCAGCATCTGGCTGATTGGCTCGACCCAGAAGTCAAGTCTGGTGTCAGTGCGGGTGTCGAGTGTCACGCCAGGCATGAGTTGCTCGATCGACAGCGCCGGCTGTGTCGCACTGGCAGGTAGTTCTGCCAGCAGCATTGGCGCCGGCACGCCGGCGGCCTGCGCCAGCGTCAGCACAAAGTTGGGTTGGGCTACTTGCTCTTGCTTTGCCAAGCGTGCCACCACAACCTCGTCTCCCAGATCTACGCGGAAGATGTGATCGGCTGAATTGGCGCGTGAAATCTCGTGGATGCTTTGAACAGGCTTGCGCAGGGTTGCTCCAACGCGCGCCTCTGCAATCGCCAGTGGCGCAGTGGCCGCCTTGCCATCGAGCGAATCGTGATGGTTGCGTTGGCGCTGGAAAAGCGAGCGCGCCATGATTGACAGCACGCCGTGATTGCGCAAGGCGCCTGGATTGTGAAACAAACCCTGCAAGGCGTGTGATTCGACGCCCATGCGATGGCCGGCCTGGTATGCCTCGAACGCCCAAGCGATATGCACGCCACCCAGAAAGTCATGGATGACTTTGCCGAACCAGGCTGGCTGACGCGACATTGCATCCAGGGCTTTGGCAACGAAACCAGCGCGCATGTCCGGTTCGTGTTGCATCGCCCACAATGTGGCAATTCTGCCCACCAACTGGTGTCGCTCGGCGGTATTGTTCAGCACATTTGTCGCCAGTCGCAGGTAAGTGTCTGCTTTTGCAGCATCGTGCTGGTCGATTGCCCTTAACGCCACTGCAAAATACATGCCGCCTAGAAATGGTTTCATTGTTTCTGTTTGTGCAATGATAATTGCAGCAGGCACCGATTTTCGATGTTCTTCGGCAACACTCAGGAGCATCATGCACGCGCAATCATCCCCCGCTAACTACGCAAGAGGATAGTCGTCGCCGTTGTTGAACCCCGCAGGGATGCCGTGCAGAATCAATCGCCGCCGGCATGTCCTGGCGCGGCCAAAAATCGCTGCGCTTCATGCCCCTTCGTGGTAGAATAAGTGTTCTAAATGGAAGAGGATTCTCGCATCAAACCGCCTGAAAATAAGGCGGTTTTGCATGAAGTTTCTATGACCACAGAAGCAACTCCAACGCTGCAAAAGCAGGAATACGGTGCGGGCCAGATTCAAGTTCTGGAAGGGCTTGAGGCCGTTCGCAAACGCCCGGGCATGTATGTGGGCGGCACTGACAGCAAGGCCATGCACCACCTGGTGAATGAGGTGGTGGACAACAGCGTGGATGAGGTGCTGGCCGGCTACTGCGACCGCATCGAGGTGACAATCCACAAGGATGAAAGCGTCACCGTGCGTGACAACGGGCGCGGCATTCCGACCGATATTCACCCCACTTTCCGCAACAAGGCCGGCGACAAAGTCAGCACGCTTGAGGTGGTCATGACCAACCTGCACGCCGGCGGCAAATTCGGCACCGGCGCCTACACCGTCTCTGGCGGCCTGCACGGCGTTGGTGTGAAGGCGGTCAACGCGCTGTCCAAATCGCTTACTGCTGAGGTGCGCCGCGACGGCAAGATTTACACCCAAAGCTACAAGGAAGGCCGTCCGCTGGGCAAGGTTGAGGTAGCCGGCAAGACGAAGGACAAGGATACCGGCACCACCATCACCTTCCTGCGCGACGAGACAATCTTCACCGAGGACAACACCTACAAGTTTGACCTGCTGGCGCAGCGCTTCCGCGAGATGGCATTCATCACCCGCGGCGTGACGATTGTGTTCAGAGACGAGCGTGATGACCACGAGATGACCTTCTACTTCGAGGACGGCATCAGCGCCTTTGTGCGTTATCTCAATCGCAACAAGGAAGCCCTGCATCCGGTGATCAGCGGGGAAAAGAAAGTCGGCAACATCGGCGTCGAGTTTGCCATGCAATATACCGACGCCACCGCGCAGAGTGAGTTCTACTTCGCCAACACGATCAACACGCCTGACGGCGGCACGCACCAAACGGGCATGCGCAGCGCGCTGACGCGCAGTTTGAATGATTATGCGCGCAAGGCCAACATCCTCAAGGAGAAGGAAGGCAATCTCGACAGCCGCGATACGCTCGAAGGCCTGACGGCCATCGTCAGCATCAAGCACCCCGAACCACAGTTCGAGAGCCAGACCAAAGTGAAGCTGATGAACACCGACGCCAAAACGGCGGTGGAGCAGGTGGTGCGCGAATCGCTGATCGAGTTTCTGGAGCAGAACCCGCGCGAGGCCAAACAGATCATTGACAAATGTCTGGTCAGCCAGCGCGCGCGCGAGGCGGCCAAGGCTGCTGCCGACCTGGTGAAGCGCAAGAGCGCGTTGGAGAGCGGCACATTGCCAGGCAAACTGGCAGATTGCAGCGAGCGCGATCCGTTGAAAAGTGAGTTGTTCATTGTCGAGGGAGACAGCGCCGGCGGCAGCGCCAAGCAGGGTCGTGACCGACATTTCCAAGCCATCCTGCCGCTGTTTGGCAAGATCATGAACACCGAGCGCGCCCGGCTGGACAAAATTTTGCAGTCCGATGCGATCAAGGCGTTGATTGCAGCGCTCGGCACTGGCATTGGCGATTCGTTTACCCTTGACAACAGGCGTTATGACCGCGTGGTGCTGATGACCGATGCCGATGTGGATGGCAGCCACATCCGCACGCTGTTGTTGACCTTCTTCTTCCGTTACATGCAGGAATTGGTGGAAAAAGGCCATCTCTACATCGCCCAACCACCGTTGTTCCGCATCGAGGTGAAGAAAGGGGGCAAGGAAGTGCGCTACGCATACAGCGACGTTGAGCGCGATAGCATCTACGCCGATCTGAAGAGGAAAGGGCTTGATGTGAGCCGGCCACAAGAGGTGGTGACGCAACGCTTCAAGGGACTGGGCGAGATGAACGCCGAGCAGTTGTGGGATACGACGATGGATCCGATCAAGCGCACCATGCTCAAGGTGACGGTGGAAGACGCGGCAGAGGCCGATCGCACCTTCGACATGTTGATGGGCAATGCTGTGCCGCCGCGCCGCGCTTTCATCACCCGCCACGCCAAAGATGTGCGCAACCTCGATATTTGATCTGGCGCAAAGCCGGCACAGACACGAAAAACCTGTGAAGTGCGATGCATCTGAGCGAGAATGCGTCGCACTTTTTGCCATTGCAGGAGATGTCATGCTGTGCCAAACTTGCCGGCATGATCAACAGCAAGCATGGTTTGCACGAGATGGGCCTGGCCGGCATTCGACAGACGTGGAATCCCCCACCGGCCAAAACAATCGGGATTGCGATCAGCCGCGGTGAAGGCGTGCTGACCGCCGGCGGCGCTTTTCTCGCTATCACCAGCCCCTTCACCGGCCGCTCTGCCAATGACAAATTCATCGTCAAGGAGCCGGGCAGCCAGGACAATGTGTGGTGGGGCAAGGTCAACCTGCCGCTGTCGCAAGATCACTTCGATACACTGCTGCAAGATGTGCGCGCGTATCTCAATACCAAAGAGCTGTTCATTCGTGACGTATATGCCTGCGCCGAGGAGGATCATCGCCTGAATGTGCGCCTGGTGTCGGAGAGCGCGTGGCACACCTTGTTCGCCTACAACCAGTTCATCCGCCCCTACCTCGCGGAGCTGGCGGACTTCGAGCCGAATTTCACGATCTTGCATGCGCCAGAATTTCATCCCGACCCCGTTCGTCACGGCTGTCGCAAGCCGGCGCATGGCCCCACTGCCATCATCGCGCTTAACTTCGCGAAGCGCATGGTCATTATCGCCGGCACGCGCTATGCCGGCGAGATCAAAAAGAGCATCTTCACCGCATTGAATTATCTGCTGCCGCTCGAAGGCGTATTCCCAATGCACTGCGCCGCCAACGTCGGCCCATCGGGTGACACTGCGTTGTTCTTCGGCCTGAGCGGCACCGGTAAGACCACGCTTTCTGCCGACCATCGTCGCGGGTTGATCGGTGATGATGAGCACGGTTGGGGCGCGAATGGCGTGTTCAACTTTGAAGGTGGTTGCTATGCCAAGGTGATTCGCCTTTCAAAAGACACCGAGCCGGAAATATTCGCCACGCTCTCGCAGTTCGGCACGGTACTGGAGAATGTGGTGATGGATCCTGACACGCATCAACTCGACCTGGACAGCGAAGCCATCACTGAGAACACGCGCGCCGCGTATCCGATTCATTTCATCCCCAACTCCATCGCCACCGGCGCCGGCGGACATCCGCGCAACATCATCTTTTTGACGGCAGATGCGTTCGGCGTGCTGCCTCCCATCAGCAAGCTCACTCCAGAGCAGGCGATGTATTTCTTCCTTAGCGGCTACACCGCCAAACTCGCCGGCACCGAGCGCGGCGTCACTGCACCGCAAGCCACCTTCAGCACATGTTTCGGCGCGCCGTTTATGGTGCATTTCCCCACGGTGTATGCCGGCTTGCTGGGCGATCGCTTGAGCAGACACAAATGCAACGTGTGGCTGGTGAACACCGGTTGGAGTGGCGGCCCCTATGGCGTGGGCCAGCGGATGCGCATCGCGCACACGCGCACGATGGTGACTGCTGCATTGGACGGCACGTTGTCCACAGTTCCAACGGCGGCTGATCCGATCTTCAAGGTGCTGGTGCCGGAGCGCTGCCCGGGTGTGCCGGCGGAGGTGTTGCAGCCGCGCAACACATGGTCAGATCAGCAGGCATATGATGTGCAGGCCAACGATCTGGCGCGCAAGTTTGTGGAGAACTTCAAGCAGTTTGAAGACAAAGTCGATCCGGCGATTGCAACTGCCGGCCCGCAGCCAGTGTAAACTTGCGGCCGCGATTTCCCCTGAAACGATATGGCACATTTCAACTTGAGCGGCAGCTGGATTGGCTGCACGTTTGACGGCGACGGCTGGATGCATGAATGGCAGGTGACACATCGAGAGTCGAGCTTGTTCATCTATGCCCAGATCGAAGGCGAAGAACACCTGCGCTATTACTCGGCGGTGCTGCGCGCAGGCGAGCCGGTATTCGACATCAACGGCGTCGTGAAACTGCCGGCGCTGATGATCGATGACGGCCACTTCGTCGTGCAGGGGTGGGAGGCCGGCCACGACATGATGTTTTCGCGCATCGGCCTCGACGAGCTCACCACCGAGGATGCCTGGGAGCGTTACTTCGAGATGAACAATCGCGATCGCTGAGCGGAAAGTATCGCGTCCAGTTGTAATTCGCCAGCGCGAACACCGGCTGACCAAGCGATAGATCATCAAACGCGCGCGAGGAAAATCCCGCATACAGTTCGCGCATCGCCGCCGGCGCGAATTGGCGGTTGTAGCGCGCAAGGGTGGTGTGCCAAAACAGTGGTGGTATGTCGTAACCCCGATACCGCGCTTCCATGCGTCCGCGCCAGCCTGTCTGCATGGCCGCGTCTGCAAAGCGTTGACGCGCATCAAAGCTGGCCTGATCCGGCACGCCGGCCAGCAATAACGCATTGCGCAGCGGCACCAACTGCAATTGTGAGATGCGAAAGTTCAAGCCGGCAGTGTGGTTGTTGAACAGCGCGATCAAGTCTTCCGCGTCGCCGGCATATTCAGCCGGCTCGTCATACAGATCCCAGCTGATGGCCAGAAAAGAGAAATGCAGGCCGGCTGCTGGTGTCACATCAAGCGCATCATCTCCTTGCGCGCAAGCCAGCAACGCCTCATGCACCTCGCGCAATGCGCCGGCTGCGGAGAACTTGCAGCCGCTGCTGAAGCATAGCCGGCGGGTCGAATTGCGATGAAGCTCGCTGTCGCCACAGTCAGGGTGTCCCTGCCATGCTTGCAAGGTGGCGGCGGCGGTCTCGGCATAAGCGGTGAGAATGCGCATTTCATCCATCGTGCTTATTATTGATGCTGCCATGACCACTCCACGCAAATTGACCGCGCTGCCGTTTACAGCCGTCACCTTCAACGATCCCTTCTGGTCGCCGCGCATGGAAGTGAACCGCGCGGTGACCATCCCAACCCAATTTGAAATTCACAGGAAGACCGGCCGGCTCGGCGCGCTCGATCTGAAATGGAAGGAGGGCCAGCCCGAGCCGCACATCTTCTGGGATTCCGACCTTGCCAAAACGATGGAAGCCGCGAGTTACTCGTTGTTGACGCACCCTGACCGGAAGTTGGAGCGGCAGCTCGATGCCATCATCGCGAAGATGGCGAAAGCGCAGTTGCCGGATGGTTATCTCAATTCGCATTACATCGCGGTGGAGCCGCAGAATCGTTGGACGAACCTGCGTGACAAGCATGAGTTGTATTGCGCCGGCCACCTGATCGAGGCTGCCGTTGCGCATTATCACGCCACCGGCAAGCGTAACTTCCTCGATGTGATGCGCCGCTACGCGGACCACATAGCGCGGATGTTCGGCACGAAGCGCGGCCAGAAGCGCGGCTATTGCGGCCATGAGGAAATCGAGCTGGCGCTGTTCAAGCTCTACCATGCCACTGGCGAGGAGAAATACTTTAAGCTTGCCCAATATTTCATCGAGGAGCGCGGGCGCGGTGGTGACATCGGCGGCAGGAATCCTGCGCCGTATTTCGACATCGAGGCGAGGGCGCGCAACGAGGATCCCAGGCAATTCTGGGCCAGGACGTATGAATACATGCAGGCGCATGCGCCAATTCGCGAGCAGGAGGAGGTTGTCGGCCATGCGGTGCGCGCGGTGTATTTCTACAGCGGTGTGGCTGATCTGGCGCGCGAAACTGGCGATGCATCATTGCTGGCGACGCTGGAAAAACTGTGGCAACACGTCACCCGCCGGCGCATGTATGTCACCGGCGGCCTCGGCCCTTCTGCCGGCAATGAAGGGTTCACCACCGACTACGACCTGCCGGATGAGACGGCCTACGCTGAGACATGCGCCGGCATCGGGCTGGTGTTGTGGGCGCATCGCATGTTGCAACTCACCGGCAACGGCGAATATGCCGATGTGATGGAGCGCGCGCTCTATAACAACGTGA
>CAZPVX010000038.1:0-37093 GCA_964590135.1 uncultured Anaerolineae bacterium | reverse complement strand
GATGGCCGGCGTCTCGCTCGACGGCAAAGGCTATTACTATGAAAATCCGCTCGCTTCGCGCGGCAAACATCATCGCCAGGCATGGTTCAGTTGCGCGTGCTGCCCGCCAAATGTGGCGCGCCTGCTCGCCAGCATGGGCGAGTATCTGTATTCCACTGATGCCGAGGGCGTGTGGGTGCATCTTTACGCACAAGGCACGGCGCATGTGCCATCGCTCGGTCTCGCGCTGGATGTGCAAACACAGTATCCCTGGGATGGCGCAGTGACGTTGCGGCTGGGGTTGGACGCAGCGCGGACGTTTGCGCTGCGGCTGCGCGTGCCGGCATGGTGCGAAAAATGGTCGCTGCGCATCAACGGCAAGAATGCCGGCCGGCGCGAAGTGAAGGACGGCTACGTGCACATCACCCGCGCATGGCAGCCAGATGACAGTGTGCATCTCACGCTTGAGATGCTGGCGATGGCTGTGCGGGCCAACCCGCGGGTGCGGCAAACGCTTGGCCGGCTGGCAGTGCAGCGCGGGCCAATCGTGTATTGCCTGGAAGGCGCCGACAATGACCAGATCGAACTCGATCGCATCACCATCAGTGACCGCCAGGTGCGGGTGCTGAAGCCAGCCTACGAAGCTGGCCTGCTCGGTGGCGTAACCGTGCTGCGCGGCGAAGCGCAACTCGTGGACGCCGCATGGGGCGATGCGTTGTATGGCACGCGCAAGCCGGCCGGCACTTCAATTCAGATTGTCGCTGTGCCGTATTGCACTTGGGATAACCGTGAGGCCGGCGGCATGCGCGTGTGGCTGCGCGGCGAGTGAGCGCGATGCGCAAGATCAGATGCGTGATGCGCGGCAAATGAAGCCCGCATCACGCATGATGCATCAGTGCACCAGAAACGTATCAAACTGCCACACATCGTCTTCATGCGGGCGCGGCCGACCAAAATGCTCGAACGGGTCGTTGCGATGCTTCAGCGGCGTCCAATCAGTGTGCATGGATGGCGTTGGTCCCAGATACGGCTGCGCCACTTCCAGCACTTCCCGGTGTGGCAGATTGTCCGGCACGCACAATCCCCTGCGCGGATTGCGAATCATCCACGTCATCGCGCCCAACACCGAGGCGGCCACTTGCAACGTGGTCGCGTTCTGGTGTGGCGCCAGTTTGCGCGCCTCATGGATGTCGAGCTGCGAGCCGGTCCACCACGCGTTCAGATCATGCCCCATCAGCAGCACCCCCAATTCGTCCTTGCCGCTGATGATCTCGTCGTTCATGATGCGCACCTTCGGTTGCAGTTCATAGTTGCCCATGCGAAATTCGTGCAATGAGGCGATGGCGGCGTCGGTGGGCAGGTAGGCGTAATGCACGGTGGGGCGGTAGATCGGCTCGCCATCCTTCCACACCGTCAGATAATCGCTGATGGTGAACGCCTCGCCGTGGCGAACCACCATGCCGGTGATGTCACCGCCCGGCACCCACGAGCGCACCCACGTGTTCATGCCCATCTGGCTCAGGCAGATCTGATTGCCGGGGCCGAACTTGTGAACCTGCGCGCCGCGCGGCAGCCGGCGCTCATGTGTGCCCCAGCCCATCTCCGCCGGCGCAATACCCTCTTCGCGAAAGCCTTCCACCGACCATGTGTTGACAAACTCGCCCACTTCCTTCGGCTTGCTGCTGATCTGCGTGTCGCGCTCTGAAATGTGAATCACCTTCGTGCCAGTCAGCATGGCGAGGCGCGGATAGTCGGCGGCATCGAGATATTGCTCCAGCAGGTCTTCGCGCTCGCGGCGGGTGCGCCGGCGCAAGATGGCATTCGCAATGTCTTCGAGTCCAACCTTCACCCAGTGCGAAACGAGGCCGGGGTTTGCGCCGTGCTCGACGATGAACGTTGACCAGCCCTCGCTCCATTTGGCGGCTTGCTTGCGCAACGCCAGGTGCCGCACATAGAGCGCGCGCTCGGTAGGGTGCTGGTCTGCAGCGCCGGAATAGGGATCCCACAGTTCGACCGACGTGTTGATGTAATTCACGTCGTTGTCGTGGCACCAGCGCATCAGCGCCAGCGTTTCGATATTCCATGCGAGGTCGACAAGGATGTCGCCCGGGCCGAGATTTTTGCCGAGCAATGCGCCGTAGTTGCTGGTGGTGACGTAGTCCTGCGCGTAATTGCCGCCGGCGGCCAGTGTCTCTGCACAGGTGTGGCGCAAGTCCTCGAAGTCCATCACCGTGAGTTTGGTGAAGTCCATGTCGATGTGCCGCAGCACCAGCGGCTGAAAGCATTGCGAAACAGATCCGCAACCCAGAATCAAGATGCGCCCACCGAAGGGTATTTTCATTCGTCGATCTCCTTGTATTGCTATTTGCGTTGTGCCATGATGCTGGCGGCGCTCAATGATACGCATTTTGTCTGGAGCATGCGCAGCGCGCACGCGAGGGTGCGCATCCGCTACAATCACATGGCTGTGCAAGCTACGTTTTCTCCCAATACCTCTGCGCCTGCTCCAACGAGCGAATTTTCTGTGCATCGTGAATGGCACTCTGACCGGCGCAGCCCGGCGCGCTGGGTGTTCTCGCACATCTGGCGCTACAAGATTTTTCTGCTGGGCATTTTGATCGGTTCACTGGGTAATGCCGCCGGCGGCGCCATGCTGCCGGTGTTCATCGGCCAGGCCTTCAACGCGGTGACGCAGACGCCGGCGAACCTGCAGGTGCTTGGCTCTGCTGCGCTGCTCATCGTCCTCTCGCAACTCGTGCGCGCTGTGTTGCAACTGGGTCGCAACATGTCGTCGGAAATCATCGGCCAGCGGCTGGAGCGCAACGCCCGCGACGAGCTTTACACAAGTTTGATCGGCAAGAGCATGGAGTTCCACGACCGCCAATCCATCGGTGATGTGATGGCGCGCGCGACCAACGACATGCGTGAAGTGAACTTGCTGATGAACCCGGGCGTCAACATCGTCGTTGGCTCGGCGGCATTCCTGATCTTCCCGATCCTCATCGCACCACGCTATCACCCGCAGCTCGTCGTCGTGCCGCTGCTTTACATCGCCGGCTACGCGATAGCCGTGATGTATTACCTGCGCTGGCTTGCGCCGGCCACCGAGGGCGTGCGACGTAATTTCGGCAAGCTGAATGCCACATTGGCCGAGGCCATTGAAGGCGTGGAGACGGTGAAAGGCACCGCGCAAGAGGCGCGCGAGGAGAAGCGCTTTGCCCTGTCTGTGTCGGAATGGCGCAATGCTGCCGTGCGGCAGGGCGACGTAGAGTCGCTCTTCCTGCCGTCTCTGCTGTTCGGCGTCACCATCTCGCTGGGTCTGTTGCACAGCCTGTTGCTGCTGCAAGCCGGCGCCATCAAGCTCGGCGACGTCGTTGCCTTCAACGGCCTGCTGATGTTCTTGCAGTTTCCAACCTTCGCCACGATGTTTGCGTATCCGCAGGTCTCATCCGGCCTTGCCAGCGCGCGCCGCATCCTTGAACTCATCAACGCGCAGAACGCGCTGGATCAGAACAGGGGTGGTCATGACGAACTGATGCGCGGCGAGGTGGAATTCACCGGCGTGACCTTCCGCTACGGCGCCGGCGAAAATGCCGCACTGGAAGATGTCACGCTCAAGGTGCGCGCCGGCCAGACCGTCGCCATCACCGGCCAGACCGGCAGCGGCAAGAGCACATTGACCAAGATGATCAACCGCATCTACGACGCTGATGAGGGCGTGGTGCGAGTCGATGGGATCGATGTGCGCGATTGGGATCTGGCTGCGCTGCGCCGGCAAATTTCGACCATCGAGCAGGATGTGTTTTTGTTCTCGCGCACAGTCGAGGAGAACATCAAGTTTGGCGCGCCGAACGCGACCCATGAGCAGGTTGTCGAGGCGGCGAAGGCCGCGCAGGCGCACGATTTCATCCTGTCGTTCAAGGATGGTTACAAGACTGTCGTCGGTGAGCGCGGCGTGACGTTGAGTGGAGGCCAGCGTCAGCGCATCGCCATCGCCCGCGCCTTCCTCACCGACCCGCGCATCCTTGTCCTCGACGATTCGACCAGCGCGATCGACAGCGCGACCGAAGACATGATCCAGCAGGCAATGTTCCGCGTGGCACAGGGGCGCACCACGTTCCTCATCACCCATCGCCTGTCACAAATCCGTTGGGCCGATTTGATTGTGGTGATGAAGCACGGCAACGTCACCGCTGTCGGCGCCCACGACGTGCTCATGCAGACGTCGGCAGACTATCGCGCTATCTTTCAATAAATTTGTGCTGTGAGCTGTGTGCATTGAATTTCCAGCGACAGCCGATCTGGAAGCTCGAAAGATGCACGGCTCCCTGTCTGATATACAAAACACAACACCATGTTCATGGGACTTGCCGCTGAGCGGTATGACCGACAATACACAGACCGGCAGCTGGTTCACCGGCTGATCGAATACTTCTCACCGTTTCGCAAACGCCTGATCGAGCTGGCGCTCATCGTGCTGGCTATCACGCTGGTCGGCTTGCTGACGCCAATTCTGATCTCCACCGGCGTCGGGCAGGTCGGCGCAGATCCGACAACGCAGGCCATCTTCACCTTGATTGGCGCATTGCTGGCGCTGAACTTCGTGAACTGGCTGAGCAACCTCGTGCGCCGGCGCATCACCGCACGCCTGATCAGCGATGTCATCAGTCAGATGCGCCGTGATGCCTTCAATGCCACCATCCATCACGACATGGCGTTCTTCGATGAATTCCAGTCCGGCAAGATCATCACGCGCATCACCAACGACACGCAGGAGTTGTCTCAGGTGACAGTGCTGATCAGCGACCTGATCAGCCAGTTTACGGTGTTGATCGTGCTGGTCGTGGTGCTGTTTCGCATCTCGGTGCCGCTCACGCTCGCGCTTTTGGCGATGTCGCCCTTCATCGTATTTTTCGGCTGGGCATTTCGACGGGTGGCGCGCAGCGTCACGCGCAACGGCTTTCGCGCCATCGCTGACGTCAACACAGCCATCCAGGAGGCAGTCGCCGGCATCCGTGTGGCGAAGAATTTCCGTCAGGAAGCATCCATCTATCGTGATTTCAGCGTGGTGAACGAGCGATCCTATCAGGTGAACTTGCGGCGCGGTTTTGTGCTGAGCAATGTGTTCCCCACCTTGAACATGCTCGCCGGCTTCGGCACTGCGCTCATGGTCTACATTGGCGGCAACTCGGTGGCCGCCGGCATCATCGGGGTTGGCGCATGGTATCTGTTCATCCTCAGCCTCGACCAGTTCTGGTTCCCGATGACGAACATCGCGTCGTTTTGGAGCCAGATCCAGGGCGGCCTCTCGGCCAGTGAGCGCGTCTTCGCGTTGATCGACGCGCCAACGAACGTGAAGCAGATTACGCCGGCTGCCGATGAGAGCAGCGTGATGGATGGCGCTGTTGCACACCCGGGACAGGCGGATCAGCAGACCGGCCAGGCCGGCCGGCTTGCGGCGCCCATCATCAAGGGCGAGATTGAATTCCAGCACGTTGATTTCCGCTACAACGAGCAGCAGCAGGTGTTGCGTGATTTCTCGCTGTGCATCGACAAGGGTGAGAGCGTGGCGTTCGTCGGTCACACCGGCGCCGGCAAGAGCAGCATCATCAAGCTCATCACGCGCTTCTATGAATTTCAGGGCGGGCGCATTCTGATCGATGGACACGACATTCGCGCGCTTGACTTGCCGCCATATCGCCGGCAACTCGGCCTCGTGTCGCAGACGCCGTTCTTGTTCAACGACACCGTGATGAACAACATTCGCTATGCGCGGCCAGAGATGAGCGACGCCGGCGTTGAAGCCGTCGCCAGGCGCATCGGCAACGGCGATTGGCTGGATGGCTTGCGCAATGGCCTGCAAACCGAAGTGGGCGAGCGCGGTCTGCATCTATCGATGGGGCAGCGCCAGCTCGTCGCACTGGCGCGAGTGCTGGCGCAAAAGCCGCCCATTTTCATCCTGGATGAGGCCACGGCCAGCGTCGATCCCTTCACTGAAAAGCAGATCCAGGACGCGCTGAATTTGATCCTGTCGGAAAGCACCTCGATCTTGATCGCGCACCGCCTGTCGACGGTGAAGGCGGTGGATCGCATCATCGTGCTGGATCACGGCGGCATCATCGAAGAGGGCGATCACGACACGCTGATGGCGAAGGGCGGCCATTACGCCACGCTCTACGACACCTACTTCCGCCACCAGTCGGCCGATTTCAACGCCGACTTGTTTGCGAAGTTGAAGGCGTGATCTGCAAGGCCGGCGTGGTTTATAGTCAAGCCAATTAGGTTTCAATAACATTCGGATACGAGGTGAATTGTGGCAAAGCCATTACCGCGCCGCGAAGAGGTGGCGCTGGAAAGCACGTGGGATATTGAAAGCATCTATGCAGATGTGCCGGCCTGGGAGGAGGGCATGCAGCGCGTTGAAGCGCTGCTGCCAGAACTCAGCGCATACGCCGGCAAGCTCAACACATCCGCCGAGACGTTGGTGGAATTCCTGCAGATGCGCAACCGCGCCGATACCGAGATGCGCAAGGTCTACGTCTGGGCGCAACTGCGCTTCGATGCCGACACCGGCAATCAGGCCAACGCTGCGCTGCTGGGGCGCATGCAAGGCTTGTTCTCGCGCTACAGCGCTGCGCTTGCCTTTGCGCAGCCAGAATTGCTGGCCATGGGTTACGAGCGCCTCACACAATTCACCTTCCAGCAGGCTGCGCTGAAGATGTATCGACATGCGTTCGACGACCTGTTGCGCCAGAAGGATCACGTGCGGTCGGGGGAAATAGAGGCGTTGCTTGCGCGCGCCTATCAACCGATGACCGCGGTTGACAACGCCTATGGCGTCCTGTCCGATGCCGACCTCAAGTTCCCTGTCTCAAAGGCGAAGGGCCGCAAGTCGCTCGAGGTGGCGCAGGGCAACATCGACGCGCTGCTCAGCAGCCCCGATCGTGAGACGCGCCGCACAGCGTGGGAGGCGTATACCGACGGCCACCTGGCGTTGAAGAACACCTTTGCTGAACTGCTGGCCGGCAAGGTCAAGCGCACCGTTTTCCTGGCGCAGGCGCGCAATCACCCAGATGCGCTGAGCTATGCGTTGTCGCCTTCAAACATCCCGACGGCGGTGTATCACAATGTCATCGACGCCTGCAACCGCAATGTTCATATCTGGCATCGCTACTGGGACATCCGCCGGCGCGCGCTCAAGCTGGACAAGATGGAGTCCTTCGATATCTTTGCGCCACTCGCCAAGCCGCCGACAGTGAAATATAAGCAGGCCGCCAAGTGGATCATCGAGGGCTTGCAGCCACTCGGCAAAAAATATGCCAACACCGTGCGCGATGGCTTGCTGAAGGAGCGCTGGGTGGATGTGTATCCCAATGTCGGCAAGCGCAGCGGCGCGTATTCCGCCGGCACCTGGGGCACCAAACCATTCATCCTGATGAGCTATAGCGATTCGGGTCTCGGCAGCCTCAGCACGCTTGCGCATGAGATTGGCCACTCGATGCACTCGCACCTGGCCAATCAGGCGCAGCCGGTCTTCTATAGCGACTATTCGCTGTTCATCGCCGAAGTCGCATCCAACTTCGACCAGGCGCTGGTGCGCGCGCATCTGCTCACGCTCGACCGCGGACCAGAGTTCGAGATGGCCGTGATTCAGGAGGCGATGGACAACTTCCATCGCTACTTCTTCATCATGCCGACCCTTTCGCAGTTCGAGTTGCACATTCACCAGACAGTCGAGCAAGGCGGCGCGCTGACAGCTGACGGCATGATCGAGCATCTCGCCGGCCTCTTCAAACGCGGCTACGGCGACGCTGTGCGTGTGGATGACGCGCGCGAGGGCATCACCTGGGCGCTGTTCGGCCATTTGTATGCCGACTTTTACGTGTATCAATATGCCAGCGGCATCGCAGCCGCCAACGCGCTGGCTGATGCGGTGTTGAAGGGCGAGACGAATGCTGCCGAGCGCTATCTGGCCGCATTGCGCGCCGGCGGCTCCATGTATCCCATCGATGCCTTGCAGATGGCCGGCATTGACATGACCAGGCCCGAGCCGATGGACCGCGCCTTCAAGGTGCTGGAGGGCTTTGTCGATCGATTGGAGAAACTGGTAAAGTAAGTTCCGCAAATCAAAACAGGAAATCAAGGCAACAACATGAACCGCAATGAAGTCAACACGCTGATGGCGATGCGCAGTATGCCCTCAGTGACCATCACGCTGCCGACACACCGCACCTCGCCGGACAACAAGCAGGACCCCATCCGCCTGAAAAATCTCGTTGTCGAAGCGACCAATCTTCTCTTGAAGGATTTCTCGAAGCGCGAAGTCGAGGCTGTGCTGAAACGGCTGGATGAGGTGGCATCGGACATCAATCACTCCTACAACCTCGATGGCCTGGCGATTTTCGCCAATGCTGATTTTGCGCGCGCCTACGAGTTGCCCTTCACGTTGAAGGAGCGCGTGACTGTCGGCGATGCGTTCTTTACGCGCGACCTGGTGTTTGCGATGAATCGCACCCCGCGCTATTGGGTGCTGGTGCTGAGCGAGAAGCCGGCCCGTCTGTTCGAAGCCTCGCGCGATGCGCTGACCGAGGTCACCGATGGCGCCTTCCCGATGAAGCACACTGGCCCAGGGGGTGAGACGCGCCTGCCGGGTGGGCAGGGTGTCGAGCGCACTGAGCAGCGCGACCGCCACCATGAAGCGTTCTTCCGCAGCGTCGATGCGGAGTATGACAAAGTCACGAAGTCTGACCCATTGCCGCTGGTGGTGCTGGGTGTAGACCGCTATCTGGCTTTCTTCCGCCAGAACTCGACCAAGAACGATGTGGTGGCCGAGATTCGCGGCAACTACGATCATCTCAATGCGCACGACCTGGGGCGTCTGGTGTGGCCGGAGGTGAAGGAGGCGCTGGCGACGCGTCGCGCCGGCGTGTTCGACCAACTGCGCGATGCCGTCGGCTCACGCAAGATCGCCTCGACTGTCGGTGAGGCCTGGCGCTATGCTCACGAAGGGCGCGGCGCGATCTTGTTGCTCGAAGAGAACTATCACGCGCCGGCGAAGCTGAGCGAAGATGGCATGAACATCGTGTTGTCGGATCGCCCCGAGGATCTGGACGTGATGGATGACGCGGCCGACATCATCGTGGAAGAGGTATTGAACAAGGGCGGGCGTGTGGTGTTCGTGCCGGACGGTTCGCTCAAGGACCACAGCCGGGTCGCGCTGATCCTGCGTTACTGAAACCAGCAGTTCTTGCAGAGCTGCGCGGAGGCGCGGGGCGATGTGCATTGCGCACTTCTCCCTGCGCCTCCGCTTTTTCTTTTCATGCAGGTTGTGATTTCAGCGAGGAGCGCAATCGTTACGAGGTAGCGGTGTGCTGCAGCAGGAAATCCAACACAATGGCATTGAACGTGTCCGGGTCTTCCATGTTGCACATATGCCCAACCCCCGGCATGACGGCTTTCTTTGCGCCGGCGATGTCTGAAACCAGCACGTCGGCAATGTTGTGAAAATCGATGGTGTCATGCTCGCCGACGATCACAAGCGCCGGCGCATGGATGGCTGCCAGGCGATGGATGACGGCCGGCGGTGGGAAGACATCGAAGTCTTTGTTCAGGAAGTGCCAGCCGGAGTAGTCGTCCACGATGCGTTGCAGCAACAGGGCCGACTTGGGGTTTGCCATCGCCGGCGCGAGCAAAGGTGATGCCAGCCAATCGCGCTTCGTTTGCGCCAGGCCGCGCTCTTTCGCATTGAGGCTGATGTGAATTGTCCAGCGATCAAAGCCGCCCAAAGCGGCGTCTACCAGCACGAGCGACTGCAGCTTGTCTGGATGAAGGCAGGCGAAATCGAGTGCAATGCCACCGCCCATCGACAAGCCGGCTATGCTGGCGTGCGTCATCCCCAGCGCAGTCATCAAGGCTGCAACATCATCCGCGTGGGTGTAGGGCGCCGTCGGCAACGAAGATCGCCCAAAGCCGCGCAGATCGCAGCGCAGCACCCGAAAATGTTGTGCGAGCGGATCGAATTGCGCATCCCACATGCGCATGTCGAGCGTGAAACCGTGCAACAGCACCAGGTTCGGGCCGGCGCCGGCAACTTCGTAATGCAGTTCTGCGCCATTGATCTGCGCGAATCCCTCATTTCGTCGCATGGGTCTCCTTACTGGGGGTTTCACCTGGCAAGTCGCTCGCATGTTGAGCCGCAGCGCCGCACTTTCCGGTTTGACTGGTTCGCCATGCGTGATGTCATGGAAGCGTGATTTTACAGCGCTGCAGTTGTCGGCAGTTCACATGAGTTAACGTGATTTGCTACCCAGGCATGGAAGCCAAGGTCTTTCCCGTGAAGGCGGGAATCCAACCCTTTTGGGCTGAGTCCAGGTCTGGGTGCCCACGAAAGTGGGCATGACGATATAGGTAGCAAGTCACGTTGAGTTATTGATCTTTTGGCCCTTTGTAGACGACCTCAAACAAGATGTGATCCGGGCTTTCGAACATGATCTGACAATTCGTGTTGCCCTCGCTCATGAAGTCTGGGCGGTGACGCGGTGTTTCGAACAACGTTGAAACGCCTTTCTCCACCAGATGCTTCTTGTTGCGAAGACGAGGCGGTGGATGCTTGTTTGAATCATGTTGATGCTCCTGCGGGCTTTCTAGCCTCATGAGCGAAAACGCTGCCGCGCACATGCGCTAGACTGGCCGCAGCATGACCACCTTCATCTCTCGCAGCAGCTATAACAAGCTCATCATCATCCTGGGCACGCTCACGGCGTTTGCGCCATTGTCAATCGATATGTATCTGCCTGGCCTGCCGGCCATTGCACACGAATTCAACGTCCCGATGTCTGTCGTGCAGCAAACCCTGGCAATATTCTTTATCGGGTTGGCGTTCGGCCAGGCGCTGTATGGTCCTGTTGCAGACCGCATGGGCCGGCGCCGGCCTTTGCTCTTTGGCTGCGCGCTCTACGTCATTGCCAGTTTTGGCTGCGCGATGGCGCCGGACATCGGCAGCTTGATCGTGCTGCGGCTGGCACAAGCGCTCGGCGGCTGCGCCGGCGTGGTGATTGCGCGCTCGGTTGTGCGTGACCTTTTCGACCAGCGCGAATCGGCGCGCATGTTTTCTTTCCTCATGTTGGTGATGGGGATTGCGCCCATCCTTGCACCCTTTGTCGGCGGGCAGGTGCTGGCAATCTGGGGTTGGCGCGAGGTGTTTTTCGTGCTGGCTGGCTTTGGCGTGCTGTGCATGTTGATGGTGCTGTTCGGTCTGCCGGAAACGCTGCCGGCGGAGCGACGCATTCAAGCGGGTCTTGGCGAGGCGTTGCGCGTGTATGGCCGGCTGCTGAGCGACGTGCATTTCATGGGATTTGTGCTGGCGAGCGGGCTGGCCTCGGCCGCCATGTTCACCTACATTTCCGGCTCGCCCTTCGTGTTCATCGAATTGAATGGCGTGCCGGCGGAACGCTTCGGGCTGATTTTTGGCACAAATGCATTCGGCCTGATCGCTGCGTCGCAGCTCAACCGTGTGCTGCTCAATCGTTACGATGATCGCCAGATTCTGCGTGTCGCGCTGATGGTGACAGCCGGCAGCGCATTATTGCTCTTCCTCACCACTGCGCTCGGGATCGGCGGCTTTCCACTCATGCTCACGCTGATTTTCATCTGCATAGGCAGCACTGGCTTTGTGGGGCCGAACGCAACAGCTGCAGCGTTGGCAAATCATGGCCGCCAGGCCGGCAGCGCCTCAGCGTTGATCGGCGCGATTCAATTTGCGCTAGGCGCGGCTGCTGGCGCATTGCTTGGCATGCTGCACAACGGCACTGCGTTGCCCATGACCGGCGTGATCGCGCTGTGTGGCGTGGCGTCGTATATGTTTTTGCGGCTTCTGGTGAGCCGCGTTGGCGCAAGGCCAGCGCCGGCTGTGCGGTAAGCTTCGGGACGCACAGGAGGTGAATCATGCCCAAACAACGATGGATTGCCGAGCGACCCTATCTGCCTGAGGGTTATGGCCTGCCGGAAGATGACGATGGCTTGCTGCCATGGAGCCATGTGGTTGAGAGAATGACTCAATCGTTGAACTATTGGATCTGTTCAGTGCGACCCGATGGCCGGCCGCATAGTGCGCCGGTGTGGGCGGCATGGGTCGAAGACGCGCTGTATTACGACGGCGCGCCAAACACCATTCACAACCGCAACGTCGCCGCCAATCCGAACGTTAGCGTGCATCTTGAAGATGGCACGAAGGCAGTGATCATGGAAGGCGTCGTGCGCGCCATCGACAAGCCTGATCGCGCATTGGCGGAGAAAATCGCCGCCGGCTACCGCGCGAAGTATGCGCAGATGGGCTACGACCCGAAGCCGGATCAGTGGGATGCCGGCGGCCTCTACATCATCGCGCCCTCTCGCGTCATTGCGTGGACGAGCTTCCCGAAGGATTGCACGCGCTGGCGGCTGCGCTAAACCCCAAAGGTTTGGCTGTCGATGAGTTTTGCTGACTACAGCGCGGCCAGCGCCCACTCCGAAACGATTGTAGCGCCAGCACCGGCGTCCACGCCGGTTTCGTATGTCCACGCATCGCTGACTACGCCTTGCACCACTGCCCAGGCCAGCACACGCTGCACATCCAGGCCGGCGCGCTCACAGATGATCTCGGCGCGCCGGCGCACGAACTTTGCGCCATCGGGGATGCCGGTGTGCCAGTCGCCCATTGGGTTGTAGAACATCGGCGATGGCTCGTAAGCGCGTTCGCCGGCGACGCCTTTTGGGTCAATTGCCAGCCACGGTTCGCGCTGTGCGCGCAGCACGTTGTGATGATGAAAATCACCGTGCAGCAAGACCGTCTCCGGCGCGCTGGCAAGCAGATCGCGGCGTATCTGCTGCGCGGCATCCACCACGCGCTGGTTTATCGGTGGCGGCCCGCCCTGCCACAGCGTGTTGAAGTGATCCATCACGCTGGTGTATTCTGCAAGGGTGGGGAAGGGGTGTTGCGCCGGCAACGGCCGCCACAGCTTCGCCATCACCTCGCCGGCGATAGCGCTCGCTTCGTCATCCTGTCTGGGAAACCGCGTTGCCAATTCATCGCCGGGCAGGCAACGCTCCAGCAACATCGCGCTGCTTTCTGCGTGGTGCGCGATCAACTGGATTGCACCCTGGCCGGCATAGTGGCGCAGCACCAGATGTTCATTGTCGGCGTCAAGATATGGCGCGATGATCTTCAGCACCAGCGGCGTGCCATCGTCGTGCATCGCCGGCGCGGCAAAATTCATGCTCAGGCCGAAGGGCGTGCCAACGTGAATTTGCCAGCGCCGCTCACAATCGGCAACGATTTCCGGCAAATGCTCGATCCACCGCCGGCCGCGCTCGCCGTTGCAGTCGATCTGATTTTGAATGAAGGGCGCGGGAAGATGAATCATTCTCTTTTGCGTCACCAATCAATCTGCCCTTCAAATGTATGCCGGCTTCCATTCACCACCAACAGGCCAGTGACGCCGGCAGGCAACGACACGTGCCCGTGCGTTCTGCCGGCGCGTTGTTGCACATCGATGACGATCTCGCCAAGCGGGTGCACCAGCGTGCCGCGTGCCCATTGCAGTGTGCCAAGCTGCGGTTTGATTTCGGCAGAGTGAAAGCCGAGTGATGCCGGCCGCACACCGAGCAGCGATGCGAAGTAGTGATACAGCGGATGCGATCCCCAGCCATGGCAGTCGCTGCGCGTTGGCTCGGGCATCTCCACCGGTGTCTTCAGGCCATTTGCCTGCAGGTCGAACCACAGTTGCATGCGTTGCAGGAACACGTCCATCCGGCCCAATTCGCGGAAAGTTTCAAATAGATAGTGACTGAAGTAGATCGTGGCGCGTTGCAGATCCGGCGCGTTGAGCAGGCCCTCGGCCATTCGCATCCGTCGTTGCTCATCCACCTGCCCGCTGAGAATGGCGAGGCACTGCGCATGCTCGCTGAAGTGTCGGCGCGCCATGTCGTCAGCCATCAATCCGCGCGTTTCATCCCAGAATGTTTCGATGCTGCGCTGTGCAAGCCGCGATTGGATGCGCTGCAGGCGCTGCGCCAGTTCACGCTCGCCGGCCATTTGCTCCAACTGGATGGCGCTGGATAAGGCGTAAACGAATTGCCAATTCAGGTTGCCGCTGATGCCGGCGATGCCGTCTGGCGGCGCGCCGGCGTCCTTGCCCCAGGCCGGCACCCAGTCAAGAAAGTTCCAGCCTTCCCAGGCCCGCATCAGGCCGTCTTTGCCGATGTGCGACAGATAACCCTCAATCACTGCGCGCACGCCGGGCAGCGTTTCGCGCAAGAACGCCGTATCGCCGCGCCAAAGCGCGTAGTCGCACACCATGCATATCCACCATAGCGAAAACGGCGGGATCAATTGCATCTGGCGGGAGGGAAAGCGCGACTGTGTCAGGCCGCTCTGCACGCGCGACACGTCGAACATGTGAACCGCCTTGCGCGGCAGACGATGGTCACGCGACATGATGTGCGTGCAAAGCGCTTCGAGCCGCGTGTCACCAAGATACATCAACTCTTCCCAGTGCGGTGTATCGAAGTAGGTTTCGTTCGCACATACCTGTATGCCGCGCGTCAGCAGCGGCAGGATGCCATTCAGATTTTCATCGCTGGCTGCAAATGCGCTTTCCATCTGCAGCGGATAGCGCGTCTCATGGAAGCGCAGGGCGTGCAACGTAAGCGCAGCGTCGCCGGCCTGCGCGCATACCTCGATGTAGCGGCCGGCGCTCCACCACAATGGCACGAACTCCTGCGTTGCATCGTTGGCAACCACGAATGCATCCCCGTTGCCGATCAGGTATTTGCCGGCGATTTCATCGCGGTTGCCCTTGTCGCCGTGCCACATGTTGCCGTCGCGGAAGAGCGACTCCGCCCACTTCGTCTGCACTGTGCCGGCGCCACTCGCCATCAACTGGGTGTAGTGGCATTCGTAATCCTCAAGGTCGATGACGACGCGCTGTATTTGATGCGGTTGCAGCGTGACTTCGCCCTCGCCGCGCAAGAGCGCCAGCCATTGCGCGGCCAGCTCCGTGTCGTGCGCTTGCGAGTCGATCGGGTTGTTGCGCTGGTTGAGGTCATTCACATTGGCCGCAAAGCGCACGTTGCGATCATCGCGTATGGCGCGCTGCTGGAACAGCATCGCCGGCAGCTTGGCCGGCTGCAGCACCCGCTGGTTTGGCGGCAACTCCCAATCGATGCGTTTGGCCATCGCCCGCCGCAGCGTGACTGCCGGCTGCCAGCCATCACCTTCGCCGCGCTCCACACCCCATGGGTAGCGCGCGCCATCGATGGCAGTGTTGCCGCCTTTCCACGGGATGCGCTCGAATTGCATGAACGCATATGCATCTATGCGCTTCACTTCCCATTTCGCCATGCCGGTGCTGAGGCGGTCTGTCCAATCGCCCTCTGCGGCGAGCAGGAAACCCGGCGTCGCGCTCATCTGCGCGAGCGGGGCGTGCGGCCCCAGCGCCCATTGCCGCGCCACAATGACATGCTCGCCGGCGTCGAAATGCGCGTCATAGGTTTCGAAGAACCAGCAGTCCGGTGCGCCACGCTCTGGCCCGCGCCCCGCGCGCTCGCCATCCACAAACAACTCGTAGCGTTCATCGGCGCTGACGTGTATGCGAATGGTCGCCGGCGTTTCCACCTTAAATTCCAGGTGATACGCGGCGACGAAAGGCGGAGTGGCATCGGGGCAGGTGATCCATGACGCCGGCCAGGTGCCGCGCTCGCGCCATAGCTTGTCTTTGTTCTGCGGATAAAACGGATCGTCAGGGATGGAAACGCGGATGATGGATGAGGTCATGGGAATTTGTCACTGCGAGCGTCGGCGAGGAATCTTGCGCTTCAGAACGTTTCGATGCGCGAGATTCCTCGCTGACGCTGGAATGACGTCTGAGCTAGCCTTCACTCTCCGGCCAGTTCACCGGCAGCGCTGCTGGCCGCTCGCAAGTGCTTTGCAGATTGATGTGCTTGCCCTCGCGCGCGCTGTCGAGGAACGCGTGCATCAAGTCCAGCACATGATAGGTCATCTCGGCGCTGGCGCGATGCGGCCGGCCTTGCTTGATGGCGAACGCCATATCGGCCACGCCCATGCCGCGCGAGTTCTGTGTCCACTGATGCGCAATCGGAATCTCTTCAAAATCCTTTGCGCCGCTGCGCAACAGACGCACCGGCCCGCCGAATGTGTTGGGGTCGGGCAGGTGCAATGTGCCTTCGGTGCCATAGATCATGAGCAATGGCGTGTAACCGGCGACATCGAAGCTGGTGACGATGGTCGCGACCGGCCCGCCAGCAAACTCAATCAAGCCGGTGATGTGCGTCGGCGTCTCGACGACGATCTTTGTGCCGTGCAGCGGCTGGCTGGTGATGAGGCGCTCGGGATGGGTGATCTTTGCGCTGCCGGCCACGCGCGCCGCCGGCCCCAGCAAACTCACCAGCGCAGTCAGGTAGTAGGGCCCCATGTCGAACATCGGCCCGCCACCCGGCTTGAAGAAAAATTCGGGGTTTGGGTGCCAGCTTTCCATGCCTGGAGACAGCATCTGCGCGAGCGCGCCGACAGGCTTGCCGATGGCGCCGTCATCGATCAGTTTGCGGCAGGTCTGCAAGCCGCCACCCATGAAGGTGTCGGGCGCGCCGCCCACGCGCAACCCCTTCGCTTTTGCGGTTTGCACCAACAGTTGCGCAGCTTCGCGCTCGGTGGAAAGGGGTTTTTCGTTGTAGACGCTCTTGCCGGCGTTCAACACCTGCATGCCTACTGGCCCGTGCGCCTTCGGCACAGTCAGATTGATCACGATTTCGATGCTGGCGTCGGCCAGCAGTTCATCGACTGTCACAGCCTTGATGCCATATTTCTCGGCCTGCGCCTGTGCGCGCGCCATGTCGATGTCGGCGATGGCGGCGATCTGCATATTCTTGAACTTTTTGTCGCTTTCAAGGTAGATTGAGCTGATATTGCCTGCGCCGATCACGCCGATGCGGGTGGGTGAGTTGGACATGTTGATTCGGATCCTTTGCAGATAGATGGTTCGATTTTGGTTGAGGTGAGTGAAATTGTCACCTTGCGCATTTCGCATCGGATCGAAAACGGCGTGGTCGATGAATTGACAAATGCCGATACAATCGCCGCCAACATGAGTTTGACAAAACCCACTGTCGCATTGGAATCCACGCTGATCACGCACGGTTTTGCCTATCCGCGCAATCTGCAAATCGCGCGCGATCTGGAGCAGGTGATTCGCGACGCCGGCGCCACGCCGGCCACCATCGCCGTGCTGAATGGCGAGATCAAAGTCGGCTTGAGCGATGACGAGATTGAAGCATTTGCAAAATCAACCGGCGCGCGCAAATGCAGCCTGCGCGACCTCGGCATCGCAGTTGGCATGAAGGAGAATGGCTCGACGACGGTGGCGGCGACCATGTTCATCGCGGCGCAGCATGGCATCCAGGTGTTCGCCACTGGCGGCATCGGCGGAGTGCATCGCGGCCATCCCTTCGATGTGAGCGCCGACCTGACCGAACTTGCCCGCACGCCCGTGACGGTGGTGTGCGCCGGCGCGAAGGCCCTGCTCGATCTGCCGCTCACCTTCGAGCAACTGGAAACCTTTGGCGTGCCGGTGATTGGCTATCAGACTGATGACATCCCTGCGTTCTACTCTCGCAGCAGTGGCCTCAAGGCCGACGTGTGCGCTGAAACGCCGGCTGATGTTGCCCGCATTGTGCGGGCGCGGCGCGCGCTTGGATTGCCGGGCGGTGAGTTGATTTGTGCGCCGGTGCCGGAGGCTGATGAATTGTCGCGCGAGGTGGCTGAGACCGCCATTGAAAAAGCGCAACAGTTGGCTGATGCGCAGGGCATTCATGGCTCTGCCTCGACGCCATTCCTGCTCGATCAGATTGCGAAGCTGACTGACGGCGCAAGCGTGCGCGCGAACATGTCGCTGTTGCGCAACAACGCAAAAATCGCCGCCGAAATTGCGCAAGCACTTCTCTGATTGCATCTTTCTGAATTCACAAAAATGGCTCCATACAAGGTCATCTACGACACCGACCCGGGCATCGATGATGCGATGGCGCTGTTGCTGGCGCTGTCGTCGCCGGAAATAGAAATCGTCGGCCTGACAACCGTGTTTGGCAACACAAACATTGAAGCGACGACACGAAATGCGCTGAATCTGCTCGATCTCGCAGGCCGATCCGACATCCCTGTGGCGAAGGGCGCCGGTCAGGCGCTGCTGCTGCCGCCCGGCCCCACTGGCGAGTTTGTGCATGGCGACGACGGCATGGGCAATATCGGCTGGACGACAGTTCACAACGCCGGCCAGAAACCCATCCCCATGCACGCCGCGCAATTCATCGTCGAGACGATCATGCAGAACCCCGGCCAGATCACGCTTGTCGCCGTTGGGCCAATGACCAATCTCGGGTTGGCGCTGCAACTGGAGCCGCGCATCGCGCAGCATGCGCGCGGCGTGGTCATCATGGGCGGTTCGGTGCTGGCATCGGGCAATGTATCTCCGACGGCAGAGGCCAACATTCACGCCGACCCGCATGCAGCAGCGCTCATGTTTGGGGCGGGGTGGGATGTCACGATGGCCGGCCTCGACGTGACGACGGCAACGCTGATGGACGATGCGTTTTTTGCCGCTCTCGGCCAATCGCACAATAAGTTTGGCCAGTTCATCGCGCAGATTGTGCCGTTCTATCAGAAGTTTCATCGTGAGCGATATGGCCTGGCGGATGGCAACGTGCATACGCACGACCCGTCGGCGTTTGCATATCTCATCGACCCAACGCTGTTTGCCGGCGAGCGCTGGAGTGTGGTGGTGCCGCTGGATGGGGTGAGCGCCGGCACCACTATTGCCGACCGCAGTGGTCATTTCTTCGATACGCCGAAGACCCATTGTCTGATGCAGGTGGATAGCGCGCGATTTTTGGCGATGTTTCGTGAGCGGCTGGCGAAGTAGTAAAAAGGATGCGGCACACTTCAAAAAGTGTGCCGCATCTTTATTTTGCGCTGGCATCGTCACGCCGGCGTTGGTTAAAAAACGCGCGCCTCTGGCGAGCGGCGCCGCTTTGGGAGTTGAAGTCGGTTCATTCCCCGCAATCTCTCACTTTTTCGCCTTCGTTTTTTTCGCCGGCTTGCGCTTCATCGGCACGGTCTTGCGTTTTTTTGTGGCCTGCTTGTCCTTTGCCTCGGCTTCTTTATCGGCCTTGGCAACGGGATCTTCTGGTGGCGTGCCGTAGGGATCGTCGTAGTCGCCCACGCCGGCGCTTGCATCGCCGCCGAATAAGTCGCCCATGTCCTTCTCGATGCGTTCGGGGTCTTCACCCTTCTCAAGCCGGCCCACCACCTCGTCGAACTCTGTGCCCATGTCCTCGCCGCTTTCGGCGGCCATCTTGCGCATGAAGCGGCCCAGCGCGCGCGGGTCGTTTTCATCGAGGTTCGACATCTCATCGAGCATCGCATCGTCGCCAGCGCCGGCGCTCTCATTGCTGCCGCCGCGCACCACGCGCGCCTTCGACATCAATCGTGTCAGCGCCTTGCTGCCGCAGCGCTCGCACTGCGCATCCGCCTCGTTGACTGTCGACAGGCTGCGCCAGAAAATAGATTGCTTGCGCCCGCACTGCCGGCAGCGGTATTCATAGATCGGCATGGGCTCGATTTTAACGGCCGCAGGTCTGCAATCCGTTAGAATCTTGCCCACACTATGCACACCAAAACTGCCGCGCAGACGAACGCCGGCTTGTATGACTTCACCAGCTATCCCATGCTGGTGGTGCTGTCTGGGCCATCGGGCGTTGGCAAAGACACGCTGCTAAAGCGACTGAAAGAGCGCGGCCACGATTTTGCCTTCGTCGTCACCATGACTACACGCCCCAAGCGCGAGGGCGAGGTTGAGGGCGTTGACTATCTCTTCGTCAACAAATCCACCTTCGCCGACATGATGCAGGACGACGAGTTGCTCGAACACAGCCTGGTCTATGGCGATTACAAAGGCATTCCCAAACAGCAGGTGCGCGATGCGATCAGAAGCGGCAAGGACGTCTTGATGCGCATCGATGTGCAGGGCGCAGCGAAGATCCGCAAGATTGTGCCGAATGTGGTGACGATTTTTCTCGCGCCAGAGAGCGAAGGGGAACTGGAGCGCCGGCTGTCTGAGCGCAAAACTGAAACGCCAGAGAACCTCAAGATTCGCATCGCCACCGCGCGCGAAGAGATGAAGCGCATCAAGGAATTTGACTATGTGGTGGTCAACCGCGTGAACGCGCAGGATCAGGCTGTCGATCAGATTGTTGCCATCATTACCGCCGAGCGCTGCAAAGTGCATCGCGACCCGATCAACCTGTGATGAATCAACCCGACACACGCGATGCGCAGCCGGCGCCAGCGAGAGAGATGCGCGCGCCGCTGCCGATGGCGAAGCCGCGTTTCACCTATGTGTTCATCGGCATCTGCGCCGTTGTATTCGTGCTGATGACGCTGACTGGCGGCACAGAGAGTGCGGCCAACCTGGTGCGCTGGGGCGCGAATTTTGCGCCGCTCGTCGACCGGGGCGAATACTGGCGCTTGCTCACGGCGAACTTCATTCACATCGGCGTGCTGCACCTCGCATTCAACCTGTATGCACTGTTTCAACTCGGCCCGCAGGTCGAAGCGATCTATGGTTATCCGCGCTTCCTCACGATTTACCTGCTCAGCGGATTGTCCGGCGCGGTGCTCAGCTATCTGCTCACGCATGGGTTGAGCGCCGGCGCTTCCACATCGCTGTTTGGCCTGTTCGGCGCGCTCGTCGTGTATTTCTACAAGCATCGCGAGCTGTTTGGAAAGGCCGGCCAGCAGCAATTGATCAGCCTCGGCATCATCCTGTTGGTCAATGTCATCATCGGCCTTTCGCCAGGCAGCAGCATCGATAACTGGGGTCACCTGGGTGGGTTCGTCGGCGGCGCGGTGCTGGCATGGTTCCTTTGCCCGCGCTATGCGCCGGTCGATCCGTTCGCGAATGCACTTGCGCCGGCGATGTCACAATCGCGCAAGCCGGAGTTGTCCAATGGTTTCATCATGGACACAAACTCGCTGCCGAAGCAATGGCTGCCGGTGGCGCTGTTTGCGCTGGTGTTGGTCGTGCTGACGGCGATTGCGCCAACTTTCTTGCGATGAATCGTGCGCCCTTGTTCACCGGCCGATACTCCTTCCCCGATGAAGGCCGGCTGCGCGCTGCCGTCGTATCGTTCATCGAAGACGCGGCTGAGATGCGCGCCAATGGCGATCTGATCGGCTTGATCGTGCCGCATGGTCCGCTGATGGAGATGGGCCCAATCGCCGGCCACGCCTATAAATTGTTGCTCACCGCACCGCTGCGCTGGGATGTGACCACGTTGCTTGCGCCGACCATGCGGGCGAGCGCGCAATTGCTGTGCGATCCGCGCGATGCGTATGAAACGCCGATCGACGCATTGCGCATCGATCGCGCTTTGGCGGATGGATTGCGCGCCGCCGGCGTTGCCATCACCGATGACGAGGACGACGAGCCAGTGGTCGAATGCCACGCGCCATTTGTGCTGTCGGCATTGGGGGATGTGCCGGCGCTTCCGTTGCGCGTATCAGCACAGGTTGATGCGGCTTCGCTCACGAAGAACGCAGCGCGATTGGGGCTTGTGATTGCAGCGGCGAACCTTCCGGCAGGGCATGAAGCGCCGGCGTGCGATGCGATTGTGCGATTGGATGCCGGCTTCTTTGCGGGTGGAGTGCAGCCAAAGAAACGCGGGTTGGCCGCGCTGTTGGCCGGCAAATCGACGCCCATCGAAAAAAGCGCCGACACGGCGACACTAGCGCTGGCGCTCACGCTGGCGAGGGCGAACGGCGCGACGCGCGGCGCACTGTTGTTGCGCAAAGGCGTCTATGCTGCGTGCGCGCTGTATCGCGGATAGTTCGTCCCTTCTCCGATCGGCAGCCACACGCTCATGCGCGTGCCCATGCCTAACACGCTTTGCGCGCTGATGTGGCCGGCGTGCGCTTCGACGATTTGCTTGCAGATGGCGAGACCCAATCCTGCGCCGCCGGCGCTGCGTGATTTGTCTGCTTGATAAAAGCGGTCGAAGATGTGCGGCAGATCTTCAGGCGGAATGCCAGCGCCATTGTCGCTCACGCTGATCTCTACGCCGCTCAAGGTTTCCTTCGCGCTTGGTTTGCGCGGCGCCAGGCGCGTCTCCACCGTTACCCTGCCGCGCTCTGCGGTGTGCTTCAATGCGTTGTCGATGAGATTGCTCACCACTTGCAGCAGCCGGTCGCCGTCGGCATTGATCGCCGGCAGGTCGCTTGCAAGATTGGCCTCGAGCGCAATGCCGGCAGCACCGGCGCGCGCCTGCATTTTGTCCAGGCAGGTCTGCGCGATTTCGTTCAAGCGCACTGCATTGCGCGTCAGACTCAATTCGCCGCTCTCAAGCCGCGCAGAATCGAGCAGGTTGTTCGTCATGCGTTTCATGCGATCAGCCTCTTCGTAGATGATCTGCGCAGCACGCTTCACGCCGGCGTCGTCACTCACATCGCCATCGCGCAGCGCCTGCGCAAAGCCTTGAATCGACGTGAGTGGCGTTTTCAATTCATGTGAGATGTTGGCGACAAAATCGCGCTCAGTTTGATGCGCGCTTTGCACCTGTGCGGCCATGTCGTTGAAGTCAGCGGCAAGCTGCCGCACTTCGCTGGGGCCGCTGGCTGGCACGCGTTGATCATAGTTGCCCTTGGCAAAGGCTTGCGCGCCGGCGGCCACCTGTTGAATGGGGCTGGCGATGGAGCGCGCCACCAATGCCGCCATGACCGCAGAGACGAGCAGAGCGATCAACAGCGCCTGTGCCATCGGCATACCCATCTCGTCGACGATGGTAGCCAGCGCGCTGCTATTGGCCGGCTGCGCAAGCGCGAGCCAGCTTGGATCGGAGCGATTGCCGTTGGCAGGGATTGGCACGGCAGCGAAGAGCCAGCGCAGGCCGGCGTGGTCGCGAAACTCGCCTACTTTCGAATCATCCGCCAGGGCGTCGTTCTGTGCCTGCTGCAGGACGAGCGATTTGTTCAGGGAGATCAGCTCGCCTTCCATGTTGCCCTGTTTTTCCGGCACGCTGTCGAAGGTGATTTTTCCGTCTGCGCCAAGCAACAGCACCCGCGCGCGCTGATCCTGGCTGAAGCGACGCAAGCGCTCGAAGAGGCGCACCTGGCCTGTCTCGTTGATGGGCAGCACGCGGCCAAAGCGCGTCACCGCTGCTGCCGTCAGGCCGAGCTGGCGCTGCAGCCGGCGCGTCTCCACCTGGCGCAGCAAGAGCAGTAGCGCCACAAACAACACACCCAGTCCGATCACGATGACCAGCGCGTGCGAGAGGAAGAGGCGAAGACGCAGCGACATTTTCTTTCGGTTTGAGCTTGTAGTTTGACAGGTAAAAAACGGGCCGCCGCGCATTCAGGCATCCCGCAATACCAATTTGTAACCGATGCCAAAAACAGTTTCGATCTCGGCGCCACTGCCGACGATGTGCTTGCGCAGTTGCGCCACATGCACATCGACCGTGCGGGTCTCGCCGGCAAAGTCATATCCCCACACTGTCTCCAGCAGTTTCTCGCGCGTCAGCACGATGCCTTTGTTCGAGGCCAGCGTGAGCAGCAGATCAAATTCCTTTGCGCGCAATTTGCAGGGCTTGCCAGCGATATGCACTTCGTGCCGCGCAGGATCGATGACCAGCTTGCCCAGTCGCACCGACTCAGTGGCCAGCGCAACATCTGGTTTTGCGCGGCGCAAAATGGCCTTCACACGCGCCATCAACTCGCGCGGGTTGAAAGGCTTCGTGAGGTAATCGTCTGCGCCGATTTCCAGGCCAACGATCTTGTCGATGTCGTCGTCACGCGCGGTGAGCATGATGATCGGCAAATCGCTCTTCGCGCGCACGCGCTTGCATACATCCCAGCCGCTCACCTTCGGCAGCATCAGGTCAAGGATGACGATCGCCGGCGCTTCACGCTCGATGGCTTGCAGCGCGGCTTCGCCATCGTAGGCGCGCCGCGTGTCAAAGCCGGCCTGCCGCGCATACAGGTCGACCAACTCCACGATGTTGCGCTCGTCATCGACGATAAGGAGTGTGTCCATGCCTGCATCGCGCATTGTGCTGCGCAGTTGTCATCTCCATGTGGCCGGCGTGTAAATTTGTCGTAAAGCGCACTCACTTGCCGGCCGCCAGCGCAGCGTCAATCGCCTGCTTGAATGCCTCGTAGGGCTGCGCGCCGACGAGCGGGGCGCCGTTGATCAGGAAGGATGGCGTTCCACGCACGCCCATCTGCTCGCCTTCGCCGGCGTCGGCCTGCACCAGCGCAGTGACTTTGCCGGCGCTCATGCATGCGTTGAACTTGTTCATGTCCAGTTGCAACTCGCTCGCGAGCGTCGCGAGCGCCTGCTTGATGGCCGTTTCATCACCCTGAGCGGCGACCTTGTCGGCGAACAACGCATCGTGATATCCCCAGAATTTGCCTTGTTCGGCAGCGCATTCGGCAGCCTCGGCCTTCCAAAACGACGATTGCGCCAGGAAGGGGTAATGCTTGTAACTCAGCTTCACCTTGCCACTATCCACGTACTCCTCGATGAGGCGTGAGAGGGTTTCATTGTGGAATTTTTTGCAGAAGCCGCAGTTGAAATCGCTATATTCGATGATCGTGACCGGCGCGTCCTCTGCGCCGATGGTGTTGGCGAGCCGGCCCATCACCTTGGTTGCGCCAGCGGGCGCCCCGGTTTGGGTTTCGGCCTGCGCAGTGGGGTTGACAGTCTCGTTGTTGGCCTGTGCCGCCGGCAGCGAAGCCACCGCTTCGGCCGCGCCCTCGCGCGCGGCCTGGCGAATGGCGCTCAGGTCAACCGCCGGCTTCTGCGCGTTGATAAACGTCATTGCGCCGGCGACGATCAACCCGCCAACCAGCGCGCCGATCCCGAACCAGCCCAGCGCCGCGCGGTCCTTTCTGCGTTGTGCCAGTTCGGTGTTGTTTTCGTCGTTTGGAGTGTGCGGTTTGTCTTCCATTTTGGTCAAGTCCATCAGGTTCAACGGGTTTTGAGGCTGTCAGATCGCGTCACGCCGGCTGTGACGCGCGCGCATGAATAAGCTCGCCATAGAGCCGTTCATATTCGGCAACGGTGCGCGCGGTGCTGAAGTGTTGCGCGATGAGGTCGCGCGGTTTGACATAGCGCGCAGGGTTGTCCACCACCCGCAAAATGGCATCGGCCAGCGCCGGCGCATCGCCGATCGGCACGACCTCGCCCATGCCGGTGGTTTGCACCGGCACGCGCACGCCAGGCAGATCGCTGCAAACAGACGGCGTACCGCACAGCATTGACTCCACCTGCACCAGGCCGAACGACTCGGTTGAGTTCAAGCTTGGCAGGACGGTCACGTCGCAGGCTGCGAAGAACGCAGCCAACTCGCGCCCCTTCAGGGAGCCGGTGAATGCCCACTGTGCGCCGAGCGCATCCAGGCGCGGTTGCAGTGCGCGGGCATACGCTTGCTCGCCAATCACATTTTTGTAGGGGCCGGCGAACAGCACACGCGCTGCAGGTCGAGACTGTCGAATGTGCTCCAGCGCTGTGACAAGATGCTCCACGCCTTTCTCGGTCGCCAGCCGCGCGCACATGCCGATCACGGGGTGCGTCACGACGTTCCACTTCTGCTTGAAGGCGGCGATGTCTTGGACGGTGGGTTGTTCGATCTCGATGGGTGGCGGCACGACGCGCAACTTGTGCAGGTAGTGCGCGAAGAAGGCTGAGTGCTTTGCGAAATCCTCGGTGTAGGACACAACGCGATCGACGTTGTGGCCGGCGATGCGGTTCATCGTGTTGATCACCGGTTGCACGATGTGGTTGAAGGGCGTGTCGGGCAGCCGAATGTCGCCGTGGATGGTGAGCAGCGACGGCTTGCCGAACAGGCGCGCATTCAACGCGATGCCGGCGCCATCGAACTGCGGCAGGTGCAAATGCACTAGGTCATGTTGCGTCAGCAACTTGCGCAGGGTATGGCCGAACGCCGGCATGATCACGCCCTTGCTTACGCGCGCCATCACTGGCACGCGAATGACGCGCGCGCCATCCACTTCTTCCTCGCGCGGCAACGCTGCATCGTATTGTGAGGTGAGGACAGTGACCTGGTGGCCGGCTCGCCCCAACCCGCGCGAAAGCCGCTCGACATAGATCGTCAAGCCACTGATGTGCGGGCGGTAATACGTCAGCAAGTGAAGGATTCGCATCGGCTACTTTGCGCGCGTGCCTTCCAAGGGTGCGGCTTGCGTTGAGACCGTCGATGCAGCCGGAGGTGGCGCGGCGCGCAATTGGCCGAAGGATAACCCAATCCGCAGCATGCCGATCAGACCCAATACGATCAGGATCAATTGTTGGCCGAGCGACCATACAAACACGAATGCAGTTGCGATGGTTGCATCCAGGTTGAATGGCACGACGAGCGCGGTGCGGGCGAAGAATTGCACCGGCCCCAGCCCGCCTGGCGCGGAGGGTGCTGCGCCGCCGAGGTTGGCTGCCACCATCATCAAGCCGGCCTGGTCGACGCGCAGCGGCAAGAATGCAGCCATGGTGAAGGCGGCCACGCCGAGGTTGAAAATCCAGATCAGCGCGGTGGTGAGAAGGACGATGCCAAGCCGGCGCAGGGTGTTGATGAGCTTGAAGCCGGCGGTGAACTCGTGGAAGCGCTGCACCCACGTTTCGGAATGAATGCCGGGAAAGCGCGAAAGCACACTGCGCAACAGGCGCTCAAAGCGCGCAGATTGCCAGATGACGAGGCCGACGAAGATGATGAGCACGATGACGAGGCCGGCGCTGATGGTGGCGGCGCGAGCGAGCGCGGCATCCATCGGGATGAATTGCGCAAACAGCACGAACATCAGCACGACAGCGGCGAGGTCGAGCAGCCGCTCGACCACGATGGACGAGAGGGCGGTGGCAGTGCTGACTTGTGTGCGCTGACCGATAACGATGGCGCGGCCGATTTCGCCGACGCGAAACGGCAGGATCATGTTCAGCATGTAGCCGATGTTCTGCGCGTGAAAGGTGGTGCCGACGGGCGCGCCGCCCATCAGGGTGGCCCAGCGCACCGCGCGCGTAGCCAGCACAGCCATCAGCGCGAGGAAGGCCGGGATGAACCACAGCGCCTGCGCTGCGCCAAGCGCGCGCATGAAAGCATCGAACGGCACGTCGCGCAGGGTGAGATATAGCGCGATGACGCTGATGGCGATGCCAAGCCAGAATTTCCAGTTTTTTAGCACGATGATTCCCTTCGCCTGTTAGTCGCGCCGGCTTGCCCGCGCCTGCATTCGTGCGTCGAGTTCGCGCAAACAGTCGTCCGGCACATGCACCGTGCCGATTGAGGCGGGCTGATCGCCCATGATGGTGTGGAAGTCGCTGCCCCCGGTCATCACGAGGTTGTGCTGCCGCGCAATGGCCTTGAATTGCTCGACCTGCGCCGGCGTGTGTTGCGGATAGAAGACCTCAATGCCGTCGAGGCCGGCGGCGAGCAAATCGTCGAGCAACGTTCCGAGATCGCCGCGATACAGGGCGGGGTGGGCCAGGACAGCGACGCCATGCGCAGCATGAATGAGATCGACTGCCTGCGCCGGCGTGAGCCCATCGTGCGGCACAAATGCCGGCTTGCCCTCAGCCAGATACCGATCGAAGGCAGCCTGGGTGCTGTCAACCGCACCCATTTCCACCAGTGCGCGCGCCAGATGCGGCCGACCGATCATCGCGTCGCCGGCCAACGCCTGCACCCGCGCAAAAGGCACATGAATATCGAGCGCGGCCAGTTTGTCGATCATGCCGCGCGCCCGCGCCTCGCGCACGCCGCGCAAGCTGTTCAATGTGCTGATGGTGATGGCGTCGGTGGGGCGAACGTTGTAGCCCAGCACGTGCACTTCGCCTTGCGCCGAAAGCGAGCTGACCTCAATGCCTGGAATGACGCGCAGGCCGAGCGCGTTGCCGGCGGCCAGCGCCTCTTCATGCGCGGCAATCGTGTCGTGATCAGTGATGGCAAGCAGCGACACATCGCGCAGTTTTGCGAGTTGCACAACTTCAGTGGCGGAGAGCCGGCCGTCGGACGCGGTGGTGTGACAATGGAGTTCGGTGATCACAATAGTAAAGGGCGTCCGCTGTGGAACGCCCTTTGCATTTTAACCTGCTCACCCGCAAGCATCGGCAGACGATATCAGCGCGGCTCGATCGATAACCGCACTGCGGTGCGCTCCGCGCCATTGATCATGACATCCGAGAAGGATGGGATGATGACGACGTTGATGCCATCGAGCAACAGATAGCTGCGCGCGATGGCTGCCGCCTTCATGGCCTGATTGACTGCACCGGCGCCGATGGCTTGCACATTGACTTGCCCTTGCTCGCGCACAATGCCGGCGATGGCGCCGGCGACTGCGGTTGAGCGTGACTGCGCAGATACCTTGATGATCTCTGTCTTGTCATGCGACATTGTCTCCGCATTCGGAGTGGTGGTGTTCGTCATGTTCGGTGCCTCCATGTGTAGTCATACACGATGAACCTGAATTTTGTGTGCGATGGAGCTTGGAGGAAAGTATGCATATCCTCCGTTGCGCTGGCTATGGCTGAGTCCCTCATTGTTGTGTAGGACAAAAACGGTGTTTGTTTATCTCTTTGCGCCGGCACAGGCATGTTTATTCCTGCAAATTGCCGATTTTGTGACAAACAGCGCAACATCTCTTGCGACATGTCGGTTGTCAATCTGGAATCGGTTTCGCAAGCTGCAACTCCGCGCAATGGCACAAGCGAAACTTGAAAATGTGCATCTCAAATCCATCACTCGTGGTTAAATCATCTGCATGACTTTCGAAGCTACACGCACACTCCTTAAATCTCTTGGCCTGCCACAAGGCGACCTGAATGATCTGCCGACCTCGTCGAAGCGCTTTCCCGATGGCGCGCAATATCGCACCGAGATTCCGAGCGTGGAAGGCCCGCGCGCGTTGCGGGCTGTGCTGGAGGAGGCTGAAGCGCGCAACGTGCGTGTGCATCGCGTGAGCCAGGGCAGCGGCGTGATGCTGCTGACTGACAGCGAGATTCGTGAGATGGTGAAACTGGGCGCAGAGGCAAGAGTGGAAGTGAGCCTGTTCGTTGGTCCGCGCGCAGCGTGGGAAACCGGCGCGCAGATTTTGTCGCTCGCCGGCAAGAACCTTGGCGCGCGGCATCGCGGCATGGAGCAATTGATCTATGCCATCGAAGATATCAAACGCGCCAATGCGCTTGGCATCCGCAGCGTGCTGATCGCCGATGAGGGGCTGCTGTGGGTGGCGCATGAGATGAAGAAGCGCGGTGAACTGCCGGCGGACCTCGTGTTCAAGATCAGCGTGCAGATGGGCGCAGCCAACGCAGCCAGCGTGAAGCTGATGGAAGACCTGGGCGCCGGCACCTACAACGTGCCGACCGATCTCGACATTCCCAAGCTCGCGGCCATGCGCTCTGCTGTGGCGATGCCGATCGACATCTATGTGGAAGTGCCGGACAACTTCGGCGGCTTCATCCGGCACTACGAGATTGGTGAGATTGTGCGCTGCGTGTCGCCGGTGTATGTGAAATTCGGCCTGCGCAATGCGCCAGACGTGTATCCAGCCGGCACGCACATCGAAAATCAGGTGATCGCGTATTCGCGCGAGCGTGTGCGTCGCGCTGAGATCGGGCTGGAGATGCTCAAGCGCACGTATCCCGAGGCCGTCACGAGCGCGTTGGGTGCAAAGGGATTGGCCATCCCCAAGCCATGAAATTGATGCTGCAGCGCCGATCATGAACATCAGATTGGTTCATTTTTGAGCGCTGTGCCAAAACAGAAAATATGAACATCGATTTGGTTACAGTGTCCGAACCGCAGACGTTTGCGTTCGATGCGGTGGCGATCCGGCTGCACGATGATGACGACGTGGCGATTGCAAAGGTGAATCTGGCCGCCGGCACGATGCTGGTAGGGGCGACTCATGGGTCGTCCCTACGTCTGAACAACCTGATCCCCAGCGGCCACAAGTTTGCCATCCGCGAGGTGAAGCAGGGTCAACCGATCCGGCGCTATGGGCAGGTGATCGGTTTTGCCAGGTGCGACATCGCCATAGGCGATCATGTGCATGTCCACAACTGCGCCGTGGCTGAATTCGAGCGCGACTATGCCTTTGGCATGGATGTGAAGCCGGTGGCGTTTGTGCCGGAATCTCAGCGCCGCACATTCATGGGCTATCGCCGGCCCGACGGCAAGGCTGGCACGCGCAACTACATCGCCATCATCTCATCCGTGAATTGCTCGGCGCACACCGTGCGCAAGATCGCGCATCACTTCAGCGCGGAGGCGCTGGCTGCATTTCCCAATATCGATGGCGTGATCTCGATTGCGCACGGCTATGGCTGCGCCACGCGCGCCGGCAGCGATGACCATATGCTGTTGCAGCGCACGCTCGCCGGCATTGCCGCGCACCCCAATGTCGGCGGCTATATTCTGGTCGGCCTCGGCTGCGAGGTGAACCAGGTCTGCGAGTTGGTCGAGAACTTTCACCTGACGATGAAGGAGGCGCCGGCGATGCGGCGGACCAAGCGGCAGATGCCGAAGGTCATGCATCAGGCGTTGCCGCCGCCTGCGCTGGTGATTCAAGACGCCGGCGGTGTGCGCAAGACGATTGAATCTGGCATCGCTGCGATCACCGATTTGTTGCCGCTCATTGACAGCTATCGGCGTGAGCCGATCCCGATCAGTGAATTGACGTTGGCGCTGCAATGCGGCGGCAGCGATGGCTGGAGCGGCGTGACGGCGAATCCAGTGCTGGGGCTGGCTTGCGATGAGATCGTGCGGCAGGGCGGCAGCGTGGTGCTCGCTGAAACGCCGGAGATCTATGGTGCGGAGCACCTGCTTACGCGGCGCGCCATCAGCCGCGAGGTGGGCGAAAAGCTGGTCGAGAAGATCCATTGGTGGGAGCGCCATGCAGCGATGCATGGCGTGGAGATTGACAACAACCCCTCGCACGGCAACAAGGCCGGCGGCCTGACCACGATCTATGAGAAGTCGCTCGGCGCGGTGGCGAAGGCGGGCAACACGCCGCTGATGGATGTTTACGAATATGCGGAGCCTATTGCCAGCAAGGGTTTCACTTTCATGGACACGCCGGGCTACGATCCGGTCGGCGCGACGGGTCAGGTGGCCGGCGGCTGCAACCTGGTCGTGTTCACCACTGGACGCGGCTCGTGTTTCGGCTTCAAGCCGGCGCCCAGCATCAAAGTGGCCAGCAACAGCGCGATGTTCAACCGCATGGAGGAGGACATGGATGTGAACGCCGGCAAGGTGCTGGAGGGCGTGCCGATGCAGAAGGTGGCAAACGAGTTGCTCGATTGCATCGTTGATGTGGCGTCGGGCAAGCCATCCAAGAGTGAGGCGCAGGGTATCGGCGAGGAGGAGTTCCAACCATGGAACCTGGGCGGAATCTTGTGATTTCACATTTGTCATCTTTCATCTTTCACTGCGGATCGTTCGCGGATCGGCTTGAAAAATGAAAGATGCGAAATGAAAGATTGAAGATGCAATTTGAAATTGAGGCGCGCGAGGAGCGCGCGTTCTACGACAGCCTGAGCGTCAGCGAGATCCATTCGCTCATTCACGAGCGCAAGTTTGGCCGCACCGGCATGCTATGGCAATCGCTGCGCGAGCGCGCCAATCTGGTGCAGTCGGCGTGGCCGCTGCTGGAGTTACTGGAGCGCCGTAGCGTGGATCACGAGGTGCGCCGGCAGGCCGCTGGCGTGCTGTTGCAATTGGCCGATTCGCATGAGTGGCCGGCGGAGGCGTTGGCCGACGACGCCGACCTGGAGTTCGAGAATCGGTTGCGCGAGGTTCGCCGCATGGTCAATGAGCGCATCCGGGCGATGACGGGATAGTCGAAGTAACGCGTGAAATGGACGTGCGATGCACGTCCCGTAGCGCAGCGAAGGTGTGCGTCGCACATTTGAGCATGCGATTGGTCTGGAAAGCCTCAGGCAATCAATGCTCGACCAACGCATACGCCACCGCCTCATCCAGCGTCATCACGCGGCCTTCGGCCCAGACGGCATCAAACGCCGTTTCATCCAAATCGGCGCGCGCCCGCGCCAAGTGCCGGTCATACATCGGCTTGTCGCCCAGCGGCAGCGGCGCGCCGATGCGCTCGCGCGCGGCCTCGGCTGCGCCAAACAGCCGTGCCGCTCGCTGCGGTTGATGCATATCGGCAGCGATCCACGCGCACCGTTCCAGGCTTTGGATCAACGTCAGCTTGCGTTGCTGCTGCCGTTGCAGCGCGAGGGCCTCTTGCAGCATCTCGCAGGCTGCGTGGTCATCGCCATGCAGGTGTCGCACATAGCCCAAGTCGTGCAGCACCCAACTTAGACCAGCCATTTGCTGAGCCTGTCTGAACCATGCCTCACTCGCTTCCAGTTGCGCTGCGGCACGTTCGAGTTCACCTTGAGCCAGCGCGATACGACCCAGGTATAGGAGCGCGTAGTTTGCGCCGTCCGGATCAACACCCTTGCTATACAACGCCATCGTCCGTCGTTGCAGGACGTTGGCGCGCTCATAGTCGCCAAAGTTGTAAGCCAGGTATCCCAGACCTAAATCGGCAGATGCTGCAATTGCATCTACACCATCCCCAACCCGCCTTACTGCAGTCAAAGCCGCATTGAACAATCCAAGAGCCTCCTCAGCCTTTCCCTGCTCGCACGCAACGTACGCGAGCCACATCAATGCCCAGCACAGACCGCGTGGATCGCCAATCTCACGGAACAGCGCGACGCTCTCCTCGCACAGCGTCACTGCCTCTGGAAAGTCGGCTCGGTTCCAGGCATTACAGCCCTTATCCGCAAGAGCCCACGCCATGCCGACCTTGTCGCCCAGTTCACGGAACAGCGCCAGACTCTCGTCGGCGAGGCGATTCGCCTCCGCGTTGTCCCCAATGTAGCTCAACAGCAAGATTGCGACCCTGAGAGTGCGGGCACGCGCGTGTGGGAACTGCTGCGCCATCGGATGAGCCAGAAATTGTGAGATCCACGACCAGCCCTCGCGCCAGGTAAGTGCCCACCAGAACCAATAGTCACCTAGCGCGCCAGCGAGCCTCAGTCCGAGTTCGGCGTTGCCCGTCGCCAGCGCCCAGCCCAGCGCAACGCGGCAATTGTCCTGTTCAGCATCGAAGCGCGTATACCAAATCTTCCTTTCGTCGAAGTGCATAGTGGGTTGGATGCGCTCGGCGAGTGCAACGAAGAACTCCGCATGGCGTTGCCGAACCGCCTCCGCCTCGCCGCTTGCCTCCAGGCGCTCCAACGCATACTCGCGCAGCGTCTCCAACATTGTGAAGCGCGTATCGCTCCCGCCGTCCGCCGCACCCTCCTGCTTGACCAGGCTCTTGTTGATTAGAGATTGGAGATTGCGGAACGTCCCCGTGGGGGAGATTAGGGATTGCCGAAGGTCTCCAATCCCTAATCCCCAATCTCCAATTGCTTCCGCCGCCTCCAGCGTCCAGCCCCCGGCGAACACGCCCAGCCGTCGGAACAGGCGCTGCTCCTCGACGTCAAGCAGATCGTAGCTCCATTGAATCGCGCTGCGCAGCGTGCGCTGGCGCTCCGGCAGGTTTAGCGCGCCGTCGGTCAGCACCGCCAACCGGCGATCCAGTCTGGCCAGCAACTCCTGTGGGCTGAACAGCGCCATGCGCGCGGCGGCCAGTTCGATCGCCAGCGGCAAGCCGTCCAGCCGCTGGCAGATGTGGGCGATGGCCTGTGCGTCCGCCAGACTGGGTGCGTAGCTCGGTCTGATCGCCCGCGCGCGTTCCAGAAACAGCCTCGTGGCGGCATACCGCGCCAGCGCATCTTCGGGGCCGGCATGGCTGGCCAGCGCGTGGGCATCCGGTGCAGCCAGCGGCGGCACGGCGAAGCGCTGTTCGCCGGACAGGTTCAAGGCCACGCGGCTGGTGACGAGCAGCGTGAGATGCGGGACGGCGGTCAGCAACTCGGCCACATACACGGCGGCGGGCGCGACCTGTTCGAAGTTGTCCAGGACGAGCAGGAAGTGCCAGTCGCGCAGGTGAGCGACCAGTTGTTCGAGCGTGGATCGCCCCGGCGTCTGGGGCACGTTGAGATGCTGGGCGATGGTAGGCAGGACGAGTTGGGCATCCTGGATCGGCGCAAGTGAAACGAAGCTGGCGCCGTCGCTGAACGCCTGCCCTGAGCTTGTCGAAGGGTCGCTCAGGTCAAACACAGTTTGCAAGGCCAGGCGGGTCTTGCCGATGCCGGGCGCGCCGGTGAGGGTGACCAGACGCACCTCAGGGCGCACGAGCAGATGGCACAACTCGTCGCGCTCGGCTTCGCGCCCGATCAGCGCGGTCAGTGGACGCAGCAGGCGATGACGCTGATGCCGTTGCGCGCCAGGATGTCCATCGCCCACCACCCCTTCAAACGATGTGGGATATGGCAACTGGTCAACGCGAGCCGCACCACGCGCGGCGCGGATGAAGATGGCGCGATCCTTGGGCGTCAGGCGCAGGCAGTCGGCCAGCCGTTCGGCGATCTGCTCGGAGGGGCGGCGTTCGTCGGCCTCGATCTTGCGCAGGGTGACCTCGGCGCAGCCGACGCGCTGGGCGAGGCCGGCGCGGGTGAAGTGCAGCGCCTTGCGGCGCAACGTCACCCAACGGCCGAAGGATGCGTGGTCGTTCATCCTTTCCCCCGGTTTCATCTAGTTCATGTACGGCACGGGCTCTGCTCCGTGCCGCCGCTGACTGTTGAGTGGTGTGGATCGCTACAGACTCTGCGACCTCTTCGGCAGAGCGATCCCTACAGCGGCATCAGTGTAACACTGCATCCATTTGTATCACTTTTCGGCGATTGCCGTGATACCAAATCGCAGGCTGGTTGTGTTGCAATGCTTTCGGAGAGTGATTCTTGTCATTCCGAGCGCACTTCACGTTTTCGGCAGGCTGGAGCTTATCTGCGCGCGAGGAATCTCTACGCTGAATATACGCGCCTGTCGGCCAAAGTAGAGATTCCTCACACGCCTATAGATGCAGATACCTGCACAGGCTCGACGGCGTGTTCGAAATGACATGGTTACGGATTTGTTCCAAAAGGTAGATCATGCGATTTGGCGCACATCGTCCTTTGCCTGTCGAAGTAATTGCCCCATCGAAGGGGCGAATCGCACCGTGCGAAATCGAGGAACGGCGGCAGGCAAGTCGCCAACTAGCGCAGCCGCTGCTCCGATCAGGCATCACCGGCGTCTGGCGCGAAGCGTGCGCTGCGTTTTGCGACAACGCGCCAAGCATTCTGCTGTTGGCATTCATGGGCTTCGCCGGCCCAGCCATCGTCTGCATTCTCTTGAGCGCCGTGTTGCGACTCGACTTCTATGGGCACACAAGCGGACCACTCGCGACCCACCTGGGCATCAGCACGCTGCGAGACGGCCCCGTCAACCCCGTCAGCACGTTGGTTTTGTTTCAAGCCGGGTTGGGTGCGGTTGGCTTGGCCTTTGCGCGCGGCGCGATAGCGAGTCTCGCGCTAGGCGATGCCAAGGATGCGCGAGGTCTCGCCGCCGCGTGTCAGGTTGCGTGGGCGCGCCTCCCCGGCCTGCTCATCGGCTCGCTGGTCTATGGCGCGGTCGTCATGTTCGGCGCAATCGGCGTGAACGCGGTGTTGCACGACACCGACTTTGACCTGAGCTTCGTCGGTCAGCAGACGATCACCGTCCCGGGTCACGCCCAAGTGCTCGGGCTGCGCGCGCTTGACGCACTCGCGCCCAGCCCGGGCTCGCCCTATGCCGAATTCGTGCCGCTGTTTCGCCACACGGTCTTCGAGCCGTTCACGCAAGTCCGTTCGACGGGCGTGCAGGGCGTGGAGGGATATGGCATAGACAAAGTGAATGTTAAAACCAGGCCTGATCTCCAGTGGCTGATCGTGCTCACAAGCGTCGCTGTATTGATCCTAGCCGATGCGCTGCTCCGCTTCGCGCCAGTCATGGCGATACGCTCGGGTGAACAGGGCCGGCTGCGCGCGATTGCGCCGGTGTGGCACAGCCTCTGTTTCGGCCTGCTCCACTTCGGCGCGATCACGATGCACGTCTGGTTGTTGCGCTTGGCATTCGTCGCGACCTACGCCGTCTTCTTCATGCTGCCGGTCGTGCTGATGCAGGATGCCGCGCCGCCCGTCGTGAGAAGCGTGACAAGCGCGCTGGCGGGACATTGGTCACTCCCCCTGACGCTGGTGTGCTACTGGCTGGTGATGGCGCTTTTCATGGCCTTCAGCGCCGTGTATGACGCGCGGCTGGTTCTGGTGCTGGCGCAGAAGGCCGATGATGTTCGATTAGTCGTCGGCCAGACAATGACCTTGACACCAGCAGGCCGAGCGACAGCGGCAGCACCAGCGATGAGCACGGGTAAGTGAGCAAGGTTGCTGTGTCACTAGATGATCGTTGTATCACTTTTCAGCGATCGCAGTGACACTCAAACGCGCGCGGGATGTGCTGCAATGCTTTCGGCAACGCCATGTCAACTGAGACCAACAAGGCACTCATCCGACGCTATTTCGATGAGGTGTGGAACCGGGGCGATCTCGCTGTGATCCACACCTACTTCGACAAAAACCTGGCCGATTACAACGACGTGTGGGTGCCGATGTGGCGAACGGCGCTGCCGGATGCGCACATGTGGGTGGACGCGATGATCGCCGAGGGCGACTACGTGGCGGTGCACATGACGTTGCGGGGCACGCACCTGGGTGAACTCAAGGGCGAGCCGATCCGCGACTTCACCCCGCCATTGCCGCCGACCGGCCGGCGAGTGGAGGTTGCCGCGATCGTCGTCTACGAAATCGTTGGCGACAAGATCGCGCGCGTGCCGTATGGGTTGATGGATTGGTTGACGGTGCTGCGTCAACTGGGCGCATTGTCATAGGGTTCGTATCGGCCGGCGTGAATGCCGGCTGAACAAGGAGTTTTATGAAAACAAAACGGTTCGTCTCTGGTCTCTTGCTTAGCAGTGTGATCGCTCTCAGCCATGGCAGTGCTTATGCCGCAATGCAGTTGGCTGAGC
>CAZPVX010000037.1:34220-40191 GCA_964590135.1 uncultured Anaerolineae bacterium | reverse complement strand
CCATCGTCCCTATGTTCACGTGCGGCTTGTTCCGTACAAACTTCTCTTTCGCCATGTTGCGTAGCTCCTGCTCTTCTTGGAAGTTAAAGACGAGAGAGTGGGCAAATCCCCAATCTCGCATCTCCCACTCTGAATGTTTTTACTTCTTCCCGTCCTTGCCGGCCTTGCCATGAATGAGCTCATCGGCGAGGTTGCGCGGCAACTCCGAGTAGTAATCAAATTCCATCACGAACTGACCGCGACCCTGCGTCATGCCGCGCAAGTCAGTTGCATAGCCGAACATCGCGCTCAACGGCACATGCGCATTCACGGCCTGCGCGTTGCCGCGCTGCTCGATCGAATTGATCAGGCCGCGCCGCGAGTTAAGATCGCCGACGACCGAGCCGGTAAAATCGTCCGGCGCGATCGCTTCCACCTTCATCATCGGCTCAAGGATGACGCCGCCGGCCTTCGCCACAGCTTCCTTGATCGCCATTGAGCCGGCGATCTTGAATGCCATCTCGCTGGAGTCCACCTCGTGGAACGAGCCATCGACGAGATGAACGGTGACATCCACCATCGGATAGCCGGCGATCACACCGCCTTCGAGCGCCTCGCGAATGCCCTTCTCCACCGCCGGAATGTATTCCTTGGGGATGGCGCCGCCAACGATCTCATTCAGGAAGACGAAGCCCTTGCCCTTCTCGCTCGGCTCAATCTCAATCGAGACATCGCCGAACTGGCCCTTGCCGCCGGACTGGCGCTTGAACACGGTGCGCTGGCGCGCAGCGCGCGTGATGGTCTCGCGATACGCAACCATCGGGCGTCCCACACGCACTTCGACGTTGTATTCGCGCTTCATGCGGTCAACAATGACATCGAGATGCAACTCGCCCATGCCGGCGAGTGTGGTCTGGCCGGTCTCTTCGTCCGTCGCCACTTGCAGCGTCGGATCCTCATCGCTCAATGCCTTGAGCGCGCGCCCCATCTTGTCCTGGTCGTTCACGCTCTTCGGCTCGATGGCGAGCTTCACCACCGGCTCCGGGAACGAGATGGATTCGAGCAGCACAGGCTGGGAAAGATCGCACAGTGTATCGCCGGTGATCGATTCCTTCAGGCCTTGCGCAACGCCGATGTTGCCGGCGCTCACCTCGGTGATGGCTTCGCGCTTGCTGGCGTGCATCTGATACAGGCGCGCCATGCGCTCCTGCTTGTTCTTCGTGCTATTCAGCACAGTCTCGCCCTGGTGCACGCGACCCGAATACACGCGAAAGAACGCGAGCTTGCCCATGCCGGTTGGGTCGGTGATAACTTTGAACACGAGCGCCGAGAACGGCGCCTTCGGATCCGGCGGGCATAGCACGTCGCCGCCGTGCTTCACATCGATGGCTTTTTCGGCAGGAATATCCAGTGGAGAAGGCAGATAATCGGCGACAGCATCCAGCACAAGCTGCACGCCCTTGTTCTTCAGCGCGCTGCCGCAGAACACCGGGAAGAATTTGCGCTCAATGCAGCCCTTGCGGATAGCCGGCTTCAACTCTTCCACCGTCGGCACCTCGCCGGCAAGATACTTTTCGAGCAAAGCGTCGTCGGTCTCCGAGACGGTCTCGATCAGCTTCTCGCGCTGCGCCTTTGCAGACTCCATCAGGCGCTCCGGCACATCGTCTACATGCACATCCTCGCCTCGCTCGCCGACGAAGGTGTAATAGCGCATGTTCAGCAGGTCGACGATGCCTTTGAAATCACCTTCCAGGCCATCGTTGAGTTGCATGACCAACGGCTTGGCGGCGAGGCGGTCGACAATCATGCCAACGCAGCGCTCCAGGCTGGCACCAGTGCGGTCGAGCTTGTTGACGAAGCAGATGCGCGGCACGCCGTATTTATCGGCTTGGCGCCACACGGTTTCGGATTGCGGTTCAACGCCGGCGACGCCGTCGAACACCACCACGCCGCCGTCCAGCACGCGCAAGCTGCGCTGCACCTCAGCGGTGAAGTCGATGTGACCGGGTGTGTCGATCAGATTGATCTGGATATCCTTCCAGAAGCACACTGTCGCAGCAGCCATGATCGTGATGCCACGCTCTTGCTCCTGCGCCATGTAGTCCATGGTCGCGGCGCCCTCATGCACCTCGCCGATCTTGTAGGTCTTGCCGGTGTAATAAAGGATGCGCTCCGACGTGGTGGTCTTGCCGGCGTCGATGTGCGCAATGATCCCGATATTCCGGATTTTGTCTAACGGATACTCTTTTGCCATTTTGGGTTTTCGATTTCAGATTGGCAATTTCGGATTGCCCGGCGCAAACCGAACACAAATCGAGAATCTGAAATCAGAAATCATTGTCACCAACGGAAATGGGCGAAGGCGCGGTTGGCCTCAGCCGCCTTGTGCGTCTCTTCGCGGCGCTTGATGGCCGAGCCAGTGTTGTTGCTGGCATCCAGCAACTCAGCAGCCAACTTTTCAGCCATGCTCTTGCCAGGCCGCTCACGCGCTGCGCCGATCAGCCAGCGCATCGCAAGGCTTTCCTGGCGATAAGGGTTCACTTCTACCGGCACCTGCAGCGTTGCGCCGCCAACGCGGCGGGGCTTGACTTCGACCGCCGGCGACAGGTTGCGCATCGCCTCTTCGAACACTTGCATCGCCGGCTTCTTGGCGCGCTCTTCAGCGAGTGCAAATGACGCATACACCACGCCTTGCGCGGTGCTCTTCTTGCCGCTGTACATCACACGATTGATCAGGCGCTGCACGCGGTCACTGTTGTAGCGCAAATCCGCCGGCGTCTCGCGCTTGGGGGGAGAATTTCGTCTTGGCATGTTTTAGTCCCGGGTTCCGATTCCTGAGTCCCCAGGCCTTGCCCAAAACTCAGTGATCAGAACTTTCTGCTTTTTTACTTCTTGCCCTTCGCCGGCGTCGCTGCCGCGCCCTTCTTGGGCCGCTTCGTACCATACTTGCTGCGCCCCTGGCCACGCTTATCCACGCCGTCGCTGTCCAGCGTGCCGCGCACGATGTGATAGCGCACGCCCGGCAGATCCTTGACGCGGCCGCCGCGCACCAATACCACTGAGTGCTCTTGCAGCTTGTGGCCCTCACCGGGGATATATGCCGTCACTTCCGCGCCGTTGCTCAGGCGCACGCGCGCCACTTTGCGCAGAGCCGAGTTGGGTTTCCTCGGTGTCTGGGTGCGCACCACTGTGCACACGCCGCGCTTGAACGGCGCGCCTTTCGATTGCACTGTGCGCCTGCCACCCTTCAATGAGTTGGTGGTGAACTGAAGCTGCGGCGCCTTGCTCTGCGCCTTCTTCGGCTTGCGACCCTTGCGGACCAATTGATTGATTGTCGGCATACTTTCTTTTCTCTGTTTTCAGACTCAAATTTGAGTTTGTTGGAAACCTTATTGCCAGTTTTTGGCCACTCTCATGCGTGAAGAAAGGCTACTGCAGGGCAGTAGCCTCTCTTTTTGTTCACTTCTGGGTTGGGTGCGCGGTGCGCCTAACCTGCAATCAAGCCTGCGAATTATACATAGCTGGACATTCGCGTCAATGGTGCATAAACATGCAATTTTGCAATTGGGCAAACAGTTGCCGGCGTTCGACGATTCGCGCTATCACCTGCCAAGCGTTATTTCTGCGGCAACTCCGCCGTCAAGGCGATGGTGGTCAGCAGGCCGATGCGATAGGTGACACTTTTCAGCTTTGCATCCTTCGGCACCTGAAAGGCGATCCAGCCGCTTGCGCGCTCGCCCTTTGCGAGGTCAGGCGAACTGATCTCGCCATCGCGGGCGCCGGCGATGGCCGGATAGTCAATGCCCTTATCATCAGTGACAACCGCATTCGCCACGTCGACCGTCATGGCATCGTCGGATGAAACATTTTCAAGTTCCACTTGCACAGCCATCAGGCGCGATTCTGCCTGCACCTCAAAGCCGGCTGCAGGGGTGGTTGGGTCTTCTACTGCCGTCGCCTTGATCGAGTAGCCACCCTCCAGCGTCTGCTGGTTGACATCCTCCGGCGAAACGATCGTTGCTGTTGGCACTTTTGACGTGGGCAACGGCTGCTCATTCAATCCGCCACCCTCGCCCTCGCCACCGCATGCGGTCAGCGCGCCGGCAATCAACACGGCCATTCCCATTGTTGCAAGTGTTCTGCGATTCATATATTTCACTCCCGTTATCGATGTGTCTAGCGCTGGGTCGCAGCCTGCGCCGGCTGCGTCTCTTCATCATATAGATAGCACGCTGCCTGATGTTCGGCCTCAATGTCATACAGCGGCGGCAATGCCTGCAAACAACGATCCATGCGATAGGGGCAGCGCGGATAGAAGCGGCAGCCGCTCTTCGCGCTGGCGCGCATCTCTTCCTCGCTCGGCAGTTTCAGACTGGTGTCCCACTTGACGTTGGGATCGGGCACCGGTATGGAGTTGATGAGCAGTTGCACATAGGGATGACGCGGATTCTCGATCACCTTCGGCGTGTCGACCTTCTCTGCCACCATGCCCTGATACAGCACATGAATGTCGTTGCCAATCTGATAGGCGGTGCTGAGGTCATGCGTGATATACAAAAATGAGATGCCATAGTCATCGCGCAGATGCAGCATGATATCGAGGATCATCGCGCGCAACGAGGCATCCACCATCGACACCGGCTCATCGGCGACGATGATGCGCGGCTTGAGCATGTAGGCGCGCGCAACCATCATGCGCTGGCGCTGGCCGCCAGAAAGCTGATGCGGATATTTCTCCAGCACCTCCTCGCCGCGCATGCCCACGACCTTGAGCGCATCCTCGATCATGTCGCGCGATTCGCTTTTGCTCTTGCTCAGTTTGAAGCGCTGAATCGCCAGCTCAAAGATGTGCTTGACGCGGTAGAACGGGTTGTAGACCTCGTAGGGGTCCTGAAAGACGGCCTGCACCTCGCGGCGATACTCGAACCTTTGCTGGTCGTTCATCGTCGCAATGTCCTGCCCCTTGTAGATGATCTGGCCGGAAGTGAGCGCGATGAACCCCAGCACGACGTTGGCGAGCGTGGTCTTGCCGCTGCCGCTCTCGCCGGCGATCGTCGTAATGGTTGCCGGCTTCTCGTCAATCGTCAGATTGAAGTCTTGCAGCGCCACCACCTTCTTGCCGCTGCCGATCGTGCCGGTGGAGTAAATCTTGGTGGCGTTGCGGATTTCCATGATGGGAACACTCATGGTTCAGGCCTCCTGCAAATTTGGTTGCGGGACGTCGGGGAAGAGCGCCGGCTGATCGTAGATATGGCACGCTGCCAGATGATCCCGCGCGTACTCCTTCAGTGGCGGCTTCACGGCTCTGCACACCTCGCGCGCAAATGGACACCGAAGCTGAAACACGCAGCCCGGCGGCGGATTGCGGAGATCGTGCGTCAGGCCCTCGGTCACCTTCAGCGGCTTCTTCTCTTTGATTGAGGGAATCGATGCAATCAGCAATTGCGTGTAGGGATGCAACGGCGTGCCGAAGGCTTTCTTCACCGGCGCGATCTCGACGATGTTGCCGGCATACATCACGATCAGACGATCCACCAGTTGTGCTTGCAAGCCCATGTCGTGGCCAATCAAGATCATGCTCACGTTCAGGCGCTGCTTGACGTCCATCAGCGTCTGCGCCACGACGCGCTGCACCACCACATCGAGCGCGCTGGTCGGCTCATCGGCGATGATGAGCGGCGGGTTGAGCGCAATCGCCATCGCCACGCACACGCGCTGCTTCATGCCGCCCGACAACTCATGCGGATACATGTCGTAGACGCGCGCCGGCAGGCCAACCTGATTGAGCAGGTCGAGGATGCGCTGCTTGAGGGCTTCCTTCGACATGCGCCCCACATGCGTGGTGATGGCATCACCCAGCTGATTCTTGATCCGCATCACCGGGTTGAGCGAGTTCATCGCGCCCTGAGGGATCAGCGCGAGCTTGCGCCAGCGCACGGCACGCAATTGCTTTTCATTCAGCGCGGCAAGGTCGATGTCCTCAAGCTGGATG
>CAZPVX010000037.1:30334-34210 GCA_964590135.1 uncultured Anaerolineae bacterium | reverse complement strand
GTCGATGCCTCGGATATTGATGTCGGCGGCGCCGTAACGCCGCAGGTCGCGGCCGAACACGATGTCCGGGTCGTCCGCAAACAACGCCGCCTCATCATGCGGCATGTTCCGGTCCAGCGCGGCACGGTCGATGTCCTCAAGCGGGCAGCGACCGCCGACAATGCGGCCAGGCGGCTGGATGAGGCGCAAGATCGCCATCGCGGTGGTGGTCTTGCCGCAGCCGCTCTCCCCAACGAGGCCTATCGTTTCGCCTTGATACACCTGAAAGCTGATGCCGTTGACGGCAATCACGTCGCCGCGCGTGGTGCTGTAATGCACCTGCAACTCGTCGACATTCAGCACCACCTGCCGCGTTTGCGCCGCCGGCGCGGCGCTGTTCGTTTCAGTTTGAAGTGTCGTCATTTATTGCTTGGTCAGGCCGCGCAGGCGCGGGTTGGCTACCTCATCAAGGCCGATGGCGATGAGGAAGAGGCTGGAGAAGATGAGCCCGAGCAGCAGGATGGGAAGCCCCCACCACCACCACATGCCACGAATGACGGCCGACGCTTGATTGGCGTAGTAGATGGTCATGCCGAGCGTGGGGATGCGCGTGGGGCCGAGGCCGAGCGCCTCCAGGCCGGCGGATGCAAGGATCGCGCCGGAGACGTTGCCAGTGAAGCTAGCTGCGATGTAGGGCAGCATGTTCGGCATCATCTCGCGAAAGATCACGTCGAAGGTGTTTGCGCCGGACAGCCGCGCCATGCGGATGTAGCCGCGCTCGCGCAGTGTCAGCACCTGCGCGCGAATCAACCGCGTCGGGCCGGGCCAGGCGAACATGGCGATGAGAAAGGCCATCGTCTCGGCCTGAATCTGGCGCACGTAGGCCGAGATGGTGATCAGCACCACGAGGCTGGGAATGGTGATCCACGCATCCGAGAAGATGAGGATGACGCGGTCGACCCATCCGCCGAGGAAGCCGGCGATGCAGCCTAGCACCACCCCGACAACCATGCCGATGGTGGCGGCGATGAGGCCGATGCGCAGCGAGCGCGGCGCGCCCACCATCAGCACGGCCATCATGTCGCGTCCGCTGTTCTCGGTGCCAAGCGGATGTTCCCAGGTGCCGCCAGGCATGAATGCCGGCGGCAGATCTTGCGGCGAGGTGCCGACGCGCGCCAGGCGCAGATCCCAGAACAACTCACCGAACACGCCCAGCATGGCAATCAGCACGATGATGATCAAACCAGCGATAAGTTTGCCATTCAACCAGGGTGAATCCCAACGGTTGATGCCCAATTTCGCCGGCGCGGTTGAACTTTCAGCTGTGAGTGTTGCCATCGTTTTACTTCTTCTGCAAGGTGATGCGCGGGTCGATCAGCGGATACAGCAGGTCGATGATCAACACTGCCGTCGCCGTCATCAAAATCAGGATGTAGACGATGCCCTGCATCAAGGTGTAGTCGCCGTTTGTGATGGCGTAATACAACATGTAGCCCATGCCTGGATAGGCGAAATATGTTTCGACCAGGATGTTGCCGCCGACGATGAGGCCAAGCGTGAGCGCCAGCGCCGTCAACTGCGGAAGTAAGGCATTGCGCACCGCATAGCGCATAAACAGGCGCGAGGAACGCAAGCCCTTGGCCTGCGCAAGCACCATGTAATCCTCGCCGTCGGTGGTGATCATCATGCCGCGCATGCCCAGCGACCAGCCACCCATACTGGTCAACACGATCGCCATGATCGGCAAAACCGCGTGCCAGGCGGCGCTGGCGATGAACTTCAATGTAAAACCCGGCTCCATACTGCGCGAATCGTAACCGCCCTGATTGGGGAACCAACCCAGCGTGAATGCAAAGATAAACAGCAGCAGCAAGCCGAAGATAAATGCCGGGATGGAGGAGAAGATCAACGTGATTGGCAGGATGCCGCGCAGCCAGCTGGGCGTCTTGCGCCAGCCCAGCAATGCGCCGATCAGATTCCCCAGCAGGAAGGTGACAAGAATGGCAACGGAGAGCAGCGCCAGCGTCCATGGCAACGACCGCGAAATCATGCTCCACACAGTGATGGGGAACGTGGTCAGGGAGTAGCCAAAATCAAAGGTGATGCAGCTTCTGAGGAAGTTCAGATACTGCACATACCACGGGCCATCGAGGCCGAACCGCTCTCGCCAGGCTTGAATCAATTCAGCACTATTTTCGATGACAGCCCCCTGCCCCTGCATGCGCGTCACCATAGCTGCAACCGGGTCACCCGGGGCAAGCCGGGGGATGGTAAAGATCAATGTGGCACCCAACCAAACCGTCAGCAGCCACATCAACACTCTGCGGATCACATATCCGCGCGTAATCCCGCCCATAGTTTGTAAAAGATTTGCTTTGGGGGCAGCCCAACGCAGGGCCACCCCCAAATTCACGCTTGAATCCGCATCTTGTGTAAGCAGAGCAAACGCTTACTTCTTGGCCGGCTTCACCGCCACGAGGATGTCGTAGAAGCTCTGCCACCACGTCCACGACGGCGCGTACTTGTTGCTGTCGCTCGGCCAGTTCGTCCAGTAGGTGGTGTCAAACGGGATCAGCTTCTTGGCCTGGGTGACCGGGATGACTGGCAAGTCCTTGTAATAGAGTTCCATGGCCTTGACGAACAGATCATCCACCTTCGGATCGCCCAGCGGCAGCGAGCCCATCTCATCCACGAGCTTGCTGTACTCCTTGTTTTCCCAGCGCCAACTGTTGCCACTGGCGCGCTCGCCCACCGGCTTCAGCCATTTGGCATTGAGGTTGTCCAGCGTGGCGTATGGCTCGCTCACCGAGCCGCACATCTGCCAGCCCATGTGGGTTTCGAATTTGCCAAACGCGAAGTTGTCGCCCCACAGTTGGCCGGCTTGCTTCACTTGTGTGGCGTTGATGCCGATCGACTGAAGCTGCTCGACGACCACATCGGCAACGCGTTGCAACTCGATGAACGCCTCATGCGTCTCGATCACCAGGGCAAGTTGCTTGCCGTCCTTGGCATAGTAGCCATCTCCGCCCTTCTCATAGCCCTTCGATTCGATGATCTCCATGGCCTTCTTCGGATCATGCACGTCGACGGGATATTTCTTGTAGACACCCTTCGATTCCAGCAGTTTGTCCAGGCGCTGGATGGGCGGGTACATCGGGTATGGCATGCGGCTCTTGCTGGTGGTGCCCTCGTAGGCAATCTTCACGATCTGGTCGCGATCGATCGCGTAGTTGATTGCCCAGCGCATCTCGGGGTCATCCCAAGGCGCCAGGGTCGTGTTGAATTCGAAGTTTCGCGCGCACGGATCCAACACAGCGTAAGGCAGGTCCTTGTACCAGGCGATGACGTTGGGGTTCTTGGCCTTGAGCGTCTCATACGCGCCCTTGGTGATATCCATCAGGCTGTCGAGCTTGTGATCAGCCATCAGCGCCACGCGCTGCTCCGGCGAACCGGCCCACGTCCAGATCAGGCGCTTGGGCGCCGGCAGCGGCTTGAAGCCGGCCTTCGCTGCCCACCAGTTGTCATCGCGGTCGTAGATGAACTCAGTGCCGTCGGCGTTGAAGCCGGTCAGCTTGTACGGACCGCTGAACACCGGGCTCTTGCCCTTCTCATAGTTCTTGAACGTGAGCGGATCCTCAACCTTCTCCCAGACATGCTTGGGGACGATATTCCAGCCGCCCCAGATCTTCACCGACCAGTTGTCGAGTTGGAAGCGGGGATTCGGCTTGTTGAGCGTGAATTCGACCGTCTTGTCATCGATCTTCTTCATACTCTTGATCCACTCGTTCATCGAGATGCCCGATCCCAATCCCTTGGTCTTCATCTGCATTTCGACGCTGAAGATCACGTCATCCGCGGTCACCGGCTCTCCATCATTCCAATAGGCCTTCGGTTGCA
>CAZPVX010000037.1:3641-30324 GCA_964590135.1 uncultured Anaerolineae bacterium | reverse complement strand
GCTTAAGCGTCCAGACATCAGAGGTCTTGTTCGCCTTCATGCTCAAGCCCAGCCACGGGTTGATCTTGCCGGTCATGTAGTTGAGGATGAAGAGGGGCTCGAGCATCGCTTGATGCCAACCTTGGTCGCGACGGTTGCCTGGCACATAGGGATTCCACAGGTCAGGGGCAGCCACCTTGCCGCCATCGATATCGAGGATCATCGTCTCTTCGCGGGAGACGGTGTCACTCTGCGCAGGGGCAGCCTGCGCGGGAGCGGCTGCGACAGCCAGCACCATACTTGCGCTGGCGATTACGGAACTCACTGCAAACAATCGTTTCTTCGAGCTGTTCATGGATTTCTCCTTCAAGTCAATTTGAAGTTGGGCAGAAATCGAAGCCCTGTCTTTGCTTCTGAGTCGTGTCGAATTAGATGCTGAGCAGATTACTTGTGGGGTATCACCTCCTGATGCATGCGACAAAAGTCTTGAAGGCTACTGAAAATTCGCCGGTGGGTTAGGTCGGCGATGCAGCTTCGTGGCTATGCAGTCACATTGTCTTTTGAATTGTCCGGTCTCAAGCGATTATCCAAACGGACATGCAATTGTCAAATGATGAAAACGATTGCAGTCAGATGCGAATGACTAATGCCTGGCGCCGAATCACCCATCACCAAATCACCAGTATCCAAACGCCAGATAACCGCCATCTACATACAGTATCTGACCAGTGATGTACGACGCCTTTTCAGAACACAAGAACGACACGGCGTTGGCGACGTCCTCGACTTTTGCCAGCCGGCCCAGCGGGATGCGTCTCTTCAGCACATCTACATTCACCACGCCGCGCTTGATGTTCTCCAGCGTCATTTCGGTCTCGGTATGGCTGGGGCCGACGGCGTTCACGCGGATGTTGTGCTCGGCCCATTCGATGGCGAGCGTCTTGGTCATCATGTTCACGCCGGCCTTCGCGCACGAGTACGCGGTGCGCATGGGAAAGGCCGCCTCCGCATTGATCGATGAGATATTGACGATGCAGCCGCCGCGCTCTCGACCCTGCTTCACCATCTGCCGACCGGCAGCCTGCGAGCAAAAGAACACGCCGTTCAACTGGATGTCGACCAGTCTGCGCCACGCCTCCGGCTGAACATCCAGGGATGGCTCGGGCCGGCTGATGCCGGCGCTGTTCACCAGCACATCCACGCCGCCGAATGCATTCACAGCAACTTCGATCATCGCTGCGCAATCCGCCGGATTCGTCACGTCAGCTGCGCTGTGCGTTGCCTTGAACCCCATCGCCACGATCTCGCCGGCGGTTTCCCGGGCCGCCTCGCCGCGCACGTCGGCAATGACGACAGCATAGCCCTCCTGCGCAAATTGCAGCGCGCAGCCTCTGCCAATCCCGCGCGCGCCGCCGGTAATCACTGCCACAGGCATCGTTGTTGAATCTGTCATGGTTGTTATTGAAAACGTACGCCGATCGTCATCAAACGATCGGCGGTCACCCACACGAATTCACCCAGGGGAACGCTCATCCAAGCATGATCTCCTGCACCGTGTTGCGTGTATCGATCTCGAATTCGATCTCTTCGATGGGCGGCTTGCTATAGTGCCAATGCACACCGTGAATGGCCGATGCCCCCATCGCGCTCATCACCGTCTCCTCAAGAAAGCTGTGATAGGGGTGCGCGGTGTAGATGGTAGTCGCGCTGGCATCGTCCCACCGCACTCCGAGTCGATCAAGCAGGTTTTGCGCAGCGGCGACGCAGTAGGCTGCCTTCTCGCGCATGGCCTCCAGCGAGGTGTCGCCCAACCGCACAATACCCTCGCGCGGCGGCCGGCCTTCCGGCGCCTTGCCCGATTCACCCTGGCCGGCGATGATGAAGTTGGGGTGTTCGGTGGTCATGGCGATGGTGTGCGTGAAGGCATACACTGACGGCTCACTCGGCGCAACCGACGCAGGCAACGGCGCGACGTTGGTGCGCACTGCTGGCGCTTTGCCGTCGATATGCAAGCCATGCTGTTGCAGCAGCGCGACATAGCCCTTGTTGAAATCGCCGAAACCAGCCCACGTGAGCGGCGCGCCGACGCGCAATTCAATGCCGCACACCGCTGCCATGGGCCGGCCTATGACCGAGAGATACGCGCGCATCGCCTCAAAGCCTTCTGCCAATACCAGCGGCCGGCGAAAGACCACATGCGCCATACCAAAACCGGCGCGTGCAATGGCGCCGGCCGAATACGTCGCGCTCGCCGGCAAAAAGGCGTACCCGCCTTCAGGAGTTTCGATCAGTGTCGTTGTCATGCCCCATAGTTTGTTGGATGATTGCTGAAATCGTCAAACGCTTCAAAACCTCTTGCACCCTTCAAGGGCCTCCAGAAGCGTGTTTGGAGCGCGGTCTACAATCCGCGCATGGCACCTCCCACTTCGAGCAACGCAACACCGCTGCGCATCGTCAACGCCGTCGCGCCGACGCGCATCTGCGACACCGGCGGCTGGACTGACACGTGGTTCGCTGGCCACGGCCGCATCTTCAACATCGGCGTATATCCCTATATCGAAGTGCAGATCGAGGTGTTTTCTCGCGATGCGCAGGCCGAGCGCATCGAGGTGTTCGCCGAGAACTACGGCGAGCGCTTCGCCGCCACGCCCGGCGAAGGCTGGCACACGCATCCGTTGATCGAAGCAGCCATCGAGCGTATGTGTGTGCCGGATGACATCTCGCTGAAAGTGACGATCTTCAGCGAGATGCCTGGCGGCGCCAGCACCGGCACCAGCGCGTCAGTCGCTGTCGCGCTCATTGGCGCGCTCGACCGACTCACGCCGGGCCGGCTCTCCACACACGAGATCGCCTTCGAAGCGCACGCCGTTGAGACCGAGATGCTCAAGCGCCAGAGCGGCGTCCAGGACCAACTGTGCGCAGCATATGGCGGCATCAACTTCATCGACATGCACGCATACCCGCATGCGACAGTGTCGCAGGTTCACGTGCCGGATGCAACGTGGTGGGAGTTGGAGCGCCGGCTCGCGCTGATCTTCCTGGGCAAGACGCATGACTCATCCGAGGTGCATCTGAAGGTGATCCGCGAGTTGGAAGACGCCGGCCCCGACAACGCGCGCATCCGCGCTCTGCGCCATTGTGCCGAGCGCTCGCGCGATGCGATGCTCGATGGTGATTTCATTGCGCTTGGTCGCGCCATGCGCGACAATACCGCTGCGCAGGCCGAATTGAACGCCGCGCTGGTGAGCGCCGACGCGCATCGTGTGATTGAGATCGCGCGGGCGCACAGCGCGCTGGGTTGGAAGGTGAACGGCGCCGGCGGAGAGGGCGGCTCCATCACGCTGCTGTGCGGCGATCTGTCATACGGCAAGCGCGACATGCTGCGCGCCATCGAAGCCGACCTGCCCCACTGCCGTGCCATCCCCATCTACCTCAGCCGCTTCGGTCTGCGTGTATGGCAGCAAGAATAGCGAAGCGTTCATATGCAAAACTCAAGCGTCGAGTCGGAAATTGCGTAGTCCGCACCCGGAGACGCGAACTACACCCCAATACCTTACGCACCAACCCAAAAGGGCGGAGATTGTCACCTTCTCTCTTGCTCGTTTGGGTATTGGCTCTCTGCTGTCTCTGCTATTCTGCGCAGAAGGCGAACACCGTCGTCGAGTTAAAAGTCTCACCCGGCCTCAACACAGTGCTGGGGAAGTTGGGTTGATTGGGTGAATCTGGGAAGTGCTGTGTTTCAAGACACAGTCCGCCACGATAGTTGTAGGTCTGGCCGCGCTTGCCCACAACTTCAGTCATGAAGTTGCCAGAGTAGAACTGCACACCCGGCTCAGTGGTGCTGACGTCCATCAGCCGGCCTGTTTTTGGCTCTACCACGCGGGCGGCAGGGCGCAGCACGCCGGCCTCCCCGCGCACGACAAAGTTGTGGTCGTAACCCTTGCCTCGCACCATTTGCTCGTGCGGGTCGTTAATGCGGTCGCCGATGGTGGTGAGTTGGCGAAAATCAAGCGGCGTGCCTTCCACGCTCGCCAGCTCACCGGTGGGAATCAGCGTCGCATTGGCCGGCGTGAACTGGTCGGCGTTCAACATCAGCTTATGGCCGAGAATGTCGCCGGCGCCGGCGAGATTGAAATACGAGTGATTCGTGAGGTTCAGCACTGTATCCTTCGTGGTAGTCGCGGTGTAGTCGATGCGCAGCGAGTCGTCATTCATCAGCGTGTAAACCACGATCACTGATAGCGTGCCTGGATAACCCTCTTCGCCATCTTTGCTCGTGTAGCCCAGCGCAAGGCTGGCTGCATCACTCGTTGCAACTTCGCTCGCCTGCCACACAACCTTGTCGAAGCCCTTCTTGCCGCCGTGCAGGCTGTTCGGCCCATCATTTGCCGCCAATGCATATTCAACATTATTCAGGTTGAATTTCGCATTCGCGATGCGGTTGGCATAGCGGCCCACGATGCAGCCAAAGAACGGGCTGAAGCGAAAATAGTTTTCGAGATACTCGAAACCCAGCACCACATCGTCATATTTGCCGTTGCGGTCCGGCGCAGTGAGCGAAACGAGGATGCCGCCATAGGTTGCAATCTTCGCCTCCATGCCTCGATCGTTGGTGAGGGTGTAAATGTCGACGTCTTCGCCATCGGGCGTGTGGCCATACAGTTGCTTGTAGATGTTCATTTCAGGTCGCTCCTGAGTTTGCCTCTCTTTGCCAATTAAAGCACTTGATGCCAACATTGGCACGCCATGTTTGAAATCACCAACGATCAACTCTCTGTGACGCTGCTGGACCCCAATCGCGATCGCGACAGGCTGGGCGCGCGATACTGCGCCGGCGGTTACATCTTTCAGGTCAGCGATGCAAGGCTTGGCGCGCTGATGGCCGGCCCCACCTACCCGAACGACTTCAACGTCTTCGACGGGCAAGGCATCCCCGACGCCTTCAACCTGTCCCCTCTGCGCAGCGTGGGCGAAGGCAGCGAAGCGCTCATCCCGGGCGTCGGCATCTGCGACCTCAACCCGAATTACCAGAAGAATGGCGTGAAGTCATTCAGCGACTGGTCGGTCGAGATGCAGCAAAGCAGCGCACACATGTCGACGCAGCAGGCTTATCGTGAATGGGCGCTCGCGCTGACACGAACCGTGACGCTGACAGGGCGCACGATCCGCTCGCACATCCGGCTGGACAACACAGGTCATGCGCCGATCCCAATGCGCTGGTTCCCGCATCCGTTTTACCCGCACGCCGGCGACGAGTTGATCAAGCTCAACATCGATGCGTATTTCAGAGAGAGCGCCGGCTATGCGCTGCAACCCAATGGCTGGATCACGCGCAAGAACTGGCCGTGGCCGCGCCCCGGGCATTACCTGCCGCTGAACCACAACGCCACCGAGCGACTCGTCATCCAGCAGCGCCACCCGCTGCTCGGCATGGTCAGCGCCACATGCAGCTACACGCCAGATTTCTTCCCGATCTGGGGCAATGACAACACGTTCTCATGGGAGCCGTTCCTTGAGCGTATGATCGCGCCAGGCCAGTCGCTCGAATGGTTCATCGATTATGACTTCTAGTTTTTGCAGCCCGTCTCACATCATCAAAAACTGAAGGCAAACCGGCTTGGGTAATTGAATACGGATGTTCGCCGGCGTGAGCGCGCCCGTGCTTGCATTCATCTCAAACGCCACGATGCTGTCGCTGTTCTGATTCGCGACGTATAGGAAGCGTCCGGCAGGATCGATGACAAAATTGCGCGGCCACACAATGCCCTCGCCTTGATGCCCGACGAGTGAGAGCAACCCGCCAGTGCGCGCAATGGCGAAGATGGCGATGCTGTCGTGGCCACGATTCGAGCCGTACAAAAATTTGCCATTTGGTGAAATGTGGATGTCGGCGCAATAGCTCGTGCCGCTCCAACCCGCCGGCAACGTGCCAATGGTCTGCTTCACGATAAGCGCGCCGGTGCCGGCGCTGTAGTCATACGCCACGATCGTGTTGTCCAGTTCGTTGATGACATACGCCCAGCGCCCATTGGGATGAAACGTGAAATGGCGCGGGCCGGCGCCAGCATGAAGCGCAGTGAACGCCGGCACGTTCGCTTCCAGCGCGCCCTTGCCCGCGTCGAAGCGATAGGTCATCAGCTTGTCGAGCCCGAGATCAGCGACATACGCATAGCCCTCATCCGGCGAAAGCGTGGTGGAATGCGCGTGCGGCCCCTCCTGCCGGCTCGCGTTGGGGCCGCTGCCAGTGTGCTGCACAAAAGCCGACGCCGGCGCAAGCGAGCCATCCGCGTTGATCGGCAAAACGGCTGCGCTGCCACTGCCGTAGTTCGCCACCAGCGCATTTCTGCCGGCGTGGTCGATGCAGATGTGACACGGCCCGCTGCCCACGCTGCTCTGGGTGTTGATGGGCGCAAGTGAGCCATCTGCCCGGATGGAAAAAGCACTGACTGCGCCGGCGGGCTTGCCTTCGTATTCGCCGATCTCATTCACCGCATATAAAAATCTTTTCGAGGGATGAATGGCCAGGAATGTCGGATTGGGCAGACCTGGAACTTCAAACAGCCTGGTCAACTCGCCATTGTTTTCGACGCGATAGACGTAAATGCCATTGGCGCCCTGTGCGGTATATGTGCCGGCATACAGGAAAGTGGTTGATATGGTCATGGTTATTGTGACCAGTGTAGCGCCAGCGTGAAAAACCAACAGCACGAAAAAACGTGCGGCGCATTTTGAAAATGCGCCGCACGTTGCGTTGCCCTGGACAGGATTTGAACCTGCAAGCCTTTCGGCACTACCCCCTCAAGATAGCGCGTCTGCCAATTTCGCCACCAGGGCTTGAGGACAAGGATTATAACAGTCTATCCGTCTGGCAGATCAAGCCCAACCACCGAAGTTTTCGCCTCGCGCATGTGGTTGCACGTTGTCTACGCTATGGCGTCATGCCACATATGTACGCCCTTCGCTGCATTGACATGGATAGACGATTCGACGAAAATGCGCATAACTTATTTGGGCGCGGGGGCTGGCTGCACCAACATACTTTAATGTGGGCGCGCTTCCTCTTTTTCAGAGCAATATCGAGTTCCTATGAAGGTTTCGCATCTGTCTCGCAAGCTGGTTGTCACATTCAGCACAATCTTGATCGCCACAACAACCTTGCCGGCGCAGGCACAAGCGCCCAAACCACCGCCCACCGCCATCCCCATCCCGCCTAAATCGCAGCTGATCAACCTGCCACCCAACACATTCAACATCGCCCTGCTCGGCGTGGACAAACGCCCAGACAAGGGCTTCATGAACACCGATGTCATCATCATCGCCAGTGTGAACCCGGATGTGCCGGCAGTCACACTCTTGTCGATCCCGCGTGACACGCCAGCTTACATCCCCGGCGTGGGCGTGCAGAAGATCAACACCGCCTACGCCGCCGGCGGCCCAGACCTGTTCAAGGAAACCATTCTCTATAACTTCGGCCTGAAGATTGACAACTATGCGATGGTCAACTTCGCCGGCGTCGTCCATGCGGTGAATGCGCTCGGCGGCATCGATGTGATTGCCACCTGCCCCATTCAACACACCTTCCCGCGTGATCCGTACTACATGGGCGGGCTGGTGACGCCGCGCGATTACGTGGACACCTTCAGCGGTGAGGTGTGGCCGGCCGGCACGAAGATCCCGCTCACCTCGATCGACATCCCCAGCCCGGGCGTCTACACGCTGGATGGGCTTCACGCGCTGGCTTTCGCGCGCGCGCGCAAGGGCATCCCCGGCGGCGACGTGGATCGCGGCCGGCGCGAACAGCGCGTGCTGCGCGCACTGCTGGCCAAGGCGCGCCAGGTCGGCTCGCTTAACAAACTCACCGATCTTTACAACGCCGTGAAGGGTGATGTGGAAAGCGACATGACGCTGGAGACAATCCTGCGCTATGCGATGATGGCCGACAAGATCGGTGACGCTGTCATCCGCAGCCGCTATCTGGTTGGCTACGACGCGAACGGCGCAGCGCTGCCCGATGCGCCGAACCCCAAGCTGAACCGGCATGCCTATCTGGAACAGGCGTTGAACGTGGCGCTGAATCAGCGCATCAACGATGGCATCTCGATTGAGGTGATCAATGGCACCGGCGACGCCGGCTTTGCATTGGCCGCTGCGGATCGCTTGAAGGAACTCGGTTTTGTCATCACAAACATCAGGCCGGCGGATCAGCCCTACAAGAGCAGTTTCATCATCGATCACACCAGCACAAAGAAAGGCAGCCCCATCCCGCTGATCCAGCGCACCTTCAACCTGAAGGCCGCCAATGTGCAGAACGACCCGCAACCAGAAGGGCCGCGCTTCACCATCGTCGTCGGTCCCGATTTCAACACTTGCTACTATGCTGGCTCGCTGAAGAAGGCCGGCAGCGATCCCATCGCCACCGGCACCGCCGAGGACATGGAAATGCCGCTTGAGGAATCGGTCGTGGTGACCGATAGCGCGAAGATCGAAACGGCGTATTCACAAGCGATCACCGAGACCAACGTCATCATCTCGGCGACAACACTGCTGACGACAACGCCGGCGGTGGTTGTGGCAGGCGCCGCACCAGATGCGCCGCTCGTGCCGACGGCTGCCATCACGCCGACATTCTTAGTGCCCGCCGGCGACCTGATCAACGTGCGCAGTTCTCCGACACTGCGCGCGCGCGTGCTCGGCCGGCTGCCGGGCCCTTACGAGGGCGAGATCATGGGTCGCAGCATCGATGGCGAGTGGGTGCAATTCTGGTTTCCCCGCCTCAAGCGTGCCGGCTGGATCAGCTCAGATGTGGTGACCATTCGCGGCTACTTTGAGAATGAGCCGAAGGTGGTCGAAGCGCCGGTCATGCCGGAAAATCAACCGCAGGTGAAGATCCCTCGCGGCGACGTGGTCAACATTCGCAAAGGCCCTGGCACGAATTTCAACGTGCTTGGCCGCATGCGGTCGCTGCAAACGGCGTTCATCATCGGCCGAAACCCGGATGGCAGTTGGTGGCAGATTCGCTATGGTGACAACCCGGCGTGGGTGAATAGCGGCGTAGTCAGAACCATCGGCGATATCGCCGGCGTGCCAATCGTGCAGTAGGCCGCAGCTCTCCATCAAGGCGATCAGATCACAGGTGACTCGGATTGAGAATGCATCATCCGAGTCACCTGCGTTTTTCATTCCGGGATGAAGCGCGAATCAGCGTGCAGCGATTTCACGAAGGCTGCGATCAGCCTAGCCGTGTTGTCCACATCACCCAGCTGAATCATCTCGTTGGGCGAGTGCATGTAGCGATTGGGAATCGACACCACGCCGGTTGCAACGCCGGCGCGGCTGTTGTGGATGGCATCTGCATCGGTGCCGGTGTAGCGCGGGCTGGCCTCCAGCGAGAATGGAATGCCCTCGCGCTCCGCGATCGCCACCAACTGGTCGAAGATGATGGCGCTGACGGCCGAGCCGCGCGAGAGCGCCGGCCCGCCGCCCAAAGTGACATGCCCGCTGCGCCGGCGATTCGCTTCAGGATGATCAGTCGCGTGAGTCACATCGACCACGATGGACACCTGCGGCTCGAATGCAAATGCGGCTGTGCTTGCGCCGGCAAAGGTGATTTCCTCCTGCGAGGTTGCAACAGCCGCCACGGTGGCCGCCGGCCTGTCCGCAGCCAGCAATCGCAGCGCCTCCAGCACGGTGAACGCACCGATGCGGTTGTCGATGCTGCGCGAGACGATGCGCTCGTTGGGAAGCCGCAACGCCGGCGCGTCGATCACACCCGACGCGCCCACGCGCACTTGCGCCAGCGCCTCGTCGCGATTCTTCGCGCCGATATCAATCCACAAATCCTCGATCTTCGAGGCGCGCTCACGGTCTTCGGGCTTCATCAAGTGGATGGCCTTCTTGCCGATCACGCCAATGATGTGCCCCTGCCGGCCCAGCAGGCGCACGCGCTGCGCCACCAGCACCTGCGGATCCCACCCGCCGATGGTGCTGAACCACAAGAAGCCTTCGTCATCAATGTGCGTGATCATCACGCCGATCTCATCGATGTGGCCGGCGAGCAGCACGCGCGGTGCGCCGGCCTGCCCGTTCAACAGGGCGAAGGAGTTGCCGCGCACGTCAGCGCTCACGGAATCGGCGAATGTTTTGGCTTCATCGCGCCATACACGCGCCACCGCCGCCTCATCACCCGACGGACCCGGCGTGCCGAGCAGTTGCATCAGGAAGTCGATCGAATGTTGTTCCATGCGCGTATTATCGATTGTGGATTCCATCTGTGCCATTTCATCTATGGGTGGGCATGCGCACCACACAATCTGGCTGCATCCCTCTATTCAGTAGAATTCCCTGCGTGAAACAGCTTGCATTGCTTATCGCATGTGTGGCGCTGGCCGCATGTTCTTCAGCGCAAAATGCACCTGCCGGCGTCACCCGCCCTGCCCCACCCGTCTTCGGCGCATTTGACCCGGCAACGACGAAGGGCATCGATGTGGCCGCGCAGCCGGTGCTGCCAGCCATCACGCCGGCCATTCGCGACAACTTGCGCGCCACCTTCGAGCAGGGCAAAGCCAAGGGCATGCTCTCGCGCGTGTTCGCCAAGCTGGGCGATTGCATGACTGAGAATGAATTCTTCCTCAGCCCAATTGCCAACAACCAGTTCGACCTTGGCAAGTATGCCTCGCTCCAGCCAACCATTGAGAATTTCCTTGGCGTGCCGACGCGCAGCGCAAGTGGCAAACCGTGGGACAAAGACTCATTCGCCACGGTGGGGCTGGCATCCGCCGGCGGTTTCAATGTCGCCGGCCCGCTTGATCCCACCTGGACCAACCCCGATTGGTGCAGCCCCGACGAATCGCCGATGAGTTGCGAATACCGCATCTCGAAGCCCAGCATCGCCATCATCATGTTTGGCACGAACGACGTGAACGCAACCGACCTGCCGACTTACGATTACTATCTGCGTAGCATCATCAGCCAGACGCTCGACGCCGGCATCATCCCCATCCTGAACACCTTCCCCACACGGCCAGAAAACGCGGATAAATCAAAGCAGTTGAACCAGATCGTGGTGAAGGTAGCGCAGGAGTACGCCATCCCGCTGGTGAACCTGAATCGCGCGCTGGACGGGCTCCCCAACCACGGCGTAGATCCAAACGACACCACGCATCTCTCCGCGCCGGCAGACAAGCGCGTGGATGTGTTCAGCCAGGACAACCTGCAATACGGTTTTACAGTGCGCAACCTCGTCACGCTGCAGGCGCTGGATGAGGTGCTGAAGGCGTTGAAGTAGTTGCGATCTGCGTTTACTGCATCTGCATTGCGGATGTGGCTGCCGGCGCTTGCGCTGCTGCTCACCCTCACGCTCAGCGTGTGGCCGATGATGGTTGCCGCTGAGGGGCAGTTCAATTTGCATGTGGCGCAGGCCGGCGCATGGCTGCAGGGACGCACCGACGTGCCGCCCGGCGCAGATGTGGCAACTTTCAACGGCCGGAACTACGTCAGCTTTCCGCCTTTCCCTTCACTGCTGGTGTTGCCGGCGGTGGCGATGGCCGGCGTGCCAGCCACAAACACCGTGCTGATCGCGCTGCTGCTGAGCGCGCTGAACATCGCGCTGCTGCTGCAGATCTGCCGCGCATGGCAGGTCGATTCGCGTATTGCGCTGTGGGCGAGCGCCGGCTTCATGCTTGGCAGCGCATACTGGCAGGCTGTGTTCAACAGCGGCGGAGTGTGGAACTTCTCGCACGTGGTATCGGTGACGTGCGGGCTGGCTGCGATCTATACAACAAAGCGCACAGGTCTGGGCTTGCCGGCCGGCCTCTTCGTCGGCCTGTCATTCCTCACGCGCCAACTCACCATCTTTCTTGCAATATTCGTCATGGTGGTGTTGTGGCAGCACCCCCGGCCACGCACGCGCTCATCGCGCTGGGTGCAATTGGCGCTGTTTTCAACGATGATCGCAATCTGCGTTGCAATCTACCTTGGCTATAACGCGCTGCGATTCAACGACCCGCTGCAAACCGGTTACGCGTTCATGCCGCTCTCCGGCTTTTTGAAGGAGCGCTTCGATCACTACGGTTTGTTCAATCTGCACTATCTGCCATTCAATCTGTATTACTTGTTGCTGGCCGGCTTTGAAGTGACCTTCGCGCCGCTGGCGTATCTACACCCGGCCAGCCTCAATCCATTCGGCACGTCGATCACCTTCGCCAGCCCGTTCATCTTCACGGCATTCATGGCGCGCGGCAACCGGCATCTGCTGCTGGCCGCCTGGGTCAGCATCACGCTGATCTTCACGCCGCAACTTTTCTATTACAACAACGGCTGGATACAGTACAACGCACAGCGCTTCACGCTGGATGCCTGGCCGGCGCTGTTCGTGCTGATCGCGCTGGGCGCGCAGTATGCAATAAGTCCACCCAACCCTCAGCCCGCGTTCCCCTGCGATCTTCGCTCCGATTCTCGGAACGAGATGCTGAGCAGGCTGTGGCGCGCAGCCATCCTCTTCGCCATCGCACTCAATGCCATCACATGGGCAATACTCACCAGGGTGATTTAGCAAAGATGCAAGAGGCGCGCGCCAAAATCAGACGTCAAGCGAGTCTGGATTCGGCGCCCGCTGCTTCCTGGTTCACTTGTATCCGCACACGCGCCATTCGCCGGCTTCCGCAGCCAGCTTGAATTGCCGTTCAGCTAGGCTGAATTCACGCTGCTCGCCGTTGTAGCTGGTGTTGATCTTGCCCTTGCAACTGACGAAGGTGTTGCCGCCCTCCTCGCCGGCGCGCTCGCACGCCAACCCCTCCAGGGTGGCATTGCGCCCCTCAATCGACTGCGCTTCCAGCCGCGCATTCGGCTCCCACGCCGCACAAGACAGCGCAATCATCGCATTCGCATCACCCTTCACGCGAGCCTGGACATAGGACTCGACGGTCTTCACTGGATCACCCGCCGGCGCGCCGCCACCCCCGCACGCTGCCATCAGCGCGCCAAGCACGATCATCATTGTCAACAGTTTGCGCATAGGGTTGGCATTTTACGTGCTGCGCACCTGCTGATGTCGATCCATTGCCGCACATTATTTGCTCATTTACACCTATTAGAATTTTGCCCCATGCAATCGCGGCAGCGCGCGCCCATCGCGCTCATCGTCTCCTTCATCGCGCTTGTGCTGGGCGCCGGCCTGCTCTTCGTTGCGCTGTCGCGCCCAGGCGGCTCCCCTGAAAGCACGCCCATCGGCGGCATCCTGGTCACGCTTTACCCACAGCCCACGCATACAGCCATGCCAACCCAACAGGTTGTCGTTGAGGCAACCGCCGCGCCTGCAACGCCGGCCATTCAACCCAGCCCCACCCCGCGCGCCACACAATACACCGTGCAGCAAAATGACACGCTGTGGGATATCGCTTTGCGCTTCGGCTTTCAAACGCTCGACCCGATCCTCGCCGCCAACCCGGGCTTGAACCCCGATTTTCTGTCGCTTGGGCAAGTGTTGAACATCCCCGCAACGGACTTTGTTCCGCCGGCGTTGCCGCAGCCGACCTTTGCGCCATCCAGCGGTGGCAACGCCCAGGCCGGCAGCAACACCAATTCGGTCGCAGGTTCGGTGATGGCCAGCGCTGGCGGGCTGCGCCTGCGCCAATTGCCAGGCTATGACACGCCAGTCATCACGCGGTTGGACGCCAATACGCCGCTGCAGATTCTGGGGCAGGTCGCCGGCCAGAACTGGCTCAAGGTGATCACACCGAGCGGCACCGAAGGCTATGTGGATGCGCAGTTTGTGAGCGTGGGCAGCGCGGTAGTGTTGCCCACCCAGCCGGCGCCGGCTAATGCACCCTCGCAGCCAGCCATCGCTGAAGGCCCGCTCGAATATCCATATCTTTCGGACATCACGCCGCGTGTGTTGCAAATTTTTCAGGCCGGCCAGGCGCGCGGCAACCGTGCCAACACCTTCTCCATCATCGGCGACAGCAATTCGCAGAACCCCGCCTTCATGAAGCCGGTCGATTGGGGCAACTACAACCTCGGCAGCTTTCAGTATCTGCAGCGCACGATCGATTTTTTCAAGGGGTCATTCGGTATCTCTGGGCCGGCGAACCTCGGCGGCTTCAACACCGAGAAGGTGCTGGATCCGGGGGTGGCGCCGGCGTTTTGCAACGGCCAATCGCCGCTGGTGTGCGAATACAACACGACCAAACCGAGCATCGCACTCATTCTGCTAGGCACTGGCGACCAGCACAGTTGGCAAGGCTTCGAAGGCCGCTACCGCCAGATCATCCAGACATCCATCGACATGGGCGTCATCCCGGTGCTGATCACAAAGGCCGACGATCTGGAATGCCGCGACAACAGCGCGCCATGCGGCTTCATCAACGGCAAGATCGCCTCGCTGGCATATGAATATGGCGTCCCGCTGTTGAACTTGCGCCAGGTGGTCGAGCGTTTGCCGCAGGGCGGCACCATCGGTGATGGCTTCCACTTCAGCTTTCCAGCAGACAACAAGAGTGCATGGTTCACATCGGACTATCTGCAATACGGCTTCAATCAGCGCAACCTCACCGCCCTGCAAACGCTCGATGTGCTGCGCCGCAAAATCCTCGCGCCCGGCAGCTAGCATTCATTTTGAAGAGGGGATCGTCTGAGCATCGTCTGGCAGTGCGTGAGCCAGCCGGCGCGCCGATGCATGGAAATGGGAAGCCGGCGCAGCGATCCTTAGAGTATCGACACCCGATCAGTGACAGAAGCCATTTCCGTTACACTCCCGCCCATGACTGAGCGCCAGCGTTTTCGCGATCAGATCGTCGCGTCTTTCGGCACGGACGAGTTGGAGACGCTGTGCCGTGATACTGGCGTCGATCCCGACCTGATCCCCGGCAAGGATGCCGGCAAGGAGCAATGGGTCGATGAAATCATCACGTATTTCGAGCGGCGCGGAAAGATGCCGGCGCTGCTGGCTGCGCTGAAGTGGCGACGCAGCGATCAGACATGGAGCTATACGCCGGCGCCGCTTGACCTGCCGGATGTGCCGCGCAAGTTGCCCATCGGCCTGATCGCCGGCGGCGTGGCGCTCGCCACAATTGTGCTGTTTGGCATCGCGATGTTGTCGCGAGGGATGGTCGCCGCACCGCCGGCGACCGCGACTGCCGTTGCAACAGCCACGCCGACTGTCACGCCGAAGAAGATGCCGGCCTTCAAGACCAACATCTTCATCGCGGATCTCGGCCTGATTGAAAATGGCAGCGTCGTGTCGATCTCAGAAGGGGCGCCGCTCTCGGCGTATCTGATCGACGGGTTGAACGTGGAGCTAAAGAATCTGCCACCGGCGGCGCAATCCGATTTTCAGCCGGCGATCTGGAGCAGCGCCGATGCCCGCGCGAGCGGCTGGCAGATCGGGCCGATTGGCACGCTGACCGAGGCCCAGCGCGTGGGCGAACAACTGGGCGCGCAGGTCGTGATCTATGGCAACGTCATCACGGAAGGCGGGACAAGCCGCATGGAGTTGGGTTTCTATGTGCCGCAGGCGCTGAAGACCGCGGATGAACTGACCGGCAGGTACGCCATCGGCAAGCCCATTCCCATGCTATGGCCGGCAACAGAGGATGTATGGAATGGCGTGCGGCTCGCGTTGAATCGACGTCAGCAACTGATCGCGTGGCTGGCCATCGGCATCGCCTACGATCAGGCAGGCCAGCCGCAAAAGGCGTTGGACATTTTCACGCGCGCAATTGAGCAGATCAACCCGCCCTGTGGCGAAGGACGCGAGGTGCTGCAATTCTTCATCGGGCGTGAGCATCTGCTGCTGGGAGATTCCGCAGCGGCGATGCAGGCGCATGACGAAGCCTTGAGTTGCAAGCCAGATTTTTCGCGCGCGCTGATCGGCCTGGGTGACGCAAATCTGCAGGCGACACGCGCGTTATCTCCTGAATTGCGTTTGCAGAGTGACACACTGCAAGCCGCCATCGACAGCTACGCGCAAGCTGAGCAGAAAGCGCTGGCCGAGGGGCAGGTGCAACTTGCCACGCTGGCGCGGCTGGGCACGGGTCTGACGCAGCAATTGATCGGCTCAACGTATTTCGCGTTGGATGATTACGAGCGGGCGCAGCAACCATTGGCCGATGCAATTCGCCTGCTGGCGCCGGCGCTCGAAGACCTGAGCAAGCGACCCGATGGCCAGAAACGCACACTCGCCATCGGCTATTCGCTGCTCGGCACAGCCAATTGGTACAGCGCAATCATCACGCCGGAAAGCGACGCCGGCATCGCGCAGAAATTTCTAAATCAGGCGAGGGACAACTACAACACGTGTATCGCATTGGTGCCGGAAGGCACGCAAGCCGCTGACGAAACATTGACGAAGATCGTCCAGACCTGCATAAACAACCTTGAGAGGATGGGGCAGTAAAAGGAGGGGTTACATGAAGCTCAATTTTTTGTCTGGAAGTATTCACTTGATTCTGGCGCTTGGGATGGCGCTGGGCGCAACGCCGGCGCTGCCCACACAGGCCGCGCCGCCGGCGGCGGCTCTCTCACCCACCGACATAAAAAGCAATGGCACCTACACCGTCGCCATCGCCAATCCCACCGCCGGCAACATCGAGAAAATCGCCCTGCAAGTGACCGCACAGGGCAACCCAGCGCCCAAGCTGGTGCACTTCAGCGTAAACAAGCTGCTGGCCGACGGCAGCACCGACACGGTATATGAGCGCGATGAGAAGAGCGCGCCGTATTGCATCGCCGGCGATAGCGCAGGCAAATGCATCACCAGGCAAGCCGGCGATCGCTGGGAAACCGGCCTGCGCATGGTTAGCGCCGGCAACTACGAAGTCGAAATCGGCGTGTTTAGCGATCCAACCAGCGATGAGCCGGATTGGTCTGGAACAGTCGCCTTCAAACTGTTGAACAGCAAAGTCGTTGCCGAAGAGCCGAACTACGGCACGGGTCAGGGCAATGGCCCGCGCGTGGAAATTCACGACGCGTTCTATCGCGATGCCGGGCAGAGCAAGATTCGAGTAGAAGCGAAGGTGTTCACAGCAAATGCCAAGCCAATGAAACGCGAGAGTGTGCGGTTCGTCGAATTTCGCGTGCAGAACAGCGACTTTGAAGACGTCTATGTGAACAACGAAATGAGCCCGCCTTATTGCATCTTTGGCGAAGCGAGCAACGGCAAGACGTGCAAGACGCTGCAGGCCGGCGACACATGGCCACAGAGCAACAAGCGCAACGAAGACGACAGCGGCAAATCCGACGACCCATCCATCCCGCGCACGACCATCGCACCGGGTGAATATAACCTGTCCATCTTTGTCAGCACCGATCAAGGCACGTGGAGCAGCAGCGGCACGTTCAGCATCCTGCCGTGACCAGAAAGGCAGCCGGTCACCTTGAAGGGTGGCCGGCTGCCCAAACTGCATCACAGCCCGCGCGTGATCGCATCGAGCATCATCAACGTGGATTTCACGCGCAATGCATAGCCCTCATCGGTGAGGTGGAAGTAATAGCCCCACTCATCATGCAGGCCGTATTGGGTGAAGGGGCGCTTCGGCAGGTCAGGGTTCGGCACCGCCGGCAGCGTGCGCGTGGCGGCGTAGAAATCCTCGAGCGGTAATTGGTATTCCGACGCCAGTTTGCGAATGGTGTCGTTGATGAAGTTGAAGCTCGCGCCACCCTGGATGCTTTCCAGGTCGTCAGCCTTTGTCACCAGCACCGGCAGCACGTTGTTGGCAAGTGCATAGTCGATCATGTGGCGCAAGTTGGCCTCGTAATCGCGCCAGACGAACTTGTCGCCGGTGCCAAGTTGGATGAACACGATCGATGCATTCGACAGGCGCAACTCACAGGCGAACATGCCCTCGTCCGGCCTGCACTGCTGGGATTTGCTTTGCGACATGGCTGGATCAAACATGTCGGCGGCGCGAAGGCCTCCGCCGACAGCAGCGCTCACCCGCCCGAACGATGGATCGAAGCGCGTCACAACGCTGCGCAAGTGGGGAATGCCGCTGAAGGAGTAGTTGCCGGCGGCAATGCGGCCGATATTGCGCTGCCATGTGCTGTTGCTATCGCCGGCGATGGTGAACATGCGGCCATCACGCCCGCTCTTGATCGCCTGCTGATATAGCGCCTTCGCGCGCGGGCCAAGCGCGATCCAACTTGCGATTGCCTGCGTGTTGGTGTTCTTGCCGAACGCCGGCAGCACCTGCTTTACCGCCGGCACTTGCGTCAGGTCGCCAGTCACCTCGCCAAAGCCCGCCGGCAGCCAGCCCGAAAAATTCGGCGCTGTCAGCGCCAACCATTGATTGTCTTCGGTGCGCCCCGCCACATTGAACGTCGCGCCTTGCACCAGCGGCGCGAGCGTCGGCGCGTCCACGCTTGGCGCGCTGCGAAAGTAGGCGTTCTGCCATGTGGCGAGAAATGTCACGCCATCCGCGCGCGCGATGCTCTGAACCGACCCCATACACATCGCGCCGAGCAGCACGATCAAAAGCAGCGCCCCTGCGCCGGCGCGACGCGATGTCTTTGCGAAGATGTATTCGCTCATGGTGTGTTGACGGCAGCGAGTGTGTGCAAGGCAAGCAAAATGCGCAAGTCGGAGCCGGCGGCGCTCATGTGGAAGTTCTCGTTGCCCTCCCATCGCATGCCGTAGTCTGGCAAGCTGCGGGTGGCAGCCCAAAAATCGATCACCGGCACATCATATTCCCGGCCTAATTTTCGCACCACATCGTTGATGAAACCCGCTGGTGCGCCGCCCTGCTGCGATTCCAGGTCATCGGCTTTCGTTATCAGCACCGGCAACACCTTGCGCGCCATCAGCTGCTCGATCACTGCGCGGTAGTTCCGTTCAAAGTCCTTCCACGTGAACTGGTCGCCGGTGCCAAGCGCAACAAAGGCGATGCTCGCCTTCGAGCGACGTAATTCGCATGCCAGCGACCCCTCGCCGGCCATGCAGAACTGCGGGTTTGCCCACTGCGGATCCAGCACACTTGCGCTGTTGAAGCCGGCAAACGCAGCCACGCTGTCGCGCGCAAACGCCGCTGCAAACTGCTCGATCGTCGGCGCCAATTTCGGCGCAGCACTGACATCGAACAGCCCCATCGCCAGACGGCCCACAAATGCTTCCGGCACCGAGTTGCAATCTCCGATCACGGTAAAGGCGCGGGGATCTTTGTCCGGCGACTTCATGGCGAAGAGCTTCTTTGCAGCGGTTGAAACAGGCGTGATCCATCTCGGCAACGCCAGCGGCGCCTGCTTCACTGTCCTTGCAGGTGGCGCACTCGCCGGCAACGCAGCCAGGTCGCCATCGAGCCGGCCATATTGCACCAGCAGCCAGCCTTCGGCAAGCTCGATCCAAACGTTGTCGGGGGTGCGAGCCAGGGCAGTGTGCGCCTCACCGGCGAACACCGCTGTTTTGCGCGGTGCGCTCAGCAGCGGCTGTGCGCGGGTAAATGCGCCGGCAGTGGTGACAGTGAATAACCGCGCAGCAGCGCGGGCCGGCGACACCACTGTGCACAGCGCAGTGATGATGGCCGCTGCCGCATACAAAACACATCGAACACATCCTTGCTGCGAAGCGCGTTCAGTTGATGGAATGACGGTCAAACACCGCGTGGGCGCATCGGTTCTTGTCATCGGCCTGTGATAGCCGCCAGGGTTTGGAGTGTGGTGAGAATGCGTCGATCCATGCCGGCATAGCTCAGATGGAAATCCTTGTCGCCTTCGTCGATCAAGCCGCTGTTGGGCAGATCGCGCGTGGCAGCATGAAAATCGAGCAGCGGCACATCGTATTCCTTCGCCAGTTCGCGCACAACTTCGTTGATGTAGCCCGCCGGCGCGCCGCTCGCCGTTTCAATGTCATCGGCCTTCGTCACCAGCACCGGCAGCACACCTTTTGCCAGCGCATGTTCGACCATGGGCCGATAGTTTTTCTTGAAATCCTTCCATGCAAATTGCTCTTGCGTGCCAAGCGAGATGAAGACGACGCTGGCGCGCGACACCCACAACTCACACGCAAACGGTCCAACTGCCTTGTCGCACAGCGCGCCGTCGGCCCACATCGGATCCATCATCATGCCGGCGCCCAACCCGCCCTGCGCCGCCAGACTTACGCGGCCAAACGATGGCGCAAATTGCAGCACCGTGCCCTGCAAGCGCGGGTCGAGCGTGCTGGCGTCGAACATGCCACTTGCAAGGCGCTGCACATACACAGCCGGCTGCGAGTTGCAATCGCCAACGACGGTGAATTCGTTCAAGTCCTTGCCAGCCTTCACCGCATTTTGATAGATGGCGCGCTGCTTCGGCGTGATGACCGGAATCCACGCCGGGAATGGCGCAGGTTTCTTTGCTGGCTTGCTGGATGGGATCGCCAGCGCTTGCACCACTGGCGCTGATTTCACGTCACCGGAATACAGCGCGCCAAGTTCAGCATACAGCCACGTGCCCTTGCCGGCGGCGGCTGGCACGCTCAGTTGCAGCCAGGCATTGTCAGCGGTGCGCGCGGTCACATCGTAGAACTGGCCCTTCGCCACCGGCAGGCTGTTGCCGGCAGTCAGGCTGGGCGCGCTGCGCAGCCACGCCTGTGACGCAGTGATGGTGATCTTCGCCGGCTCTTGCGCCCGTGCGGGCTCGCTCATCACCGCCACGCCGAACAGCACGCACAAGATCAAAACATTTCTCATCGCTTCTTTTTCACCGTCGCGTCAGCAGATGGAAATTGCGCCAGGGTTTGCAACGTCATCAAGATGCGCGCATCCATGCCGGCTTCGTTTACGTGAAATGGCTCTATCGGCTGCAGGTTGACATTCCGCTCCTGCGCCAGCCCGCCATCGGGCAACGCTTGTGCAGCCTTCGCAAAGTCGATCACTGGCAGGCCGTATTGCGCACCGAGCTTGCGCACAATGTTGTTGATATATTCTGCCGGCGCACCACCCTGCCGCGTCTCCAGCGCGTCGGCCTTCGTCATCAACACTGGCACAGCCTTGGCCGCCAGCACGGTTTCGATGATCGACTTGTAGTGCGTTTCGAATTCCTGCCAGGTGAACGTATCGCCGGTGCCGAGCGAGATCAACATGATGCTGGCATTCGATAAGCGCAACTCACACCCCAGCGGCCCTTCGCCGGCCTTGCACTGCTTCGGGTCGGCCCATGTTCCATCAAAAGCCATGCTGGCATTGAAGCTGCCGCTGGTCGCCACGCTCACGCGGCTGAACGACGGCAAGAAGGCCTGATACGTCTTTTGCAGTTGCGGGTATGGCGCAAGGTTGAACGCGCCGGCGGCCAGCCGCCCCAGAAAGACCGGATGCTCGGAATTGCAATCGCCGATGACCGAAACCGTGTTTGGCTTGCGGCCGGCTTTCACGCCATCCTTGTAGAGCTGCTGCATCTGCTTGCTCACCGCCGGCACGCCGGACAGGCGCAACGCCGGCGTCGGTTGCACGGCGGCCTTGTTCGCCAGCGGCAACTGCGTAATATCCAGGCCTTCCTTGAAGCGCACCGCGCTGCGGCTGACCCACGCCGGCGAACTGCCATAGGGTAGCATCAGCCACTCGCTGGTTTCATCGCGCCCCAGCACTGTGTAGCACTGGAACTTCAACAGCCGGCCGACCTCAGGCGATTCCCAGTTGTCGTCGCGGTGCGCAAAGGTGCCATCGACGTCGATCATCACCTGTGGTTGCTGTGTGTCGGGACACAGGAAGGTGATGGCCGCCGGCCTGTAAACCGGCGCGGCCACGACAGGGGTGGGTTGAAGAGCGCTGGCGATGAAGGCTGCCGCAGTGGCAACCAGCATCAGGCGCGCATTGATTCTCTTCATTCGGTTCATTTTCTTGCAATTTCCAATAAGCCCGGCGTGTCTCAGAGTTTTGTCAGATTTGCAGTGTTGCTCTGCGTAGTTTGACGCATTCAATGCGAACTGCCTTGACGATTCAGTGACTGACACTCAACGATTTCGCGCATGTGCATGGCGTCATCTGCGCAAAAACGGGAGCAATGTTAGCAGAGTAGAATCGCGCGCATGTTTAGGAAAACAAGCTTCGTCATTGCGCTGTGCGCGATGGCGTTAGCCGCGTGCGGTGGGGATGCGCCGCAGGCCACCACAACCCCGCCAGCCATCATCACGCCATCCCCCATGCCAACCGCCATTCCCCTGCCCACCGCCAACGCCACCGAGGTTGCCATGGCTACCGCAGCGGCAAGGGCTGCGCTCGAATCACCGCTGGCGTCGCCGCTGCAATCGCCCATCAGCGCGCCGGCCAGTTTTGCGCCAGCAAAGCAATCGGTGTGGGATACCAGCATCGTCGGACAGGATCAGATGAAGGGCAATTGCACGCAGGGCTCGGTGCTGCCGGCGTATGGCCTGGTGCAGATCACGCCGAACGGAGATGGCATCGAATGGAAGAATCAGGAACCGAAGCCATATGCGATGACGCGCATCGCCGAGAACCTCTATCAATACGCCGGTCCCAACTCCATCGATGATGGCGTGGTGACGATGACGGTGAAGTTTGTGGATGCGCAGAACCTGACGATGCAGCGCGAGTTTGTGCCGAAGAACGACGCCGGCTGCACGCACGTGCACGACTATGTGGGTGTATTCAAGTGGTTCCGCTGATCGCTTTTACCTGTAAATGCGGAATTGGGCGCGGGCGGATCACCATGTTGTGAACGGTCGCTTCGTCAGGTTCGCATTGCTGTAGCGAGGATCGTCGGTGACTTCCTGCGTCGCCCACGCCGGCAGTTGAACCTGCTGCGCTGCGTCGTTTAATTCCAGTTCAGCCACGACAAGGCCGGCATTTTCGTTGAGAAACTCGTCCACTTCCCACATCATGCCGGCGAACGGCACAAAATACCGCCACTTCTCGATCAGCGGTTTCATGCACAAATGATTGAGCATCTCATCGGCGTCAGCGATGGGAATCTCGTATTCATACTCTGCGCGCGCAAGCGCCACCGGCGGCCCCTTGATGGTGACGAATGCGCGCTCGCCTTTGATGCGCACGCGCACCGTGCGCGCGCCGTCGGCGCTCAAGTAACCCTGCCGAATCAACGCGCGCTCGGCGCCTTTGCGCCACGCATCACCCTGCACCAGAAATTTGCGCTCAATTTCCTGTGCCATGAAGATGGGACCTGGCAGGCCGGAAGACCTGCCAGGTCAATGACTGACTAGCGCGTGATCGGCACTTTGGCGCGGCCGGCGCGGTTGCGCGTCATGTGGCTGTTCCAGCCGCGCAGCACCAGGCACTCTTCAGGATGCATGTTGCCCTCTTCCACGGTGTCATCGCCGGCGTGCATCTGCACCAGCACTGTCTTGCGAATGTCGCTGGAGCGGTTGGGCATGGAACCGTGAATGGTGAAGTAGTGGAAGAACAACACATCACCTGGCTCGCATTCCACCGCGGTCGATTTTTCAATCGGGTATTCGTTCAAAAGCAGATCACTGACCGATTGACCCCACGAGCCTTGCAGCCGGCCCAGCTTGTGGCTGCCTGGGTAGACACGAATGCAGCCCATCGCGTCGGTGGCTTTCGAGACATGAATGACGCCGGCGAGCATGGTGTCTTTCTCAGTCGGGAAGTATGACCAATCCTGGTGCATCGGAAATGGCGCGCCCTTCTCACTCGGTTTCTGGAAGAGCTTGGTGTGATGCAGCACGATGTCCGGCCCGAGCATCTGCTCCACGATGTCGAGGAACTTGTTGTTCATCACGGCGCGCGTCCATGCCGCCGAGAACTGTTGCACCTGATGCGTGTGATACACAACCGTGTCCAGCGCGCCAAGCTTCTCGACCTCAGCGCCCTTCCAGCGCGCGTTGATCATTTCCTCGCTCGACATCAACTGCTTCACGATTCTGTCGAAGTCCACTTCCAGTTCGGCAATTTCAGCCGGTGAAAATACGCCTTTCGCATGATAGAACCCCTGCTCACGGAAGAAATTGGCAATATCTGACATAGTGAGCGCATTGAAGCCCAAGTGCGAAAAAAGGCAAAGCGCAAAAAAACCTCGCGAGTCTGCGAGACCCGCGAGGTTTCAAGCTACAGCGACTTGCAGACCTGGCCGGATGCTATGCGCCAACGAGCTTCGCGCTCACGACGACTTCACCCACCGACGCCAACGCCTTGCTGACCGGGCAGCCGGCCTTGGATACTGCGACTTTCTCATCGAAGGTCTTTTGATCGACGCCCGGCACATCGGCTTCGGTGTTCAATTCGATCTTGGTGATGGTGGGGCCGGCACCCAGATGCACGGTGGCAGTGGTGCGAATGTGATTCGGCTTGAAGCCGGCGTTGGTGAGCTGCGCCGACAGGAACATGCTGAAGCAGCCAGCATGCGCCGCGCCGATCAACTCTTCAGGGTTTGTGCCTTTGACATCCCCTTCAAAGCGCGACACATACGTGAACGGCACTTCCTTCACAAAGCCAGTCCCAACCGACATCGTGCCGGCGCCTTCCTTCAACGTCCCGTTCCAGACTGCTGCTGCTTTTGATACTGCCATTTCTTCTTTTTTACTCCTTTTCAATGATTTAAAGACAACTCTCGACATTATCGGGGTCGCGTTAGATGAGTATGTGCGCCATGCGCATCACACAATCAACATCGCGTCCCCAAACGAGTAGAAGCGATATTTTTCCTGAATCGCAAGCGCATAGGTTTGCCGCATGAAGTCCATGCCCATGCGTGAACCGACCATCGCCAGCAGCGTGCTGCGCGGCAGATGAAAATTGGTGATCAGCGCATCAACCACCTTCCACTGATACCCCGGCGTGATGTAGATGGAGGTGTTGCCGCGATAAGCATCGATGATTGCAGATTGCGAATTTTTGATTGCGGATTGATTGCCGGCGCTTTCCAGCACGCGCGCGCTGGTGGTGCCGACAGCGATCACGCGCCCGCCCCGCCGGCGCGTCTCGTTGATGGCCTCAGCAGTCGCTGGCGGCAACTCGCACCATTCCGTGTGGATCCTGTGCGACTCGACCTCCTTCTCATCGATGGGCTTGAACGTGTCGAGGCCGACATGCAGCGTAACGAAGGTTACGCGCACTCCCATACCACGAATGCGATCGAGCAACTGCGGCGTGAAATGCAGGCCGGCGGTGGGCGCAGCCGCGCTGCCGGCCACCCGCGCATACACGGTTTGATAGCGCGCTGGGTCGCTCAGCTTTTCGTGGATGTAAGGCGGCAGCGGTGTTTCCCCCAGGGTGCTGAGAAAGGGTTCTGCTGGCTGATTGAAGCGCACAGTGAAGGTGGCGCTGTCTTCATTCAGCAACACATCCGCGCGCATCGCATCGGTGAAAACGATCTCCTTCACATTGCGGCCACCCACCATCGCCTGCCATGTCGTTGCGTCCAGTTTGCGCAACAGCAGCACCTCCACCTTTCCGCCAGTAGGTTTGCGCCCGTGCAGCCGCGCGTTGATCACACTGGTGTCATTCGCCACCAGCAAGTCATTTGACGATAGAAAATCAGGCAGATCGTAGAAATATCTGTGCTGATGCGAGTGATCGACGCAGTTGCATACCAACAGCCGCGCATGATCGCGTGGTTCCATCGCGTGCTGCGCAATGCGCTCTGCCGGCAGGTCATAGTCAAGTTCAGTGATGTGCATGGACGCACCGGCATGATACAGCGCGCTTTTGCAACAGTCTCGCCGGCCGCAGTGATCGTTTGCCAAGCATCCCTGCCCAAGGCGGTGCTATCACCCGCAGATCAAGCAGTATGATCACCCTTGTGCACTTCCTTTGGCGAAGTCCGTGGCCTGAGTGAAGTGAGTGGAATAAAGGAAAGTGTCATGACAGATTACGGTCGCCCCCTCCAATTTGGATATTTTCTCGTTCCAGACGCCACCGATCATCAAGCAGTGTTGCACGCCGCCCGCCAGGTGGATGCGCTTGGGTTGGAACTGATCGGCATCCAGGATCACCCGTATCAGCGGAGCTATCTCGACACCTGGACATTGCTCGCGGTCATCGCGGCCCAGACCAAGCATGTCAGAATTTTTCCGGACGTCGCCAATCTGCCCCTGCGACCGCCGGCCCTGCTGGCCAAAGCTGCTGCTTCTTTGGATCTGCTTAGCGGAGGCCGATGTGAGTTGGGCCTGGGCGCCGGCGCCTTCTGGGAGGCGATCAGTGCGATGGGTGGTCCGGTCCGCACCCCCAGGGATGCAGTTACCGCGCTAGAGGAAGCCATTGCCATCATTCGATTGATGTGGAGTGATCAACGCGCGGCGAGATTTAAGGGACAGTTTTACAGCTTGAACGGCGTCAAACCCGGACCTGCGCCGGCGCACCCAATTGGCATCTGGGTCGGCGCGCTTGGACCCAGGATGTTGAACCTCATCGGCCGCCTGGCTGATGGCTGGGTCCCTTCGCTCTCCTACATCAAACTCGATCAACTGAAGGAGATGCAACAGCGCATTGATGACGGCGCCCTCAGCGTTGGACGCACTCCCGCCCATATCCAACGCCTGTTGAATTTGAGCGGCGCCATTACCGAAGGCCAAACAGGAGGCCTGCTCAATGGGCCGGCAAGCCAGTGGGTCGAAGAACTGACCTATCTGGCCCTTGAGTTTGGAATGGATAGCTATCTGTTCGGAGGTGCGCCCGACATCCAGCTTCAGCGTTTTGCACACGAGATCGCCCCACAGGTTCGGGAGCATGTCGCCCGCCAGCGCGCCAGATCTGGCGGATGACCTGAGTGGGAGATGCACGAGCGATGCACGCCGGCCAGAATT
>CAZPVX010000037.1:0-3631 GCA_964590135.1 uncultured Anaerolineae bacterium | reverse complement strand
TGGACTGGCATAATAATCCGACCAGGAAAATTCTCCATGCAGGAATCCCCCTCACTGAGCAACCGCGAACGGGATGTTATACAGCTGTTATTGCAAGGCAAAAGCAATAAATTGATCGCTTCAGAGATGAAGGTCACCGAACGCACGATTGAATTTCACTTGACGAACATATATTCAAAATTTCAAGTAAATTCGAGAATGGAATTGGTTCTGAAGCTGAAAGAAGATCCAAACTGGCATGAATCTGGCAAACTAGGGGATTCCACAGTTGCGGGCAAGCGCGATTTTGCCGATGATGACGCCGGACTCAAGCTCTCGAATTGGGTTGCAATGACGAGAGAAGTCATTATGAGAATCGGCAAGGAGTTAAAAATGAAATTGTCTTCTGATCCAGGCATCGACAACGAAGCCAGCCCGACTACGTTCTACGGAGCAATACGCAGGTGTTTCATAAAATATGCAGATTTCACTGGACGAGCATCACGGCCAGAGTTTTGGTGGTTCGCATTGTTCGTCGCTCTATGCACGTCCGCATTTGCACTCATCAATGAGACCCTGGGGAGCATATTCCTGCTTGCTGTCTTGTTGCCCCTGTTGGCGGTGGGTTCGCGCCGGCTGCGTGACAGTGGAAAAAGTGCCTGGTGGCTATTGTTTCTGTTGGTCCCCGTCGGGGGCATCATTGCGTTAGGCTTCTTTTGGGCGCTGCCATCAACGAATGCTTTTTCGGAGAACGAAACGCCGCAAGCATGAGGACGTTCTAAACCACCCAAGCAAAAACCCCCGATCGATCGGGGGTTTTGTTCGGTTTGTCGTCTTGTGAGGACGAAGATCACTCTGCGTCGCGCTTGGTTGCCTGGTTGATGAACTCTTCCAGCGACGGAATCTGCTCTTCCGGCAGCGTCTCGTTCGCGCTCATGCCCAGCAACATCTGTTCGGCCTGCTGCGTCAAGGCCGACTTTTGCTGCTCGGCTGCCGACGGCAGCGTCACGCCTTCGTACATCTCCATCGTGCCAGGGCGGAAACCCGTGCCGGCCGGGATGAGCTTGCCAAGGATGACGTTCTCCTTCAGACCCAGCAAGTCGTCGCGCTTGCCCTCGATAGCCGCGCCCGCCAGCACCTTGATCGTGCGCTGGAATGACGCTGCAGACAGGAACGACTCTGTCGCCAGCGCCGCCTTCGAGATGCCGAGCAGGATTGGCTGACCCACTGCCTGGCGCTTGCCATCGCTCACCAGACCCTCGTTCTCCTTCGCCAACTCCAGCCGGTTGACCAGATCACCGGGCAGGTAGTTGCTGTCCCCTGCCATCGTGATCTGCACTCGGTTCGTCATCTTGCGGATGACGATCTCGAAGTGCTTGTCGCTGATGTTCACACCCTGCGAGCGATACACCTTCTGCACCTCGCTAAGCAGATACATCTGCGCCGCATCGCGCCCCAGCACCTTGAGCAACATGTGCGGGTTCTTCGTGCCTTCAGTGATCGGGTCGCCGGCGCTCACTTCTTGCCCCTCAGTCACGAGGATGCGCGCTGCCGGCGGCACCTCATATTCCATCTCATCCTTCTTCTCATAGACGATGGTGACGGTTGAGCCATCGCGCACCACGCGCCCGCCGTGCTCGATCTTCATCTCCTGATCGCCGCGCGTTGCGATGACCGTCTTGTCCTTCACCTCATCACCATCTTCCACCTTCAATGACCAGTTGCCCGGCACGTTGTAGGGGTCGCGCTGCAAGGTTTGATTGGTGATCTCCACGCGACGAATGCCGCCTTCGAGGCGCTCGATGTGAACGCGGCCGGCGATGTCAGCCATCAGCGCTTCCGCCCTCGGCTTCTTGCGCGCCTCCAGCAACTCTTCCACACGAGGCAGACCCTGCGTGATATCGCTGCCTGTCGCCACGCCGCCGCTGTGGAACGTGCGCAGCGTAAGCTGCGTGCCCGGCTCACCGATGGACTGTGCAGCAATGATACCCACTGCTGCGCCAATCGCGACCAGCTTGCCGCGGCCCAGGTCGCGGCCATAGCACATCTGGCAAATGCCCTGCTCCAACTCGCACGTCAACGGCGAACGCACGCCGACTTCCTGCACCTTGGCTGCATCGATCAGATCGAGCGCGTGCTCGTCGATCATCTGGTTGCGCGCCACCAGCACTTCGCCGGTCTTGGGGTGCAGCACATCCGCGCTGGCCATACGCCCGAAGATGCGATCTTTCATCTTCTGACCGCCCACATCATCTGATGGGCGCACCCACACGCCGCTATGCGTGCCGCAATCTTCGCTGTTCACGATCACGTCCTGCGTCACGTCGACCAAACGGCGCGTAAGGTAGCCGGCGTCGGCCGTGCGCATGGCTGTGTCGGCAAGACCCTTGCGTTGACCGTGCGTGCTGATGAAGAACTCGATGGCATTCAGCCCCTCACGAAAGTTCGATTGAATGGGCAGCGCGATGATGCGACCCGACGGATCGGCCATCATGCCGCGCATGCCGGCGAGCTGCGTGATCGGACCAAAGCCGCCCTTCGTCGCGCCAGAGTTCGCCATCACACTCAGGTTGCCGATCGGGTTCATCGCCTTGCGCACAGCATTGGAGACGTTGTCCTTAGCTTCGGTCCAGATATTGATGGCGCGCATCTCGCGCTCATCCTCTGTCATCAGGCCGCGCCGATATTGGCGCTCCACTTCCTGCACCTTCGCATCGGCCTGCGCCAGAATTTCAGTCTTCTCGCCCGGCACGTTGATGTCGCTCATGGCAATCGACACGCCAGAGCGGGTTGCAAACCTGAAGCCAATGTCCTTGATGTCGTCCACGAAGGCCACAACTTCCTGCGCGCGATCATTGCCGAGAACCTGATAGGTGAGGTTGACGAGGCGCTGTAGATCGCCCTTGTCCAGCACGCGGTTGACGAAGCGCATTTCCAGCGGCACGATGCGGTTGAAGAGGGCGCGGCCGACGGTGGTTTCGACGATGCGCCGGCGCGGCTGCTCATCGACATAGCGCTTGTTGTCCTCGTCAAAATAGGTGTCGAGCAGAATCTTGATCTTGGCATGGATGTGCAGTTGGCCAAGCTCATAAGCCATCTCCACTTCGTCCAGCCCATAGAACGTGCGGCCATCGCCCTTGCGCGGCGTTGGGTCGAGCAGCGTCAGGTAATACACGCCCAGCACCATGTCCTTGGTCGGGCCGACGATGGGTTCGCCATCACTTGGCTTGAGCAGGTTGCCCGACGAGATCATGAGCTTGCGCGCCTCCTCGACCGCCTTGCGGCTGAGCGGCACATGCACGGCCATCTGGTCGCCATCGAAGTCGGCGTTGAATGCCTGGCACACCAGCGGATGAAGCTGAATGGCCTTGCCTTCGACCAGAATCGGCTCAAAGGCCTGGATGCCCAGACGGTGCAGCGTCGGCGCGCGGTTCAGCAGCACCGGGCGCGTCTTGATGACGTCCTCCAGCACTTCCCACACTTCCGGCCGTTCACGCTCGATCACACGCTTGGCGCCCTTCACGTTGTTGGCATAGTTGCCTTCGACCAGCTTTTGGATGACGAAGGGCTTGAACAACTCCAGCGCCATCGTCCTTGGCAGGCCGCACTGGTGCAGCTTGAGCTTGGGGCCGACTACGATGACCGAGCGGCC
>CAZPVX010000036.1:0-41802 GCA_964590135.1 uncultured Anaerolineae bacterium | reverse complement strand
GTCTGGCAGAGATCCTTCCCTTCGGTCAGGATGACAAGCGCCAAGTTTTCCATATCCCGAACTGACGTTAATCCAACCATTGGCGCGCTTCGACAGCCATCGCCGGCGTCGGCCGCCGGCGATGCAGCTTTCATTCCCCCTCCTCATGAAAGCTGCATCGCCTGCCACACGATGAGTATGGCAAGCCGGCGTTCCACGAGCGTTTCGCGCGCTACGCCGGCTCCGGCTTCGCCACGGTGTAGACGCCGGCGTCGATCATCATGGAGCCCCATTCATTGGCGCTGGTACTGGAGAACAACTTGCCATCCACGATGTGGAGCAAGTTCATGATTTTCCAGCTCGCAAGCTTGCCGAAAGGATATGGTGGTTTCTCGGGCGGCGGTTCCGGCACAACCGAGTAGATGAGATCGGCCTGCCACAGCACCGCCACCTTGTCGCCTTCTGCGACCATGTCCAAAATGGTGATCTTGTAGCCCGGGGCAATCTTGTGATGAAAGAGCACGCGTTCCCTCCACTGCTCCGGCGTGTCATTGTTCGGGACGGAGCCATCCGGCGCGTAGTAGCTGGGGATCAATTCGACGTGACCCTGTTCCAACACGTCGATGAAGTGCATGCGGGCGATGGCTTTGTTCTCTTCGGTTGACATGACTTACTCCTTGCGTGAATGCCCGTTTATCGAAACACGGGGATAACCTTGCTGGCAAACAGTTCGAGATGCGGCTGCACCCAACTCGCCGGCAGCCCCGGCGGTAGCGTGAATGCATAGAAATGCGTCAGCGGCACCGACGACGCAAACCCCTTAATCGTCGCGATGCACGTGTCCACATCGACCACATTGAGCAGGCCAGCTTCCTTCAAATGCGACACGTCGCGCAGATGTGGCAAGATCGGCATGCCCGATTTCTCCAGCCACTCGGCATAGATGTTCATCTGATACAGCACATGCGGCGCAGCTTCGTTCCACGTCTTCTCTGGATCGCTCGATGGGATCAACCAGAATGGTCCGCCGGCGAGCAGCAAATCGTTGGTCGACTTTCCCAATGCCTTCAACGCAGATACATACTGCTGGAACAGATCCGGGCTGGGGCCGGCGACCGCCAGAAAACCATCCGCGAATTTCGCCGCGCGCTGTGCCGATGCCGGCGTAAACCCGCCGGCCCAAATCGGCAGGCGCGGCCGCTGCACCGACGATGGCGCAAGCTTTGCATTCTGCACGGTGTAGTAATGCCCTCGATATGTGACGGTATCGCCATCCAGCAAGCAACGAATGATCTCGAGCGCCTCAGTGGTGCGCCGGCCGCGCTCCACCTTTGGGATGCCAAAACTCTCGAACTCCTCGACGCGATAGCCCACGCCAACACCCAATTCGAAGCGACCATTTGAGATCACATCGACGGTGGCTGCATCTTCGGCTACGCGGATGGGATTGTGAAGTGGCAGGTCCATCACCGCCGAGCCAATGCGAATGTTGCGCGTCTTCGCCGCAATAGCCGCCGCAATGGGCAACACCGACGGTGTATAGTCGTCTTCGACCAGGTGATGCTCGGAGATCCATACATTGTCAAAGCCAGCCTGGTCGGCCCACACAATCTGCTCAAAGATTTCGCCGTAAATGTCGGTGATGGGTCGATGCCATTGCTTCGGATTGCGGAAGTCGTAATACAGGCCAAACTTCAATTTTGACTTTCCGTTGCTGCTCATACTGATTACCCCTCTGCTGATTACCCATCTGATTGAATGGCATTAGTGGATGGGGCAGCGCTCGATGGCGCCGGCGTCACCTGACCGCCGTATTGTCGGATCAGATTCAGCTCGTCGAACAAACTCTCCAACTCGATGATCCTGCCGTCGACGATGCGCAGATACCAGATGCCGGTGTTGCTCCATGGTTTGCCAGTCGCCGGCAGCCCCATCCATTCACCCTGACCCAGCGCGCTGGTGCGCAGCCGGCACCACACCCGCTCACCTTCCGCCATCATCTCGGTCACCTCAATGTGGTGGCCAGGCCAGCGCGCGTTAACGCCGGGGAACCAACTCGCCACCTCTGCAGCCCATTTTGGTGACATCGTTTCGCCCATTGCGGTGACGTCCTGCCGGTTGATCGCGTCGATGCAGCGTTGGGCGATGACCTTGTTGTTCTCATTCGACATGTTAGATTTACTCCCGCCTCCAAACTCAAAACAGCGATGCAGCTAATCTGAAGTTTCGGCTAGCTGTTGGTGAAATTCGGAATATCGTCCATGATCTCGGTGCTGTGCGCCGCCAATCCGCGCTGCAAATCGTCGAGTTGCTCGAATACGAGATAGCCGATTACAGCGCAGGCGCTGGCTGATCAGGCGGAAATCCAGACATGCCCTCATCAATCTCAGCCTTCATCAACCGCATCGGCGCAAGCCGGCAGATCACCATTGGCACATGCTTGTTCAAGTAGTAGTCCATGTCGAACGTGCTGCCGCGGATCTGCGGGTATGGAACTGCAAGCCGAATCATGTTGTCCTCCTGTGGTGTAAACACTCTTATCACATTGCCACGCAGAAAAGCTGCCATTTCCTGACACCTGGACTGACACACCGCCGCGGCGCAGGGGTAATTAGCGGTTTACCCTTTCATCCAATCAGAGCAGTCAGGGGGCCTCCGCTGGACGTTCCCTGACTACAAATGCGCTTGCACATTTTGCAAGCCGGCGCATAATTCGACCCTCTTCGCCGGCAGCCGCATCGCAATTCACGGGGGTTCGATGATCATTGCAGCGCCAGCTACGTTTGGCGAAATGCTTCGCTATCTGCGCAAGCGCGCGCGCCTCACCCAGCGCGAGCTTGGCATCGCAGTGGGCTATTCAGAAGCCTTCATCACGCGATTGGAAGGCAACAATCGCCGGCCAGACCCAGCCACGGTCCAGGCGCGCTTCATCGCTGCGCTGGATCTGGCGAATGAACCACAACTGGCGCAGCAGTTGATCGACCTTGCGATGCTTGGACGCGCGGCCAGGCCCGCTGCCGCCGACGCACTACCGCTCGTCACGCGCACGAATCTGCCAGCGCCTCCGACGCGCTTCATCGGCCGGCAACATGAATTACGCAGCGTGATCGAGATGGCGCGAGCCACACGCATGGTCACGCTCACTGGCTCGGGCGGCGTGGGCAAGACGCGCCTTGCCATCGAAGCCGGCCAGCGCCTGCTCGATGACTTCAGCGGCGTGCTGATCGCCGAGCTTGCGCCGCTGGGCGATGCGACGCTCGTGGCGCAGCAGGTCGCCGCCGCATTCAAGATCACCAATCACGCCAGCGAGGCCTGTGTGGTCAGCTTAAAAGCGCTGATCGGCAGCAAGCATCTGTTGCTCATCCTCGACAACTGCGAGCATGTCATCCAGGCGTGCGCCGAATTTGTCGAAGCCCTGTTGCGCGCCTGCCCCAACCTGCACGTGCTCGCCACCAGCCGCGAGCCGCTCAATTTCGCCGGCGAAGCGGTATGGCGCGTGCCATCCATGAACAGAGACGAATCGGCGCAATTGTTTGCCGAGCGCGCCTGCGCTGTGAAGACTGACTTCGTGATGGGCGGGGCCAACGCCGGCGATGTGGCTGCCGTCTGCGCGCAGCTCGACGGCATCCCGCTCGCCATTGAACTGGCCGCCTCACGCCTGAGCGCGCTGACGGTGAAGCAGCTCGCCGCGCGGCTCGACGACCGCTTCAACCTGCTCTCCAGCGGCAGCCGCGACGCGCTGCATCGGCATCAGACCCTGCGCGCGCTGATCGCCTGGAGCTACGATTTGCTGAGCGACCAGGAACGCACGCTGTTGTGCCGGCTGTCCGTCTTTGCCAGCGGGTGGACGGCAGAAGCGGCTGAGGACGTGTGCGCCACGCCGAGCGCGCGCGAGATGGAGTTGGCGGCGCTGCACGCGCCCAATGTGCTGCCGCTGCTGTTGAACCTGGTGAACAAGTCGCTCGTGGTTGCGAGCGAGGAAGGCGAGCACACGCGCTTCACCATGCTGGAGACGATCCGGCAATTTGCGTGGGAGCAGCTTGAGATTGCCGGCGAGCGAGAATGGATATGCCGGCGACATTTCGACTATTTTCTCGCCCTTGCCCAGCACAATGAGCAGCGGCCACAACTGCACGTCAGCGCCGGCCGCTCCAGCATCACGCAGAATCGTCTGCAGCAGGACCTCGACAATGTGCGTGTGGCGTTGAATTGGATCATCGCGCAGCGCGACATGGATGCTGCGTTCCAACTGTGCTTTGCGATGTGTCCATTCTGGGAGGTGCGGGGGCTCTGGAGCGAAGCGGCGCTGAAGTTGCAACAGCTTCTGGCGCTTGCGAATGACGTCGAATTGAACGCATCGCAACACAAGCTCTATGCGCAGGCGCTCATGCAGTCTGCGATTTTTGCGTGGCGGCAATCCGACTATGACAAATCGCGCCGGCTCTTCAACATCAGCCTGGAACGCTTTCAAACCCATGGGGAACCGTTGAGCGCCGGCTCGGCGCTGAGCTATTTGGGTGGCGTGGCATTTGAGCAAGGCAACTACGCCTCTGCGCTGATATTCTATGAAAAGGCGCTCGATATCTGGAATGCGCTGCCAGATCCGCCGCATCTCTCATGCTCGCTCACGCGCCTGTCCATCGCAAGCGCCATCTTCAATCTTGGCGACATGGCGACCGCCCGAAGAATATGCGAGGAACGTCTGCTCTTTCACCGGCAAAGCGATGAGAAATACAGTTTGTCATACAGCCTCAACTTGCTGGCCAGCATTGTCTTCATACAGGGCGATCTCGCGGCTGCAAAAACACTCTACGAAGAAAGTCTTGCCCTGAGGCGCGCATTGGACAACAAGCGCGGCATCGCAGCAACCTTGAATAATCTGGGTTGCCTGCATGTTGCGATGGGTGAATTTCAAGCGGCGCAATCCCTGCACGAGGAGAGCCTGCGACGCTATCAGCAGCTGGGGAATCGACGGGGATCGATCTGCGCGCTCTCTGGCCTGGCCTGCGTGGAGGCGCTTGATGGCCAGCTCTCACGCGCAGTGACGCTGCTTGCTGTGGTCGAAGACACGCGCCAGGCAATGCAGGCTGCGCTCGATGAGCCAATCCGCTCAGCGAATAAGCACGCCGTCGACACCGTTCACAGCTTGCTGAATCCGCCAGATTTCGATGCCGCCTGGCAGGCAGGCAGGGAGCTTACTGTCGAACAAGCCATCGAATTAGCCCTGCATTGACGCCGGCCTGCCTCACGCCTCCGCCTCAGATGAAACCCGCGCAGTGCGCTCGACATCCAGCACGAACACCGTCGCGCCGCCCACCTCCACCTCCATCGGCATGCCAGGCGGGCCCATCATGCCGTCGAGAGCCGATGACTCTGCCGGCACGTTAATGTAGGCCGTGCGGCGCTGGGCATGGCTGCGCAACACGCGCATCACGTCATTCACCTTGCCGTCGTCAACGCCCACCAGCAGCGTGGCGTTTTCGCGCCGCAGCCACGCGCCCTGCGTGGCAATGCGCGTGACGCGGAAGCCGGCGCTGTTCAACGCTTGCACCACCCGGTTTGCATCGTCGGCCTGCACCACTGCCAAGATTAGCTTCATGCTGTTCTCCTTTCCCTCACGCGGACAACCAGACACTCGTCCGTCTGGCGCCTCGACTGCGCTCAGGATGCCTTGTTTTTATCTGCGAATGCGCTGGAATGGGTCACCGTATTCACCGGCGTGCGCAACGGCTCGCCGCGCAAAAATCGCGCAATATCTGCCGCAGCCAGCGCATGCATGTCGTGCCGGCCTTGCTCAGAATACCACGCGACATGCGGCGTGACGAGGATGCGCTCGTGCGCAATCAATGCCTGCAACACCGCATTGTCCTCGGGCGGTGGCTCTGCGCTCAGCACATCCAGCGCCGCGCCGCGAATCTGACCGGCGTTCACGGCATCCAGCAGCGCTTGCTCATCGATCACGCCGCCGCGCGAGGTGTTGACCAGATAGGCCGACGGCTTCATCAGCCCCAGCCGGCGCGCGTTGACGCTGTGGCGCGTGCTTGCGTTCAAGGGGCAATGCAGCGACACGATGTCTGCCTGGCTGAACAGCGCGTCGAGGTCGACCGGCTGCGCGCCGGCAGCACGAATGGCGTCGCCGCTCACGAAGGGATCGTGCGCGATGACGCGCAACCCCAGCCCGATGGCCTTGCGCGCGACTGCGCTGCCGATGCGCCCAAACCCCATCACGCCAATCGTGAGCGTGGTCAGCCGCTGGATGGGTGAGACAGCCAGGCCGTCCCATCCACCGGCGCGCGTGGCATTGAAGAGCGCGTTCAGCCCGCGCAGCTGCGCCAGCGCCAGCGCGATGGCGTGCGTGGAGACTTCGTCGGTGCCGTAATCCGGCACATTCGCCACCCAGATGCCGCGCGCGGTGGCCGCCGGCACATCGATGCTGTCGACGCCGACACCGAGCCGGCTGATGAGCCGGCAATGCGGCATGGCGTCCATCACCTGCGACGTGACGAGCTGCAACTGGACCAGCAGCACGCCGGCGCGCGCGAGCGCGGCTTGCGATTCCGCTGCGTCGAGCGCGAAGATGGGGACAAACTCGACATCACAGCCGGCCAAACCCGCGCGGACAATCGACATGCCGGCGTGGTCTTCAAGAGCATAGGCGATCGTGGTGGTCATGGTGATGCTGCCCATCTTGTGTCAGACCAGCGGGTGCGTCAAGTCACACTCCCCCGCTCTACCCTGATGCGCATTGGTCGTATCACGCTTTTGTCACACCGCCCGCGCATGCTCTCCCCTCAACACACACCCGCAATCTTCGTTTGGGAGCAGGAGGAAATCATGAAACAGCCACGCATCAACCGTCGGCAGTTCTTCAAGCTGGCAGCATTCAGCGCCGCAGCCGCTGCTGGCCTGCCGGCGCTTGGCCTGGCAGCCATTGCCAGCGCGCCGCCCAAAGAGGCCGTCGCCAGCGCTGAGCAGCCACAGGCGCCGGCGGTGCCGCAACCCACGTTCAACCCGCTTGCATCGAACACATCCTTTGGCGCGCTCATCGATATCAGCATGGGCTGGGATGGCACGCTGTGGGGCATCGATGCGCAGGGCGCGCCGCACATCTATGACGAGATTAACAAGGTGTGGGTGCCGCATGGCGAGGGCATAGATGCTGCCCTGGGGTCACTTGACCCCAATGGAACAGCCTATGTGTTTCAAGGCAACCAGGTGATCAAAATCGATGTGGCAACAATGCAGGCCGGCGCGCCTCAAACCATCGACAACCTGTGGCCCAGCCTGCCAGACTCATTCAAGCTGGGTGTGGTGGGCGCTTCCTGGACATCATTGGGCAGCGCCTTGGTTTTGTACAACGGCGGGCGATTTGTCGCCACCGATGGGAGCATTCCGCCGACCAAACTCACAGACTTGCCCGGTTGGCCGCAAACACCCAACTGGAAGGATGGCGTCGTTGACGGCGTCATCACGATTGCTACCGGACTCAGCCAGGCATACCTGATCCGCAAGGGTGAAATGTTGTACATCGATCCGGTGAACAAGGCTGTGCTTGGAAGCCCGCAGCCGCTGCAACTCTTCTGGTGGGGTGATCCAAATGTGTTGCCTGCATCGTGGGTGACGAGCTTGAATGCTGCAACAAGAGTTCAAACAGCATCTGGCTCAGTCGACTGGTTCTTCTCAGGAACATCCGTAGCCTCGTTGATTCCATTCAGCAATTCGGCGCAGATCAAATACATAGGCAACCTGACAAACAACTGGCCGGCGACATGGCATCCGGTGCTGGCGCACGCGCCGAATGGCCGCGATGGCAACCTGTGGAGCGTGCTGCCGCAAGCGCAGGGCGGCTGGATCGTGCAACACGATGGTGATGGCTGGACGAAACTGCCCAACCAGGCCGACCACGTCGGCGTCGGACAAGACAACACGGTGATGATCGCCAGCGCACAACGGCTGTGGAAATTCACCGGCGCCTTGGACGGCAGCGGTTTCACACCGGTCTCGCCGGCCAGCAATCTTGTGCAGGTCTCGCTCGGCAACAGCAACAGCATCTATGCCCGCGATGCCAGCAACAACATCTACGCCTTCGATCCGAACAGCGGCGCACTGACACCAAATGCCGCTGCGCCGACTGCCACGCACATTGCCGCCGCCTACGATGGCTCACTCTGGCACGCCAAGCCGAATGACGCCAACATGCATCGCTACCTGAGCGGGCCAAATGTCGTCGATACGATTCCGGTGAAGCAGGGCCTCGTAACGACAGTGACGAAGGTGGCGGCGACCGGCTTTGGCGCAGCACACTGCCTGGTGCAACAGAGCAGCGGGCCGGCCTCCACCACGTCCACCATTAGCTTGTATCGCTATGAGTCGCCATATGTCTTCAAGACTGCCGGCTCTTACTTCAGCACCGGCAAGCACATCGAGCAGGGCCTGGGTCGGCTCTACATGACAGTCGAAGACAAAGACCCAACCACTGGCAGCACCTATTCGGCGGTGCTGGCGATGGACCCTCACACCGGCAAGGAGCTTGCACGCACCAGTGACCGCAACCCCAACGCCATTTTCACCACGCCAGTATTTGACCGTGTGCACAATCTGCTTTTTGTTGGTGCTGCACCATTCGATCCGAGAATTTTGGATCAAGGTGGTTCAGTGGTGGCGCTGGACCCGCTGACGCTCCAGCCAAGATGGTTCTTCTCCACGGATAAAGGGGTGGACGTAGCGCCGACGTTGATCCAGAACGACCTGTATTTTGCAGACCGTGGCGCGAAGATCTACAAGCTCGACCTTGCTGCGATCATCGCCAACCCGTCGGCCATCGTGCCGGCATGGACGACCACGCCGCCGCTCAACCCGCAGCCGCCCTATACCGTTGGCTGGGGCGGCCTGCGCGGTGTGTCACAGTTCGCCTTCCACGACGACAGCGTGTATTGCGCCGTGTGGGACATCGGCTTTGGCTGCCACTATGACAACAACGATCCCTTCAACCACAAGATCATGGATTGGACCAGTCAGACAGCAGTTTTCCTGCAAATCAAGGTTGCCGATGGCGCGCTGAGTCAGCGCAATCCGCCAAATCCCATCCCACCAGGCCAACCCATGGCGATCGTGAATGGCCCGATTGCCTTCGGCGTCGAAAAGCTGTATGCCTTCCCGCCACTACGGATTGACCTACCCACGCCCACACCCGATCATCCCACCCGCACCGTGCCAGCGTTGTTCGTGAATGGCGGGTTTTCCGTGTTCATCTATCTGCTGCCCAATCCGCTCGTCAATGGCGGCATCGCAGACGGCCTGTTTGCTGCCGAGCGATTCGACCTGCCTGGCGGCGCAGACCCCAATGTTGGCATTGTCTACACCGCCGACATGATCACCACCGGTTTTGCTTACGACGACGGCACGCGCGGATCGACCAGCCAAAATGTATTGCCGTCAGTGTGGTTTGGCGCATTAGGTGATCCAATTGTCGGCTCGGCATCACCACGGCTGTTTAGCGTCAATGTGCAATTGAAAGCTGCGAATGGCACGCCGGCCATCACCACCGACCAGCCCAACACGCTGATTCGCACCACGCCGCTCTTGTTCAAGGATTCCTCCGGCCAGGTGACGGTGTGGTTTGGTCTGTCAGATGCCGGCAATGCCTGGTTTCCCAACTCCAATCCCGACTCGCCCTCGCTGGCTGGCTTATATAACTTTTCGGCCAACACAGGCGTGGTGGCCGGCGACATTGACACCGGCACCACCCAACTCACCGCACTGACACAGCAGACCAGCAACGGCGTGATCTACGGCGTCGGCTCAAAGATCGTTGGCACGGAATTTGCGCAGGTCTTTGGCATACGCATCGACCAACTGGTGCAGGATGAGCGCGACTTCATCATTGAGGCCGAACTGATGCAGGACTTCGACAGTTCGTCACCCAACTTCAACAAGGACATGAAGATCCCGCCGTCTGTAGCGCGCTACAAGGCGCACGTGACGATCGTGGATGACAACAAGAGGCCGCGCCCCAAGGAGCCGGTCAAGATCTGGTGCGACGCCCCTGACACGGTCATCAACGTCGGCGGCGCGTCCTACACCGTCGGCCCAGGCGACGACCAGTATGCGCTGGTGCAAACGGATGTCGATGGTGTGCTGGTATTCAGCCTGAATGCAACCGACATCAATGCACCAGAGTTTCGGCTATGGGCAGCATTCATGGATCCATATGAGCGCATCGTCGCCTTCGTCGATCAACAGTGGCACGACCACATGACTAACACCACAAATGATTACAGTGACGACGGCAAAAACCCCGATCCCAACAGGCCGAACCTCAGCACAGTGCACAACTATCGCGGCGAGCCGCTATATGACGACGACGACAAGGCCGATGACGTGCCGCAAAAGGTAGCGAACAGCATCACACAGATGAAGAGCGGCGGTGGTGTGGGGCAGGCACGACCGGCGGCGCTGGCAAAAGCCTTGAAGACGTTGCATGCCACCAACAGCGCGGCGTCGTATGTGGCCTACACCGACCTGCCGGCGATACACTATCTTCCGAACAACGCGCAGGCGCAGCGACCGGTGCAGGCCGGCGCACCGACCGGCTTCGTCTTCTCCCGCGACGTCACCACGAAGAAATCGACCTTCACCACGATGACGCACATTGCGGCGCGCGACCAGATGGATGCTCTGACGCAAGGGGTGACGCACTGGGACCCCAACAGCGCGAGCGTGAATGCGGCATTATCGGTCGGCCGGACACAAGCTATTGGCGTCACCCAGTCCAAGCGCAAAAACGGCTTTCAGAAATTGTGGGATTGGATCAAGCAGGGGCTGGCAGCCATCGAGAATGTCATCGTCAGCGTGACCGACGAAGTGCTGACAACCATCTCGATGATCCTGCCCGATGGCGCACGACAGGTGTTTCAATGGGTGGCGCAGGCCATCGAAGATGTGGTGAACGTAATCGGCATGATCATCAACATGTTCGAGACCGCCATCGACGACTTCATCGCTGCGATTGGCCTGAACACCTTCTTCGATGAGTTATTTAACACGCAAGACTGGATGACAAAGCAGATCAACTATCTGGCAACAGAGTTCGGCAACTACATGGTCAGCGACGTCAAGCCGGTGGTCGACCAAAAGATCGAAACATTGGAGACAGACGTGACCAATTTCTTCGATGACATCAAAAAGGCATTCAATGGGCAAAGCATCACCAACCTGCAAGGCGCGAGCACCACGCCGCACAGCGCATTCACCATCGGCTCGCCGGCCAAATCGCACGCCGTGGCCTGCATGGATAACATGCACACACTGAAGACGCAGATGCGCAATGCAACGCTGAAGCCGGCGGCACTGCTGACGCAATCGATCAACGACACCGGCGATCCTGTCCTCGATTTCATCACCACTTTCATCCAGAGCCTGCAAACCGATCCGGTGCTGTCTCAGGCAATCAGCGACGTAAAGACCGATGTGAGCAATCTGTTTTCGGCATCTGGCCTGTCAAACCTGATGACCAATGCCATGGACACGATCCTCGATATCATCAAGCTGCTGATCGTCGGGGCGTTTGCCGTGGCCAAGGCATTCCTCGACGGCATCTTCGTCGCCCTCGCCGACCTGATCACGCAGTTGATGAATGCGTTGAATGCCGAACTCAACATTCCGATCCTTTCCGATCTGTATCAGTTCTTCTTCGACCAGCCACTGACGCTGTTGAACGCAATCACGCTGGTGATCGCCTTCGTCATCAACCTGGTCTATCGCATTGCCGAGGGCAAGTATCCCTCGCAGGATGGCGTGCTGAGCACGGACATCGTGCGCGGCAGCACAGCGGTGCGCGCCGTGAACGACACAAGTGCGGCGGCAGCGGCCTCGGCCAAGGCGCAGATGATCATCGGTGTAATCGCCGGCGTGCTGGAGCTGGCCTATGGCATCTTCAATGCCGTCAATGACGGCGAAGGAGATGATGCGCCGGCGGCATTCGGGCCGGCGGCCACGCTCACCGGCGTCATCGTCTCGGCACTCACGGCGCCCTGGATCACGCAGGATGACCCCGACGAAGACACCCGTGTGGTGTGGGGATGCCTGAGCATGTTACCATCCATCCTCGCCATTCTGGGTCTCAAGCCGGGGCTGGACGCCGGCGGAAAAAAGGCGGTGAGCTTTGGTCTGGCGCTGTTTTCCCTGATAAATTTGATCATCACCTGCAATATCTATCGCGCGCTGGCAAACCCCAAGACATCCGACAAGCTCAACCTCGCCAGCGGCATTTGCAGTTGCATCCCAACCATGGTGAACCCAGCCACGAACCTGGAGCCATATGGTCCGCCGGCGGTGGCAATAGTTGATGTGCTGGGATATGGTATCGCCGGCGGTTGCATGATCGCAGTGGCAATTCTGCTCTACCAAAATCCGGATCAGGCCATCTTGGAACATCGCCGGCTGTTCCTCCCGTTCGTCTCGACTCAACCCGATTTTGGTCGCATCATTCCGCTAACCGGCGGTCACACACCCTAGCCAAATTGCAAGAGCCTGACGGGCTTGGATGCCGGCCACATGCGGCTTCGAGCAGGCAAGCCTGTCAGGTCTGTTCGCATTGTCACATCCTTGCCGCCCGCCACATCTAGGGCGCATCCATGCTCATGCCTGGAGGGGAAATGTCTCACGCTCAAAACATGATTCACCACCGGCGCAACTTGCGCCTTACAGCGATCGCTGGCCTCACGCTCATCCTGGCCGGCACAAGCACAATCACCACGCCGGCGCAGGCCTCGCAAAACGGTCCGCAGGCAGATAACATCGTTGTCACCAACGGCGCCGGGCAATGGGTGGAAGGCAATCAGCGCATCGCGCCGGCGCGGGGCATCGCCGGCACCACGCTGGCGCAGAACAACTGGTTCTATAACCTGCCGGGTGAATTCATCCAAAACGCGACACTGCCCTCCGACCCTACCGGCAAAATCGAGGGCGCGCTTTACGACATTGCATATGCCAACAAACTGCAGCCTGTGATGTCAAGCGATTGGTGGACGAGCGCCGGCTTGCAGTGGCAGGGCTGGGTGCAGGGCGCTGATCCATCGAATCCTGTCTTGCGCACGCCGGAGATGTTTAATGAGCCGTGGAACGTGAATTTCGTCGACCTGCCCAACGAACTGCAATATGGCAAGGTCGCGCCCGGCTTGCCCATCGCGCCACAAGGCATGCGGCTGTGGAATCGCACGACGATTCGCGTGCTGACCTATGCCACCGTGATGTCAGATGCGGTGACCGCAGGGAACACGCTGTTCGGCTACGGCGACAACGCACAGCAAGATTCCCCCATCGTCACAATAGGGTTGTCCGGTACGCACCCCATCGCCGACAACACGCCCTTCACTAACACGACCGTGCCATGGACCAACGTGAAGATTAACAAGTATTCGGATTGGGGCGTGGAAATGGGCTATACCAGCAACGGCAGCACGATCAGCTTCACCTTGGTGAATGGCAGCCCGTTTGTGTGGGCGCAGCGCACCGCCGGCAATGCGCCATTTGTGGCATGGGCTGGCACGGCGGTGTCAGGCGATGACAACGGCGCGGTCAGCGTGTGGCGCAACAGCGCTGGCGTGATCGGCTTCAACGTCACCAACTCGTTCAACCCGGTTGGCCTCGGCGCAACGACGACAGCGAATCCAGCCGCATACGCTATCGTCGCTGACGCCGGCGCGTGGAGCGAAACGACCAGCACCGACGCAGCACAACGCCAAAAGCTCTTTCAGAACAACGATGCCACACGGATCGTCGTGATCGCCATGCCGCACAACGTGCCATTGACTGACGCAAGCGCGTTGAACAACGCATTAAACGAGTTGCTGCCGTATGCCGCGCAGCGCATCACTGGCACTCAGTTGCATTACCCGCCCATCCCCGGCTCCGACGCCAGCGTGATGATCGGCGGCGCAAGCAAGCCGCTGGGCTACGACCGCGCGGCAAGTGTGGTTCGTCTGAAGCATGTCGTGACGACAGCGCCTTTCATCCCATCGCAACCCGCATCGCCGGCGTTGCAGTTGGTCTTCCCACATCACCGCAAGGTGATGATCGCGCAGGACAAGGCAAACATTCTGCTGGGCAGCGATAGCAGGTCAAAATATACGTGGCGCTCGCTGAAAGGCGAGCTGCAGGCCTACGCCGGCAACAGCTATGTGCGCGAACTGATCGCGCGCGGCGTGCTGCCCTTCCTGCCGAACCTTGCCATGAACAGCACAATCGCCATCAACGGCAATGTGCCTGCGCAAGATGTATACGCGGCGATGAAGACGTGGTTCTATCTGAGCGAGCCGGCGACCGATGCCGGCAACAATCCCTTCGTGTTACAAAACCAGAGCTACTTCGTCGGCGCGACGAACACCTACGTGCCAGGATTGGCGACGCTGTTCGAAGGGCTGAACATCGCCGACCAGTTGTCAAAATCGCCGGTGCTAAACGAGATCGACCTCGACCTCAAAGAGAGCAAGCAGCAGGTGGCTGCCGGTATCCGCAACTTCATCCTTGACACGCTGAAGGAATTCGTTGGGCGCATGGCTGACGTGAATACCAGCAACGTCTTTCAGTACAACAGCGATTACAACACCTTCATCGGTTACCCCGAAGGCTATCAGTCGGCACAGAACCTCGACGACAAGCACTTTCATTACGGTTATCTGTTGCGCAGCGCCGCCGCGATTGGCCGGCGCGACCCGGCATGGCTGCAAGCCTACCTGCCGTTCTTCAACGAAGTGCGATCCGATGTGGCAAACCACGATCGCACCAGCGCGCGCTACCCCCTCCTGCGCAACTTTAGCCCGTTCTACGGTCACAACTGGGCCGATGGCGTGGCGAACGGCGGCAACGGCAACAATCAAGAATCGACGAGCGAGGCCATCAACTTCGCCGCCGGCATGATTGAACTCGGCCAAGTCACGAACAACCAGGATTGGGTCGATATTGGCATGTATCTCTACGAAGAGGAAATCCTCGCAACCGAGCAATACTGGTTCAACCAGGATGGTGATCCCAACGCAAGCTCAGGCCAGTTCTACAATGGCAACTGGCCGGATGAGTTCGTACAGTATCAGAGCAATCAGGGCTCGCGTAAGAACTACAACATCTCGCGCATCATCCAAGCGCTGACGGATCGCTCGACGTTCTTCGCCGGCGACGTGTCGTCGGAACTGGCAATTCAGGCCACGCCGCTCAGCGCACCGGGTTTGTATCTGGGTCGCAACCCGCAATGGTTGAGCGAAATGTGGGCGGAATACATTAACCAGCGCAATGGCGACAGCACAGCGCAGAACACGCCCTACGAGAACATCCTCGCTGGAATTCAGGCGCAGGCCGCCGGCAACAACACCGGCATCGCAGACCCCGGCCCGTTTGGCGCGCTGACGCGCGCGAACACGCCGCACAAGATTTTCTACGGGGCGATGAACATGCAGGCCAAACACTGGGCCTATAGCCTGAACGCGCTCGGGCAGATCGATGTGAGCGTGATCGCCGACACACCAGGCTATGCTGTGTTTTGCAAGGGTGCGAGCGGGGTGAAATGCGGCGGTGGCACGCGCACCTTCGCAATCTACAACGCCGGCAGCAACACTATCAGCGTGACATTCAAAGATGTCGAAACCGGCGCAACGGTGCAGACAGTGAGCGCAGCAGCCCATGCGCTCACTACACAAATTGGCACCAACGCGCCATCGCACGAGACGGTCTCACAATCCTCCACGAGCAACCGCTTGTATCTGCGCAAGCCGGCATCGTATTCTGCCACCTGCGATGCGCAAGCACCTCTGACCTTGACGCTGGAAACGAGTGCCGGCGCATGGCTGCCAGCCATCGGCAGCGCAGCCTATCCGACCGACAGCAACGCGCTCGCCGGCTCCATCGTATGCGTGCCAAAGCGGCTGCGCGGTAATCCACCAGATTCGCCGGCGACCATGCCCGATGCAACCCGCGTCCGCGTATGGACAGGCACGTTCAGCGGTAACCTGATCACGCAGACGCAATACACGCGCTTCAACATTTACACGAATCAAAGCCTGTTTCCGGGCTGGCAGCGTGACCCTTGTGTAGCCGGCGGCCCCAACGTGCCGTCATCCTGCCCCAATGCCTACTGGAACTTAAAAGACGCCAACAGCAATCCGATTCCGCCGGCGGGCAACACAGTCACCTTCCAGGTATGGTACGACTTTGACAGCAATGGCACACCAGATCGCATCGAGTGGTATCAAAACATGGCACTCGATGCGAGCAATACATGGAGCTACCAGAGCAAGCTGACAGAATTCGCAACGAATTTGCCGTGGCCAAATCAAGGGCCGCCAGTCGTGCTGGGTGGACTGACCGGCACAGCAAACACGCCCTTCCCCGCGAACATCCCCACGAGCAAGCCGGCGACGATCACGCTCTACATCTTCGGTGGTTCGAACAGTGAAGACCTTGACGGCAGGATTTCGCAGTTTGATGTGCCGGTGTCAGTGAACGCCAGCCCGCTCACCAACCGCGCATCGTGGATCCTGCCACCATATCGTCCGCAGTTCGGGACGACTCACCATCGACTGTGGCTGCCGTGGTTCCCCATGCAAGGCGCGCAACAATAGTCACAAGGGCAAGGCAGGATACCGCTTCATGAGTTTTGCATATCAACAAGCCCACTGCCTTGCCCCTGCAGGCTGAGGATGTCGCGATGCAGGGCGACATTGGTGAGGAAGGATTGGCGCAACTGCGGGTCGGTGATATGACTGGCACAGGCATGGAGGCAGGCGCTCGTTTGCGTCAGCACGTCCTCGGCTCGCGCATCGCCGGCACACTGCAACACTCGCCAGCATGTCAGCAAAACACGAAAGGGCTCATCTGCGCCGGCACGAGGATATGCCGCCAGCAGCGCCAGCACATCCTCGATCAGCACCAGCGCGCCTGCCAGATCACCCGTTGTCAGCGCAATACGCGCGAGACCTGCGCGTGGCTCGGCAGTCTTATAGCGTAGGCGCAGGCGCTCAAACAGCGCGACGGCGCGCTCAAAGGATTGCGCAGCATGCAATGGCTGGCCGGCACACTCCTGCGCCAGCCCCAGCACAACCAGAGCATCACCCATGTGCGCCGGCATGTCAAGCAACTGCGCCCTCGCGCAAGCGATCTCGGCATCGGCAAGCGCGGCGCCGGCATCGCCGGCATAATACGCCAGCCAGGCGCGCATGCAATGCAGTATGAACATCTCCACCGCCGGCTCGCCCAGGAGATGCAAAATACGCTCGGCAGCATCGAGATTCTCGCGAACCGACGAAAAATCTCCCATCAACATGCGCAACCTGCCTTCCTCCATCAGCATATAGGCATCGCCGACGCCGTCACCGACGTCTTGATATTTTGCCCGCGCTTGCGCTGCAAACCGCATCGCCGTGTCATAGTCGCCATCGTGCCTCGCCAGATAACCGCTTAGGCGCAGCGCATATGCAACACCCCCGATATTGCCAACCTGTTCCGACAGCCGTCCGGCTTCACTCACAGTATGCCGCAGTGTTTCCCAATCCCCCATCGTCCATGCCAGTGTGACACGATCCATCAGCGCCACGGCGACGACACGACGCATGTCCAGGCTGCGGCCCACCGCGAGCATCTGCGTGATGCCGTCCTGCACAATCGCATAGTTCGCATCAGACAGATCGAAGGAACACAGCCAGTTCATCGCGCGCGTCTCCAGCAACGCCCATCGCTCAACGGCAGCGTGCAGTGCGCGCTCGCGCTGCGCTCTCGCAAATACAATCACAAGTTCCAGAAAGACGCGCGCCGGCGGCGTTTGTCCTTTGCGCCGCAGTGCCTGCCCCTGCACCAGCCAACTCAGCGCCAGGGCGAATGAGTTGCCACCGGCCTCAGCCATTGCGGTGGCGCGCACGCCGGCTGCCAGCGCTTCATCATGTCGCCCCAGCACCATCGAGAGCGATCCAATAATGGCGTTAAACAGGGCAATATCACCAACTGCATCCATCCGATTTGTCATCGCGCCGGCGGCGGCGGAGAACATGCGAATGCCCTCATCGGCCAGCCCGGCGCCACCGCAGAACTGCCACAGCGCAATAGCTGCGCGCGCCAAATCTGTGGCTTGTGACTGCTGGCACGCAAGTTGCCACGCCTGCCGCACATTGTCGATTTCGGCCTTGATCTCGTCGCCGACCTGCACAGGCTCGTTGCGCAGCAAGCGCTGCTCTTTCGCCGCCAACCAGGCCAGATACCACACGCTGTGTTGCAACTGCACCTCGCGCTTCAGCGCCGGCAGCTCATCCAGTCGCTCGCTGGCAAACTGACGCAACAACTCGTGAAGGGCATAGCGACCATCGTCCTGCTGAGCCAGTAGCGACTTGCGGATCAATCGCGCCAACTGCTGCAACGAGATGGAAGCAATCTCACCGGCGGCGGCGCGAGTGAATGCACCGCAAAAGATGGATGCCTTGCACAGCGCAGCCTGCTCATCAGCGCTTAACAGATTCCACGACCAGTCAAAAACAGCACGCATGCTACGCTGGCGCTCTGGCATATCTTGCCACTGCGCCTCCAGAAAGCTGGCGCTCCTGTCAATCTCGTCAGCGATCGCTTCTGGCGTGAGTGTGCCGGCCCACGCTGCCGCCATCTCCAAACCAAGCGGCATGCCGCGCACCAAGCGCGCAATGCGCAACACTGCCGGCAGGTTATCGCGCGTGCCCTCAAAGCGAGGGGCGACTCGACGCGCATTCACCTCGAACAGCCTCACCGATGCAAGCTGTGCTGCATCCATCGCGCCCGGCCCGGTCTGGTGCATATGATCAAGACCTTGCACGACATAGACCTGCTCGCCATGCAGGTTGAGCCGCTCGCGCGAGGTGACGAGGATGCGCACCTTCGGCGCAGCTTGCAACAGTTGCGCCACCACCGCAGCACCGGCAACCAGATGCTCGAAGTTGTCAAGGATGAGGAGCATCTGCCGATTCGCAATGTATTTCATCAACCCAGGCACAGCATCGCCAGTTTGGCCGGGGCAATTCACCGCCGCACAAATTGCGGGTGCGATGGCGTCAGCACTCGACAAGGTTGCGAGCGAAACAAAGAACACCCCGTGTGCAAAGTCATCCAGCCGGCTGCGCGCCGCTTCAAGCGCAAGGCGCGTCTTACCCATGCCGCCCAATCCCGTCAGAGTGATGAGGCGCGTGTCTGGATCGCGTAGCCAGCGCGACAGGTCTGCCAGTTCGATTTCACGGCCAACGAATGGCGTGAGTTGTTCGGGCAGGTTGTGGCGCGGTAGATCGGCTACAAGTTTCGCCTGCGCAAACTCGCCGGCCTGGATGCGCTCGAACAATACGCGAACATCGTGACTGGGGCCAATACCTAATTCGCGCTCCAGGATTTCACAATAGTCGTGATACTGAGCGCTGGCGGCTGCGCGCTGACCTGTGACCGCCAGTGCACGCATCTTCTGCGCGTGTGCTTCCTCGTGCCACGGTTCAAGCGCGAGTTGACGCTCTGCAAACTCCAGGGTGCGTGCCGGCACTCCCTGATATTCATAATGCCGCGCCAGCAGGTGAAATGCATCCAACACCTGCCGGCGGTATTGCTCACGGGAGAGCAGCAGCCAATCGTCAAATGCCTCGCTGTCGTGCAAGACGAGACCCTGCAAGAACTCGCCGCGATACAGATCGACAGCAGCGCTCAGGCGGGCAACGCAATCGTCGCACAGCGCACCATCGGCATGGATGTGCCTGGCACATTCGGCCAGCAGACATTCGAAGCGCCAGACATCCACATCGGCAGAATCAGGGATGAAACGCAGCGCAGTGGAGTTGATCTCGATCTCTGCACGACTAGCGCCCAAGCCATCTTTCATACGGACAATGGTTTGCCGAAGATTGGTGAAGGCGGCTTTTTGTGGTTTATCCGGCCACAGCAGCGCAGCCAACGCATCGCGCGTAAATACCCGCCCCGGGCTGACGGCGAGGCAGGCTAGTAACGCGCGCGCAGCACTGGTCGCAAAGCTGACAACGACGCCATCAGCCTGCGCCTCAAAAACACCAAACAACCTCAGGGTCAGCGGCATGAACAACAAGGCGCATGTAAATGGTCGCCTTCCCAACCCTCTCTGTCACGCCCATGTCACATGCGGTGAGCAAAATCTTGAGCGGCGCAATCATACGCGAAAGATGCTGAACGCACCGGAATCTCCCGAAGAGCACGCCAGGCAACCTGCCCAGTACAGCTTTCTCATTCGCTTTTGGCGGAGTTCGCCGCACGGGCTGTGGCATGCCACCTTGCAGCGCACGACGCATGAGCCGGCGCTGCATTTCTCCGGCATCGATCTGCTATTCGGCTTTCTGCTGACGCAACTCGGCGAAGATGCGCCGGCCCTGTCTGGCGATGAGACGCAGTTCGACTCGTCGCCTGGGCAACCGCACTGAATGCGCTTGAAACCGCACTTTTTACACCGTTCTTACGCTTGCATCATGCTATGTTTGCAGCGCCGGCCTATGCTGGGTCTGCATCACACATGATTCAGCGTGGTGCAAGGAGTCGGGATGGCACACACACATCCATTTGGGCGCATGACGCGCCGGCAGGTGTTGAAATTGACGGCCGCGATGACCGCAATGGCTGCCGTGGGTCGCATGCCGGCCATCAGCGCAGTGGCAGAGGCTGCCGCAACGGGCGCCAGCGCATCAAACCGCGCAGTCGATGCATCGCTCGCGCGGCTGGCTGCTGACCGGCTGATGTTCGGGCCGCGCGCCGGCGACATCGCGCACATCCAACAGATCGGCATCGATGCCTTCATCGACGAGCAGATGGCGCTTCAACCGGATGCAGACGCCAATCAACCGCAACTCACCGGCCTCGAATCGCAATTCCCCGCGCTGGCGATGAAGCCCGGAGAATTGGTGCAGCAGGTGCAATCCGAAAAGTCGATGAGCCGCATCGAAGTCATCGCTGATTTGCAGGCTGCGACGATCCTGCGCGCGATTTATAGCCGGCGACAACTCTATGAAGTGATGGTCGATTTCTGGAGCAATCACTTCAACATCTTCGCTGCCAAAAACATCTGCTACGCGCTCAAGCCAAACGATGACCGTGACGTCATCCGCCCGCACGCGCTGGGCAACTTCAACGACATGCTGCACGCCAGCGCGCAAAGCCCAGCTATGTTGATCTACCTTGACAACCAGGCCAACCGCAAGCGCGCGCCGGACGAGAACTACGCGCGCGAGTTGATGGAATTGCACACGGTGAGCGTGGATGGCGGCTACACGCAAAAGGATGTGCAGGAACTGGCGCGTGTGCTGACGGGCTGGAATGTGGTGAATCCGCGCAATGACGGCATGCTGGGCATGGCCGGCAACGGCGAGGCTGGTGATTTCTTCTATAACGAGCGCATCCACGACAATGGCGCGGCCAGCGTGATGGGGTTGCACATTCCCGCCGGCGCCGGCATGCGTGGCGGGGAGATGGCGCTCGACATGCTCGCCAGCCGGCCATCCACCGCAACCTTCATCAGCACCAAGCTTGCCCGCCGCTTCATCAGTGATGCACCGCCAGCCAGCGTCATACAAAAGGGCGCCGCTGCCTTCACAAAGAGCAAGGGCGATATCAAGGCCACGCTCAACGCCATCTTGCACAGCGAGGAATTCAAACAATCGCTGGGGCAGAAAATGAAACGGCCTTTCGAGTTCGGCGTCTCTGCGCTGCGCGTGCTCGATGCCGGCGTGACAATCAACAAGCGCCTGCTGCGCGTCTTCAACCAACTGGGCCAGCCACTGTTCTTGTGGGCTTTCCCAAACGGCTATCCAGACGTGCGCAGCGCGTGGAGCTCCACCAACCTGATCTTGAATCGGTGGAACTTCGCCAACGCGCTGGCGGCGAACGATCTGCCAGGCGTGAAGGTGGACTTTCAGGCGCTGTTCGCCGGCAATGCGTCCATGGAGGCGCTGGCGCTGCAATTGCTCAGCGCGCCCTTGCCACAGAGCGCGAAAACCGCTTTGCAGCCTTACGCCGATCGACTGCCCGCGCTCGTCGCGCTCATGCTCAGCGCGCCGGCCTTCCAGACCCGCGGCTAATCAACTGCGCCTGTCCCCGCACCCAAGGGAGGGCTGTGCGGGGGCAGACGCATTCCTATTGCAGATATACAGGAGACAAGCCATGTCTATTCAATTGGGTGAAAACATGAACGCGCTGAACATCCGCACAAAGTTGCCAGGCTGGATGCCGCGGCTCGCATTTGCGCCGCAGGGGCAGGCGCCACGCGGCGATGTGCTGGTGTGCATCTTCCAGCGCGGCGCAATGGATGGGCTGAACGCGGTGGTGCCGGTGGGTGACAGCAACTACTATCGCGCGCGCAAGGCGATTGCGATCGCTGAGCCAAAGGCCGGCGATGCAAAATCTGCCATCGATCTCGACGGCTTTTTTGCGCTGCACCCCGCGCTGGCCGGCCTGAAGCCTGTCTGGGATGCCGGCATGCTCGCGCCCATTCACGCCATTGGCTCACCAGACCCGACACGCTCGCACTTCGACGCGATGCAATACATGGAGGCCGGCACGCCCGGCAGCAAGAGCACGACCACCGGCTGGATTGGCCGGCATCTGATGACGCTCAACAACGGCAACACCTCGCCCGTGCGCGCGGTGGGTATGGGCAACATCCTGCAGGCATCGTTGCGCGGGCCAGTGTCGGCCACCGTGCTTCAATCCATCGCCGATTTTCATCTGCGTGGCAAGTCCGAAGCCGTGCAGACCATCCAGCAAACGCTTTACTCACTCTATACCGCGCCCGACCAACCGGAGGGCACCTTGAAGCAGGCCGCCATCGACATCGACCGCACAATCAAGCTGCTGGCGAAGATCGACACGACAGACTATGCGCCGGCGAACGGCGCGCAATACCCGAAGGGAGATTTTGGGCTGGCATTGCAGCAGGTGGCGCAACTCATCAAGGCCGACGTTGGCCTGGAGGTGGCGTGCATCGATGTGGGCGGCTGGGATACGCACGCCAATGAGGGCGGCGCCGAAGGACAGATGGCGCGGCTGCTGCAAGATCTCGGCGACACCCTCGGCGCGTTCCATACCGACATGCGCGACCGCATGGACAACCTGCTGGTGGTGACGATGAGCGAATTTGGCCGGCGCGTCGCCGAGAATGCCGCCGGCGGCACCGATCATGGTCATGCCAACTGCATGTTCCTGATGGGTGGCAATGTCGCCGGCGGCAAGGTGCATGGACAATGGCCGGGCCTCGCGCAGGAAAACCTGCACGAAGGCCTCGACCTCAAACTCACCACCGACTACCGCGACGTGCTGGGCGAGATCTTGACGAAGCGGCTGCACAACAACGCGCTCGATCAAATCTTCCCGGGCTACACGCCGGCGTTTCGCAACATCATCAACGCCTGAATGAGAGTCACTTCACCTCGGCCTTGAGATAAGCGTAGATCGCTGCAAGATCACTATCGGTCATCATGCTGGCAACCTGCCAGGGCATCTGCAACGTCGTGCCGTCGGGGCGCGCGCCAGTGCGCATCATCTGCTTGAACTGATCCAACGACAGAGTCGCAACGAAGGGGCGCGGGTTCGGCGCGCCGGGGCCGATTGGTCCTGCAGGCATGCCGGTCATATTCGACCCATGGCAGCCGCGGCAATCACCCAATGTGGCAACGTATTTGCCGTAGTCAGGTGTTTCCCCCTGGGGCGGCGCAACGATGGTTTGCTGGCCCGGCGCATAAGGCGGGAATATGCCGGCGCCGTACAGCATCGTCGCCAGGTAGTTGAGCGAATCGCCGCCCTCGTTGGGGCTGTTGGCCGGCGGCTGGGAGCGCAGATATGCGATCACCGCCTTGATGTCATCGTCGCTGTATTCGCGAATAGCCAGGCTGCTCATCATGGCCAACTTCGAGCCATCGCGGCGCACGCCATGCCGGATGGCGCGGAACAACTGCGCGTCGGTATAGTCCTTGATCTGACCATCCGATGCGATGTTGCTGACGACTATCGAGCCGATCGGCATGGGAATCTCTTTTGCGAAATCAGATCCGCCGATCAACGGCGGCTGAAAGTCGCCCTTCTGGCTATGGCAACCGGCACACGCGAACGACACAATGTATTGGCCGCGCGCCAACTGCTCGGGCGTGCTTTCGACCTTCCAGTCGTCAGCCACCGGAACCGGCGGTTTGACTGCTGGATAGTAGCTGAGCATGCCGACAAGACCCAGGCCGGCAATGGCAGCAACCAGCAATGTTGCCACCCCGCCGAAGAAGCCGCCGGCGATCTTCACCCACATGCGTCGCGCCCGAATGGCGCGATAGGTGAGATACCCCAAACCAAACACGAGCGCGACCAGAACGACCAGGATGATCAGATTCACGAGCATGATTGAAGCCTCCTTGTGCGATGAAACCGAGCGCGCCCAAGCATGTCAAAGTGCGCCGGTTTCGGAGAGCCTAGCGATTGATCGTAAAGAGATCGTGAACTGAAGATTTGACGCCGCCTGACCGGTGCCTTCTTACAGCCCTATCAAGCAGCCCTATCAAGCGCGTCGCTGGCTTGAGAGGATGCGTTTGAGCTGAGAGTCGTGACGACGTTGCGTGCGGGAGCGGGGGGCGGTGTTCATCAGTTATGAGAGGGCCAGAAATCTGGCCTGTGGCTCCTGGTTCAGCCGATGGCCCTCTTTATCAAGGCGATGATCTTTGCCTCTTCGACGGCGGTCAATGCCTTCAGCGCATAGGCGGTCGGCCACAGATTGCCCTCATCAAGGTTCGCCGCGTCATTGAAGCCCAACGTCGAATAGCGGGTGTTGAATTTCTGCGCGCTTTGGTAGAAGCACACGATCTTGCCGTCTTTGTTGGCATACGCCGGCATCCCATACCAGGTTTTTGGGTTGAGCGCCGGCGCGCTGGACGTGATGATTTCATGCAGCCGCCTGGCCATGGCGCGCTCTGGTTCCGGCATCTCAGCGATCTTTGCAAGGACATCGCTCTCTCCATCTGCCCTGCTCTTATTTGCACGCGCCTCCGCCTTCATCTCCCTGGCGCGCTCCCGCATTGCAGCGCGTTCCTCATCTGAAAAGCCAGTTGATTTCTTGTCAGCCATTGCAAATGACCTCCTCGATCGCTGCGTGGAAAAGTTACTCAACGCTTTGTTTTTCGTGCATTGGCACGCATCAACGCCGCTGTTGAATGCGAATCAAATTGCCGACCGGATCGCGAAACGCGCAGTCGCGAACGCCGTATGGTTGTTCGGCCGGCTCTTGAACGACCTCAGCATTGCTGGATTCCAATCGCGCAAAGAGGTCGTCGAGGTCATCGGTGGCCAGGACAATGGCGGCGTAGGTGCCCTTCGCCATCATTTCGGCAATGGCGTTGCGCTCATTGTCGGTGATGCCTGGATTTGCAGCCGGCGGATGCAGAACGATGGAAGTGTCTGGCTGACCAGCGGGGCCAACTGTGATCCAACGCATCCCTTGATATCCAACATCATTGCGAACCTCGAAGCCAAGGACGTCACGATAGAAGGTCAGGGCAGCGTCCGGATCGTTGTGCGGAAGAAAACTCGCATGAATCGTGATGCTCATGCTGTCATTCTAGGAGTTCTTTGACGCCGGCGCTTCTCGATTCCTGATCGGTCGGGTGACTTGCTTCGCCACGCAGGCCGGCATTCCCTCCGTCGCGCTGGCGGCCCGATCCCGATACACACTGGGCGACACACCGACCAACTCGGTAAAGCGCGCGCTAAAGGTGCCCAGTGACGAGCATCCAACCTCGAAGCAAACCTCGGTGACGCTGAGGTCGCCACGCCGCAGCAGCGCCATTGCGCGCTCGATGCGTCGCGTCATGAGATAGCTGTATGGCGATTCACCATACGCGAGCCGAAACTGACGGCTGAGGTGGCCGGCCGAGATGCCGACGCCACGGGCAAGCGCCTCAACGTCCAGCGGCTGTGCGTATTCGCGGTCGATGCGATCGCGGACACGACGCAACAACACAAGATCGCTCAGGTGTTGCGCATCAGTTATTTTGCTGGTCACCGTCAGGATTATGCCATGCAACATCTGCCGACGTGACATCAAAATCCCATCAGCGGCTTGGCCGGCGCAGTCTGCGAAGATACGAGGCGGCGCTTGGAAATCGCGCCGGTGCCGGCTCGGTTGGCGCCTCAGCCGGAGCTTGGTGATCCTCGCTTTCCCGCCCATTCATCTCCGCTTCCGTCGCAAACTGAAGCGAATACAGTTTGTTGTAAAGCCCTTGCAGCGCCATTAACTCGTCGTGTGTGCCGAGTTCGACCAGCCGGCCTTTGTCCAGCACGGCAATGCGATGTGCCACTTGCACTGTGCTGAGGCGGTGCGCAATGATGATGGTGGTGCGTCCCTGCATCAGCCGGCCCAGCGCCTCCTGCACCAGCCCTTCACTCTCGCTGTCCAGCGCCGAGGTGGCCTCATCCAGCAACAGAATGCGCGGATCCTTCAGGATGGCGCGCGCAATCGCCACGCGCTGGCGCTGGCCGCCGCTCAGCTTTGCGCCACGCTCACCCACCACCGTCTGATATCCGGCGGGCAATTGGGCGATGAAGTCGTGCGCATTGGCCGCCCTGGCTGCAGCGACAATCTCTTCATCACTTGCATCCAGCCGGCCATACGCGATATTGTCGTGGATGCTGCCGCTAAACAGTTGTGTGTCCTGCGGCACGATGGCGATGTTGTTGCGCAGGCTCACCAGCGTGAGGGCGCGCAGGTCGCAATCGTCAACCTTCACTGCGCCTTTGGTGGGATCGTAGAAGCGTGGGATGAGGTTGAACAGCGTGGATTTGCCGGCGCCGCTTGGCCCCACCAGCGCCAGAATTTCACCCGGCGCGATGTCGAGTGAGATGTCGCTGACCACTTCCACGTCGTTCTCATAGCCGAAGGAGACATCGTCAAACGTGATGCGACCGTGCACGCGGCCGGCGTCATGCGCATTCGGTGCGTCCTTCACGTCGGGCAGCGTGTCAAGGATCTCGAACAGTCGTTTGGTCGCGCCGACGGCCTCCTGAAACTGTGAAAAGATGGTGGCGAGGCCGCTGATGCCGCCGGCGATGATGCCGCCATACAGCAAAAACGACACCAGATCACCGGCGCGCAGCCGGCCAGCGCTCACCTCCTGCGAGCCAAACCACAGGATGCCGGCCAGCGCGAAAAAGAACATCAGTCCAATCAGCGGGCCGAATGTCGAGCGGATGCGCGCCAACTTCAACGACGCCAGGTAGGTCGCCTGCGCTGTCTGGCTGAATCGTTCAGTTTCGTGCGATTCACGGCCAAATGCCTTCACCACCCGCACGCCGCTGATGGCTTCCTCCGCCACTGCGCTCGCCTCGGCGTTGCGATCCTGCACCTGCGTGGAGAGCGGGCGCAGTGAGCGCGAATACAGCCGCGCCACCAGCGTGGCGACGGGGAAGATGAGCAGCACAATGACGGTGAGCCGCCAGTTGATGGTGATGATCAGCGCCGCCGCGCCGACCACCGTCAACACATTGCTGAGCAGCGTGGCGACATTGTTGACCAGCGCAACGCGCACGACCGACACATCCGAGGTCAGGCGCGAGGTAAGCTCGCCGGTGCGGCGGTTGGCATAGAAGCTGAGGCCAAGCAATTGCAGATGCGCGTAGACCTGGACGCGCACATCACGGGTGACCGATTCGCCGGCCTGTGCGATGAGAAACTGACCGGCGATGTCGATCAGCGCCTTCACCACGAACACGATCACCAACAGGCCGATCACCTGCGGCACATCAACGCCTGTGACCGCACCGGTGACCACGTTCACCAACTGGCCGCTGACCAGTGGAAAGACTAGATTCAAGCCGGTGCTGACGAGAAACAGCACGGCAGCAATGGCGATGATGAGGCGATAGGGTTTAACGTAGCTGAACAGACGCCACGTTACATTGTTGCGCAAATTCACGGCAGGCGGCTCCTGCAGTTATTGTAGGGGCATCTGATGCGATTAGAATCCTGACTGCTTGCAATCGCATTATTTCTGTGGACTGAAATTACACCTCGCGGAAGGGCGCAACGCAGCCAGCCACTTTGGTTGGCGCGCCCCCGCAATATCAAGAGCTCAGCATGTCACCGAACCTCATTCTCGCCGGCTTCATGGGCGTGGGCAAAAGCGCCACCGGCCGGCTATGCGCACAATCGCTCAACCTGCGCTTCATCGACGCCGACGCCGAGATCGAACGGCGCGCTGGGATGCGCATCCCGCACATTTTTGAGACGAAGGGCGAAGCGCATTTTCGCGCGCTGGAGCGCGCGCTGGCAGAAGAGGTTGCGCAGCAGGAAGGTTGTGTGATCGCCACCGGCGGCGGCATGATCGTGAATGACGACATCCGCAGCACGCTTTTGCGCAACGGCATCGGCGTGTGCCTGACTGCGTCGCCTGAGGTGATTTTGAGGCGCGTGGGCGGCGAGGCCGGCGCGCAGAACCGCCCCATGCTGCGCCCTATTTCCGCTGGCCAAACCGTGCAGCAGCGCATTGCCGAGTTGCTGCGGCAGCGCGCGCCGGCGTATGCGCAGATGCACTACCATGTCGACACCTCGCAGCGCACTGCGCAACAGGTGGCCGGCGCCATCGCGGAAATCTACACTGCTGAGCAGGCGCGCATCACCGTGCACACTGCGATGCAGTCGGCCACGACTGCCAGCTACGACATCGTCATCGGCGATGGCGTGCTGGATCACCTTGGCTACCTGCTCGCCGGCAGAGGCTGGGCGCAGCCTTTCGCTATCGTCTCGGACAGCATCGTCAGTTCGTGGCACGGCGGGCGAGCATCACTCGCACTGCAGCGCGCCGGCATCGAGGCCTTCATCCACACGATGCCGGCCGGCGAAGCCCACAAAAACCTGACCAGCATTGAGAGCATGTATCGCAAGTTCAGCGAGCGTGGCCTGGAGCGCAACAGCGCGGTGGTGGCACTGGGTGGCGGCGTGGTGGGCGACAGCGCCGGCTTCGCAGCAGCCACTTATCTGCGCGGCGTGCCATTCGTGCAAGCGCCGACAAGCCTGCTCGCGATGGCCGATAGCAGCATCGGTGGCAAAACCGGCGTGGATACGGCGTTCGGCAAAAATCTCGTCGGCGCGTTCAAGCAGCCCGATCTGGTGGTGATCGACACAAGTTGCCTGCTCACGCTGTCGATTCGCGAGTTGCGCTGCGGCATGGCCGAAATCGTGAAAGCGGCGCTGATCGCCGGCGGCGAGCCACATGAACGCATGCGCGCCTGGCTGCGAGCCGCGCCCATGGCACAGGCGGAGCCGTTTCACGAGGGCAGCGATGGCTGGGTGACCAGCGACCTGATCAACTCGCTGGTCGACGCGATTTTGCTCAAGCGGCAGATCGTCGAGGAAGACCCATTCGAGCAGGGCAAGCGCGCCTGGCTCAATCTCGGCCACACCTTTGGACACGGCATCGAGGCATGGAGCGGGTTCAAGCTGAAGCACGGCGAGGCCGTGTCGTTGGGCATGGTGTGCGCGATGCGGCTTTCGCAAGCGATGGCGCTGTGCAGTTGCGAGGACGCCGAAGAGGCTGTCGAACTGCTGCGGCTGGTGGGGCTGCCGACATCGATGCACGAGGCGCACCAACTTGCGGATGGGCTGTCATTTGATGCGGATGCGATCTGGCGCATGATGCAGAGCGACAAGAAGAAGCGCGCCGGCAAATTGCGATTCGTGCTGATGCGCCGGCCGGGCGACGTGTTTGTGTGCGATAGTGTCGAGCCACATATGGCGATGGCTGCGCTCAATAGTCTCGCAGATTAGGCAGGTCACCCAACTCAATCCTGCAAGCCAAAAAAATCCTGACAACCCGACGCATTGATAAACGATGTCCAACATTCTCATCCTTCATGGTCCAAATCTGAATCTGCTCGGCCTGCGCGAGCCGGAGGTGTATGGCCACACCACGCTGGCCGACATCAATCAGTCACTGCAGGCGCTGGCGCAGGCGCGCGGCGCAATCCTGCGCGTGGCGCAATCGAATCACGAGGGCGGGTTGATCGATGCCATTCACGAAGCGCGCACGTGGGCAAACGGCATCCTGATCAATCCGGGCGGCTACACCCATACCAGCGTGGCATTGCGCGACGCAATCAGCGCGGTGGCGCTGCCATGCGTAGAGGTGCATCTGTCCAACATCTACAAGCGCGAGGAATTTCGTCATCATTCATACATCTCGCCGGTGGCGCTTGGCACAGTGGCCGGCTTTGGCTGGCGCAGTTACACATTGGGGTTGACGGCATTGATGGACGCACTGGATTCCTGACAATCCGCACCAGCAGCACATAGCACAATAATCGTCATGTCATATGCTGTCGAATTGTATTTTGACAAGACCGCCGAAAATACGGTGCGCGGCGTGTGGAAGGCGCTGGCCGACGCCGGCGTCAGCACATCCATGCTCGACGGCATCTCGCGCCCGCACATCACCCTGGGCGTATGCGATGAGCTTGGCGCATCGTTCAAAAATGAGCTGGCGCTTTTTGCGCGCGAGATCAAACCACTCGCCTTCAACCTGTCATTCATCGGCAGCTTCAATACGATCGGAGGGGTGATGTTCTTTGGGCCAACGCCGACGGAGACGCTGTTTCGCTTGCATGCGCATTTTCACGCATTCTTCAAAAAGCACGCCTGCGGGCTGTGGAAGCACTATCTTCCTGAACAGTGGGTGCCGCATTGCACGCTGGCCTTTCAACTGAGCAGCGAACAACTGCAGCGCGCATTTTCCATCGCCACCAACGCGCCTTTACCCATCGCCGGCAGTTGCACGGAGATCGGTTTGCTCAGTGGCGTCGGCGTGGCAGAAAAGGAACTGGTGAGTTACAAGATGGGTGCGCAATAATGCGCCACTCAAAGCGCGGATCTCGGAGCGCATAACCGGATGAACGAAGCGGCGCTGATTGAGCAAGCACAACGCGGCGATATGCGCGCGTTCAACGAGTTGGTGCTGGCCTACCAGAAGCAACTCTACAACGTCGCGTATCGCATCCTGGGCGACGCCGGCGCCGCCAGTGATGCCACGCAGGAAGCCTTCATCTCGGCTTACACCCACCTCAAGGATTTTCGCGGCGGGTCGTTCAAGAGCTGGCTGCTGCGTACGGTGACGAATGCGTGCTACGACGCGCTGCGCTACGACAAACGCCGGCCGGCAGCGTCGCTCGATCATTTGACAGAGAATGAGGATGACGCCGGCGACTTCAACGAGTTCATCCCCTCCGACGACGAAAGCCCGGCCGACGCCGCAGAGCGCAGCGATCTGCGTCAGTTCATCGCGCGCGCTGCATTGACCCTGCCACCCGATCAACGGGCAACATTCGTGCTGTCGGACCTGCAAGGGCTGAGCTACGAGGAAATTGCCGAGGTGACGGATACGTCGCTCGGCACGGTGAAGAGCCGGCTGAGTCGTGCCCGCGCCAAACTGCGCGACGCCTTGTTGCAGCAGCAGGAACTGTTGCCTGACGAATATCGTCAATGAAGATGTCCAGAATGAGCGATGAAGCGTTGATCTCCGAGTACGTCGATGGCCGCCTGAGCGGGCCAGAGCGCGCTGCATTTGAGGCGCGCTTGCTGGTCGATGCCGGCCTGCGCCGGCAGGTCGCAGTGACGCGCTTGCTGGTCGATCAGTCGCATCAGGTGGAATCTGTGCCGGTGCCGAAGAACTTCATCCTGCCGCTCGACTTCGGCAAGCCTGCCCCAGCAGCGCCGCCGGCGCGACGCCATGATTGGCGGCTTCTGTTCTTTCGATTCGGCTCGGTCGCAGCGGCGATGGTATTCGTGTTCGCGGTGGCGTTCGATGCACTGCGCAGCGCGCCGCCAGCGACGCCTGCCGCCGCGCCAATGGCAGCGATCACGCAGGCAACGGCAACCCCTGAAACGACCATTGCCCCTGACGCTCAAACGCATCAGGCGACGGTTGCACCGATGCAGACGCCGGCGGCCGCAGCCATGTCCGCCGTCACGCCGATGATGCAATCGCGCGCAATGCCGGCGGAAGCGATGACCACGATGGATGCCGGCGCCACTATTTTGCCGCCCGAGGCAATCACCGTGCCGGTGCCAGAATTCCTGCCGAGTGTGATGAGCGCGGAGAGCGTGACCGTTACAGCACACGCGCCGGCTGCCACAGCGCAGGTCCTTGAAGCGCCGGTGGCCCCATCACCGCCCGCGCCGCTCATCACGCCGCTGCGCATGGTCGCCGCGCTCGCATTGGTCATCGCCATCGCGCTGGGCATCATCGGCTGGCGAAAGTGATCTTGGCGATCAAGCAACCAAAAGCAAAAACGTTACTACAATCCCCCACATGGCAGGCTTTCAACAAGGTTACGCACTCGTCATCGGTGTCGCAAACTATCCCAACGTCCGCCCGCTTCCCAACAGCGTGCTGGACGATGCCCGCGCCATCTCAGCCATGCTTCAACGCGCCGACCGCGCCGGCTACCCGCAGCAGAACGTCCGCCTGTTGCTCGACAAGGATGCGACCAAGGCGAACATCTTGAGCGGGTTGAGCTGGCTGGCGAGCAGCGTGCAACCCGACAGCACTGCAGTGGTCTATTACAGCGGTCATGGCGGCCTGTTCACCGATGCGACCAACAAGGGCAACTACCTCATCCCTTACGACACCCGCTTGAACGCGGTGAAGCAGACTGCCATCAGCAGCGATGAGTTGACGCAGGCTCTGCGCGCCATCTCCAGCAGTCGCGTCGTCGTGATGCTGGATGCCTGCCACTCCGGCGGCACGGGTGAACCGAAAGAGCTTGATCCCGACATCGCCATCTACAAAGGGGGGCTGGAAGAAGCGGCCTACGATCAATTGAAGCAGGGCAGCGGGCGCGTAGTGATCGCATCATCGCGCTCCAGCGAGGTGTCGTGGGTGTTGCCGAACGCGAAGAACAGCCTGTTCACGCAGTGTGTGTTGGAAGCGATGGATGGGCAGGCCAAGCAGCAAGGCGACGGCATGCTGCGCATCTTCGATCTGGTGAATTACCTGTTCGAGCAGGTGCCGGCGCGCAAGCCAGAGCAGCATCCCATCTTCAAAGTGAGCGACCTCGATGCCAATTTTGCAGTGTCGCTGTTCCTCGGCGGGTCGAAGGACGTTGCGCCGGCGCAAGTCTCATCCGGCAAACTGGAGATTACGATCACTGAAAAACCGCGCGTGAATTCTGCCGACCTCGTCGCGTTGCGCGATTACATCGCCAACAATTTCAGCTTCGACGACTTCGACATGCTGTGCGAATCGGTCAACGGCGCTTTGGAGACGGCTGGCTTCAACCAGAAGTTCAGTCTCGACATTGTGACCAGCACGCGCAAGCCTTTCCCCAATCAGGTGCAGGACGCGTTGCTGTGGCTGAACCGCCGCGCCAAGCTGAGCTATCTGGTCGACGAGGTGAAAAAGCAGCGCCCGGGCGAGATCACCTAGCGGCAGTTGCGATCACGCGCAAGTTTGCAGAAGCAAAACCAAGCCACCTGAAAATATTCAGGAGGCCTGGCTCTTGAACGCTTAGCGAATCACAGAGAATGGTTGCGCCATTGTCGCAGCCGGCATGCTCATCTCGCGCGCAGCCGCGTTCTGCGAAGGCGCGAACACGTAGATCGTGCGAAGCTGCGCGGACGGAAAGTTTGTCGGCGGGATCTGAAACAGCATCGTCGGCTGGCCGGCGTCATGCACGCGAAACTCATAGGTGCCGGCAGGCTTGACCACTTCCTTCGCAATCTTGAAGCCCACGTCGAGGATGAATGGCTCGTTGGCTGTGGTGCGCAGATCAACATTGCCTATCGCCGGCGCAACATGCGCGAGGCGAATGGTTGTCTGACCGGCCGGCGGGTGCGGCGGGTCTTGAAACTGTGCGACATCGAGTTGCAGCGGTGTATTCGGCTGCCCTACCAGCCCCGTCACCGCCAGCACGTAACTTCTGCCAATATCAAACGGAATGTTTTTTTGGAAAAGCGGCTGGCTAGTGAATGGCGCGCCGGCGGTAAACACGCGCACGACTGCTGTGACTGCTGGATAATGCCAATTGCTGCTGAAGTTGGTGTAGTGCAGGTTGCGCGCCACACGGGTGCGATTGACATAGACATCGAGCGCCGGCGCATCCGGCGAGGCATGCAGCACGCGAAATAACGCCACATCTGTGCCGGCGCTGGCAGTGTTGGCGGCCAGCATCGCCGAGCCAGCGGTCATTGCAGCCAATGTCGCGCCGCCCCTGATAAAACCCCTGCGTGTTGTTTTCATGGTTCTCCTTTGCTGCCGGCATGAACAGACAGTGCGAAAAGTATAATCGCCGGCCATGCGCGTGCACAAATGCAATCACCGCGGCGAGCATAAATACAGCTACACTGGCGAGGTCGAATCACACGATGCAAACCAGATCATCATCAAGGCGCCGTGGACCTTCGATGAGATTGCCACAGCCTATCACAGCTTCTCACCAGGCGAAGTTTTCACCGAAACGTTTTATTTCAACCGCTGGCACAATGTCTTCGAGATCGCCGGCGTAGACCAGCATCTCAAAGGCTGGTATGCCAACATTGCGCGGCCGGCGCGCCTGAGCGGCGACGACCTGGAATGGGACGACCTCGCGCTGGATGCGTGGATGAGCACCGATGGACAAATGCTCGTGCTGGATGAAGACGAGTTCGAGCAACTTGTCCCGCACCTCACCCAATTGGAAGCAGAAACTGCGCGCGGCGCGATGCTGGGCATGACGCGCGACCTGCGTGCGCGCTGGCGCACCTATGCCAATGCGCAGATCGCCTCATCGCTGTCCGCCCGCCATTGGACGATTGGCACTGCCGAATCATGCACCGGTGGCTTGATCGGGGATGTGCTCACCAACCGCGCCGGCAGCTCGACATACTTCCTGGGTGGCGTGATCTCGTATTCCAACGACATCAAGCAGCAGGTGTTGGGCGTGCGCACCGAGACCCTGACGGCGCACGGCGCAGTGAGTGAGCCATGCGCGCTGGAGATGGCGCGCGGCGCGCGCAAGGCGCTGGGGGTGGATGTCGGCATCAGCGCCACTGGCATCGCCGGCCCTGATGGCGGCAGCGACGACAAGCCGGTCGGCCTGGTCTACGTCGGCCTCAGCACGCCGCTGTTTGAGATCGTCTCGCGCAACGTCTGGCCGCACGACCGCGCCGGCAACAAGCAGGCCACGGCCGATGAGGCGCTGCGCCTGCTCATGACGCAGCTCGCGCAAACGTAATTGATCGCCTCAAGCTGCCTGCCCATGGGATGTGCATCACAGGCGCATCCCCGCTCCACCATCACAAATCATGCTGACCATTCCCCAAGCCTTGCTCGACAAACTGATCGCACATCTGGAAGCCGGTTATCCGCATGAGGCATGCGGCATTTTGATCGGTGAGATGGACAGCGCGCAGCCGCCGGCCAAGCGGGTGCGAGACGTGGTGCTGGTGCAAAATGCCTGGGACGCCACCAACGACAAAGAGAGCCAGGCCAACCGCTACATGATCTCGCCAGAGGATGTGGCGCGCGCCGATCGCGATGCCGGCAAGCGCGGTTGGGACATCATCGGCTTCTTCCATTCGCATCCCGACTGGCCATCCAAAGCCAGCGCGACTGACCGCGAATGGGCGTGGCCGGTGATCTCGTTCATGATCACCTCGGTGCGCGCCGGCCAGGCGACGACGACGCAAAGCTGGGTGCTGCGCGATGATCGCGACGCCTTTGACGAAGAGACGATTCACGTTGAAGCGTGAGAGCGCTCACCTCTCGCGCCGGCCTGGACTGAGTCACGCTCAACCGTAGCGCTGCATGAACTTGTGGATGCGTTCAAGCGCGGTTTCAATCTTTTCGTAGGATGTGGCATAGGCCATGCGCACGTAACCGGCACCGCCAGCGCCAAACGCATTGCCCGGGATGCACGCCACCTGCTCTTCGGCCAGCAGCTTCTCCGCAAATTCATCATCGCTCATGCCGGTTTTTGCGATGGATGGGAAGGCGTAGAACGCCCCGCGCGGTTCAAAGCAATCCAACCCGAGCGAATTCAAGCCGGAGACGATGAGTTTGCGCCGGCGATCATACTCACTCACCATTCTCTGCACAGCCTCTTCGCCCTGCTGCAGCGCAGCAAGCGCGGCGTGCTGGCCGGTGGTCGGCGCAGACATGATGGTGTATTGATGCACCTTGCGCGTGGCAGCCAGCACCTCCGCCGGCGCGGCCACATAGCCGATGCGCCAGCCGGTCATCGCGTAGTCCTTGCTGAAACCACCGAGCAACACGGTGCGATCCTTCATGCGAGGCAGCGCAGCAAAGCAGGTGTGCTGAATGCCATACACCAGCCGGTCGTAAATCTCGTCGCTGATGACGAGCAGGTCATGTTTCTCGGCAATGCGTGCGATGTCGCCGAGGCGCTCATGCGTCATCACCGCGCCAGTCGGGTTGCTCGGATACCCGATCAGGATGGCTTTGGTCTTTGGCGTGATGCGCGCTTCGATCTCCTCGCCGGTGACCTGAAATTCATTCTCGACCAGCGTGGGGATGGTGATGGCGACACCGCCAGCGAACACCACCTCTGGCGCATACGCCACGAAGCACGGCTGCGGCACGATCACCTCATCCCCCGGATCCAGCACCGCCGTCATCGCCAGATACATCGCCTCGCTCACGCCGACCGTGATGAGCAGCTCGGTCTCAGGGTTGTATTCAACGCCATACAGTGTTCGCAGATGCTCGCTCAGCGCGCGGCGCAGTTCGATCGTGCCGGAATTGCTGGTATAGCTGGTCTCACCGCGCTGCAACGATGCGATGCCGGCCTGCAGGATCGGCGCCGGCGTCACAAAGTCCGGCTCGCCGATCCCGAGCGAGATCACATCCTTCATGGTGGCGGCGATATCGAAGAAGCGGCGGATGCCGGAAGGCGGCACTGATGCAACGCGTTGTGAAGTGAAATTGCGCATGATGTTGGCCTGATTGTGCCACATCAGGCCATCGATCACACCGGCATCCCGAAACGCAGCACGCAGCCATTCAAATCACAAACGGCAAACTCGCGCATGCCCCAGGGCTTGTTTTCGATGGGGCTGACGATCTCCACGCCTCTGCTGCTGTATTCCTGCTCCAGCGCGTCAATGTTGCCGGCGACAAAGAAAAACAGCCGCGCCGGCACGGCATCTCCCTGCGTTAACTGCAGGCGCGCCGAGGGAAATGTCCAATCACCCCGCGAAATGCCGGCATGCGACGGCGGCGTGCCATATAGAAATTCGATCGTGAAGCCCAGCTTGTCGCGATAGAACGATGCAGCCGCCTGCACATCCGGCGCCGCCAGGATCGGCTCGACGCGATCAAAGATCGCGCGTGACTTTGCTGCAATCGGAGCGCGCTCCAAGCCAAACACGATCATCCCATGCGGCGCATCAAACTGCTCCCACTTCAAACGGAAACTGCCCTTTGGTCTGAAGCCAACCTTGGTCGCCAGCCTCTGCGAGGCTGAGTTGTCCTCATGAATCCACAATTCAACGCGCTCGTAACCCATCGTTTCGAAGCCATGCGCCACAACTGCCCTGAGCGCTTCGCTGCCAAAACCACGCTGCCACAGGTCGCGGCGCAAGATGTAGCCGATGCCCGGCACACCGGCATTGCCGAGGTAGCCGAACACGCCGGCGGCACGACGATCTTCCTTCAGGCAAATCGCCCACTGGCGCGCGTTCGCCGGCGATATCATGCGCGCGATTTCCTCGCGTGTGCGCTCGACTGTTCGATGCGGATGCGACACCCAGTAGCGCATCACTTCGTCATCGCCGAAGACAAGGAACAAATCTGCTGCATCATCAACCGAAAGCGGGCGGAGAATGAGGCGCTCGGTGACAAGCGTGGGGAATGAGTCAGGCATCCAATAAAAAACTTCGCGGGCTTCTGAAACCCGCGAAGTGTGTGTATCAACCCTCTTCGTCGTCGAAGCCAACGACGCTGCTGTCGCCGACATTGAAGCGACGCGGCCGGCCACGCAACACGGCGTCGCGGCCGATCAGCGAATTCGCCAGCACGTGCTCGCTCACCTCAGCGCCGGCCTCCACGATGCTGTCGCGCACCACACTGCTGGAGATGCGGCAGTCCTCGCCGATGCTCGCATTTGGCCCAATCACGCTGTTCTCGATCTTCGCACTGGGATGAATGTAGACCGGCGGCACGACCACGCAGTGACCATTCTTCCACTCACCGCTGTTGTCCAGGCCATGGGCAAGCAGATGCTTGTTCGTGTCCAGCACCGCCTGTGATGTGCCGCAATCGAGCCACACGCTCACCTCCTGCACGCGCAGCTTCGCGCCGCGCTCGATCATGATGTTGAAGGCGTCGGCCAGAAAATATTCGTTCTTCGTCTTTGTGCCGCGCTGCATCAGCTCCTCGCACGCCGCCATCAATTTTGCGGCGTCCTTCACGTAGTACATGCCAATCACGGCAAGGCGGTTTTCCAGCGTCGCCGGCTTCTCCACAAAACCAGTGATGGTTCCATTCGCATCCTGCTTGACCACGCCGAAGCGGCGCGGGTCATCCACTTCCTTCACGAAGATCACACCATCGGCCTGCTCGTGCTCCAGGGCGGTCAGATCAGCATCGGCCAGCGTGTCGACAAATACGATGAGCGTCGGGCCGGCCACGTATTCCTTCGCCAGCAAAATAGCCGGCGCCTGCCCATTCAGCTCCTTTTGCTCCACATAGCTGCCCTGCAAATCAGGATACGCGCCCTTCACGTATTTCTCGATTTGCTCGCCGAGATAGCCGACTACGAACACGACTTTGTCGACCTTCGACTCGCCTTGCACTTTGTCGAGGATGTGACCGAGCACGGGTTTGCCGGCAACGCTGACCAGCGGCTTGGGTTTGCTGTAGGTATGCGGACGCAGGCGCGTGCCGAAGCCGGCAAGCGGAATGATGACATTCATGGTGTGTTTTGCCTTTTGCAGTTGAATTGGATCTCGCGCTCCACCAACCAATGCCAGCACAACTGGCGCTAATCGAGCAGCGGTCTCTGCAGATGATAGTCGGTGATCTGCTGAAAAGCGCACGCGGTTTCCAACACGCGCTGCTCGCCAAACGCTGGCCCGATCAACTGCAGGCCGATCGGCAGGCGGTTCGCGTCGAAGCCGCACGGCACGCTGATGCCAGCGATGCCGGCCAGGCTTACCGTCAGTGTGAACACGTCGGCAAGATACATCTGGAGTGGATCATCGCTCCTCTCGCCGATCTTGAACGCGGTGGTCGGCGAAACCGGCGCGGCGATCACGTCCACCTGCGCGAAGGCGCGCTCAAAATCGCGCTTGATGAGCGTGCGCACCTTCTGTGCGCGGATGTAATACGCATCATAGTAGCCGGCGCTCAGGGCATACGTGCCGAGCATGATGCGGCGCTTCACCTCCGGCCCGAAGCCCTCGCCACGCGTCTTCATCGTCGTGTCAATCAGGTCATCGCCTTGCACCCGCAGGCCGTATTTCGCACCATCGAAGCGCGCGAGGTTGGCCGAGGCCTCTGCCGGCGCGATCAGGTAATACACCGGCAGGCCAAGCGACGTGTTGGGCAATTCAATCTCGCGCGCCTCTGCGCCGAGTTGCTTCAAGACATCGATGCCGGCGCGAACAGCTTGCTCGGTCTCAGGTTGCATGCCATCGATGAAGTATTCGCGCGGCACGCCGATGCGCAGGCCCTTCAGCGAAACGTTTTCGAGCGCAGCCACATCGATCGGCTGGGTGTCGATCGATGTGGAGTCGTGTGGATCACGGCCCTCCATCGCAGCCAGCATGATCGCAGCGTCGCGCGCATCCTGCGTCAGCGCACCGACAGTGTCGAGCGATGAGGCAAAGGCGATCAGGCCATAGCGCGAGATGCGACCATACGAATTTTTCAGGCCGGTGACGCCGCACAGCGACGCCGGCTGGCGGATGCTGCCGCCAGTGTCGGTGCCAAGCGCAGCGCAACACAGACCTGCCGCCACAGCTGCCGCGCTGCCACCCGATGAGCCGCCTGGCACGCGCGTCTCATCCCACGGATTCTTCGTCACGCCATAGGCGCTGTTCTCGGTTGAGGAACCCATCGCGAATTCGTCGCAGTTGAGTTTGCCGAGGAAGACCGCGCCGAGCGCGCGCAACTTGCCGATGGCAGTGGCGTCGTATTTCGGCGTGTAGTTGTGCAGAATTCTCGAGCCGGCGGTGGTGCGCGCGTCCTTCGTGCTGAAGACATCCTTGACGGCAATCGGCACGCCGAGCAGCGGGGTATCTTCGCCTCCGGCGATGCGCTCATCTGCCGCGCGCGCCATAGACAGCGCCTGCTCAGCGGTGATGGTGAGGTAGGCGTTCAGGCGCGGGTTGTGCTTGTAGCTGCGATCGAGATACGCCTGCGTGATTTCAACAGATGACACTTCGCGCCGGCGCAATTTTTCGCGAGTTTCGTGAATGGTGAGCATCGTGAATCGTGAATCGTGAATTTTGGATCTTGAATTGACAGGTCAATTCGCAACTCCGCATTCAGAATTCTTCACTCCCCGTTGTCGAGCGTGGCCTGCACGATGAAGCTTTCGCCGTCCGTGCTGGGCGCGTTGGCAAGCACGTCGCGGCGGTCGAGCGAGCCGGCAACCAGATCGCCCTCGCGCATCACATCATGCACCGCCAGCACATTTGCCGTCGGCGGAATGCCCTCGACCTCGATGTTCGCCAGTTCGGCAGCATAGTCCAGCACCGCCGAAAGCTGCCTCGCATAGCGCGCCTTTTCGTCCTCGCTCAACGCAAGCCGGCCCAATTGCGCGATGCGCTCCACTTCTGCAACAGTAAGCATTTGCTTTTGACAAGGTCAACAGGACACGCAGAGAGCGAATCAAACGCCACTCTTGCAAGTCCTGCCTGGAAAAACAAGCCTCCGGGCCACAAACAGACACCGGAGACTGAAAGTCTTGCTACTCAGATTCGCCCTCGATCGCGGCGATCGGCTTGGGCGCTGCGATGCGGGGAGGTTCAAACGCCGGCGGCTCCACGTCGCCAGCCATATTGGTGCTGCCGCGCAGGTAGGCGCCTTCGTGCAGCAACATGCTGTTCACGTTCAGATCGCCCCACACCTTGCCGCTTTCGGTGATCTCGACCTTGTTTGCGGTGATGTTGCCCTTCACCTGACCAGACACCGTGACATTGTAGGCTTGCACTTCGGCCACGACTTTTGCACTCTCAGCGATGACAAGATTGCCGGTGGTCTGCAAATTGCCCTCGAACACGCCCTCGATGCGGATGCCGCCATCGCTTTGCAATGTGCCGGTCAGCCGGCAATTTGGGCCAATCACCGTCTCGATCTTGGCAGTGGTGGGTGGCGATTGAAGATTAACATTCTGCGCCGGCCCAGCATTCACAGTGCTGCCCTGGGTGGGCGGTTGCTGTTGCTGCTGTTGCTGCGAGGCAGAACGATCTCGTCCAAACATGATTAGTCCTCCAGATATACCAGTGAATCGTAACAGAGATGCGCAATTGCGCATCACCTGAGAAAGTCTTCCCACCACAGGCGGGCGACTTCACCAGATGCGGGAGGCACGACGACAGTTTCGCCGTCCCTGCCCCAGCGCGCGCGGACACGCGCCCATTCTTCCACAAACGCATCGCTCTTGGCGTGCGCCAGCGCATTATTCAACCCCTTGAGTTTTTTTTCATCTGCCTGGATGGTTTGGGAAACTCGGTTGACCTCGACCTGCAGGCGTGCCTGCGCCTGAATGCGGCCAACGATATTCACCATCAAGGGAAGGGAGAGCAACAAAGCGCCGAGTGAAAACCAGACTAGCAGACGGTTTGCGGCAGAGGAAGTC